>JAJVHU010000026.1 GCA_022072505.1 Phycisphaerae bacterium
CTACGAACTGGACAACCTCGTCTGCACGGATCCGGGCGAGGTGGACGACCATCGCACCGAGATCGCCGCGGCGCGCGGCCTGGTCATCACGCTGGACGATCCGTCCATCGTGGACTGGGATCTGCCGATGGGCATTCCGGGTCAGTCGTACTCGGTAACTTTCAAGGCCGAGGGAGGGGTGGGACCGTACTCCTGGTGCCTCTGGGAGTTCACGAATGACGATGAATTTGATTATTGTGCAGACGCCTGCCCTCAGGGACTGGAAGAACTGGGTTGTCTTTTCGAAGACGTGACACCGCATGATCCGGAAAAGGAGAATGACGATCCGGATTGTCTGTGCCCGACCTCCGTTACGCCCGTCGGCGCGAGAGTGTGCCCGTGCGTGTGCGGACTCCCCGAGGGTTTTACTTTCTCTGGCAACGGCGACACGGCGACGATCAGCGGGACGTATCCGCAGAACCCGGCGTCATGCTTCGAGTTCGTGCTGGGCGTGATGGACAGTTCGGAGTCGCTGTACACCGGGCAGCATCAGAAGTACCTGCGCCGCTTCAGGATCCGGACGGGCGTGGAGCTGAACACGTCCGACGGGGGTGGGTATGATACGTATGTATCCGAAGGGGATTCAACAAACCACTGCGCAGAGAACAAGCTTGTCGTGAGCAAGGACGGCTCAGGAGGCGCTGACGGCAGAGTGACGTTCCTGCGATTCGATCGAGAGGAGGCGGGTATTTCAGCAGACTACCTGGCTGTCGGCGGGGAGCTGATACTCCACGCCACCGACGACGGCGACCTGACCGATGTAACGCTCTATTACGTGGAAGAAGGCGGCGTCGGCGATTGCAGGAAACAATACGCCGCCTTTCCGGATTGCGGCGACGCTGTTTGGGGCGATTGGGATGCGATGGACCCCGATTACGTCGTCCCGATCGCTCGCATCTGCTCCATCCAGGCCGGCCAACATGTCCGCTTTGACGTCACGCCGTACCTGACCAAGCGGTATCTGGATTGTGTGAACCAGATCCCATATTATCAGTTTGTCATTGCCTCCAATGAAACAAACGCCGGCCGGGGATTTCACGCAAGCGGGAGCACGACCGGCGACCCTCCGCGGCTCACCTTTATCCATACGACCTTCAGCACCGCGAACGAAAACAACCAGAGGTGCGAGGATTGCCGGGACAACGACTGCGATGGGCTGGTCGATTGCGAAGATACGGCGCAGTGCGACCCATGCGATCCGTGAGCCTGACACCGCTCCGTGGGTTGAATCAGTCCTTCTTTTCCGTGGCGACGCGGAGGGCGACGCGCCCGAGGGTTGGGCATTCTTCGTGCCTTTGTGCCTTCGATGCTGTTGCAAAACCTTCGGAGAACCGTCAAAAAGTTGCCTCCTCGCTGTTTGGCGTGGGCAGCCCACTGTGCCGGGGCATGCCTGGGACGAGCTTGCCGCGCCCGTGCGAGTGCCACGAACGCCCGGTTCCCACGAGTGCGAGCGCTCCGTAAGCCAGCCTTGCGTCAGGTTTTATGATCGGAACGCCCCCCGCGCCTGCCGGCAGGCCCGAAGGCGAAAAATCCCAGGGGGTCTGGGGGACCGGTCGCCCAGCCTCTACCCACACGAAACAGCGAAGAGCCGGAAAAGAACGCTTCCTGACGGGCGCGGCTCGGTTTTGAAACCGCGTCTTAAGGACCGGAAGCACAAGGACGAACCTGGGACGTTCCGTTTTGCGGGATGTTCCCGTAAGATCATGTTGTGCCTTTCGGCTTCAGGATCGGGCCTCAGGATCGGGTCAGAGGCGGATCCAAGCGGGGTTTTTGAACGTCAGGTTCAGGAAGCAGGGAGTGATGAAATCCGCAACAGGTCGGATGTGGGGGTGGGTGGCCGCGGGAGGGATGTGCATCGCGGTTTGCTCGCCGGTTCACGCGGACATCCTGGACGACATTCTCGATCTTGCAAAAGGGGCCAAGACATATGCCTTGGCCGCGCGGGACCGGGCGATCGAAGCCCGGAACAACGCCGCCGCGGCGCGCGACAGCGCCAATGAGATCCGTAATGAACTGAGAGCGAGCCTGTCGCACCTGTCGGAGGAGATGCGCTCCGCGATCCGTGACGGCGCCGAAGACCTGCAACGTCAGCTTGTCGAGGAGCGAGAGGGGCTTGACGCCTTCACGGCCGGTCCGGACGGATGCTCGACGGACGAGTGCGAGCCGTTCCGCGCCCGCCTGATGGACCTGCTGGAGCAGGTCGAGACGGTCTTCAACGCGATCCTGGTCATCTCGGACGCCGAGGATTTCCAGATCGACCTGCATCGGGAGCGTGATCTGATCCACCAGCTTCCGGGGCGGCTGTTGTTCCCGCTGTACCGTAGCGGCCTGATTAACGACGACACGCTCCTGAACGCGCTGCACGAGGCGTCGGACGACCTGGTCATCGTGGCGGAAGTGATCCAGGAGGATCGGGAGCTTGCGTGCGCGTACGTGACCGAGAACGAGGCCGCGGCGGAGAGCGCGATCGAAAGTCTTCAGGACAAGGCTCGGGTGCTGAAGATCGCGGGCCGGCTCTTCGCGGCGCTGGGGAAGATTCCGGTTCAGCCGGAAGCGGCGGCGTGGGGCTGGGTCGGCGTGGTCGTGAAGCTCGAACCGGCGGAGAAGATCGCCACGGCGCTGGAGGGGCTGTCCGACGCGCTGGAGTCCGCGTCGGATTCGGCCTCGAAGCGCATCCGCGAATGCACGAAGGGCGGCGAAAACAGCAAGATCAAGGAGAACCAGAAGGAGATGATGAAAGACCTCGAGAAGCTCCTTCGACGTCAGAAGGATCTTCAGACGGACGTCGATCGGATCCTCGAACTGCTCGAGGAGGATCCGAACCCGTAGTCGCGGGTGTTGGCCTGTTCCGGGTGTTCTCTCGTTCCGCCCGGCGCGGATCACGGGCCTCCGGTTCTCTGCCCGAGCCCAGGCTTCAGCCTGCGCGAATCCTCATCCGGATGCGCGCCCCTCAATTCGCGGGTTCGCGCGGGCTGAAGCCCGCGGCTCGGTTACGGATCGCACATCACCGCCTGCGCGGCGCATCGCCCCGCGAGGTTCGCTTCGCATTCTCTGCGGTGGAGGGTCTCCAAGGGAGCGGGGCGCTCGCTTTCTCACGGACGCGGTTCGGATAGGCGGCGCGGATTGGCGCAGGGGGATTTGGCGCGGGGTCTGCGCCTGACGGTTGTTTTTCTCGGAGGTGTGTCTCGGACGCTCGTTACGCCCTGATTCGAGGGTCCGCCGGGGCCGAAACCGCGTTCGTCCGCGAAAGCAGGCCCGTCCGCCGCCGGATTTCGCCGGTTCTCCTCTCCCGACTTGAAAAACTCCTCGTGGTTTGCGACAATCAGAGAGCGATCGGGTAGTAGGGAACCCGGTGGTTCCGTGCGAGCGGCCTGCCTTCCGCGCGGTGGTTCAAGGGTTGTCGAATCTCAGGAGGAGCACAGGGAAATGATTCGCAAGGCATCAGCGGCGGCGGTGGTGTTGATTTTCGCCGTCCGGGCGGGGGCTCAGGTCGGTCCGGACGTCATCACGGGAGATCTACCCGAAATAGCCCGATGGGCGCAGCTCAACGGCGTCACCGCGTATTCCGTGGGGACGATCTCATGCAACATCGGGGATCAGAATCTGGAATGGATTTCGCAAAGCACGCGCCACCCGGTCATTGCGCAGAACCTTTACCGTCTCAAGGACGGCCGGTTTGAGCAAATCGGCATGAGTTGGCTGAAGCACGGGTTCTGCGCCCTGCAGCAAACGCTTTGCTCGAACCAGTGCAACGGCGGGTTTGGATGTCTGGACTACCTTTCGGTGAATTGCTCAGACCCCTACAGCGCGGGCCTGAACGGAAATCAGTTCGGTCTCGGACCGCGTTCCGAAGTCAACGCATCGACCGGCGAGTTTGTTTGGCCTTACGGGTTCTACCCCATCCTGAACGACCTCTCCTTCCGCCTGCTGGTCAACAACCGCGACTTGAATCCGAGTCGCAACGCGGGCGCGCTGTACTATATCGAGGGGCAGTATGTTCACCCTCAAGACGCCGCGAGCGGGAACGACGACAACAACGCATCGCATCGGCGGGTCCGGGTGGTCGGATCCGACCCGACCTACAATCTGTTCTTTGTGGAAGGGACCACCACGCAGCGGATGCGCCCGGCAATCCTCGCCTGGGAGGACGCCGACCCGACGGTCAAGAGCGCGACGATCGACGTTCCCTCCGACGGGCGCTTCATCGTTGCGTACAAAGCGACGGACAACGGCGACGGGACGTACGATTACGAGTACGCCGTTTACAACATGAACTCGCACCGTTCCGGCAAGTCGTTTACGGTTCCCGTCGCCCCCAACGCGGTGGTGACCAACGTCGGCTATCACGACATCGACCATCACAGCGGCGAAGGCGAAGACGACGGCGAATACAAAGGGACGGACTGGGCGGTTACGGTCGGCGACGGGTTCATCACGTGGACGACCGATGATTATGAACTTGACGTGAACGCCAATGCGCTCCGCTGGGGGACGTTGTTCAACTTCCGGTTCACGGCGAACGTCGCACCGGGACTGAGCACGGCGATCCTGGGGCTGTTCCGTCCGGGCACGCCCGACGCCGTCGATGTGGACGTCCTCGGACCGGGGGGCGACACGACGGTGCCTTGCGGCGCAATCAAGAAATTCGTCGCCCGCTGCAACCCCACGAGCGGCAAGGTGATCGGCAAAGTGGTGACGAACAACGATGCGTACGACGGGCTTCCGGTCGAGATCGGCATCGACGGCAACGTGCGCGCCGTGGCGATCCTCAACCGCCGCGCGAAGTATTCACGGATCGGCGGAAAGGGGAATCACACGGTCGAGCTGGTGACGCCCGCCGAGTGCAAGGAGCCGATCAAGGTGAGCTGCGACTGACCTCCGCATGACTGACGGAACTGACCGTGAGTGAATTGGGGTCGCGGCGCCGAAACCCTCGGCGCCGCGACCTTTTTCGTTCTCGTCTTCCTTCAACGATGCTCGTACCGCATCCGGAGGCACACGTTCTTCGGCTCGGTGAAGAACCGCAGCGCCTCCTCGCCGCCCTCGCGCCCCACGCCGCTGTGGCGCATCCCGCCGAAGGGCGCCCGCAGGTCGCGCAGCAGCCAGCAGTTCACCCAGACCGTCCCGGCGATCAGCGCGTCCGCCACGCGGTGCGCCCGGTCCAGATCGCGCGTCCACAGCGTCGCCGACAGGCCGTACTCGGTGTCGTTCGCCGCCGCGACCGCCTCCGCCTCGCCGTCAAACGCCCTGACGGTCACGACCGGACCGAAGATCTCCTCACGGTCGGTCCGGCATCCGGCGGGCAGTCCGGTGATCACCGTCGGCGGCAGGAAGAACCCCCCCGCGCAGCGGTCGTTCACCGTCGGCGACCGGTCTCCGCCGCATTCGATCCGCCCCCCCTCCTCGACCGCCAGCCGGATGCACGACCGGACTTTCTCAAAATGCGCCCGGCTGACCAGGGCGCCGAGGTCGCAGCCGCTCTCCAGCGGATCGCCGACCTTCAGCGCCTTCGCCGCGGCGACGAACCGATCGAGAAACCGTGGATAGGCCGAGTGCTCCACGAGGATCCGCGACCCGCACAGGCAGATCTGCCCCTGATTGGAGAACGCCGCGCGGACGCTGACGGCGACCGCTTCGTCGAGGTCCGCGTCCGCGAAGACGACGTTCGGGTTTTTCCCGCCGAGCTCGAGGGAGAGCTTCTTGAACATCGGCGCGGCGGCCGCGGCGATGCCTCGGCCGGTCTTCGTTCCGCCGGTGAATGAAATCGTCGCAACCCGCGGGTGTTCGACCAGCGCCTGCCCGGCGCCGGCGCCCGAACCGTGGACGATGTTGAGCACGCCGGGCGGAAGACCGGCCTCCGCACAGACCTCCGCCAGAAGACGCGCCGTCATCGGCGTCACTTCCGACGGTTTCGCGACGGCGGTGTTGCCCGTCGCGATCGCCGGGGCGACCTTCCACGTCAGCAGGTACAGCGGCAGGTTCCACGGCGAGATCAGACCCGCGACGCCGCGGGGTCGGCGCAGCGTGTAATTGATCGCCTCGCGGTCGGTGACGTGCAGCTCGGATTTCTCGTGCAGGATCGCCGTGGCGAAGAAGCGGAGGTTCTTCACCGCCCGCGGGATGTCCACGCCCCTCGCCGCCGACAGCGGTTTTCCCGTGTCCACCGACTCCGCCCGGGCGAAGTCCTCAAGCCGCGTCTCGATCAGATCGGCGATCCGCAGCATTACGCGGCACCGCGCCTCGGCCGGCGTCGCCGACCACGCGGGAAACGCCGCCGCCGCGGCCTGCACCGCCGCCTCAACGTCCCGCGCGTCCCCGTCCGCGACGCGCGAGTACGCCCGCCCCGTCGCCGGTTCCACGTTGTCGAGATACGCCCCGCCCGCCGGCGCAACGAACCGGCCCGCGATGAAGTGCTCGATGGACTGCATCCGCGTCAGCGTACCGCGCTGAACACGACCTGGCACGCGAGGGCGTCAAGAAGATATGATGCGCCGAGCACCCTTCGCAGCCTGATTCGTCAAGCGCGGACATCGGGATGAACCGGGCCCAGACCGTGCGGCCCCGCGCCCGACGGTCGCCCCCCCCCCGCCGAATTTAGACCGGTTTAGGCGTTGGGCTAAATTTAGTCCGAAGGCTAAATATCGAAGACCGCGGTCTCGCGGCTATCGAGCGGCGGCGAAGAACTTGTCCACCGTGCTCCTCGCCGGGGGGGGCGTCAGGAGCGACACCAGCACCAGCGCCGCCGCCGCCGCCAGCACCATCGGGCACGCGGGCACGACCGCCCACTCGTGGCTTAACCCCGGCAGCGTCACCAGCGGCTCCAGGCGCGAGCCGAACCCGCCGGGCGCGGAAAGCCCCGCCCGGACGTAGTAGTACACCCCCAGCCCGATGCCCGCGATCACCGAGGCGTACGCCCCCCACTTCGTCATGCGCCGCCAGTACAACGCCCCGATCACCAGCGGAAACAGGGCGGAGAATCCGCTGAAGCACCAGATGGCCAGGCCGAAGATCGGCTTCGTCTCGCGCAAGAGGAGCGTCAGAATCCACGAGGCGAATACGACCCCGATGACGAACACGCGACCGGACAGCAGGCGCTGACGATCGGTCATCGCATCGTGTTTGACGTAATGATCCACGACGTCGTGGGTGAACATCGAGCCCAGGCTGAGGAACTGCGCGTCCATCCCCCCGAGGATCGCCGCGAGCACGCCCGCCGCCAGCAGACCGCTGACGTAAGGGTTCTTCAGCGACGCGACCATCAGCCCCAGCACCTGGTTTGCGTTCGCGTTGGGCATGTCCGGGGTGAAGGGCACGATCGGCTTGCCGCCCGCCACCGCCGACGTCGCCCAGATGCCGATCGCGATGCACGGCGCCCAGATGAGCATGATGAGCAGCGGGTGCAGCGTCACCGTGAGCCGGAACGACTTCGCCGAGCGCGCCGTCAGCCAGAGCTGAAACAGGTGCGGAAACATCGCCACTGAAAGCGGAATGAACCCGTAGCTGAGGAACTCCAGCTCGGTCATCTCCTTCGGCTTGTGCGGTTTCAGGACGCCGCCGCTCGATCGATCCGCCCCCGCCTCAGGACCGCGCGCCTCGCCTGGAACGCGGGCCTGCGGTTCGCCCCGCGCAGCCGCCTCGGATCCGCGAGCCTGCGGTCCGCCACCTTGGGCTCCTCCCGGCGTTTCCCCCGCTTCCTTACGGGCGCGGCTCTGTTGGGCTTCATTCCACTCCGCCAGGCGCTGCTCGTAAATGCGCTGATGCTCGTCGGTGACGGTGCGGGTGAGCTTGCTGGGGTTGTATTCCTGCACCATCTTCGTCGCCTGCGCGAAGCCGCCGAGGCGATCGGCGACGAAGTAGAACGTCACCACGCCCACGACGAGGAAGATGACCGTCTGCAATCCGTTGGCCCACGCCGTCGCCCGCGCCCCGCCCAGCCAGACGTACAACCACACCACCGCCGTGCAGACCAGCGTCGCCAGCCAGAACGGAACCGCGCCGTGAGCCGGCAGGGCCTTGCCCGCGGCGTCCAGAACCGGGAAGAGCGTCGGAAACGCCCCACGCGTGGCGACACCGACCATCGTCCCGGCGCCGAGGATGCCGAGGATGATATAAGGCATCTGCAGCAGCGCGAGGATCGGGAAGAGCAGCACGCCGATGTTGCGGGATTCGAGACGGTCGCGGAAGAACTGAATCTGCGTCTGATAGCCGTAGCGCTTCCCGAGCGACCAGAGCCTCGCGCCTACGAGGAAAAAGCACGCCGCGTGAACGATCCCCGACCACGACGCCATCTTGCCGTATACGCCGACGCCGCTGGTCCACGCCTCGCCGCTGCTGCCCTGGATGGCGAACGCGGTCATCGTGGTGCCGAAAACGGACAGAACCAGCAGCACCGGTCCGACGCCGCGCGAGGCGACGAAGTAATCCACCGCCGTGCCCTTGAACACCGTCGTGCTGGCGACGCCCAGGAGGATGAGGGCGCCCAGGTAGGCGACGATGATCCAGAGCTGAAGTTGTCCCGGCGGCAGGTCGGCCAGCAGCATCAATCTGATCCTCCCCTTTCGGTCTCCGGAAGTTTGATGGCTGTTTCGCGCCGAACAGGATCAAACGTCATTTGGTACCGATCCATCACGCCGTGCCTGCCCAGCAGGTTCGGAACATCCTCAACTTCGGCAATCGCAAACGACGTGGGAAACACGACCCCCCCGTCGAATCGCAGAGGAATCTCATGCAGGTAGGCGAAAATGCTCCCGCTTCCGACGCCGCTCATGTCGACGCGCTTTCCCGAAGTCAGTTCCAGTCCAAGGATGGCGGCGCATGATCGGCGCAGAAGCGAAACGACGGCTCCTGTGTCGACTCTGGCGGTGAAAGTGTAAAACCTCCCGGAAACGGCGCGAAGCTCCAAGCTCGCAAAGGTGGACCACACCTCTCCAAAGTGCCGGGTCGAAAGGTGATCCCACTTAAAGACCGCCATAAATCGTGTCCGTTTCGGAGTCGATGGCATGCAGAATGAAGTTTTCCCCTGGCGCGACGGTTTCGGCCTGCTCCGCCGCTTCCGTAGCCGTTTCTCCGACGCCGATGACGCGTTCCTGCCAGATCGCCACCCACTTGCCGCGATAACGCTCAAAGAGTTCGCGCTCATGTTCCGTCAACCATGCAAAGTCTGAGGTCATGTAGTTCGCCTCTTTCATCACGGATCAACTCGGTCCCTCATACCAATGCGACGCAGGCCGAATTGTTCGGCGGGGGATTTTCCGTCATCCCTTCTCCGACCTCGCCGTCCGCGACGCCGCTTCGTTGTCCGCCACCTCCAGATCCTTCGGCCAGCAGTACCGGCAGGCAAGCCCCCAAAGCACACACGCCGCAATCGAAACCCCGATGTGATACGCGAGGCTTACCGGCAGGAATCCGAACACCAGCGTGCGATGATCGTCCCGCCACCAGAAATCCTGATGCAGAACCGCAAGGAGAACCAACGCCCCGAAGACCGCGATTCTGGTCATGCGTATCCCCCGCCTTCCCCTGCTCCCGCCTTCTCCATCGCGTCTTCCGCCGGCCCCGATCGTCAGCGCCGGAAAGCCTGGCGCTCGCCGGGATCCACGAACGTCGTATCATCCTACGGCGCAGACCGGATGCTAGCGGTTCGGCGCCCGCCTCGCACGCGCGGCGATGAAACCCGACGCCGACAAGGAGAACCCGACGTGAGCCTCTTCGATTTCCTCAAACGCGGTCCCGCCCCGCCCGGCAAGCCCGGGCGGGTCGGAACTTGTCCGTCCCCTGAGTATCCCGACCCCGCGCGACTTTTCGAGGAGGCCATCACCCGGCATCACAAATTCCACGCCGAGCAAGGCTGGGCGAGCTTCGAGGCCGATCGTTCCGGCAGGAAGATCGTCGTTCAGGTGGCCGGCGTGGTGGTCAACACCTGCCTTGAGGAAGTTGATATGACGGCGGTGCTCGAGCGGGCCGGGCTCGCGCATCGGGCCGGGAGCGTGGAAGTGCTCGACAAGGATCTGTTCGAGTTTCCCGAGGCGACTCCGCACGAACTCGCGCGGGTCGTGGACGCGGTGTTCCGTCAGCACTACCGTCTGACGCCCGATCATCCGGTCATTGCCACGGTCGAGGCCTGAATGCCGGAATGAATGTCCGCCGCGCCCGCCCGGTCCGCTCTACCGGGCGATTTCGATTGCCCGCAGCTCGCGAAGGACGGTGACGCGGATTTCTCCCGGATAGGTCATCTCGGCTTCGATGCGGCGGGCGATGTCGCGGGAGATGCGCGCCGCGTCGTCGTCGCTGACCTTCTTGGCGTCGACGATGACGCGGATTTCGCGGCCGGCCTGGATCGCGAACGCCTCCTTCACGCCGTCATGCGCGGTGGCGATCGCCTCGAACTGCTGAAGGCGCTGGATGTAGCGTTCGAGGGACTCGCGCCGGCTTCCGGGGCGGGCGGCGCTGATCGCGTCGGCGGCCATCACGATCGGCGTATACGGGCTGATCGACTCGATGTCGCCGTGATGCCCCTCGATCGCGTTGAGGACTTCCGGGCGCTCGTTCAGCTTGCGGCAGATGTCCGCGCCGATCTTCGGATGCCCGCCCTCCAGTTCGTCATGATCGACGGCCTTGCCGATGTCGTGCAGCAGACCGCAGCGCCGCGCCAGCTTCCCGTCCAGCCCGAGCTCGTCGGCGATGACCTGGCACAGGTAGGCGACCTCGACGCTGTGGCGCAGGACGTTCTGTCCGTAGCTGGTGCGGAACTTGAGTCGCCCGATCAGCTCGATCTGCCGCGGGTGCAACCCGGTGATCTTCGTCTCCATCGCGGCCTGCTTGCCCGTCTCGACGATCTCCCGGTCCACCTCCTTTGACACCTGCGAGAAGATCTCCTCGATGCGCCCCGGCTGAATGCGCCCGTCCTGAATCAGGCGCTCGAGCGTGACCCGGGCCTTGTACAGGCGGACGGGGTCGAAGGCGCTGACCTCGACGATGCCCGGCGTGTCATCCACGATCACGTCCACGCCCGTCACCTTCTCGAACGCGCGGATGTTGCGCCCCTCCCGCCCGATGACGCGCCCCTTCATGTCGTCCGAGGGGATCGCCACCGTGGCGACGGTCGCCTCGGACGTGTGCTCGGCGGCGTAGCGCTGGATCGCGGTGAGGATGACGTCGCGGGATTTCTCCTTCGCCTCCTCCTTGGCCTGCTCGATGGCGTTGCGGACGATCGTCGCCTGCTCAAGGGACAGGTCGTGCTCGAGCTGGCGGAACAGCAACTGCTTCGCCTCCTCCGGACCGATGCCCGAGATCTGGTGCAGCTTGCGCCGCGCGTCATCGGCGAGGCGCTCCAGCTCGGCCTCGCGCTCCTTCATCGACGCCTCTTTCGCCGCCACGGACGCCTCGAGCTGCTCGATCTTCCGCTCCTTCATCGAGAGCGTGTCCATCTTGCGCTCGAAGTTGTCCTCCCGCTTGGCGAGGCGCTTCTCCGTCTCCTTCAACTCGCGGCGCGTCTCGTTGGACTCCGCCTCGAACTGCTCCCGGCGCTTGAGGTACTCGCCTTGCGCCTCGACTTCGGCGGCTTTGCGCGTCTGCTCGGCCTCGGCGCGGGCATCTTCCAGAAGGCGCTGAGACTCCGCCCGCGCCTGGTCCAGCCCCCGCTGACCCCGGACGCGGAAGTAGACGATCAGCCCCGCCGCCCCCGCGACAGCTCCGATCAACCCGCCCACCACCCACTCCGTGTTCGCCAGCATCCCCGCATCCCCCCGGTACGGCGCATCACCGCACGCAAGTTCATGACGCCGTTGCAGACCGAACCGCGCCCGCCTGTCCTTGACGTCGCGAAGCCCTGTCGCGGAAAAGGATCACGAAGCGGCGTTTCTTCCGGTCGATCGCACGTTCGTCGACAGCCGACAAACGCAGCCTGGAGGAACTCAGGAGCCCGACGGGGCGGAGCCCGCCCACCCGCCGCCTCAAACCGGCGGGCCGGAATCCAACGTGGGCGCGTGCGAGGGAACCTCAAGGTGATGCAAAACGCGAAATCCCGGCGGACCCGGCGCGCACCCGCACACCCGTCCGCGACAACCGCGACACGAACGCTCCGAAAGCGGCACGCATCGCCTCGTCGCGCGGACCCCGCCCCGGCAGGCTCGCAATCAACGCAGGGACGCCCCCCCCGCTTCGACCGCTCACCGCCCCGGTCAGACCCGCGATCAACGCCAGCACCACGGACAACAGGAGATTCACGTTCAGCGTCTCAAAGTCGTCAGTCTGAACCGCCCAGACCGCTTTCCGCCTCGGCGACTTTCATCCCGACAACACAAATACCGACTCGCAACGCACCCGCGGATGTCCGACGGCCGTCATGACGACGCGCCTTGACGCGTACCTCCGATCCGCCGCAAAAGGACCGACCCCAACGCCCGATCCTGACTTCTCAGACCTCCACGGACTGCGCGAACAAAATCACCCCGCCATCCTAAGGCTTTCGCCCCGCCTGTCAACCCGGTCGCCGTACAACAGGCTTCGGGGCTTCGGGCTTCGCCGCCTCGCCCCGGAGCCTGCGCCTCGGGGTCCGCCGGTTCCCCGGCCCCCCGGCCTTCACCCTGCGCACTCAGAACACGTACATCTTCATGCAGAACACGCTGCCTCCGGACTTCATGAACTCGGACGTGTCGACCTCGATCACCGTCAGCCCGCGTCTTCTCAGCGCCTCGACCGTCCGCGGATTACCTTTTTGGATGACGACATGGGTTCCCGCGATCGCCGTCGCGTTGCACGCGAACCCGCTCAGCGCCTCCCCCTCGTCGCATTCGATCACGTCCTTGAACACCGCCCGGATCAGGTCCAACCCGGTCTCATCAAACGCACCCGGATAAACCAGCGCGGTGTGCTCGTTGATGGCGCAGAAGCTCGTGTCCAGGTGGTAGAAATGTTCCGAGCGCAGCGCGAGCCGCAGCACCGGCGCGCCGAACGTGTCGCTCACCGCGTCATACACCTCCGGATCCGTGCGATATCCGTAACCCCCCCAGATCAGCGATCGTCCCGGATGCCAGATCGCGTCGCCGCTGCCCTCGAAGAACTCCTCGCCGGGCAGATGCATCACGTCATAACCCCGACGCTCGAACCATGCGGCGAACGCCGGAACCTCCCGCCGACGCGAGGCGTGCCGCATCTGGCTCGCCACGCACACCGGTTGACCGCCCGCATCCAGCCCGACCAGCGTCTGATTGGCGCAGAACACCATGTCTTCGCAGTCCTCCAGCGGTTCGATCGCCTCGACGGCGGCGCCGCACACGATGAAGGCCTCCCGTAGCGCGTGCCACTGCCGCTGTGCCAGTTCAAAATCCACCGTCCCGGCGTGTCCGGCCATGTGAGGGTTCTTCACGTCCACCACGTCGAAGTACGTCGGCGGACACATCAGCAACGTCCGCGGCAAGGGCTGCGGATCGCACGAAACCGCAAAGTCCGCCGGAATCTGCGCCGCTGAGTCGAATACTTCGGACATGTTCCCTCCTTGTCAGTCGCCCTGCGACGCGCTCGCCTGCGCTGGGGACACGCACCGAGCGGCTCGCCCCTCTACGTCACCAGCGCATACGCCTCCACCAGCCCCGGCAGCGCTCCGGACCTCGCCAGATATCTCAGACGCATCCTCTCGGTGCGTGTCCCCAGCGCAGGCGAGCGCGTCGCGGAGCGATCAACGATCCGCAGGGATTCGAAAGCATCATCGTACGTGATCGCCGCGCGGCCCTGCGCCGCCGCCCGGTGTCGCGCCAGGAACCCCCACGCCGCCGCTGACGCCCACAGCGCCAGCAGCCCGTCCACCACCGGCCAGTCATAATACCCCGCCCCGAACACCGACCGGCTCGCCACCCGCTCCGTCAGATATCGCCGCACCAGATCCTCGATCCGCTCCGCTTCACCCGGGTCGTCCGCCGCCTTCACGGCGTCCACGCGGTCAAATGCCACCCCCGGCGGCAATCCGTGCGTCGCCGGGACTTCTCCTCGACCACGGCGGAATCTTCCGGCATCCCGTAGGTGCCGGAAACGCAGCCCGAACCGGCGAAAGAACCCCGCACGAAGCTCATGAATCGTGGCATGTGCGCTGAACGCATAAACCAGTTGACGCAGCATCGCCCGTGCGCCGCGCGTCACCCCCGCTTTCGCCCGGTCGGCGCCGGGGGGCGCTGGGAGGCGGTCCGGGTTCGCCGAAAACAAAAGGTCCGTCAACTCGTCAAAACGCCCCACGCCGACACGATCGAGCCGCGCCTCCGCCAGCGTCGCCGCCACTTCCGCCGCGCGCCGCAGCACCCACGTCAGCGGCTCGTCGCGCGCATTCAGCATGCGCAGCAGCCGCTCGGTCAGGCGCTGGGTCTGGATCTCGCTGAGGCGATGCGTCCCGGTCAGACGCGGAACGTCCTCTCGCCACGCCAGGTGCGGCAGCGCGCCGACCAGCTCGCCTAGAAAAGGGCGATGCTTCGCCAGCCCCTCCCCCTGCGACCCCGCCGCGCTCGGGCAGTCGAACCGCAGCGCCACCCGCCAGCCCTGCGGCACGGGCCGGACCGTGAAAGGATAGATGCGACAGGCCAGCGGTTTCGCCTGCTCGCCGAACCGCGCGTGGATTCGGCAGAGGTTCGTCGCCCGGTCCAGGAAAACACAGGCGCCGTCGTCATGCTTGTTGAGCACCGTCGACCGCCCGAGTCGCACATAAGGCTCGATGCCGAGTTCCCCCCGCCAGTCCTGCCGGTCGATCCGCGCCCGCTCCTCGGCGCTGAGATGCCCGACGAGGTCGTAGCAGCATCGTCCGCAGGAATGACAGGACCAGCGCTGCCCCGGTATCTGCGGCATCAGGATCGGCAAGGGCGTCGTCGGCATCCGGCGGATTCTCCCTCCTCGACCCCTCCCCGCCAACCGCGCCTTGTTCACTGGTCCGGATCCGTAAGGAGGCGTTCCGGTCCCTTCAGGACGTCGCCGCGCCCTGCATCCCCTGTGCGGGATGGCGAATTGAGACATGATTCGGCCCGCGCCGCCCCGCTTGATGCCGCTTCCGCCACGGCTAGAATCCACCTGTTCGGCGGACGGGGAGGCTGGAATCCCCCGCTTTTCCGCTTTACCGGGGGCGATTAGCTCAGTTGGTTAGAGCGTTCGGATCACACCCGAGAGGTCGCAGGTTCGAGTCCTGCATCGCCCACTGCCGCTGGCGCCATCCGAGCCGCGGACTTCAGTCCGCGCGGCGGCAGCGTCAAGCGAGGGCTTCAGTCCGCGCGACGGAAACCCCCGTGCGACCCTGAATCTCTCCCCTCGCCGCCGGGCCCCGGAGTTTCCGAAGGACGCAGGCATGACGACCGAAAGACCGACCTTTGATCCCCGCATCGACGCCTACATCGCCAAGTCCGCCGACTTCGCCAGACCGATCCTCACCCACCTTCGCAGGATCGTGCATGAGGGCTGTCCGAACGTCACGGAAACCCTCAAGTGGAGCATGCCCGCCTTCGAATACAAAGGCCTCCTTTGCGGCATGGCCGCGTTCAAGCGGCATTGCACCTTCGACTTCTGGAAGCACTCCCTGGTGATGGGAGACGAGGCGGCGGCGGGCGAAGCGTCCCCGGTGGCGAAAATCGACGAGGCGATGGGCCAGTTCGGACGCATCACGAAGCTCTCCGACCTCCCGCCCAGGCGCGTGCTGCTGTCCTACGTGCGCAAGGCCGCGAAGCTTAACGACGAGGGCGTCAAGCTCCCGCGCGCCCCGCGCGGCCCGGCGAAGAAGCTCCGCACCCCGCCCGACCTCGCCGCTGCCCTGAAAAAGAACAAGACAGCCGCAACAAACTTCACCGCCTTCAGTCCCTCCCACCGCAACGAGTACATCGAGTGGATCACCGAGGCGAAGGCGAAGGAAACCCGCCAACGCCGGTTGGCGACGGCCATCGAGTGGATCGCCCAGGGAAAGGGACGGAACTGGAAGTATGAACGAAAATGAACGGCTTGCCTGAGTCTCCATCTGACTCCGGTTGCGGGGTCTGGGAATCACATGAGCTGACGATCCTGCGGCGCGATCCGCGGAGAGGCGGCGGCGGGACTGTGTTGTGCCCCGGAGGATCCTCCGGGAGTCTTAGACGCTGTTGCAAAACCGCCGGTGCAGACGGGAAAAAGAACGCTTCCTTACGGGCGCGGCTCGGTTTTGCAACAGCGTCTTAGTTCGGGAGGATCATCCGGAAGTCGCAGCCCGGGAAGGGGCGCTGGAAAACAGCCCAGCACGCCAGTGCCGGGAAGCCTGGGTTCCCTGCGTTCCTGCTGCCGGCCCAGAGGAGCGAAAGCCAGGCCGCGACTCAAATCGTCGCCTCGATGATTCCGGAGTCCGTCATGAACGCCGACTCAAGCAGGGTGCGCAGCGCCTGTCGAGCTCGATGCAGACGGACCTTGACCGCGGGGACGGAAAGGCCGAGGCGATCGGCCGTCTCCTGCGTGTCCAGCTCTTCGATGTCGCGGAGGAGCAGAACGACGCGGTAGGGATCGGGAAGCCGGTCGATGCAGGCGCGCACTTTCTCCCGCAACTCGGCCTTTTCGAGCTGCTCCGGAGGAGGAGCGCCCCACGCCGATCGGCTGCCGACCCGGTGGCCCGTCTCGTCGTAGGTCGGGAGCAGGGATTCGATCGACACACTGGGCCTGCTCTTGCTGGAGCGGAGCTTCATCAGGCAGACGTTGACCACGATGCGATGCATCCACGTGCTGAGCTTCGACTGACCGCTGAAGGACTCCAGGTTTCGAAACACCGACTGAAAGGCCTCCTGTACGGCGTCGGCCGCGTCGTGCTCGCATCGCAAGTACCGGCGCGCCACGGCGAGCATCGGTCCGGCGCTGCGCCGGACGAAGTCCTCTCCGGCTTGCGGGTCGCCGGCGCGGACGCGCTCGAGCAGAATCGAGTCCGACTCGTCAGGACGCGCGTGCGGATGGAGGACGGCCCCGGTTGACGGTGATGGGACATCCGCCTGGGGGTGGGGTCCGCGGATCATGTCCGCTCCTCCCCCTTGAGCAGCTCCGCCACGAAGCTGGAGCACATCGGAATCCTGACACCCTCGTCGCGCAGGCGGCGAAGCAGGCCCACTCCTTCGGCATCCACATAGGTGATCCCGGAGAGGTCGAGATGCGTCGGCCGTGTCCGGAGTTCTCCCAGCTTGCAAGCCAGGTGACATTCTCCCACCCACGGTCCCATGAGTTTGCCTTCGAGCTTGAGCCATATTTCCGCGTCCCTTTCTGATCGGGTGATCCTGAGCAAGCTGGTCTCCTTCGTCGGAGAGAGGCGAGGGCAACGTTCGTGCCAGGCAGAAGGGCAAACCCAAAAGCGTTGCAACTTCTTTTTGGAGCATAGATTAAGGAGGGCGGGCCGATCACGGCGCCCGAGACCGGAGTGAACCACGACCGCGATCGCCACGAACCTTCGTGGGCCCCACGAAACGTCGTGGCGCCTTAGGTCTCCCGCGCCGGCGGGCGGGTGATGCCGAGCTTCCTCAAACGGCTGCGGAGGGTGTTCGGGTGCAGGTTGAGAATCCGGGCAGCCCCGCTCTGGCCGTCGATGATCCACCGGGTTTGCTTCAACGTGGAGAGGATGTGCTCGCGCTCGATCTCCTCCAGGCTTGCCGTGGGCGCGGTTCGGACGGGAGCATCAACGCGCGAGGGGGGCGGAGAAGATTCCGACAGGCGGATGTCCAGCAGGGGTCCGTTGGCGAGGATGACGGCGCGCTCAAGCACGTTTTCGAGTTCGCGCACGTTGCCGGGCCAGGCGTAGGCCATGAAGCGTTCGAGCGTCTCAGGCGTGAGCCCCTCGACGCGCTTGCCGATGCGCGCGGCGAACCTCTCGATCAGGAATTGCACCAGGAGGGGGATATCGTTCCTGCGCTCGCGCAGCGGCGGCAATTGGACCGGAAAGACATTGAGGCGGTAGTAGAGATCCTGACGGAATCTGCCGGCGCCGACGCCCTGGAGCAGATCGCGGTTGGTTGCGGCGATGACGCGGACATCGGCACGAATGAGTTGGGCGCCTCCCACGCGTTCGAACTCGCGCTCCTGGAGCACGCGCAGGAGCTTCGCCTGCACGTCGAGGGACATCTCGCCGATCTCGTCGAGGAAGATCGTTCCGCCGCCGGCGAGTTCGAACCGCCCGATGCGCTTCGCGATCGCGCCGCTGAAGGCGCCCTTCTCGTGCCCGAACAGCTCGCTTTCGACCAGGCCCGAGGGCAGGGTCGCGCAGTTGACCTTGATCAGCGGCTTGTCGCGACGTCGGCTCGCGGAATGAATGGCACGAGCAATAAGCTCTTTGCCGGTCCCGGTCTCCCCGGTGATGAGCACCGAGGCGTCCGTTTCCGCGACGCGCGCGACGTGGTCCAGAACGGAGAGAAGCACGGGACTGCGCCCGACAATCTCTTCAAAGTTGTGGACGGACTTGATCTCCTCCTGAAGGTAGACGTTCTGGGCGCGGAGCCGGGCCTGCTCCTGCTCCATCAGGACGCGGTCGGTGATGTCGATGAACATCGTCCGCGTGAACTTGCCGCTCGGGTCGGGGCGCGACCACCATTGGATCCAGATCGGTTTGCCGTTGTCCTTGCGACGAAGCTCGAGGATGACGCCGCTCGTGTCCACGCCGCGATTGATGGACTCGACGGCTTCGCGCAGGCGGCGCTGGGCGTCCGGCGTATCGGGGATGAACGAAGAGCCCACGGTCCCGGGCACGTCCTCCGGCGTGATGCCGAGGATGCGCATCGCCGTGCGGTTGGCGCTGATGAACTTGAGATCGAGCCCTTCCTGAACATAGGCGATCGGCGCTTCTTCAAACAGGTCATGATATCGCTGCTCGCTCTCCCGAAGCCGTTGTTCAGCCCGCAAACGCATCATCTCCGCGACCGCGCGTTCGGCGAAGATGCGGAAGATGAAGGAGCGACGCGACTCCTCAGGCATGAAACGGTCGTCGAACACCGCGAGGTGTCCCATCGTGACTCCATCAAGATCGCGCAGCGGAACCCCGAGGTAGCTCTCGATGCCCAGCTCGACGAGGGGCCGGTCGTCGGGGAACTTCCTCGCGACGCCGTTCGGATGGTGGCACAGGCTGCCGTAGACGACGTCCTCGCACGGCGTTCCGCGCAGATCCCACTCGATGTTGTCCACGAGGGCGTCGCGGAACCAGAACGCGAGCGTGCGCGCCCGACCCTCGCGCGCCGCGGGATTCGCGCCGGGAAGGAACTCGGCGATGAAGGCGTACTTCGCCCCCGTGGCGGACGCGAGATGGCGCACCAGTTCCTGAAAGAACTCCGGTCCGACGGTCGTCGCCGTGCCGGCGACGATGGCGCGCAAGGCATCCAGCTCCTCGGACGTCACTTCGGAATGATGTCGCGCCTCCACGCCGGCATTGTACCCCGCCTATCAGTCCGTTGAAAAAGGGTAACGCCTCCCTCCGGGAGGCGAATTTCTCCGGGAAAAACCGGTATCACGAAAGCCGATCGCGAGTTCTTCGACCGGCGGCTATGCGCGCCTGCGTACATGCCCCCGGCGCCCGGCGAAGGCGGCGCACCGATGCGCTTCAAGCCGCCGCCTCCCCTGCGTTGCGATGGTGTTGCCCCCGGCGCCGCGTCGGGGTCGCCCATCCGCGGCCGCGGGTTCAGGGAGCGCAGGTCACGTGTGCAAGGACGTCCGGGCATCCGTGCAGGGTCAGCCGGTGGTCGCCGATGCCCGCCTCGTCGAACTTCGCCCGGGCCCGGCCCCGGTCATCCACCTCGGCGACGACCGAACGCACGCCGTCAAGCGTAACCAGCACCTGATCCCCCGGCGGAAGCGACGACCGGAGTCGAGCGATGATCCGCCGGGTTGAAGGACGACAGTCGCCGCTGAGTTTGCGGATGTCCACGCAGTCGTAAGGCGCCTGCCGCGGCGCAAGGGTCACGACTTGATCCACGGCGAACGGACCCTGGAAGACTTCCGTGCGCGATGCGAGCGTTCCGACGCGCGGCCAGACGACTTCGATGCGCTCGACCGTTTCATGGGCGCCGACGCCGAAGTGCAGGCGCGGATCGTCGGTCGAGGCGGTGCTGCTGCCGATGTACTTCTCGCGCACCTGCGTCGTCCGGCCCGCGACGAGCCGCACCTTCGCGCCGACCGCGTCGCGGCTGACGAACGTGCCGTCGCCGCGAAGCTGCACGGCGACGTAGTGCCCCGCGCTCGGCGAGAGATTCCGGTAGAAACTCAGGCGCTGCTCGGCCGTGCCCGGGTTCATCGTGACAATGTCCACGCGCCCGTCGTTATCCGCGTCCACCTGAAGCGCGAAGCGGCTTGCGGCCAGGATGCCGTTGAGGTTGCCGGAAATGTCGTCCCATGTTCCATCGCCGAGGTTCTCAAACAGCTTGTCGAAAGCGGGACTGCCCCAGCTTCCGGCCATGTAGTAGTCGAGGTCGCCGTCGTTGTCCGCGTCGAGGAGGGCGTTGCCCCAGCCGAAGATGGAACGGAACGGATCGTAGGACACGAGCGCGCCGCCGTCGTTGCGATAGTAGCGTCCGCGGTTGCCGTTGCTGGCGAAGTAGTCGATGTCGCCGTCGTTGTCCACGTCGCCCGCCACGAGACCCATCGGGGCGAACCCAAGACCCGTGAAGCCGACGTCCTCCGCCACGTTGATGAACCGCCGTCCGCCGCGCTCGTCGGAGACGTTCCTCAGCAGCGTCGCCGGGCGTCCGTAGACCAGAGGGAAGGCGTCCTCCCAGCCGTCGCCGTCGAAATCCGACCACAGCACCGTGTAGACGGCGTTGAACGCGCCGAGGTCGGGTGTCAGATCACTGACATCGGCGAACGTTCCGTCCCCGTTGTTGCGGTACAGCAGGATCGAGCGGCCGCCGCCGGCGTTGGCGACCATCAGGTCGACGTCGCCGTCATGATCGAAGTCCGCGGCGCCCGAGGATTGAGGGCTGTAACCCGCTCCGCGCAGACCGGCTTCCATCGTGACGTTGGAGAACGTTCCGTCGCCGTTGTTGCGGTAGAGCAGGCCGTGCGTTGCGGGATCTCGGGTGTACCCCAGCGAATATACGTCGCTGTCGCCGTCGTTGTCGTAATCGAAGACGGAAAACCCGAAGGCAAAACGCTCGACGGATTCGGCGTCGTCCAGCCCGCTGCCGGCGGTCACCTCCATGAACAGGCGCCCGCCTTCGAGGTCCGGGTCTTCCACGTTGCGGAGCAGGCGGATGCTCTGTCCCGCGGGATTGCCGAAGAGCAGGTCCATCCAGCCGTCGTTGTCGAAGTCGATCACGCCAAGCCCGAGCGTGGCGTCGGGAAGAGGGAGATCACCCAGGGCGACACGATCCACAAAACAGGGGCCTCCGGGGCATTCCTGATTGCCCTGCACGAGCGAGATCATTCCGAGCAAGGCGGAAACCCCAGTGCAGCCGATAAGCGGCGAGAGTCGAGTATTCACGAGTCAATCCTTTCAAGTCATCCGATGATCCACCATCCGCGGTCGAGGATTTCGCCGAGGATGCCGACGTGCAGCCTGGTTGGATGAACCAGCAGCGCGCCGGGTTACAGGTTCCCCGCCGGGTTCGGCGCTTCAGCGTGCAGGCGGCGGATCACACGGCGGGGATGGCCCGCGGCCGCGACGCGCGGAGGCGCGTCGCGGGTCATGATGCTGCCGGCGCCGATCGTGACGGGCTTGCCGTCGTTCATCCCCCCGCCTCGAATCCCGGATAGAGCGTCATCCCGCCATCGACGAAGAGGCTCGCGCCGTGAATGTAGTCCGCTTCGTCGGACGCGAGCCAGACCGCGGTTCGGGCGATGTCTTCCACTTCGCCGATGCGCTTGTAGGGAATGAGTTTCATCAGTTCGGCGTACGCCTCCGGCGTCTCCCAGGCGGCGCGGTTGATCGGCGTGCGGATGGCGCCGGGGCAGATGCTGTTGACGCGGATGCGCCAGGGGGCGACCTCCTGCGCGATGCTTTTCATCATGAGCATGACGCCGCCCTTGCTCGCGGCGTAGTTGATGTGCCCGGCCCAGGGGATGACCTCATGCACGCTGCTGATGCACAGGATTTTCCCCGCGGCGCAGGAGACCTCCTTGCGCACGCCGCGGCGCTTGAACTCGCGCACGGCCTCGCGGGCGCAGAGGAACTGTCCGGTGAGGTTGACGCCGATCACCCGGTTCCACTGGGCGAGCGTCATGTCTTCGACGCGGGCGTCCTGCTGAAGTCCGGCGTTGTTGACCAGAATGTCGATCGTTCCGAACTCGTCCCCGATCCGCGCGAACATCTCCAGCACCTGCGCCTCGTCGGACACGTCGGCGCGATGGACGATCGCCCGTCCGCGATGGGCGCATCCGCAGTGCGTGGCCTCTTCGGCGGCCTCCTTCGCCGCGGCGTCGTTGCCGACGTAGTTGATCATGACGTCCGCCCCGGCCGCACACAGGGCGGCGGCGATTCCGCGTCCGATCCCGGAGGAGGCGCCGGTGACCAGCGCCTTTTGTCCCTTGAGGACGGGTCGCACCTCGCATTGCGGCATCACGACCTTCGGCAGTTGATCGGGCGGGATATCACGGATGAGGGCGCTGCCCATCGGAACCAAACGATCTGGCCTGCTCACAGTTACGGACATTGTTGTGCCTCCTCTTGGCAAACCACAGATACCACGCCGCATCCTAAGTAGAACCGCAGAATCCTTGACCCGGGCCGCGTGGCTTCAGCCCGCGCGAAGCCTCGCGCGGGGTAAACCCCGCGGCTCAACGCGGGTCATTCATTCTGCGTTCCTACATGGACGGAAGTTGTCGCCGGCCGCGCCTTCGGTCTTCTCCCGGGTTCCGCCGTCGGCCGCGCGGCGGCGGAGTCCTTCACCGGCGCTGCGTGCGCTTGCGGCATCAGCAGTTTGGCGACGAGCGCCGTCCACCCGCACTGGTGCGAGGCGCCGACGCCGCGACCGGTGTCGCCGTCAAAGTACTCGTGAAAGAGCGGATAACCGCGAAAGTGAGGATCCGTTTGCAGTTTGTCATAGGCGCCGAATACGGGGCGCCGGCCGTCGCCATCGGACAGAAAGATCCGCGACAGTCGCCGCGCGAGTTCGTCCGCAACCTGGCGGAGGGTCATGAACTGCCCCGACCCCGTCGGACATTCGATCTTGAAGTCGTCGCCATAGTAGTGATGGAACTTCTGAAGCGACTCGATCAGCAGGTCATTGACCGGAAACCAGATCGGCCCGCGCCAGTTGGAGTTTCCCCCGAACGCGCCGGTATCCGACTCGCCGGGTTGATAGCGGACGGTCAGATCGTGGCCGTCGAGGGGGAAGCGGTAGGGCTGGTCGCGGTGCGCGCGTGACAGCGCGCGCACCCCGAAGCCGGAGAGGAATTCTCCCTCGTCCAACATGCGGCGGAGGAGCGCTTTCATGCGGCGCCCGCGAAGCAGGGAGAGCAGGCGGCGCTGACCCGTGCCGGGCACGTCCCAGTGCGAAACCAACGACGCGAGGTCGGGGCGGTAATTCAGGAACCACTCCAGCCGCTTCTTGAACTCGGGGAGGCGGTCGAGCAGCTCCGGTTCGAGCGTCTCGACGGCGAAGAGCGGGATCAACCCGACCATCGAACGCACTTTGAGCGGGACGACGCGCCCGTCCGGAAGATTGAGCACGTCATAGTAGAATTGATCGTGCTCGCACCACAGCCCCACGCCCCGTTCAGCGCAACTCTGCCTTCCGCCGATGTGGTTCATCGCCTCGGCAATGTGCAGGAAGTGCTCAAAGAATTTCGTGGCGATATCCTCATAGACGCGGTTGTGCAGCGCCAGTTCGAGGGCGATGCGCATGAGGTTCAGGGAATACATCGCCATCCAGCTCGTGCCGTCGGCCTGGTTGATGAACCCGCCCGTGGGAAGCGGCGCGCTGCGGTCGAAGACGCCGATGTTGTCGAGCCCCAGGAACCCGCCCTGAAAGACGTTCCGGCCTTGAGCATCCTTGCGATTCACCCACCAGGTGAAGTTGAGCATGAGCTTGTGGAAGACGCGCTCCAGGAAGGCGAGGTCGCCGGGGTCTTGTGGGTCGCCCGCGGCGCGGCGCTGCTTGCGGTCCATCTGAAACACCCGCCAGGTCGCCCAGGCGTGGACCGGCGGATTGACGTCGCCGAAGGCCCACTCGTACGCGGGCAACTGGCCGTTCGGGTGCATGTACCACTCGCGCGTCAGCAGAATGAGTTGATCCTTGGCAAACTCCGGATCGATCATGGCGAACGGAACGCAATGAAACGCGAGATCCCAGGCCGCGTACCAGGGGTATTCCCACTTGTCGGGCATGGAGATGATGTCGGCGTTGTTCAGGTGCATCCATTCGCGGTTGCGCCCGTTGAGGCGTTCGCGGGGCGGCGGCGGCTGGGCGGAATCGCCCTGGATCCACTCGGGCACGTCATAATAATAGAACTGCTTGCTCCAGATCAGTCCCGCGAGCGCCTGGCGATGCACCAATCGCGCATCGGGATCGGTCATGCCGGCTTGAACAACCGCGTAGAACTCGTCGGCCTCACGCCGGCGAAGCGCCATGATCGCGTCGAAATCCTCCGGGCGGGTGTTGGAATCGCCTTTCGACAGCCGAAGACGGAACGGAACACTCTCGCCCGCCGGAATGGTCTCCGCGTAATGCAGTCCCGCCTTCGTTCCGGCTTGAGCGCGGTTGACGGCGTCGACCCTCCCGTCGATCAGGTGCTCATGAAAAGCGTCCTTGAAGCCGCCGGGGATCCCCTCGACGCCGTACAGGCGTCGAACGTTCGTCTCGTTCTCGCAGAAGAGCGGCGCGGGCGTCGCGTCACCTCGAAGTCGATACTCCCCCAGATCGTTGCTTCTCGCGAGAATCGCCCCCCCATCCGCGGTCATCGACGGCTTCGGAGTTTTCCCGTTCCACGACCAGGTGTTGCGAAACCACACTTGCGGCAGAACGTGAATTGCAGCCGCTTCCGGACCACGGTTGTGGACGGTCACCAGCATGAGGATGTCGTCCGGGCCGGCCTTGGCATACTCAATGAAGACGTCGAAGTACCGGTCATTATCGAACACCCCGGTGTCGAGCAGTTCATACTCGGGTTGATCCTTGCCGCGTCGGCGGTTCTCTTCGACGAGCCGCGCGTAGGGGAATTCGCACTGCGGATATTTGTAGAGCATTTTCAGGTACGAGTGCGTCGGCGTTCCGTCGAGGTAGTAGTAGATCTCTTTGACGTCCTCGCCGTGGTTGCCTTCGCTGTTGGTCAGTCCGAAGAGGCGTTCCTTGAGGATCGGGTCGCGGCCGTTCCAGAGCGCCAGCGCCAGGCAGAGGCGTTGCTGGTCATCACTGATCCCCGCGAGGCCGTCCTCGCCCCAGCGATAGGCGCGGCTTCGGGCGTGGTCGTGCGGAAGATAGTCCCAGGCGGTTCCGTGGGCGCTGTAGTCCTCGCGGACGGTTCCCCATTGGCGCTCGCTGAGATACGGGCCCCACCGGCGCCACGCCTGCGCGCCCGTCTTTGTCTCATGGAGTCGCTTGTGTTCGGCGATGTGATGCATGTGACCTCCTCGCGCCTCATCGGCGGCGAATGCTCCGCACCCTGGATGCCCGGCGCATGAAGAGGGTTACACGCAGGGTCGCGCCACGCGCCCTCGATCCGCCCGTGTAACTTGCCGCCGGGCGCTTGCATCGGATGCGTGGGTTTCGCCGATCGCCGATTCGCCGCGAGCGCGGCGGGCATTCGATGAACCGGGTTTATCAAGGAACCTCTCGATGATGCGTGGAATTCATAAGTTTCCCCTCGCGCTTTCGGCCGTCGCCCTGCTTGTCGTGGGGACGGTCGCGGGAACCAGGGTCATTGCGCAGAACAAGGGCGGACAGGGCGCCGCGGGCAAGCACGTCACCAGCGTGTTCAAAGGCGCGAAAGTCAACGGCGGCGTCGTGATGCACGAGATGAAGGACGGCAAGAGCGTCCTGACGCTCTCGGACGATTTCAAGTCGCCGGACACGCCGGACCCGCATTGGCGGATCGTGGATTCCAAGGGCAACGTCCACCTGCTGAACCGGCTCATGGTGAAAGGCGGTCTGGTGGGGGGCGACAAGCTGAACAAGTCCATCACTTTGCCCGCGAACGTCTACGACGTGGCGAAGGTCCAGGTCTGGTGCGCCTGGGCGGAGGCGCTCCTGGGCGAGGCTTCGTTCGAGAGTCCGGTGAAGTAGCGCCGGCCCGGCGGGCGGGAAGCCCGTGAAGCATGCCGCCGGTTGATCCCGCGTCGTCGCGGCATCATGCGCGAGAGGTCGGGGGACGTCTTGCGTCCGCCGGGCCCGGGATCAACCGGTCTTCCGTCAACCCTTCCGAGAACCTCTCCCGAATGCGTCTCGATCCCTTTCCCGAAGCACGGAGTCAACCCAGGAACAAAACCGTGCCGGATTCCCGTCGCGGCATCCACCGCATTCGACGGGGAATTCCGGGCTTCCGGCGGCTTCCGTAGCCCGCAGGACCGCCATCCGTGACGTGGATGCTCCGCCGGGGAGCCTGCCGCGGAAGTGCTTCGCGGAGCGGTTTTTCGTCGAGGAGCTGAAACCTCGTACAAGGATCCCGCATCCCAAGAGAAGAGCCGATTCCGAGCATCCGGAACGGCGAACGCAATGACGAACGGAATCTCAATGACTTGTCGTGAGCTGATAGATTTTCTGGCGGATTATCTGGACGACGCCTTGTCCTCGCGGCAGCGCATCGTTTTTGAAACGCACCTGCTGGTCTGTCCGGCGTGCCGTGATTATCTGAAGACTTACCAGCACTCCATCCGCCTGGCTCGCAAATCCCTCTGCGAAATGGAAGGTAAGACCCCGGAGGAGGCGCCGGAAGATCTGATCCGTGCCGTCCTGGCCAGCCGGAGCGCGGACCCCGGGCGACCGGCTTCATGAGCTTGCGCGGAGTCTGCCTCATGCGTTTCACTCATTGCGCACGGCCGAGCGGTCTGCGAATGGGTTCGTTTAGAGCCGAAATCATCAAGCAGAAGAATCGAGCGTGAGAGATCGTCATGGCGCAGCGTTATCAACCGAGCGACGAGTGGATCGAGACCGACGGACTGGGGGGCTTCGCTTCGGGCACGGTCGGCGGAATCCGCTCGCGACGCTATCACGGCCTCCTGCTTGCAGCGACGAACCCGCCGACGGGTCGGATGATGCTCGTGAACGGTCTCGACGCCTGGGTGGAGGCGCGCGGCGGGACTTTCGCTCTCACCACGCAACAGTACGCGCCGGGCGTCGTGCCTGCGGATCAGGGGCTGGCGCCGGAGTCTTTCGACGCGGCGCCGTGGCCGCGGTGGGTGTACAAACTGCCCGACGGCGCGCGGGTCGAACAGGAGATCTTCGCGGTGCATGGCAGGCCCATCGTTGCGCTGTGCTGGCGCCTGCTCGATTCGAGCCGCACCGCGAAGCTTCACGTTCGCCCGTTCCTTTCGGGCCGGGATTACCACTCCTTGCACCATGCGAATTCCGCGTTTCGGTTCGATCCGCAGCGGCGCGGCGAGACGCTCGTCTGGTCGCCGTACGAGGGCGTTCCGCAGATCGCGCTGACCGCCAACGCGAACTACCGGCACGAGCCTCACTGGTATCACCGTTTCCACTATGAAGAGGAGAGGCAACGCGGTTTGGACTGCGTGGAGGATCTGGCCGCGCCCGGCGTCCTGACGTTCGACCTTGGGGCAGGCGAGGCCGTATGCCTGCTTTCCGCCGGCGCGTCTGTGGAGGATGCCGGCGCCGACGCCGATGTCCGCGGATCGTGGCGTCGGCTTCGCGAGGCGGAACGCGCAAGGCGAGCCGCATTCCCGTCCTCCTTGCATCGCGCCGCCGATCAATACTTCGTGCGCCGTGGGGCGGGCAAGACCCTCGTCGCGGGCTACCCGTGGTTCACCGACTGGGGCCGGGACACGTTCATCGCGCTGCGCGGATTGGGTCTGGCTACGGGTCGGTTCGAGGAGGCGCGTGACATCCTGCTTGAATGGACGGGCGCCGTTTCGGAAGGCATGTTGCCGAACCGCTTTCCGGATCATGGAGAAACTGCGGAATACAACGCCGTCGACGCATCGCTGTGGTACGTCGTGGCCGTGCATGAGTTCTTCTCGGCGGCGGTGAAGGCGGGGATGGCCGTATCCAAGGCGGACCGGGAGAAACTGGAGTCCGCGATACAGTCGATTCTCAAGGGGTATGCAGAGGGCACGCGCTTCAACATTCACTGCGACGATGACGGATTGCTCGCGGCGGGCGAACCCGGGGTGCAGCTCACCTGGATGGACGCCAAGATCGGCGACTGGGTGGTGACGCCGCGCATCGGAAAACCGGTGGAGGTGCAAGCCCTGTGGCTGAACGCGCTGGGTCTGTCGGGCGGGCTTTCGCCGCGATGGGGCGAACGGTTCGAACGAGGCCGGACCGCCTTCCGCGAGCGGTTCTGGAACGAAGCGAAGGGCTGTCTGTACGACGTTGTGGATTGCGATCACGTGCGCGGCACGCACGACGCGCGGCTTCGCCCGAACCAGATCTTCGCCGTCGGCGGGCTGCCGATCGAACTCCTGGAACCGCAGCAGGCTCGCCGAGTCGTGGATTGTGTCGAACAAAATCTGCTGACTCCGTTGGGGCTGCGTTCGCTCGCGCCCGATGAACCGGAGTACGCGCCGTGTTATCGCGGCGGCGTGCGCGAACGCGACGGCGCGTATCACCAGGGGACGGTCTGGCCGTGGCTGATCGGTCCGTTCGTGGAAGCGTGGGTGCGCACGCGCGGAGCGACGGCGCAGACCCGGCGTGAAGCCAAGTCGAGATTCCTCTCGCCTTTGAACCAACATCTTGAGCGAGCCGGTCTCGGGCATGTCAGCGAGGTCTTCGACGGCGCTTCACCGCACACGCCGGGCGGTTGCCCGTTTCAGGCCTGGTCGCTTTCCGAGCGGATTCGACTGGAGCGCGTGGTGCTCGCGGAGGACGTCCGCGCGGCGGAGCCGGTCACGAAGGCACGGGAGACAATCCCCGCGGCGCCGGTCTCGCGACGGAGTCGCTCGCGCCGTGTCTGACGCGCTGGCCCACTCCTGGCCCGAGGTTCTCATGGAAGGCGGGCTCCTGGGCGCGTTCATGATTTCCGCCTGCGTGTTCGGGACTCTTCTCGAGCATCCCGGTTCCCGCGTGCGCCGAGCGGTCGGGAGCGGATTCCAGCGGCGCGCCTTGATGGGCGCGGCGATGGGTTTGACCGCGGTAGCGTTGATCTATTCTCCGTGGGGGGAGCAATCCGGCGCGCATATGAATCCGGCCGTGACGTTGACGTTTCTTTCGCTCGGAAAAGTCAAGGCGTGGGACGCGCTCTTCTACCTCGTTGCGCAGTTCATCGGCGGGGCGGCGGGGGTCGCGGTCTCGCGCTTGTTGTTGGGGGGACGTCTCAAGCATGAACACGTCAATCACGTGGTCACTCAACCGGGGCGGCGCGGCGCCGGCGTCGCGTGGGTCGCGGAGCTGGCGATCGCGTTCGTCATGATGCTGACGGTGCTCGTCGTCGGCAATGATGCGCGGCTCGCTCCGTATACCGGCGGGTTCGCCGGCGCGCTGGTGGCGTTGTACATCGCCTTTGAAGCGCCGCTCTCAGGGATGAGCCTGAACCCGGCTCGGACCTTCGCTTCCGCCGTAATCGCGCGGCGCTGGCGGGCGCTGTGGGTGTACTTCACGGCGCCGGCGGCGGGCATGATGCTGGCGTCGGTCGTCTACACGTCCGGCATGCTCGGAGGCTGCCCGGTGTACTGCGCCAAGCTGGATCACTGCAACGGAAAGCGGTGCATCTTCAGGTGTGAATTCGAGCAACTGCGCGTCGTGCCAGCCAGCCAGACGGCGGGTTTACCCAGCCAGGAATGAAACCACCTTGTTTCCTGTGCATCCAAGTCGCCGGGCGACATTCAAGGGGAAATGATCTTGCAAGTTCCGCGGGAATACGACGTCATCATCATCGGCACCGGCGCGGGCGGCGGGACGCTGGCGGCCAGGCTCGCTCCTTCCGGCAAGCGCATCCTGTTGCTGGAGCGCGGCGACTATGTCCCGCGCGAAAAGGACAACTGGAGTTCGCGCGCCGTCAACCTCGAAGGCAAATACAACACCCGGGAAACCTGGCGCGACAAGCACGGCAGGGAACTGCACCCGCACACCAACTACCACGTCGGCGGCAACACCAGGTTCTACGGCGCGGCGCTCTTCCGCCTGCGCAAGCACGACTTCGGCGAGGTCCGCCATCACGGCGGCGTCTCGCCCGCCTGGCCGATCCGCTATGAAGACCTGGAGCCCTACTACACGCAGGCCGAGCGGAGGTATCACGTCCACGGCGTGCGCGGCGAGGATCCGACCGACCCGCCCGCGAGCAGCCCGTACCCGCATCCGCCGGTCAGCCACGAGCCGCGCATTCAGCACCTGCACGACGATCTCGTCGCCCTGGGCCTGAAACCGTTCCACGTTCCGCTGGGCATCATGCTCGACGAGAAAAACCCGCGCCGCAGCCCGTGCATCCGTTGCAACACCTGCGACGGGTTCCCTTGCCTTGTGCAGGCGAAAGCCGACGCGCAAGTCTGCGGCGTCGATCCGGCGCTGCGACACGCCAACGTCACGCTCGTGACCGGCGCGCGGGTCAAGCGAATCGAAACGGATGCGACAGGCCGCGAAGTCAAAGAGGTCGTCGTCGAACGCGACGGCGCCGAAGAACGGTATCGCGGCGGGATCGTGGTGGTTTCCTGCGGCGCGATCAACTCCGCGGCGCTGCTCCTGCGCTCGCGAAGCGAGAAGCATCCGCGCGGCCTCGCCAACGGTTCCGACGTCGTCGGACGGCACTACATGGGGCACATCAACTCCGTGCAGATGGCGATCTCGAAGTGCCCGAACCCAACCGTCTTCCAGAAAACATTGGGGATCAATGACTTCTACGGACCGTCAGCGGACTGGGATTACCCGATGGGTCACATCTCGTTCGTGGGCAAGCTCGACGGGGACACCCTCAAAGCCGGCGCCCCGCCGCTGACGCCGGGCTGGACGCTGGAGAAGATGGCGCAGCACAGCCTCGATTTCTGGCTCACCAGCGAAGACCTGCCCGATCCTGAAAACCGCGTGTCGATTGACGGCGACGGTCGCATCGTGCTCAGCTACACGCCCAACAATGAGGAAGGCCACAAGCGCCTGATCGCCAGGCTGAAAGACCTGATGAAGAAGACAACCCAATGCAGCGTGCACGGGCACGACTGCCACCAGGGACTGCTGGCGCGCTCGTTGTGGGTCGGTCAGCGCATCCCCCTGGCGGGCGTGGCGCATCAGTGCGGAACGGTGCGTTTCGGCAACGATCCCAAGTCGTCGGCGCTCGATGCCAACTGCAAGGCCCACGAAGTGGACAATCTCTACGTGGTGGACGCGAGCTTCTTTCCCTCCAGCGGCGCGGTGAATCCGGCGCTGACCATCATGGCGAACGCCTTGCGCGTCGGCGAACACTTGCTCGAAAGAATGAGGTGATGCGATGGCGATGACCAGGAGCGGACGCGGAAGGGTCCGCGATGCGCGGGTTCTGGCGGCCGGATTGATGCTTGCCTCCACGGCGGCGACGCTTTCGTCGTCGGGCGCCGTTCGTTCGGCAGGCCCGCCCCGGCTGCCGAGGGTTGCGGTGGAATCCGTGGAATCCGTCGGGTTCACGGTCCTGGATCTCGACCGTTCGATTTCGTTCTTCCGGGACGTGTTGACGTTTGATCTCGAGGAAACCGCGATCACCGGAGGCGAAACCGCCGACCCCGCGCAGCCTGTCGATCCCCGAACGCGCGTCGCGCGGATGACCCTGGGGGATGAGCGGCTCCTCCTGACGGAGTACGTCGAATTGAAAGGCCGACCCTTCCCCGCCGATTCGCGCAGCAACGATCTGTGGTTTCAGCACGTCGCCATCATCGTCAGCGACATGGATCGCGCCTACGCGCGTCTGAGGGAGCACGGCGTGACCCCGGCGTCTCGCGGCGGACCGCAGACGCTTCCCGACTGGAACAGGAACGCGGGCGGGATCAGGGCGTTTTACTTCCGCGACCCCGACGGTCACTTCCTGGAAATCCTCCAGTTTCCGCCGGACAAGGGGGATCCCCGTTGGCACGCGCGGACCGACCGGTTGTTTCTCGGCATCGACCACACCGCGATCGTCGTGTCGGACACCGAGGCGAGCCTGCGGTTTTATCGCGACACGCTCGGGTTTGAAGTGGTGGGCCGAAGCGAGAACCACGGCCCGGAGCAGGAGGCTCTTAACCATGTGCCCGGAGCCCGCCTGCGAATCACCACCCTCAAGGCGGCGTCCGGCCCCGCGATTGAATTCCTGGAATACCTCAACCCGCGCGACGGGCGTTCCTACCCCGTCGGGACGAAGCCCGGCGACCTGGTGTACTGGGAGACCGCTCTTGTGGTCCGGGAAGACGCTCGCCCGGCGCGACCCCCTCGCGGCGACGAACCCTCATCGCCGCTCGCGGAGGCCCCGGGGCAGACCGACGCCGTGGACGGTCCCAAGATGACGAAACTTTTGCGCGATCCTGATGGTCACGCCATGAAGATCAAGGAAAAGGACAGGCGCGAACAAGCGATCGCGCCGAGGTGAACCCGCGGGACTCGGCAAGACCGCGATCGCTTTCGCCGCAGGATGAAAACATGTCCGTTCCGTCGCCAGCGCCCGTGCATCCGTTTCAGCTTTCAACCGAAACCGTTTCCGGTCTGCCGAGCGCGCTGCGCCAGGCGCTGTGCGGCCTGGTTGAGCGTGTGCTGGGTTTTCCCGCGCTCAACGCCCTGTATGCGGCCGCGCGGGCCTCGCGCCGCGAGGCGCCGTTCGTCGAGCGCGTGCTGGAGGCCATGAACGTCCGCATCGACGTTTCCCGCGAGGCGCTTCAACGTGTTCCGCGATCCGGTCCGTTGATCGTCGTCGCCAATCATCCGTTCGGCGGGCTGGACGGGCTGGTGCTCACGGCGCTGCTGTTGCGCGTCCGCCCCGACGTTCGTATCCTGGCCAACCACGTCCTGCGCCGCATTCCGGAACTGCACGAGACGTGCCTTTTCACCGATCCGTTTGGCGGACCGGAGGCGGTCCGTCGGAACATCGGCGCCGGCAGAGCGGCCATCCGCTGGCTCGGCGAAGGCGGCGTGCTCGGCGTGTTTCCCGCGGGGGAGGTGTCGCATCGGACGTTGCGAACCGCCCGCGTGACCGACCCCCCGTGGAATCCCTCGATTGCCCGGCTGGTTCAAGACACGGGAGCGCCTGTGCTGCCCGTCTTCTTCGAGGGGCGCAATCGTCGCCGGTTCCAGTGGGCGGGACTCTTCCATCCCCGCGCGCGAACCGTCTTGCTTCCGCTGGAGTTCCTCAGCCGGCGCGGACAGACCGTCCGTGCGCAGGTGGGTTCGGTGATCCCGCCCGGCCGCCTCGCACGGTTTGCGGGCGACCGCGCCTCGCAGACTCACGAGAGAGATCGCACGCATACGTCGAGCGATCGCCAGGCCCGGTCAGCGCTTGCGGAGTATCTCCGCCTCCGCACCTACCTGCTCAACGGGCGCGAGAGCCGTCGGGATGCGAAGGTCCGCGGCTGCGAATTCGCTTCTCCGCGGCGTGAAGGAACACCGGCGCCGATCATCGAACCCGTGGACACGGCGCTGCTCGCGTCAGAGATCGAGTCGCTTCCGGCGACGCAATCGTTGTCGCAGAGCGGTTCGTTTCGCGTGCTCTATGCTTCGGCGAAACAGATCCCCAACGTGCTCCGCGAGATCGGACGTCTGCGGGAGTGGTCCTTCCGCGCGGTGGGCGAAGGGACCGGGCGCGAGGCGGATATCGACCGCTTCGACGAGCACTACCTGCACCTCTTCGTCTGGGACGCGGGTGAGAACAACCTGGTCGGTGCGTACCGGATCGGACGCACGGATGAAATTCTGACCCGTCTGGGCCCCCAGGGGTTGTACACGAGCACCCTGTTTGATTTCACGCCGCGCCTGCTGGAGCAGATCAACCCCGCGCTGGAGCTGGGCCGATCCTTCGTCGCGCCACGGTACCAGCGCGACTACGCTCCGCTCATGCTGTTGTGGAAAGGCATCGGCCGGTTCGTGGTGTCGCATCCGAAGCACCGCCGCCTCTTCGGCGCGGTCAGCATCAGCGATGAGTATCAGTCGATGACCAGGCGCCTGCTGATGTCCTTCCTGCGGACGCATCGCCTCGATCCGAACCTGGCCCGAGAAGTCCGCGCTAAAAACCCGCCGAAATTCCCCCCCTTCCGCGACCCGGACCTGCGACGCCTGGCCACCTCGGTGGCGGACCTTTCGGACGTGGAGGAACTCGTCGCCGAAATCGAATCCAACCGTCGAGGCATCCCGGTCCTGCTGAGGCAGTACCTCAAGCTCAACGCCAGGCTCCTGGGTTTTAACATGGACCCGGACTTCGGCGACGTGCTCGATGGGTTAGTGCTTGTCGATCTGGCCGCCGTCGAACGGACGGTCCTCAACCGATACCTGGGCAAGGAAGGCGCCGAGGAGTTTCTGGCGCATCACGCCGATCCGATCTCTGACACGGCGCCCGTCCTGACGCGCTCCCGAGGGCGTTGAAGAGCGAACGTCATTCGACCCTTGGCCGCGCCTTCGACGCGACGGCCGCAATCGCGTCGAGCTTCTCGACAACCTCCGGGTCAATCGCTTCCTTCGGCATGAGCGAAGCGAGGGCAGGGTAATCGGATTTCCGAAGTTCGAGCGGCAACTGCATTTTTTTGTAGAAGGTTTGAAAGAGGGGATCGAGAAACTCATCGGTGGCCTTGACATCGACGGACCAGGGATCGGGCTTTCCGAGGGTTCTCAATGCAGACGAGACTTCGTCGATGGATTCGCGCATCGCGCGCTCGCGCGGGTCTCGCTCAGCGAGTCCGAAAAGATCGTCCGAAGAAGCGTTGCCGGCGAATTTCATCAGGACATCCTTGGTGCAGAAGTAGTTCTCGATTTCGCGGCGTTTCCACATCCGCTCGACGAGATCGACGCCGGGTTGCAGCTCTTTCTCCAGACGGTCGAAGAGCGCCAGGCCCACTAGGTCAGACTTCGCCTCCTGCAATCCGTAAAAGTGGTCCCGCGCCCGCTGAGGGAGGTTTGTGCCCACGTAGTTTACGAACGGGCGTTCAAGAATGGAGGCCGCAGGGTGCGCGAGCGTCCGGGCAAAGGACTGAAGAATCGCCAGGTCGCTCGGGCTTTCCAGGTACAGCACCCAGCCGGTCTGCTCGGCCTGGTAGTACTGATCGAATCCGATGTCGCGGAGCGCTTTGAGAACCTGGGCCTTGCCGTTGTCGATGCGATGAGGCGGTCCGACGAACGCAACGACCACATCCCGCCCCGCGGCTTCGTTGAGGACGATTTCCGAGTGGCTGGCCGCAATGACCTGCGACCCTTGTTCCGCGGCCACTTGGGTAATCAGATTGTATGTCTGGCGCTGACGCAGCACTTCGAGATGAGCATCCGGCTCATCAAGCAACAATACCGTCCGAGGGTTCGCATAGAGGTGAGCCAGAAGGAGGAGGGTCTGCTGAAGTCCGCGGCCTGATGAGGAGAGATCCAGCGTGGTCCTGCCCTCCCGGTATTCCATCGCGATTTCGCCGCGCTCCGCGATGTACTTTGGAGGCAACAGGACAGCGCCGAACAGATCCTTGATGTCTTTGACAAGCCGGTCCCACGTGTGATCCCGGCTCTCGCTGGTGTGAATCTGGAAACACAGATTCCGCAGCACCTGCGCCGTCTGCCCCTCGCCAAGCAGCACGTTGATGCGCCCGGGTTCCCACTTGGGTTCGACCGCCGCCAGCCCGGACATGGGCGGAAGGAAGGCGACACGTACGGCGCCCGCGGCCTCCGGGATATCCATACGCCTCACGGCGTCGCTGGATTCCAGGCGCAACGGTCGGCAATAAAACGATTCGTCGTTGGCGTAATCAAATTCGAGACCGCATTCCCAGGCGCGATCTTTGGTCACGCCATTCACGATAATGTCGATCCTGACGTTCTCGGTCTTGGGTTTCCGCTTTCCGTCGACTTCGACCTGGTCCACATCGCGGACGTGCAAGTCGCGCCAAAGCATATTGGAGGCCGGCACGGGAATCGAGAGCAGGTCGCGACGGTTGACCGTCACCCCGGGGCGTTTTTCGGGCGAGGGAGCGCCGCGCCGCTTTTCTCGCTTTTCATTCCATCGACGAAGCCCGATGTCCCACAGCGCCAGCGCCTGAAGCGCCGTGGTCTTGCCCGAATTGTTCGGACCCACCAGCACGACCGCCCGGCCCAGTTCGATGCCGACCTCGTTGAATCGCTTGAAATTCCGTATGCGCAGCCGCGTGAGCATGCGCGAAGTTTCGTCGAGGACCGCCCTCCGGGCAAGGCGACCGGCGCGGGCGTGCCCGAAGTCTTATCCGGGGGCGTGCGCCGGGTTTTCATGGCGGCTGCAAGCCAAAGGCTAGTCGGCGAGCGATGCCCTGGATCGCGCGGCGTAGTAGGTCCGCGCGTCGGCGAGCACCTCCCGAAGCGACGACGCCGCGTGCCCCAGACGCCGGTTTCGATCTCCGATTTCGAACAACAGCGCCCATTGTCGCATCAGCGTCCGGTACGCCCGCAGCAGCGACCATGAGGGGTCGTACAGGTTCGTGGACTCCGACGTGGCTCCGTTCAGCTCAACGATCGAGAATCCGCGTCCGGCCTTGAACTCGTCCACGTCGGCGTAGCGCACGTCGAATCGACCGAAGCAAAACCCCTCGACCTGGCGCGCGATGCGGTCGATCGTTTCCTCCAGCCCGGACGTGCGCAGGTGCGCCCCGTCTCGAAACATCGTGCCCTGGCAGTGGTTGCCCGCCAGCGCCAGCCTGAGCGTCTCCCCGAGGGGCAGCACACGATCGGTTTGACCGTTCAGTCGTTCAAGAAACGTCCGTGCCTGCATGCGGAAGCGCGGATGACGCCGGATCAGCGTTTCAACGCTCGACGCGCCGTCGCCCGTCAACACGGGAAACACCTTGTCGGTGATGGAGAAGATCCGCCCGCGCGGTTCATCCGGCATCCTCACGTAAAAGATTCCCGCCTCGAAAGGACCGCAGTGGTAGACCTGCGCGAGGACGGCGCGCGGATGCGCGTCGAGGTAGCGCGCGGCGGCGTCAGCGTTGCGGATGAGCCGGACTCCCGCGCCGCGCTGCCCCGCGTCGGGCTTGAGGATGAGCGGAAACGTCCATCCTCGATCCTGCATGATGGCGAGCAGAGCCCGCACGCGAGGCCGCCGCGCAGTCGCCGGCTCGACCGCGTCGGGTTCTGCAGGGGCAATCCGCGCGCCGGGCACGACCCAGTCCGGCGGCAGCTTCGAGAGAATGTCGAACTTCGACTCGCCGACCACTCCGCCGTGGGGGATCCCCGGGTTCGCCGCCGTGGGCGTCGTCAGACCCCGGTATCGAAACGCCAGCCAGGCGATCCACGGAACCAGCGGGAGATAGAACACCCACGCCGGCCAGAACTCCCAGCGCCACAGGCGCGACAGCCGAGCCATCAGCGTGGCGCGCCCCTGGACGGTCAGTCCGAGCGTGACGGTGCGAAGCAGGATCCAGCACAAGACCAGCGCGCCTGCGAACGCGATCCAGCCGCCGCCGAGAAAACCGCGCAGCGTCGCGAGCACCCGTTCTCCCGATAGCGCGGCAAGCCCCACGATGAGCGGCGTCCATACCAGCACCGCCGCCAGCGTCCACGCGATGAAGCGATCGACCCGCGTACCGACCATCCCCGCCGCCACGTACATCGGAACGCGCGTCCCCGGCAGGAAACGCGACGCGACCACCGCCTTCCAGCCCCATTGATCGAACTCCCGTCCGAGATCCTCGACACGGTCCCGCGGAAGCCGCTTTCGAACCCAGCTCCAGGCGAGCAGGCGCCGCCCGAACACTCGACCGATGAGCCACAGCCCCAGATCGCCCAGGAAAATGCCCGCGGCGCAGGAGGCTATCCCGAACAACGCGCCGAGTCGGCCCGCGCGGATCAGCAACCCGGCAGCGATGCACGTTCCGTCCTCCGACACCAGCGTGCCGGCGGCCACGGCCGCAAACTGCGCCCAATCGCCTTGCGCGCCGCCGCTCACGAGGCCTCCCGCGAGACGTCGAGCCTCATCGCCGCCAAGGGCTTCGTACGATCCGGCGCGCCAGGCGTGTATGTCAGCGAGACGTGATCGTCTCGGATGTCCATGACGGTGCAGCTCACCGTGCAGGCGTCGGAGCGTTCCATGCACACGCTCACGTTTCGGCGATCCGGCCAGGCGTGGCGGTGGAACGCGGATTGCGCGGCGGGCCAATCCCTCCCCGGCGCGAACCTCTCGTGAAACAGTTCCCGCCGCGGTCCGTCCACGACGTCGTCTCCCAATCCCGACGACGTGAAGAAGTGCGGACGTCCGCCGATCGAACGGGCGACGATCCGGGCGGTCGTTCCGTCGCTGAGCAGCTCGACCACGTCCCGCGCATCGGTGATCACCAGGCGAAAGGGCGGGTAGTCCGCCGGGTTGAGCATCCCGGTTTGGCGCAAGACAGATGCCATATCTGTGGCACTTAGGATCCGCGGAAGGATCAACCCCCGGCTGGACCGCCCGGTGAACGGGTCGCCCGCGCCCCTCGGATGGGGATAAACATTGAGCAGGGTCGCGGCGATTCCCGCATCATTCACGGCCGCCCATGTCCCGTCCGAAACCGGATCGACGGGCATGATCGCGCGGCGATCTCCGCAGCGGCGGATTTGCGGCGGCAACGCGAGCGGTCTGGAACGCGACTCATCGCGGTTGCAGACCAGCCGCGCCCCGGCCGTGAAACCGGACCGCCCTTCCGGGGAGGTCCGGTCGCCCACGAACGCGGGCGCAAGCGAAACGTCGCGCCGCGCGTCGTCGCGCTCCCCGCCGGAAGCGGGTTCATCAAGCGGGATCAGCGTGACGGTACACATAAGGATGAGGCCCGATACGCCAGGGTGGACGGAGCGTATCCGAACCCCTCCGGTACGGGAATCCCCAGCGTCGCGCACATCGCCCCCATGAGGGCGTGGTGATGCACCGTGTGACTGAGCACGAACGCCAGCTCCCGGCTGAACGAAGACATCGCCTCGAGGGACATTCCGTCCGCGCCGATGACGGTCCTCACCCGCACGGCGTGCGTCAGCATCGACGCGTCGAGCCTGCGCAGCCGGCCTTCGAGGTCGAGGATCGCGTCGAACGCCGCGGCGCGCCGGGTTTCGACCACGGTTCCCCGCCGGCGGTCGTCGTAGTCGATCACGCCCCGTGCCGCGCCCGTCAGGAGCGCGTCGATGTGATCCAGACAGTGCCGGACGTGGGCGCCAAGGCTTCCGGAAACTCCGCCGACCGGTTTGAGGACGTAATCCGCGTCGCCGGCCCCTGAAAGAATTTCCACAAGCTGATGAAGGAGTTGCACCAGCAACGGGATGGGATTTGCCTCGGGGCGAACCGCGCCTGGAGCGAAGTCGTCCGCCGTGCCGCCCCCGGAGTCGCTCCTCCCCGTGGATTCGCAGCCGTGCTCACGCGCCGGCGCCCTCCCATCCGGAAACGTTGACGGAGACGTCTGATGAACCCCTTGACCCCTTAAGCGCCTCGGCATCGCAGTTTGCATATCCGTCTCCCTGGGGCACGCCTGGGCGCCCCGTTCCACTCAGCAACTCTTCGCCCTAAGTGGAACCGCAGAACCACTTACCCGAGCCGCGGGCTTCAGCCCGCGCGAATTCGCCGATGCTTGAGAACCTGCCAGCATGATGGGGCCGGCTTCGCGACAGGTTCTATGTAAGAACGCAGAATGAATGACCCGCGCTGAGCCGCGGGGTTTACCCCGCGCGAGGCTTCGCGCGGGCTGAAGCCACGCGGCTCGGGTCAAGGTTCTGCGGTTCTACTTAGCGTCGAATGACCGTCTGAATGAAACCTGGAAGCTCGCGCCGCCGGATAACCAGAATCGCACCCGAGCATACGAACACGATCCACGCCAGCGCAAACAACAATCCCCCGTCGTCCATCACCACGACGCCGAGCCTGACGAGATGGCTGACGATCGCGCCGCTGATCACCCCCAGGGCGAGCGACGCGCCAAGGGACGCCGTTCTCGGAATCAGGATCAGGATGCATGCGACAAGCTCCGCCACCCCCGATCCGATCCGCCCCCACGGCTCCATTCCGAGGGTCGTGAATATGTACACCGATTCCCTGGCGGCCGTGAACTTGAAGAAGAGTGTCTGAAAGAGAATCAGCGCGGTGATCCCCTGCAACACCCAACTCAGCGCGATCGCCCGGCGGACCGGCGACCGCGCTTCACCCGCCGTCGACGCACCCTTCGCTGCTTCGGTCATGCTCGTCGGAACCCCTGTCATCATGGTTGCTCTCCGGTTGACGCCGCTGCGTACACTGCGGATTCGATGCCCCGCGTGAACTCCGGTTACAACCGTTGGATGTCGGCCGGATTGATCTTGAACAGGGTGAGGTCGTCTCGTCGCTCCAACGTGCCGGTGATCTCAACCGGATCGGCGACGAAGGGGAGGATGCGCGCGTCCAGCGCGAGGCCCTCGTGATTGCACAAGAGATAGTACGACCGTTTCCCGTCGGCGTCGATCGTGACGAACATCGGCGGGATGCCGCCCGAAATGCACAGCGTCGCGCAGGCCTTGTGCGGTTTGCCTTCGCCGGGCTTCATCGCGCCGCAGTAGCACTTCGGATCAATGATCTCTCCGCGCAGCGTGACCGTTCCCAGCGACTCGCGCTGAAGGACTGACAACCGCGCGATTTCAGTTTCGGACCGCGAGGCGTCCGGTTTGCTCCCGTCAGGGCTGAGTTCGATCAGCTTCACGGAGTCGCGTTGCAGGAGCGTGCCGCGAACCCCGGCCATCCTGCCGTCCAGGGCGCGGACGCCGTCGCCGCCGCCGCGCTTTCCCTCCTCGACCAGGAGCATCGTCGCGACCGGCCTGTCGGGATCGTTCGTCAACACCCGGATGAGCGGGTACGGCGCCGCTTCAATGCGCCCGATCATCGTCGGCGCCGCCTCATCAGCCCAGACGCCGTCCCCGGGGTCGTTCTGCGACAGAGAAAGAAAGAGCGCGGTTCCGCCGGTCAGCGCGAGCAACCCAGCCAGCACCCGCATCACGAACCTGCGCAGCGCGCCGGGCATCTTCAGATATCCGACATAGAACGATTCGCCTGGACCGACGCGGGCAGATCCCGCCTCGAGCGCCCCCGTTCCCGGAACCCCCTCTTCATGCGTCATGTTGACTCTCCTCCACGCGACCTGCGCTCCGCTGCGCGCCGGCGCGCGTCCCGATCCGCCATCACCCAGCCCGGTCTGCGATTCGCGCCGGCTCGACCGGCGTTCCCGGCGGCAGGGGACGGGGATCCACTTCGATCCGACCGTCCAGAACGCGCACACGGTACGTCTCGATCCTCTCCGTGAACGGAGGCGGAGATTGACCGTCCCGAGGGCGATACTGCCAACCGTGCCACGGGCAGGTGACGCATCCATCAATGATCTTGCCCTCGCCCAGCGGACCGCCCTGGTGGGCGCAGACGTTCGTCGTCGCCGAAATCCCTCCGTCGTGGCGGAACAACGCGATCCGCTCACCGCCGCCGACGGTCACGGTGCATCCGCGCGCCTCCGCAAGGTCGTCCACGCAGGCGACCGCGACCCAGTTCTCGCCGTCCGGCGTCACCCGTCGCGTCCCCGCCTCGTCATGCCGCCGTTCGCGCATGCCGGCAACGAGATGCAGACCGACGACCGTCGCCACGCCAATGCCCACCAGCGCCGCCGGCCACCAGCTCCGCTGCGCCTGAAGAATCCCCAGCGCCACGTGCATGACCAACAGGCCGTACGCGACGTAGACGAGCATGTGCAGCCGCTTCCAGGCGCGCGCGCCCAGGTTCCTCAGCCAGAAGTCATGACTCGTCGCCGCCATGAGGAACAGAATCCCCAGCGCGAGCGCGCCGAGAATCTCGAACGGAAACGACGCCAGCGAAGTGTAGTTCGTGTTGCTCGACAGCAACGAGACGAGCGGAGGAATGACGCCGAAACCGTGATAGAACCCGATCGCCAGGAACGCATGCGCGAACCCCACAAGAAACGTCGCCACCCCCAGATGGCGACGGTTATACAGCCACGGCAGAAATCGACGGTCCAGTCGGGCCAACGGACCAAGGCACAGAACCACGTGCAGCATCAGGAACGCGCAGGTGGCCAGCGCGCGCATCGCCAGGATCGGGTCGCTGATGGCGTGGGCGCCGCGGTAAAAAGCCTTTCCCGCGAGCATGAAAACGGAAAGATACAACACCACGCCGCCCGCGATGCACGCATCGTAAACCCGCTTGTGACGGTTCCACTGGATCGCAACGTAGCCGACGCTCAAGGGTTGCCTCCCTCCTCCGGTTTGTGAAACGGGACATCGCCGGCTTCCGCGGCGCCGGGGTCGGACCGGAAGGCATCCCATAGGCTCGCCCGCGGGCGCGCCCCCAAGGCCGCAAAGAAACCGATCAGAATCAAAGGCCCCAGAACCAGCCACAAGTGGACGTGCAAACGGCGTTGCGCCCGCGTCATGTTCCTCTCCGCACCCGCAAAGCCCGCCGCCATCGAGCCGCCAACCACGGCCACAGCGCCGCCGACCCCGGAATCATCAACAGACGGAATGTTAGTGGCGCGTGCCGGGCGACAGGGTCGATCCGCCCCATCCCGCGCCAGACAAAAGCGACGGCGAAGAGCGTTCCGGCCGCACCATAGCTCGCGAGGCCCCAGAGCACGAGATCAACCATGTGCAAACCCCTCGCACTGAACGGGGCTCCGTATCGACCGCGTCGCCTCCCTTCGGCGACCGCGTTTCCGGCCGCGGACTCGTCGCCCTTCCCCCGGCGCGCCGGCCGACCGTCTGAACTCCCTCCCGATGGGTGTGGCGTCCCCCATGTTCGCAGGGAGTAGCCGTGTCCGTCATGAGGCGGGGAAAGCCGGAATCCGAACGAGCAACGCCGGCCCCGCGATCCTTCATCCCAGCGCCTCGCCGTTGGATGCCATTCACGAACGGCAAGTTACACAGGCCCGCCGTTCATCGAGGCCGGATTGTCCCGGGAAAGGCCGCGCCCGCCGGATATCGACGCGGCGAAGACGTTCGGCGTGCGCTGTGGACCGGATTGATTGGAACGCGAAGCTCGTGAGCGAGGATGGGAACAAACTCTGCGGACAGCCCCGCCTGCGTAACATGGGTTGACCGGTTGGGCCGGGAATCCGGGAAGTGTCCCGCGCCCGGCTCAATTCACGGTTTGAACTTCTCGAAGGCCTTGCCCTTGAATCTGCACACGCCGTGCTCGTGCGTGCCAAGCCACCAGCCGCCCGCTCGGTCACAATAGATCGAGAAGACCGTAATAGCATGACAGCGCCATTTAGGCTCAAGTTTGAGAGGGTGTCCGCCCGAGGTTTATGATGCATGCGGTTTTTGGGGGGCGCGCTCCTGGATTCTCAATCAGGAGACTCGGCAATGACTGCGGATCAGGGGCGATCGTTGCAGCCGGAGTTGGCTGCGCTGTTGGAAACGTTTCGTCCGTATATGAAGCGGGCGTCGAACGATGGGCACTTGTTGGCGTATGTGTTGGGACTGTTGGCGGACCTGAAGCGCAAGAGCATCTTTGGAGCGATATCTTATCAGGACTCAGTGAGATATGGCAGCGGGCGATTTCTCTCAGACGGAAGCTCGGGTTTCACTCGTATTGAAGAGCGCAGAAATCACAGCCGATGAAATGGCGGAGAAGCTGTCGACCAAAGCTTCGCACACGTTGGCTATTGGCGATAGGCTGGGTTTCTCGCACATTACTGCGAAAGTTCATTGCTGGTCAATAAGATCAGAGTGGTTTTCACCAAGCGAGTACGATCTCGACAATCGCACGAATAGACTGCTTGAGCAATTGATGGTCTGTGAGGCATCGTTAAGAGAAATGACGAGCGACGGTAGAGTGGAGGCGTATGTGCAATTTGACATTCATATCGTCGGTGAAGATCAGTTTCCCTTTACCCTGCGACCGCAAACTCTGGAGAAGGTCGTCCGCATTGGGGCGTCTATTGATCTAGATATTTATTCTGTTTCAAAAAGTTAAGTTACACACAATAGCAGTTCGGCGGGGAGGCGGTGTTCACGGGGCACATGGACGGCGACTTCATCGCCGAGGTCCAGGTCAAGCTGAACTCGGGGAAGGACGCGGCGATCTATTTTCGCTATCTGGACCCGGACAACTGGTACCGGGCGCGGCTTCAGGGGACGCCTTCGGGGGCGGTTTTGCTGGAGAAGATGCTGAAGGGGAAGCTGACGACGCTGGATTCGGCGGCGGCGTTCCCTTCCGATCCGGACGTGCTTCGGGTCAAATGCGTTGGTTCGACGCTGGAGGCGTGGTATAATCCTGCGGGGACGCCGGGTTCGCCGACGCTTTCGGCCTCGGATGGGGACATCGGCTGGGGCGGGGTCCGGGTAGCGCGTCTCTCCGAGACGCGAGCACGGCACGGAGTGCCGCGCTACCCAAGCGCTCTTTGACAACTTGGAAGTCGCGTATGACTCGGACGACGATGATCGTCTCACCGGGTCGGACGATCCTTGACTCGCCGCTTCACCGCAATACGGTGAACATCGCGTAGCGATGGGCGAGCGGGGCTCGCCGTGTCGTGTCAAGGATCATCAGCGAGGACTTCGCGGGGACGAGCGTCTCGCCGACGCATGACGACGCGGGGAACCTGACGAAGGACGCGGATTACGCCTACGTCTATGACGGCTGGAACAACCTCGTCAAGGTGCGGGCGCAGAATGATGCCGACGTCGTGATCGGCGTCTACGCCTACTACGCCGACAACCGCCGGGCCTCGAAGGTCGTGACGAACCGCGGCGAGCTCGACGGGACGACGTACTTCTTCTACGACGGCCTGCGCGAGATCGAGGAGCGCAACGGCGCCGAGGCCGTGATACAGCAGTACGTCTGGGGCCACGAGTACGTCGACCAGCTCCTGATGATCCGCGGCGCCGGCGGCACGTGGTTCGTGCATCAAGACGCCAATTGGAACGTCATCGCGTTGACCACGCCCGGCGGCGACGTGGCGGAAGAGGTTCAATACCAGCCGTATGGTTTGCCGCAGGTCCGGCGTCACCTGGCCTTCGGCGACAGCGACGCGGATGGCGACGTGGATGGCACGGACAACACGGCGCACACGGCCGCGCTGACCACGTACAACCGCACGTTCGACGCGGACTTCGACGCCGACGTTTCCAACACCAGCGGCGACGCGGACAAACTCGCCTGGGACGCCAGTTACAATGACCCCGACGCCTCTGTGACGATGGTCGTCGCCAACCGCAGCTTCTCGCCGACGGGGAACCCGTTCCTCTTCACGGGCCGCCGCCTCGACGCCGAAACCGGCCTCTACTTCTACCGGTTCAGGACATACCATCCGACGCTCAAGACGTTCATCCAACGCGACCCGCTGGGCTACGTCGACTCGGCGAGTCTGTATCAGTACGTGGGAGGCAGGCCGTTATTCTGGCTGGATCCGTTCGGTCTCGAAGCCTCGATCATCCTGATTGAAAGAACCTCTGGGAACAACGGAAGTTCGGGATGGTCGTCTGGGTCATCATCCGGAAAAGGCGGAACAAACCCGTATGGCCACATTGCGTTAAAGGTCACATACGACGATGGCAGTGTCGTGTATTATGATGTTTCGACGCCGATTGACCAGAGCAATACAGCAAAAGGAGCAGTCAACACGTACACGAGCGCGCAATTCGTGGAACGTTACGATGGGGGTTGGGTTGAAGCGGATGTTCCCGGTGACCCCGATGAGGAGAAAATGCGCGATTACATCGAATCTCTTGAAGGTGAATGGGACTATAACCTCTTCACGAATAACTGCGTGACCTTTGCCTGTAATGTTGTAGCTGCTGGTGGGCAGCCGTTGGGTGAGACATACGTTTTCCCGCGAGAGTTGATGAAGTACTATTGGGCCGCCAACGGACATAGGGGGCGAATAGTCCCAGCGCCAACAAAGCGCGGTCGAACTGCTGATGAGAGATTGCGCCGGGGGCTTCCAATTGAAGATGAGGTAGACGAGGAAGAAGATGACAACGACCCGTGCGAATAGCCTTGGCACAGGCTCTGTCAGCAACTGCCGCTATGATTGGTTCCTGAGGGCGTTGCGCAGCGACATGTGATGAAGTACTAGAACCTATCACAATACTCGCAAACTATGGTTAATACGACCGAAGTGCAATGCAAATTCATCGAAGAAACGCAGTCCCGCCGCGATGAGCGAAAACCATAAAATGACGTTCTGGGATAGGTTCTACTACAGCAATCCTAAACTCCGACGAAACAGACGATGGTTGCCGAGGCATGTATGGTTCGCAACGCTAGGCCTGCTGCATGTTGCCGCCGCACTCGTTATTGAGCAGATAGGGTCGATAGCCAGCTATAGTATCTACTTAGTTATTGACTTTCCATTGGCTATCTTGGTTGAAGAATCAGAATATGTGTATCGGTATGGGCAATGGTTTGATAGCCATCGTTTTTTCTCGCTTAAGTGCCATTGGTTTATCGTTTTGCATGGAACTATCATGTATGCAGGCATTGGATATGTTATTGGACTAATTATGGAGCGCCGCACCGTTAAACAGGGTGCTGTCAATGGGTCACGTTCGCAAGGAAACGGTGATGGCTGCATACAAAGTCGCGGCAACATATTCCGAGAGGATATGTCTAATAATAGGGATCCGGACGCCCAGTATTAACTTGTCAATCGTTTGTTCTCTCGCAGAACACTTGGCCAAGTAGAGTGGAATCGAAGGTGGGTTGTTTGTATTTGAAGGGCCACTCCAGTATCGAGCATGGTTTTGTCGTCCGGACGTGCTGCGGGTCAAATGCGTGGGCTCGGCGCTGGAGGTGTGGTATAATCCCTCGGGGACGCCGGGAGCGCCGACGCTGTCGGCGACGGATGGGGACATCGGCTGGGGCGGGGTGGCGCTTAGCGGCTGGGACGCGCTCTTTGACAATTTGAAAGTCGCGTATGACGCGGACGACGATGACGACATCACCGGGTCGGACGACGTCGTCATCAGCGAGGACTTCGCGGGGACGAGCGTCTCGCCGACGCATGACGACGCGGGGAACCTGACGAAGGACGCGGATTACGCCTACGTCTATGACGGGTGGAACAACCTCGTCAAGGTGCGGGCGCAGAATGATGCCGACGTCGTGATCGGCGTCTACGCCTACTACGCCGACAACCGCCGCGCGTCCAAGACCGTGACCAACCGCGGCGACCTCGACGGCGTGACGTACTTCTTCTACGACGGCCTGCGCGAGATCGAGGAGCGCAACGGCTCGGAGCAGGTGACGCAGCAGTACGTCTGGGGCCACGAGTACATCGACCAGCTCCTGATGATCCGCGGCGCGGGCGGCACCTGGTTCGTGCATCAAGACGCCAATTGGAACGTCATCGCGTTGACCACGCCCGGCGGCGACGTGGCTGAGGAGGTGCAGTACCAGCCGTATGGTTTGCCGCAGGTGCGGCGCCACCTGGCCTTCGGCGACGCGGACGCCGACGGCGACGTGGACAGCAGTGACAACACGGCCCGCACCGCGGCGCTGACGACGTACAACCGCGCCTTCGACGCGGACTTCGACGCCGACGTGTCCAACACCAGCGGCGACGCGGACAAGCTCGCCTGGGACGCCAGTTACAATGACCCCGACGCCTCTGTGACGATGGTCGTCCCCAACCGCAGCTTCTCGCCGACGGGGAACCCGTTCCTCTTCACGGGAAGACGCCTCGACGCCGAAACCGGCCTCTACTTCTACCGCTTCCGCACGTACCACCCGACGCTCAAGACGTTCATCCAGCGAGACCCGCTGGGCTACGTCGATTCGGCGAATTTGTATCAATATGTGGGCGGAATGCCGACGGCGGCGGGGGATCCGCTGGGGTTACGGACGTTTGATGAAGATGATCCGCCTCGCGACTGGCCCGGGAATATCGGAAAGGGACTAGGTGAGGACAAGGATGATGGAATCACAGGAGACTGCGAGCGCCTAGAGAAGGTCAAGAAGATAAGCACGGATGCCGCACGGCGGGGTGCCGCTGATGATTATCGCGGAATGCGGGCAACTGTCGGAATAGGAATGGTTGCTATCGCTGGGATCCTTTTGCCCGGTCCGGATGATATCATCTTCAGTGGCTTAGCAGCTCGATACGGTTATCGCTGGGTAACGCAGTTTGGGAGAAAAGTGTTAGTTGATAAGAGGGGCCGCAAGATCGCCGCGGATCAGGCTAAACAGCTAGAAAGCATCTACAACAAGCTGAAAAAACTCCAAAAGGGTGGCAATCTAGCCTCTTTGACTATTGAAGAACTGAGAAAACTACTATCAAGATCCGAACTCGCTGCACTAAGAATGTTGTTTGGCCAAGGTAAGGATGGGGCACAAGCATCGCTTGCACTAATCAACGCAGGCCTAAAAGGTGTTCCTCCTGGTCTTACGCAGAACGCTTTGGATATTTATGCTGAAATCGCAAGGAGATCTATAGAAGCTGGACATGATGATGGTGTGCAGATAATGCGACTTGAGATTATCGCAGCCATAAACGACCTCATGAAACCGTGATAATTGTGCGATCAGAAGGGCGACAACACCTCTGACTTTGCCATGAACGATATTCGTTGCAATTGGTTGGTTATCTTGCTCTTGGCCGATGCGCCGAAGTTGTTTCGCATGTGCCGCTTGCACAAAAAGTTTATATCTAGAAAACTTGCTTTTAGCCTGGTTAAAGAGGGGACGTTTAATGCATTCTACGATTGGATCGCATCCCCCAGTGGGGTCATTATAGGTGTAAGATACTGGGTATTAGGTGACGAGCTAAATGGCTATTGTTTTTCGTGGCATAAGCTACCATATATTAGGCGGACAATGCATCCTGATGCGTATGACATTAGATTTAACTGCGATTTACCGGAGTGTGTTCCTCCAAGAAACGATCAATGTTTTGGTGGTGATGTCATTTATAAAGCAGATCAGTCTGAGCTTTATGCCCTGGCGCTAGATCTGTACGGATTAGATCAGTATGATTTGGTCGCCGGGCTGAGAATAATCGACCTGCCAGAGCTGAAGGAGACGAAGGATGGATCCAATTGATGGATCCAATTATTGATCAAGCCCTCACCATCCGGACGCGCTTCGGGTAAAGTGCAGCGGCTCCGCGCTGGAGGTGTGGTTGATGGTGGCGCAGGTCTCTGACCTGCGAATCCGGGGGTTCGCCGACGCTTTCGGCCTCGGATGGGGACATCGGCTGGGGCGGGGGCCGGGTAGCGCGTCTCTCCGAGACGCGAGCACGGCACGGAGTGCCGCGCTACCCAAGCGCTCTTTGACAATTTGAAAGTCGCGTACGACTCGGACGACGATGACATCATCGACGATCCGGGGGACGACATCGTCATCGGCGAGGACTTCGCGGGGACGAGCGTCTCGCCGACGCATGACGACGCGGGGAACCTGACGAAGGACGCGGATTACGCCTACGTCTATGACGGCTGGAACAACCTCGTCAAGGTGCGGGCGCAGAACGACGCGGATGTGGTGGTGGGCGTCTACGCCTACTACGCCGACAACCGCCGGGCGTCCAAGACGGTGACGAACCGCGGGGCGCTCGACGGGCAGACGTACTTCTTCTACGACGGCCTGCGGGAGATCGAGGAGCGTAACGGCGCCGAGGCCGTGACGCAGCAATACGTCTGGGGCCACGAGTACATCGACCAGCTCCTGATGATCCGCGGCGCGGGCGGCACGTGGTTCGTGCATCAAGACGCCAACTGGAACGTCATCGCCCTCACGACGCCCGGCGGCGACGTGGCCGAGGAGGTGCAGTATCAGCCGTATGGTTTGCCGCAGGTGCGGCGCCGCCTGGCCTTCGGCGACGCGGACGCCGACGGGGACGTGGACAGCAGTGACAACACGGCCCGCACCGCGGCGCTGACCACGTACAACCGCACGTTCGACGCCGACTTCGACGGCGACGTTTCCAACACCAGCGGCGACGCGGACAAGCTCGCCTGGGACGCTTCGTACAATGACCCGGACGCCTCAGTGACGATGGTCGTCGCCAACCGGGCGTTCTCGCCCAGCGGCAACCCGTTCCTCTTCACGGGCCGCCGCCTCGACGCCGAAACCGGCCTCTACTTCTACCGCTTCCGAACGTACCACCCCACGCTGAAGACGTTCATTCAGCGCGATCCGCTTGGGTACGTCGATTCGGCGAGTTTGTATCAGTATGTGGGGGGAATGCCGACGGCGGCGGGGGATCCGTTGGGGCTCGAAGAAGACTCTCTGGGCGTTGATGAGTTCATAAGAGAGCGTCGTGAGCAGGTTATTAATGGCCTTAAGGATCTCGGGAAAACAATTGAAGCAGGCCTCTCAATCATTGCAGCGGTAAACCCAATCATTGATGGTTATCAGATTGTTACGGGCAAGGATGCGATAACCGGGAAAGATCTTTCCGCGGTCGAAAGAGCAATTGAAGCTGCTGGATTAATGATCCAAGGTGGCGGTTGGATCATTGAAGGCGGAGAAAAAGTCTACAAATTCTATGCAAAGGCCGAGGATGGAACAACGCGCGTATTTGTCATTCTGGCTAAAAGTTATGGTGAAGCGAAGGAGACGGTTGACCATCTCAGAAAAGGGTTGCAGTGGGGAAGCAAAGCGCCGCGGTCGGTAACGCCTACGGGAAAAAAGCAAATCATTACTTGGTGGTGGCGGAACCCACGGACGGGAAAGATAGAGGAATCCACAGTCGAGTACGATAGATTTGGTCGACAGGTCGCTCGTACTGATTGGACTAATCACGGGAGACCTGCGCAACATGGCGATCCTCATCACCATGTAACCGACTATGGACCTGGTAAAGGCAATGGTTGTGAATCGGGTCCGCTTGACGGACCGTTTCCTGGACATGAAAAACCCAAGCCATGAATCCTACAATTAAGAGCGTTTTTGAGATTGCGTTGGAATCCGCATCGCAGATTAATCTAGAAAGTCGAGCTTTTGACCGGCTTATGAGTTTAATTGTCCATCGGTGCCCCGAGGAGCTTCCAGGTGCTTGCACGATTGACATGGTTTTTTCGGGCGAAAATTCTCATGCGCATTGTGTGATGATTCGTTTTAGTGGTGTAAGAATGCTGCGCATTGCAGAGTGGAATATTGATAATGTACGATTGGATTCGATGACAGCTGTCGATGTGCGGCACGAACAATGGGAGAACGTTTTTTGGGAAATCACCGAGGAGGAGCAGGGCTTAATTTCCTTTCGATGCCTAAGTGTTCGTATTCAAGAAATTCGGTTATGAGTGCTCGATGTTTCATGGTAGAGTCGCGATACGGATGGCCAGCCCGCCCAATCGCTATTTGACAATTTGAATTACATAGCAGCCTGCCGCAGGTCAAGCTGAACTCGGGGAAGGACGCGGCGATCTACTTTCGCTATCTGGACCCGGACAACTGGTACCGGGCGCGGCTTCAGGGGACGCCTTCGGGGGCGGTTTTGCTGGAGAAGATGCTGAAGGGGAAGCTGACGACGCTGGATTCGGCGGCGGCGTTTCCTTCCGATCCGGACGTGCTTCGGGTCAAATGCGTTGGTTCCGCGCTGGAGGTGTGGCTGATGGTGGCGCAGGTCTCTGACCTGCGAATCCGGGGGTTCGCCGACGCTGTCGGCGACGGATGGGGACATCGGCTGGGGCGGGGTCCGGGTAGGGTAGGTCGTCTCTCCGAGACGACAATGCGTGGCGCGTCTCTCCGAGACGACAATGCGTGGCGCGTCTCTCCGAGACGCGAATACGGCACGTGTGCCGCGCGACCCGGATTCGCGGCACAGAGTGCCGCGCTACCCCTTCAACCCGGCGCTACCCCGTTGAGCCTGGGAATTTTTCCCCAGCCGGGGCCTCATGATCGCGCGTCTTTCGGGTCACGGACCTGCCTTTCAGCCTTGGATTGGGTGTTTGATGCCGGAGGGCTTCCAATAAATTCCAAGACTCGTTGGGTTGGTTGAGGCGGGATCGCCGCGAACCCAAAGTAGGCCGCCTTCGGCGCCCAACCTTGGGCTGGAGGCTGCGAAATTGCTTCGGGATGGAAACGAACGCATCCGACGGTCGTGCGGGATCGTCGGAATCATCGGGATTGAAACGAAACCCCGACGATCATGCGATCCCGTCGGCGGGGCGTGTTGCACTCCGGAGCCGGGTGGAGATACGGGTGCGACCTTATCCGCCTGTTGAAGAACGCGCGATCGGCTTTCGTGATACCGGTTTTTCCCGGTGAAATTCGCCTCCCGGAGAGAGGCGTTACCCTTTTTCAACGGACTGTTATGCCGGCGGAATCCGTTCTGGGCGCGAGGCGCCGTCCGGCGCGAGGGCGACTTGCGCGTCACGCGGATTCACGGCGGCGTTTTCGCCCGGTCTCGCCGGCGGGGGGCAGCAGGCGCTCGACGCCGTCGACGACCTGCTCGGTCACGACGTAGGTTCCGCCTTCGCCGAGGTCCGGCAGTTCATAAAGGACTTCGAGCATCATCTCCTCCATCACGGCGCGCAGGGCGCGGGCCCCGGTTTCGCGCTCGATCGCCTTCTCCGCGATGCGCTCCAGCGCCCCTTGCGTGAACTGAAGCTCGCAGCGCTCGTACTCGAAGAACTTCTTGTACTGCTTGACCAGCGCGCTTTTCGGCTCGGTGAGGATTCGCACCATGCTGTTGCGCGACAGCGGCTCCAGCGTCGTCACCATCGGCAGCCGCCCGACGAATTCGGGGATCATTCCGAACTCGATCAGATCCTCCGGCGAGACTTTCGCCAGGATGTTCGCCAGCGCCTGCGGATCGTCGCGTTCCTCCAGCTCGTTGCGGAACCCGATCGTGCTCTCGCCCAGCCGCCGGCGGATGATGTCGTCCAGTCCGACGAACGTCCCGCCGCAGATGAACAGGATGTTCGTCGTGTCCATCTGGATGTACTGCTGCTCCGGGTGCTTGCGACCGCCCTGCGGCGGCACGTTGGACACCGTCCCCTCCAGCATCTTCAGCAGGCTTTGCTGCACGCCTTCGCCCGACACGTCCCGCGTGATCGAGACGTTGTGCGAGGTTCGGCCGATTTTGTCGATCTCGTCGATGTAGACGATCCCGCGCTGGGCCTGCTCGAGGTCGTACTCGGCGTTCTGCAACAACCGCAGGAGAATGTTCTCCACGTCCTCGCCGACGTAGCCCGCCTCGGTCAGCGTCGTCGCGTCCGCGATGGCGAAGGGGACGTTCAGGAAGCGCGCCAGCGTCCGCGCCAGCAGCGTCTTCCCCGATCCCGTGGGACCGACGATCAGGACGTTGGACTTGTCGATTTCGACGTCGCCGCCCGAACCGCTCGAAGAAGCCGAGTCCACGTGAAGCAGCCGCTTGTAATGATTATGCACCGCAACGGAGAGCGTCTTCTTCGCGTGGTCCTGACCCACGACGTATTCGTCGAGGTAGGTCATGATCTCGCGCGGGCTGGGAATGCGCCCCAGAGAGGGTCCGGTCGCCGGCGTGGTCGACCGCCGAAGCTCCTGCTTGATGATGTTGTTGCACAGCTCGACGCAGGACTTGCAGATGAACACGTCGCGCGGACCTTCCACCATCGGTCCCGCCTCGCGAGGCCCCTTTCCGCAGAAGCTGCACGATCGCCCCCGACCGCCGCGTGATGAACCGCCTGACCGTCCCTGCGACATGAATGCTCCGTCCCACCGGCCGCAAAAACCGCCGATCCCTCCCGGCTCCCTGCCGGCCCGTCCTCTATATCGACCTTCCCCGACGTTCTCTCAACACGAATCCGCTCCAGCGGCCTGCAATCGCCCCTCTGACGCCAAAGCTGCGCGGGACGCTGCTACGGTGAATTCGACCCCGGAAAAACCATCGTGTGCGAATAAAGCCTAAACGCCGCTCGTCCCAAGACGTTCCTGCTTCCCAGCGATGTCGGGCGAAACGCAGCTTTATTTTTTCCCAGCCGCGGCTTTTTCGATCGCTCGTTTGCGCAGAGCCTCGTATTCCTGGATTGTGATCTCCCCTGTATCCCGCAGTTCTCGCAGTTTATCAAGATCGAACAGGGACTCCCTCTCCGCGCCTCCCCCGGGTGACACCAGTTTCTTGGCTCGTTTCAGGACAAAGAGCGTGGCAATCAGCAGAACCGCCACGATGGAGAACCAGATCACCCAGTCGCGGACGTACTCGCCCGTCTGCCCGCTTCCGGCGGGCTTCGGAGCGGCCTGGAACGCCGCCAAAGCCGGAATGAACCACGTCGTCATTCCCTGAAATCCTAGCCCCTGGGTCCACGGTTATCAACGGAACGCGAAAACGCCGCCAACGCCCACGCACGATCTCCGTCGATCCTGGAACCCCCGGGGCGTCGGGCATCGTCCTGCTCCCCCAAAGTTAATCCGGGGGTTATGAGAGTCTGACCGGTCACGGACGCGGGCCGGGGGATGGGCGCGGGCGGATTCAGGTGGGAGCGCCGGCGCCGCGCTCAGGCTGAAGTCAAGACGCACTCAGGCGGAGGGGTCGTTTCTTTTTTTCCAGTTCATCCGGGAATTTCGGGGAACGGAAGACTCCGCCTGCACCTTTCTATCGCGCAACTCTTTTCTTTCATAACAGCCACTTATCGTCCGATTGAGAGCGAACGAGTCCCGGGGCCTGTCGCTCCTGCCAAGCGAACCCTGTGGCGTGGTCAAAGCCGTACGAACGACTCGGAATCGCCCGCCTCGACAGTCCAGCAAGCCGGCGGAAAGCCGACGATCGGCATCCCGGAAATGCCGGATGAACCTTAAATTCCCAGACTTGGAGGGACATCGGCGCGTGCCCCGGAGAGCTTGGGAATTTTTCCAATTGACGCCTCACGAACGCGCGTCTTTCGGATCACAGGTCCGGCCTTTCAGCCCTCGGATTGGGTGTTTGATGCGGAGGGCTTCCCAAAAATCCCCAGGCTCGGAGGGGTTGAAGATCGAACGCCTCCGGTTCCCCAGGGTGGGGGCCGCAACCCCGTTGAGGTCGACAAACGCCGCGTGCCGTGCCGCCTTCAAGGCGGGTCGAGAAGCGTTGCGCGCCTCGGAGCACCGGAGTCAAGTGGAGACTCGGGCCCCGGGATTACTTCCACGTAAGCCCGTCCGGCAAGACACACGTCAATTATGATGCCTTGAATGTAATCAGGTCCGAGAATCCAGAAAGTCCGCGAAACAGAGTCAAACTACGGCATTGGAAAGGTTTAACGACGAATTCAAGACGATCGACTCAAGAGGGGGGGGATTACCGGTCGATACGAGTATCGGACGGGCTTCCACCCGATGCTGGATTCCTCGGGGGGTTGCTGGTGCTCACGTCCGAATTCGAGGCAGCGGTTCAGGGAAGAATCGTCCGAACCCTCGGCGAACGTTGATGTCGGACCACGTCTGTCCGGTCGCCTGAGTCGGCGACGGGCAGGCGACATCGCTCGCCCGTGCGGCGGCAACGGGAGGTGGACGCATGAACCGGATCGAAACGCAACAGCCTCAACTCACTCCTGTCACGGCGCTCGCGCCGACCGTTCTGCCCTTCAGCCTGTCGAGCGTCCTCCGCGAAGGCGCGGAGACGACGCTCAGCGCGGACGCCGCCAGCTTTTCGGACGAAGCGGTCCTTCGTGCGCAGAACACGGCGCCTCGCTTTCATCTGATCTCCCGCATCCGCGACGAGATCAACGCCGGTGCTTTTGAGACGCCGCAGCGCATCGAGGGCACGGTCGACCGCCTGCTCGATATTCTCGGGTACGCCCCCTGACGCCGCGCAGGTCCGCAAACCGCGTCGGCGCTGGCGAAATCCGCCGGTGTATCCGACAACCTCTTTGTCATGAGCCTGCTGATCCAACCCGCGTTCGGCCTTTCCGCGCTGCGTGCGTTTCAGGCGGCGGATCGGGACATGCGCCTTTCGCTGGAGCGCCTGTCCACCGGGCGGCGGATCAACCGCGGGTCCGATGATCCGGCCGGTCTGATCGCGGTCGAGGCGATCACCGCGGAAATCCGGGCCCTGGAGGCGCAGCAGCTCAGCGCGTCCCGCGTCGACTCGTACGCCACGATCGCCGAGGGCGACCTGTCGCAGGCGTCGGACCTGGTGTCCGAACTGCGGGGCAAGCTCGTGGCGGCGGGCAACAGCGGCGCGCTGAGCGACGAGGAGCGCGCCGCCTATCAGACGGAGATCGACAGCCTCGTCAGCTCGATCGAGCGCTCCGCGGGATCGGCGCTGGAGCGCCTTGAGGGATTGAACCTTCCGGATGACGCGGTGGGCGACCTGGCGTCGGAACTGTCCGCGGCCGTGGCGGACCTGCGCGCCGTCGCCTCCGGGGGCGAGTTCGACGTTTCAAGCGGAAAGCTCGAGGAAGCGATGTCGCGCGTCGACGCCGTGATGTCCTCGACCGCCGAGCTGCGCGGGTCGGTCGGCGCTTACCAGCGGTACGCGCTGGACGCCGAGGTCCGCAGCAGCCAGGTGGCGGTTGAGAACCTCGTCGATTCCCGAAGTCGCATTGCCGACACCGACTACGCCCTCGAGACGGCGAACCTGAACCTCGCCCAGATCAAGCGCAAAGCTTCGGCGATGGTGCTGAAGATCGCGCGCAACCTGCCGGAAAACGTCCTGCACCTGCTGAGCGACTGACGCCGGCCGCGGCTCGCCTCCCGTCGATCCGGACGAAAACAACGACCTCGGCATGAACGCGGCGGCAGGGGCTTCCCGGCCCGCAATGCCCCGAGTGCGACGCGCCGGCGCCATGACCTTGTCTCTCCAAGGAGCGGCGATCGCTCCGTCGTCCCGCTTCGAGGTCGAAGGCCGTGCGGCGTCATCTTACCCCTGTGCCGCACTCCGGGCAGACGCCGCTGACGTTGCCGGTCAGGTCGTATTCGCAGGTTCGGCAGAGCATCCCCGTGCCGGAGAAGATCGGGTTGGTGCGGTAGCGATCCTCGACGACCATCGTCCGCACCCAGCCTTCGCCGAAGCGCCCGCGCTCGCGCAGCGTCGCGGCGATGGTGATGTGCCCGATGTAGAAGGGCATGAGCAGGGCGAGATTCCGCTTCAGCGACGCGCCGAACGAGATCGGCGTCAGATCGCGGCAGTACACGACGCGCAGCCCGAACGCTGCTTTCCCGGGAGACTGACCACGGAACCCGTCCTTGCATAGCAGGCTCAGCAGGAAGAATACGGTGATCAGCACGTCCAGCGGCCCCGGCGCGCCGGTTCGCGCGGTGACGTTCATCAGCGGGATCGGCCAGCAGGGTGTCGCGGAAATCATACAAGGCGACATCAGGATTGCGGCAGGGGTCGAGACGTTGAGCGCCTGCGGCGTCCACGCGCTGAACACCAGGCCCGCCGCCGTCCAGAAGATCCCCAGCGCGATCATGTCGATCAGGAACGCCATCCAGCGCCGCTCAATGAAGCGCTCCGAGCACGAGGCGCAGACATGGCCGGTGTAGAACTTGACCCAGCGAGGCCTCCGGCGCACTTCCCCGCACAACGGACACGGCGGCGAAGGAGGTGCGGCGTCGATCGGCGGCGATCCGGGGTTCATGACCTTCTCCTGCGGATCATCGAGCGCCATGCTGTAACCGCCTTATCGCGGGTTTTCAAGGCTTCCGACGGGGGCGAAGGCGCCGACCCGCTCGGACCCGGACCCGGACCCGGAACCGGGCCGGACTGGAACATCGTTTCAAAACCGAGCCGCGCCCGCCTGTCGTTGACGTTGGGAAGCAATGTCAAGGGTCAGGAAGCGTACCGGGAGGCAGGCAGGCAGCGAGGGACAAAGGGACAGAGGGACGAAAGAAACCGGAGCCCTTATCCCCGATTCCCGATTGGCGACTCCCGATTCACGACTTCCGATTCACGATTCTTGACCTGCGTAGGGCGGGCTATGCCCGCCGCTTTTGCCGCTACGGACACGGCGGCTACGGACAGTTCTTGGTTTCCAGCAGGTTGCACTCGATGACGATCACGAAGTGTTCGCCGGAATCGACGGGGCACCAGGTGTGCGTCGCGCGGCCGTTCTCGTTGATCTCGACGGGAACGGTATCGTCCGCGTCGAGCGTGAACGTGACGGTCGCGCCCGGTTGGCCGTGCTTCATCACCGCTTTCATGCGCGGACCGCAGGGGCGGTTCTTGCACCTGAGGGTCAACGTTTCGTCACCCGTGCAGGTGGGCCGCTCGCCCCAGAACTGGATCATGCGGTTGCCCGCGCCGGTGAACGGGCCATACCACTCCTTGATCTTGTCGATCTTGTGGTAGTACGTCAGGAAGTCGCCGCCGATCGAGTTGCAATCCTGGTAGCCGTCCGTGGAGTGGATCGTGACGAAGAAGGACTCACCGGCCTCGACCGGGTACGGGGCGAACGGCGCGCCGTGCCAACCGGTTCCGCTGGTGACGAAGGATACTTCGCGCAGGAGGGCGCCCGGTTCGCCGCCGGTGTCGCGGCGGAGGCGGACGGTAAGCGCTTCGGTCGAGTCCCCGGTCAGGCGCCAGCGAATCTCCTCGAGGTAGAAGCGGTTCTGCGCCGTCCAGCGGTAGGCGACCTCGCTCTGGCCCGTCACAGCCGATCCCTCCTCGTAGGGGAGATCATCGTTGACGCCCTCGATGTATTCCGAGGCGAAAAGCGACGAAGCTCCTGAGCACGAAACCACGGCGACGCCCAGTTGCAACGCGAAGCTCGTTCTCATCTCTGAATCTCCTATGTCGCCCGGGTAGCGGCGACGTCGTGAGGATGCACACCCGTGGATGCATCTTACCACGTTCCGAGTTCACGCGTACACAGATTCCGGACGTTCCCGGCGAACCACAACGAGCCTGAAGGCGTGCGGGTCGGCGTCCCAACCTTCCGCATTCTTACCCGTTATTGCCGTGTGGTCGTTCCGGAAGTTAAACCATGACGCATTCGAGACTGCCGCATAACGACAATAACTGAATCTCTGCTTGACTCTGGCTCGGACGTTCGTATGCGTGCCGGAATGTTGGCAGTTGCGAGCCTCGCGCTGACCTTGCTCGCCCATGTCGCCTCGGTGCAGGACGACGCCATCTTCCGGTTCACTATCGACGGCGGGGGCGACTGTGTCGGCGATGTGCTCGAGCTTTCGGGAACGATCGGACAACCCGACGCCGGACCGCCGACGCCGATGACGGGTGGAGACTCCGAACTCACCGGCGGATTCTGGCCGGGCATGGCCTCGCCTCCTGAGGAAGGCCGCACCGGCAGCAATGAAAAGCTCAAGAAAGCGAAGTTCCAGGACCGCAACGGCGAGAACCAGCTCAAGGTCACCGCACACCGGCGGTTTTGCAACGGCGTGATAGGATGCACCGATGGTTCGTCAGACTCCACGCCTGGGCGCTCACCTGTCCGTCGCCGGCGGACTTCACCTTGCGTTCGACGCGGCGCGGAAGGTCCGCTGCGACGCGATGCAGATCTTCGTCAAGAACCAGCGACAGTGGAGCGCGCCGCCGCTGTCCCCTGACGCGGTTCGCGCCTTCCGCGAGCATCCGCAGGCCGCCCGCGTCGCGCCCGTCATCGCGCATGCCTCCTACCTGTTGAATCTGGCGTCCGCCGACCGGGCCGCGCGCGCGAAAAGCCTCGCGGCTTTGACCGACGAGTTGCAACGATGCGAGGCGCTGGGCGTCGCCGGTCTCGTGCTGCATCCCGGAGCCGCGGGTGACAGCGACATGTCATCCGCGATCCGGCGCATCGCCGTCGCCCTCAACGACGTGCTCGCCGCCGTCCCGGACGGGCGCTGTGCGATCCTGCTGGAGACCACCGCCGGACAAGGCAGCGCCGTCGGGTGGCGTTTCGAACATCTGGCGGACCTTCTCGCGGGCGTCGAAGCGGGAGACCGCGTCGGCGCCTGCCTGGACACGTGCCACCTTTTCGCCGCCGGGTACGATTTCCGCACCGCGGACGATTACGCCCTGATGATCGCCGAACTCGATCGCCTGATCGGCGTCCGCCGCGTCCGCTGCATCCACGTCAACGACTCGGTCAAACCCCTGGGAAGCCGCGTGGATCGACACGCCCACATCGGCGAAGGCGAGATCGGCCTCGCCGGTTTCCGGCACTTCGTCAACGACCCGCGCTGGGCGGACCTGCCGATGATCCTCGAAACGCCGAAGGGCGAAGATGACCAGGGGCGGGATTACGACGCGCTGAACCTCCAGCGCCTGCGACGACTGATCCGCCGCAGCCGGACTCCCGTCGATTAGACCGCGGCTTCAACACCGAGCCTTAACCGCCCGTTGAAAAACTCACGACCGGTCTTTGTGATGCCGGTTTTTCCGGTAAAATTCGCGTTCCGGAGGGACGCGCACCCTTTTTCAGCGGGCGGTTAACCGTGTCAGGGAACCTTCAGAGCCTCAAACATCCGGCGCGTGTTCCGCAGCGCGGCACGAATGTCGAACCTTGAATTCAATGCGTTGCCCCCTCGACGAGATCGGCGTACGACTGAAACCGGGCTGCCTGCGTCGACATCGTCACGGCAATTTCACGGCGCGCGGCCGGACGGAATCAACCGCGGGAGCGCCGGTCCGCGCTTCACAATCCTCACGCATCGACCAGATCAGCCGAGCCTACGTGAGGCGTTCGTTCTGAACCGCAACCCTCGTCCGCGTCGCGCGCCTCGCTCCCGTCATCGCACGGGGTGACGCCCGACCGGACCAGGCATGCCCGCACCAGCCCGAGGAAGAACGGGGACGGGTTCAGCGGCCGTCCGGTCAGCTCCGGATGCGCCTGCGTCGCCAGGAAGAACGGATGCACGGACTCCGGCAGCTCGACCACCTGCATGATCGGGTGCTGCGGCGCCCGGCCGGAAAAGACCAGCCCCCCGGCTTCGAGACGCTGGATGTAGTCCGGGTTGACCTCGTAGCGGTGCCGGAAGCGGAGTCGAAGGCGCTCCGCGCCGCCGGCGAGTCGCGAAATCAGCGAATCCGGCGTCAGGATCACGTCAAACCCGCCGAGGCGCATGTTGCCGCCCAGCCCTTCGAGGCGCTTCTGCTCCGGAAGCAGATCGATCACCGGGTCGGGGCAGTCGCGGTCGATCTCGGTCGTGCCCGCATGACGCAGGTCAAGCACGTTGCGGGCGTACTCGATGACGGCCATCTGCATGCCGTAACACAGGCCCAGGTAGGGCACGCCGTTGCGGCGGACGTGCTCGATGCACTCGATCTTGCCGTCCACGCCGCGGAAGCCGAACCCGCCCGGGACAATGACGCCGTGAATGTGGCGAAGGCGGTCGGCGACGTTCGCGCCGGTCAGCTCGGTGCTGTCCACCCACTCGAGCTGCACGCGGGCGTTCAGATGCGTTCCGGCGTGTTCGAGCGCTTGAATGATGCTGGCGTAGCTGTCGCGGACCGAGGTGTACTTCCCGATGATGCCGACGGTGACCGGGTGCTGGGCGCCGCGGAAGCGGGAGATGTAGGCGTTCCAGGTGCGGCGGGCGTCCTCCTCGCGTTGCTCGTTGACCAGGGGTTGCAGGTGAAGGATGTCGAGAACGGCCTGGTCGATGCCCGCGCCGTGGAGCATCTCGGGGATGAGGTAGATGCTCTCGCAGTCGTGCATCGAGAAGACGCGCTCCATCGGGACGTTGGCGTAGAGGGCGAGCTTCTCGCGGGCCTTTTTCGTCACCGGGCGGTGCGCGCGGCAGGCGATGATGTGCGGCTGGATGCCCGCGGCGTTGAGCAGCTTGAGGTTGATCTGGGCGGCCTTGGACTTCTGCTCGCCCAGCGACTGCGGCTCGATCACGTAGGTGAGGGCGACGAAGCAGAAGTTCTCCGCGCCCTCCTCGTAGGCCATCTCGCGGACGGCCTCGATGTAATACGCGTTCTCGACGTCGCCGACCGTGCCGCCGATCTCGACGAAGATGACGTCCGCGGCGCTGGCCACGGCAAGCTCGCGCAGGCGGTGTTTCACCTCGCCGGTGACGTGCGGGATCATCTGCACGTCGCGCCCGAGATAAAGCCCCTTGCGCTCTTTTTCGAGGACGGTGGCGAAGATCTGCCCGCTGGTGGAGAAGTTCAGGCGCGACAGATCCTGGTCGAGCATGCGCTCGTACGTGCCCAGGTCCATGTCGCACTCCATCCCGTCATCCAGGACGAAGACCTCGCCGTGGCGGAAGGGGTTGAGCGTGCCGCTGTCGCGGTTGAGGTAGCCTTCGAGCTTGATCGGGGCGACCTTCAGCCCCTTGTCCTTGAGGATCTTCGCCAGCGAACTGGAGAAGATGCCCTTGCCCAGACCGCTCATCACGGTGCCGAAGACGACGACGTACTTTGTCCGCCCCTTGACATACCCGGACGGAAAAGGGGTGTAGAACTCGGTGTCGTCGGTCAGGTGGCTGACGCCGGAAAGTATGTCGTTGCCGCTCATGATCGGATCACGGAATAAGGGTTCCAGGTTTCGCGCGTCGGGAATCGTTCCCCGGTCGGCATACCGCTCCGACCGACGATGACGTGCGGCGCACCCGCCCCGTCGGCGCTTAAGCGCGCCGCCGCCGTCCGCAAGCCCCTTCCCCCCTCCGCAGGCGCCCCCGGCGCCGCTTATCCGTCACTCCCCGTTGTCCGGCGCACAAAGGCCGCGTAGTCCTCCGGCGTGTCGATGCCCGGCATCTGGGGATTCACGATCAGAACGAAGATCGCGCGGCCGTTTTCCAGCCAGCGCAACTGCTCAAGCGATTCCGCCTCTTCCAGCACGCTCGGCGGCATCTTATCCCGATCGGTCAGGCTCAGCAAGACATCGACGCGGTAGGCGTACACGCCCAGGTGCAGCAGCCAGCGCCCGGGACGATCCACCTCGCCCCGGGTCGCCCGCGGAAAGGGAATCAGGCTGCGCGAAAAATACAGGGCACGCGACTGCTGATCGACGACGACCTTGACGCAGTTCGGGTCCGTCGGGGAACCAGGCCCGCAAGACGGTCCGGCGTCCGAAAAACCAGCCGCCAACGTGTGAACCTCCTCGGCGCGGTCGCCTGGCGCCTCGCGGACCGCCCTGGCAAGACGAATCAGGACCGCAGGATCGATCTCCGGCTCGTCGCCTTGAATATTCAAGACGCAGTCGCGGGGGGAAAGGCCCAGCACTCTTGCCGCTTCTGCGACACGGTCGGTCCCCGAGGGGTGGTCCGCGCGGGTCAACACGGCTTCGCCGCCGAAGGATTTCACAGCCTCGGCGACGCGCGCGTCATCGGTGGCGACCACCACGCGATCCAGGCACGGCGCCGCGGACATCGCCCGGTCCCAGACATGCTGAACCAGGAACTTCCCCGTCTCGCGCAGCAGGGGCTTTCCCGGAAGGCGCGAGGAAGCGTAACGCGCCGGAATCACACCGATCACCGCCATCAGGGATCCCCGCTTGCCGACCGCACGCGCCGTGGTTCGGCGGTGGCAACCCGCCTCCCGGACGCCGCGCGTGTATCACGAAACCTCCGTCCCGGTACGGTGGCGAATATAAAATCCGTTGCAAGATTCGCAAATGCGTGCGCAAGAAGCGCCGACAATGAGGCGTCCCCGAAGCCTCCCGCGCGGACCGGCTTCGCCAGGCGGATTCGGTGGACGAACCGGGGCTGTTTAACCCGCGGCCTGAACCTTCATCCGACTCCGTTGCAACAGGTTTCGCCGACGGCCCCGCAGGATCGTCGGGCGCATTCGCCTCAATCCCGAAGAACACGCGCGAACATCCGTTGTTGTGTTTCAATCCCGAAGGACACGCGCGAGCGTCTGTTGTTTTGTTTCAATTCCGAAGAGCACGCGCGAACGTCTGTTGTTGTGTTTCAATCCCGAAGAACACGCGCCGATGTTCGAAGGACACGCGCGAGCGCCTGAAGAGCACGCGCCAACGTCCGTTGTTGTGTTTCAATCCCGAAGGAGGCGCAGGATTCTCGGATGCGTTGGTCACAATCCCGAAGGGATTGCGGCCTCCAGCCCAGGGTTGGACGCCGAAGGCGGCCTACCTTGGGTTCGCGGCGATCCACGCCTCGACCAACCCCAACGGGGTTGCAGCGGGTTGAAGGGGTTGCGCTGGGTTGAAAGGGTTGCGCCAGATGAAACGGTTGCGCCGGGTCGAACGAGTTGCGATGGGTTGAAAGGATTGCGGCGGGTTGAAGGAGTTGCACCAGATGAAACGGTTGCGCCGAGTTAAAAGGGTTGCACCAGATGAAACGGTTGCGCCGAGCGGTACAACCCCTTCGGGGTTGGGCGCGCTTGTCTTCGTCTTCCGTGGGCTGCGCCCACGGCTATTCATGTTGATCCCCTTCGGGGATCGGCGTCGTATTCCCTGGCGGTCAGGCGTCATGTTCCCCGGCCGTCAGGCGTCATATTCCTCGGCCGTCAGGCGTCATATTCCCCCGCGGTCGTTGGTGTCATATTCCCCGAAGGGGAATTACGTGGGTAGCCGTGGGTGAAACCCACGGCGAGCGTCCGCCCGAAGCCCCCGACCCTGAAGGGGTCGAACCAACCTGGGTGGATCGCGCGGTGCAACCCCTACCTTCTTGACAATTGTCACATCGTTGGGGTTGAGGATCGAGCGGTTTCGGTTTCCCAGGGCAGGTCGAGGAACGTCGCGCGCCGCGGCGCACCGGAGTCAGACGGAGACTCAGAAGAACGCTTCCTTACGGGCGCGGCTCGGTTAAGTTCGCCGCAACCCCGTTGGGGTTGAGGATCGAGCGTTCTCGGTTCCCCAGGGAAGGTCGCCTGCGGCGACCCACCCTGGGCTGGGGGACGCGACCCCGTTGAGCCTGAGAAGTTATCAAGTTTCTTTCCGGGAGTGGGTCGGCCGGAAGTTGTCTTGACGGCGTGTTGCGGAATTCGGGTTTTGAGCGATCCGTCAGGCGTTTGATCCGACCCGGGGGTTGCGGATCGGTTCATCGTCCGACTGTTTTTCGCTCTTTTTCGTTGTCTTCGAGGTCTCCTTGATGCCTTCTACGCGGCCGGCACGGCGGCGAAGCGCATCACGGGGTACGCCAGCGCCGACCCGAGCGCCACACATCGGACTCTTTGCAGCCCGCGCACCGCAAAAGCGCTCAGGCCCCGGAACGTTTTCAAGTCCGCGTTCACCGTCTCCGAGGTCGCCGCCCGTTCCTGGGTCACCGCGCGCCCCGCTTCGCTCGTCATGCGATTTCGCCACGCCGCCGCACATCCAGCGGTACGCGTCGTGCTCCGTGCATAGCCGTCCGTTGAAAAAGGGTAACGCCTCCCTCCGGGAGGCGAATTTCTCCGGGAAAAAACCGGGATCTCGAAAGCCGATCGCGAATTCTTCAACAGGCTGATAGCCGCGCCAGCTTGCGCCCGTTGCCCACGCCCTCCACCGCCGCGTACAACCACAATCCCACCAGCAGCCGCGTGCAACCACAATCCCACCAGCAGCCGCGTGCAACCACAATCCCACCAGCAGCCGCGTACAACCACAATCCCACCAGCAGCCGCGTACAACCACAATCCCACCAGCAGCCGCGTGCAACCACAATCCCACCAGCAGCCGCGGGTCCGTCGCCGCGCGACCCGGATCGCTCCCCCGCGCTTCGATCGCCGCGTAAAACGCCGAAAGGTCCAGCCGCTCGACGACCGCCCATACCGTCCGCGCCGCAGGATCCGACGCCAGACGTTCCTCCAGACAACACGGCTGCTGGTGGGATTACGGCTCCAAGGTCACCGGCCGGCGATCCGGCCGACGCAACCGCGGCGCCGCCTTCGGACCGTCTACCCCCAGCCCCGAAACGCGCCCCTCCGCGCCCGCCCCGGCGACGTCCATGTCAAGACGTCCATGTCAAACAGAACTGTCGTTTCCATGCGACACAGAATGCCATGCCTGTCAAGGAAAAATTCTCAGGCTCGAAGGGGTTGCGCCGGATTGAAAGGGTTGCGCCAGATGAAACGGTTGCGCCGAGCGGTACAACCCCTTCGGGGTTGGGTGCGCTTGTCTTCGTCTTCCGTGGGCTGCGCCCACGGCTATTCATATTGATCCCCTTCGGGGATCGGCGTCGTAATCCCCGGCGGTCAGGCGTCATGTTTCCCGGCCGTTAGGCGTCGTATTCCCCGGCCGTCCGGCGTCATGTTCCTCGGGCGTTGGCGTCGTATTCCCCAGCCGTCCAGCGTCACGTTTCCCGGCCGTCCGGCGTCATGTTCCTCGGGCGTTGGCGTCATATTCCCCAGCCGTCCAGCGTCACGTTTCCCGGCCGTCCGGCGTCATGTTCCTCGGGCGTTGGCGTCATATTCCCCAGCCGTCCAGCGTCACGTTTCCCGGCCGTCAGGCGTCATGTTCCCCCGCGGTCGTCAGGCGTCATATTCCCCGGCGGTCAGGCGTCATATTCCCCGAAGGGGAATCACGTGGATAGCCGTGGGTGAAACCCACGGCGAGCGTCCGCCCAAAGCCCCCGACCCCGGAGGGGTCGAACCAACCTGGGTGGATCGCGCGGTACAACCCCTACCTTCTTGACAATTGTCACCCCGTTGGGGTTGAGGATCGAGCGGTTTCGGTTCCCCAGGGTAGGTCGCCTGCGGCGACCCACCCTGGGCTGGAGGACGCGACCCCGTTGGGGTCGAAGAAACGCGACGCGCCGTGCCGCCTTCGAGGCGGGTTGAGGAACGTCGCGCGCCGTGCCGCCTTCGAGGTGGGTCGAGGAACGTCGCATGCCGCGGCGCACCGGAGTCAGGTGGAGACTCGGAAGAACGCTTCCTTACGGGCGCGGCTCGGTTAAGTTCGCCGCGATCTCCACGCCGCAACCCCGACGCCGCGATCCCGACGTCGCGACCCCGTTGGGGTCGAGAATCGCGGCGCGCCGTGCCGCCTTCGAGGTGGGTCGAGGAGCGCGGCGCGCCGCAGCGCACGTCTCGTCACAACGGCAAAACACCCAAAGCACTGAGCGCAGGCGCCGGATCGAGACTCATATCCTCAGCAAGGACCGCGGCTGATCCGCGACCCGGCGGCGACGCCTCCGGACCGCACGGGATCGCCCGCCGACTCAGGACGTCCGTTCCAGCTTCAGCGACTCCGGCAGCCGGCACATCTCGCCCATCGGTTTGAAGAGGTCATGCACCTCGGGACGGAACACGTCGCCGATGAGCACTTCGGTGACGTGGTCTTTCTTGTCCGGATGCGCGCGGATGAACTTGCCGAAGGAAAAGCCCGGCGAGTAGAAGGCGTAGACCATCTTGCGCACCGCCTGCACGCCTTCGTAGAAGTCGTCGCCCCAGCGGCCCAGGCTGCGGGCCGAGGTGTCGCCGGTCTTGAGAGCCTCGTGGATCGCGTCGCCCGCAAGCTCGCCGCTCTTAAGCGCCAGCAGCACCCCGGACGAATACATCGGATCGAGGAACGTGAAGGCGTCGCCGATCAGCACCCACCCGTCGCCGGCGCAGACCTTCGAGTTGTACGAGAAATCGTTGAGCACGTGGACGCGCGAGACGCGCTTCGCGGGCGCGAGGCGCGGCACGAGCGCCGGGCACTTCTGAATCTCCTCTTCAAGAATCTGCTCCGGCGTGCCGCGGCCTTTGATGAGGTAGTCGAGGTCCGCGACGATGCCGATCGACAGGATGTCGTCGGGCAAGGGAATGAACCAGAACCAGCCCTTCTGGTTCTCGATCGCCAGGATGAGGATCGCGCCTTCGTCGCGCTCGCCCTGGTCGCGGATCGCGCCTTGGTAGTGGGCGAACACCGCGGCCTTGCGCAGCTCGGGGTCGGGGACGCGCACGCTGAACCGCCGCGAGAGCATCGCGCTCGTCCCGGTGGCGTCCACGACGACCTTCGCGTGAACCGGGTACTGCTCGCCGTCGCGCTCGACGATGACGCCTTTCGCCCTCGGGAGCCTGCCGCCCTCCGTCGGTTCGAGCAGGACGTCGAGCACGGTCGCCGGCTGCCAGACCTCCGCGCCATGCTCGACGGCGTTGTCGAGCATCATCGTGTCGAACTCGCTGCGCAGCACCTGCCAGGTCTGCGAGCATTCGTGCGGGTTTCGCTCGTCGAAGTAGAAGGGCGCGGACTCCTTGCCGGAGGGGGTGGCGAACTTCACGCTGTACTTTTTCGTGAAGCGGCTTTTCTTCATTTTGTCGAGCATGCCGATGCGCTTGAAGACCCAGTAGGTCTCGGGCATCAGCGACTCGCCGATGTGAAAGCGCGGGTAGTTGGCCCGCTCGATGACGAGGGCCCGGCGGCCATGATCGGCGAGCACGGTGGCGCACGTCGCGCCCGCCGGTCCGCCTCCGATGATGATGGCGTCGTAGGATTCAGACATGGTGGATCTTTATAAGGCCTGGACATGGGATTAACAAGATTGACAGGAGAGGAGCCGTTCCGAGCGTTCCGTGATTCCTGCCGAATGGCGCGCGTCCGTCCTCATGAATATCCAAGACTGCCCCTGAGTCATTGCGGCGGAAGAATCCTTGGCAATCGACCCCGCGACCGCACATACTCGGCTCTGAAGCGATCGACCTCCTCTTTGAGCTTTTCCGCTTTCAGAAACTCAACCGTCCCGTCGCAGTAGACGACGTGCCCGCCTTCCTCCGAGTGGTTGCCCGGGGCTTCGAATATCATAATCCAGCTCGAGGGCGCATTCACGTCCAGCCCTGAAACATAGTAATAACCACACGAATCGGCGGTATTTCCCTGACAGGGACACTGGAGCTGCTTTGGAGAGATATCTCCACTGTTAATGAGTATGTCGAGATCAGATGGAAGATATCCCTCGTGATTTCGCGCATGGACTAGCGCAGATATTGCCACGCCTTTCATGTTGGACGCGCATACAACCCGGATGGATCGCTCTTGAGCGGATCGCATGGCGGGAAGCACAATCACAATGTAACCCAATGGATTCGTCAACGGGAAACCAATGATCCCCGTCGCAATGGCTGCGATCGCTGTCCGTCGTTCGCCGGGCGCGTACGGATGATCCTTCGCCCGCCTATAGCCGCGCATGCCAAGAACGATGGCCAGAATGCTGAGTACCGGGCCGCCCACGAGACCCAGCAATCCCAGGGGTATTGCGATGGTTGTAAACATGGCCATGAAGAGCGCCATAACGGTCAGCAGGGGGCAAGCGAGGAGTCCTGACAGTCCCAAGGCCAGCGCCGATTTTCCATGTCGGGGCCGAGGTCTTCCAGCGGACGATGAACCGCCGTCAGGCGTATCGGTTAATGCGTCGCTCATACGGATCGCCGCCTTCGACGTAACCTCAAATATCTCATCACAACACAGCACACCATAGGGTTGCCGCGGATCACAGCCTGTTTGCATTTTGCTCACGGCGCCGCGACCCGCAATCGCATGCTCCTACTTTCATTGCAATGAAAACCGGTCGCGGCCGTACGCTTCAGGCAATACCGGGGCGACGAACCAGTTCGCGATCGGTGAGCACATTGGCACACACCTCTCCCGCAGACCTGCCGACGGTTGTGGTCCATTGCAAGATTCAAGCATAATTCAGCATTTTATCGTGAGTCGCTCGCGACGACAAGCAAGAGTGCTGTTTCAACACACGACCGCGCCAGCTAACAGCCTGTTGAAGAACTCGCGATCGGCTTTCGTGATACCGGTTTTTCCCGGAGAAATTCGCCTCCCGGAGGGAGGCGTTACCCTTTTTCAATGGACTGCCAAGGAGGCGAGGGCTTCGATCCCTAGTCTCAGATGTTTGCAGCCGTTCAAGCGGGGAGTGCGAGTGCGCGAAGGCGCCCCGACTGCTTTTCTTACCCCATCGCCGCGCGCAACCCCAGCCATCCCGCCGCGATCGCCAGCGTCGCCAGCGTGACCGGGACGCCGGTGCGGGCGTGTTCGGACCAGGTGAGGCGCACGCCGAAGCGCGCCGCCTGGTCGGCGACGATGAGGTTGGCGATGCTGCCCACCAGCAGGAGGTTGCCCGCCAGCGTGCTCGACAGGGCGAGGATCGGACCGGCGAGCGCGTGATCCGACGCCGACAGCAGGAGCATGACCGCCGGGACGTTGGAGACGAGGTTGGACAGGATGACGGTCAGGATGAACAGGGACGCGGGGCGGTCCGGGTCCACGCCGGCGTCGCGCGTCGCGTTCAGCATCGCCCCGAGCGTCCCCGACGCCTCCAGCGCGTGATTGACGATGAACAACCCGATGAACAGGACGAGCAGTTGCCAGTCCACCAGGCCGAGCATGTCGCGCGAGTGCATGCGCCGACTCAGCAGCAGAATGCCCGCCGCAGCCAGGGCGACAATCTCGCGGGGCCAGGGCGCCACGAGGAACACGCCGACCAGCGCCGCGGCGACGAGCGTCGCCTTCGCGGTCTGCCAGGGGTTGAACGCGGGCGCCTCGACGTGCATGACGGGGACCGGCGCTGTCCAACGGCCGCGATAACGCCGGCGGATGATCCACCACGTCGCGGCAAGTCCGAGCGCCGCGGGGACGCCGCCGTCGATCAGATAAGCGCCGAACGACAGCCCGAGCGTCTGACCGATGAGCATGTTCTGCGGGTTTCCGATGATCGTCGCGGCGGACCCGACGTTCGAGGCGCACGCCAGCGCGAGCAGGAACGGCATCGGTTTCAGGCCGCGCTGCACGCAGCCCTCGATCAGCAGCGGCGTCATCGCGAGGCAGACGACGTCGTTGGCCAGCACGGCTGAAAGGGCGCCCGACGCGGCGATCACCAGCGCGAGGAACCCCTCGGGACCGACGTTCGCCGCGGCGATCCGCCGGGTCAGCGCCGAATACGCGCCGCCGAGGCGGAACTGCGCCGAGACGACCATCAAACCGAAGAGCAGCCCGAGGGTGGTCACGTCCACCGCGTTGCGGGCCTGCGTTCCGTCGAGCCGTCCGCCGACCAGCAGCGCGATCGCTCCGAGCAGCGCGACCCCCGTCCGGTCCACCGCAAGCCCGGGCAGGCGCCCCAGAAACATTCCCACGTAGACCAGGATGAATACCGTCAGTACGAAAGCGTCCATCCGGGGCGTGGTAACACGACGGCCTGTGCTTGTCAGCGACGCTTGGCGGCCGAGGTCGAAAACGTCCACGTCGGGTTTGACGGTTTTTCACGGCGAGAGTAGGTTTTTCACAGGCAGGGGAAGAGTGAGAAACGCGGTCTGCCGGCCGGTCGGGTGACGATCGGAACCGAAGGCGCCGCGGGGGAGCGTGGGGTATGATGCGACGATTGAAGGGTCTGGGCGGCGTGGGGATCGGGCTGGTCGGCCTGGGTCTGTCGGCGGGAACATCCTGCCGGGATGAACCGCCCCCGCTCGCCTATGCGGAGGATCTCGGCGATGGAGGGCGGATCCTTCCGCCGATGCCGCCGACGCAATACAGCCTGCCGGAGAAGCTGGTCAGCGGTCGGGCGGCGCTGACGACGATCGACTTCGAGCGGATCGGAAACGCGGCGGAGGCGCCGCCGCCGGGAATGCCTTCGGCGGACGACGCCGGCGCGGCGGACACCAGCGCGGCCGAGGCGACCGGTGACGGCGCGATGGCGGCGACGCCGGCTGCGGCCCCGGCGCCGACGGTCGTGACGACGGCGGACTTCCCGGAAACGGCGACGGGCGTGCAGGCGCTGATGACGTCGTTCAACGAGGTCGCGGCCCAGGGCGACCCGATGAAACTCGTCGATTTCTACGCCGAGGACCAGCGTCCGGACATGACCGAGGCCTACCGGATCGCGGTCTCCTGCGTGGACAGCGCTGAGCGGTTGATCAAGGCGGTCGAGAAGCAGAATCCCCAGGCCGCGCAGATGATGCGCGCGGGCATGCCGGGACTGGGCAAGCGCGAGCAGATGTTTGTCGTGCCCCTGGCGACGCTGACGCCGGAGAGCGAAACGAAGGCGACCGGCACGCTGGGCGGAGCGTTCGCCGGAGAGGCGGTGACGTTCCGGAAGATGGACGACGCGTGGTACATCGACGCGAACGCGGCGAAGCTGCTTGAAGACATCAAGAAGGAAGCGGAGAAGATCAAGCCGCTCGACGCGATCAGCGAGGGTCTCGAGAACGGATCGTTGGATCTTGCGACGGCGCAGCAGCGTCTGATGGCGTGGATGGCGTCGTTGAAGCCGTCCGGCGCCGAAGCGGCGCCGGACGCCGCACCGGAGGCTCCGCCCGCGCCTGAGGAAGGCAATCCGTAAACAGGGGCGCGGCGCACGATCCTTCGAAGGAGTCGCGGAGCGTTGTTGAGACGGCGCCGAGGCGGGCGTGGGATGGCGCGGATACTGGGGGTGGATTACGGGTCGCGCCGCGTGGGGCTGGCGGTGAGCGATCCGTCGGGGCGGATCGCGTCCCCGCTGACGACGCTGGAAGTTCCGAAGAACCCTTCCGCGCTCGTCCAGCTTGTGATCCGCGAGGCGCGGGCGTGGGAGGCGGGCGAGATCGTGCTCGGTCTGCCGCTGAACATGGACGGCAGCGAAGGTCCGCAGGCGAAGAAGACGCGCGAGTTCGGAGCGGCGCTCGCCCGCGCCGGCGGCATCCCGGTACGGTACTGGGACGAACGTCTGTCGTCACACGCGGCGAAGGACTCCCTCGATCAGACCGGCATGAGCCGGGACTGGAAGCGTTCCCGCATCGACACCGTGGCCGCGGCGGTGATCCTGCAATCCTGCCTCGACGCGCTGGCGTCCTCGAATCCCGCGGAAGAGCCGCCCGTCGAGCCGGCGGATTGAGTGTGACGCCCGCGGCGACGTACAATGACGCGGGGAATGCCCCTCCCGGGCGGCAAGACATGATGACCCGTGATGACGTGCTGAGCGTGCTGCGGACGGTGGATGATCCGGAGATGCCGATCAACATCGTCGATCTGGGGCTGGTCGAGCGCGTCGAGGTGAAGGCGGCGGGCGCGGTGCATTCGGGCAAGGCGACGTCGACCGAGGTTCAGGACGTCGTCATCGAGCTGCTGCCCACGTTTGTCGGATGTCACGCGCTGCCGATGATCGAGCGGAACGTGCGCGAGGCGGTGGCGCGGTTGCCCGGGGCGGGGGCGGTGGACGTGCGGTTCCGGTTTGATCCGCCGTGGTCGTCGGACCGGATCAGCGAGGCGGGGCGCGAGGCGCTGCGGCGTTTCGGGGTGACGGTTCCCGCGCGAGGGGGGCAGGGTGCGTCGCTCGCGGAGCGGCCGGTGAGCCTCTCGCTGCCGCGACCGGAGGCGTGTCCGGTGTGCGGCTCGACGAACGTGCGGTTGGAGAGCGCGTTCGGTCCGACGCGCTGCCGGATGATCTATCACTGCGAGGACTGTCGCAATCCGTTTGAGCACATCAAGCGGCTGCACTAAGACGCTGCCGCCCCCCCTTCGGAGGCGAAACAGGATCGCTTCCTTCTTTATCCTTGACAGGGCTTCGCAAGGTCAAGGACGGGCGGGCGCGGGTCGGTTTTGACGCCGCGGCCTCGCTTGACGGCAGCGGCGGCGCCTCGAATACTCCTTGTTATGAGCGACAAACGGGTGGCGATCGTGATGGGCAGCGACTCGGACTGGGGGGTGATGTCGAGTTGCGCGGAGCAACTCAAGGCGTTCGGCGTCGGGGCGCACGTCGAGGTGATGAGCGCGCATCGTTCCCCCGCGCGGGTGCATGAGTTCTCCTCGAGCGCCGAGAAGGACGGGTTCGAGGTGATCATCGCGGCGGCGGGCATGTCGGCTGCGCTGGCGGGGACGATCGCGGCGCAGACGGTCCTTCCGGTGATCGGTGTTCCGCTGGAGGGTGGGATGCCCGGCGGGCTGGACGCGCTGCTCTCGACGGTGCAGATGCCTCCGGGGATTCCGGTGGCGGCGATGGCGGTGGGCGGCGCCGGGGCGAAGAACGCGGCGCTGCTGGCGATCCAGATTCTTGCCGTGAAGGACGCGGGCCTGCGCGAGGCGTTCCGCAAGTTCAAGGCGGATCAGGCCGCGAAGGTGCGCGAGCGCGACGCCGCGCTTCAGGCGAAGCGTTGACCGGCGCCGGCGCTCAGACGGCGCGAAGCGCCTCGTCGAGGTCGGTGATGATGTCGTTCCAGTCCTCCAGCCCCACGCTGAGACGGATGCCGCCGGGCGCCAGGCCGCGGGCGAGCTTGTCCGCCGCGGGCATCGCCGAGTGCGTCATCGTGAAGGGCGCCTCGATGAGGGTCTTGATCTGCCCGAGCGAGACGGCCAGCGTGATGGCGTAGGCGTGTCCGGCGATCCAGTTGATGAGGCGCGCGGCCGCGCTTCCGTCGTCCTTCGCATCGCGCACGACGAAGTAGATCATCGACCCGGGCGCGAACTTCTGATGCACGTCGATCATCTGTCGCCGGGCGAGATCGCGCTGCGGGAAGGAGTCCAGCCCGGGGTAAAGCACGTGTTCGACTTTCGGATGCGCTTCAAGGAACCGCGCAACGCGCAAGGCCGTCTTCTGATAGTTGGACATCCGGGCCCCGAGCGTCGGCAGGCCGTAAACGAGCGTGGGCCACGCCGCCTTGGGGGAAAGTGAGCCGCCGAAGTCCTTCCGGTAGAGTTGCAGCGGCTGATGCAGTTCCCTCGGTCCGATGACCGCGCCGCCGATGTCGGTTCCGAACCCGCCGATGCCCTTTGTGAGCGACTGACAGACCACGTCCGCGCCGAGCGTCAGCGGGCGCTGGCAGTAGGGGGTGGCGAACGTGTTATCGACGACGATCCAGATTCGATCCTCCGGTCCTCGCCCGGCGTTTGCGGCGTCGGCGACGCGCCGGACCGCGGCGATGTCGATCATCGTCATATCCGGGTTCACCGGGGTCTCGAAGTAAATGACGCGTGTTTCGTCGCGGAGGGCGCAACGCAGCTCCTCCTCTCGCGTGAGGTCGGCCAGGGTGTGCGCGACGCCGTAACGAGGCAGCCAGTTCTCGATCAGGGAGTACGTGCAGCCGTAAAGCACGCGGTGGGCGATGACATGATCGCCGGACCGGGCGAGCACGCCGATCGCGGCGGAAATCGCCGCCATCCCGGAGGCGAAGCACAGCGCCATCTGACCCCCCTCAGCCGCGGCGAGATTGTCCTGGAGCATCCCGCAGGTCGGCTCGTCGAGGCGGTCGTAGATGTAGATGTGCTCCTCGTGGGGGTCGATCCCTTCTCCGCGGGCGAAGGCCTCGAACCCGCGGGCGCCGCGCTCGGCTGAGTCCAGTCGGAAGGTGGCGCTGGCGGTCATCGGCGGAACGACGTGGTGGTCGTAATCCCAGCGTCCGGTGTGACTGACGCCGTGGATCAGGCGCGTGCGCATCCGGCTGGTGCGTTCGTCGTGAGGCGAGGGGTTGAGTTCATTCGACATGAGGATCGACTCCTTTTTCAACAAGACGGGGGTCATACGACCTCAGAATACCTGCAATCGGCGCACCACGGCGTTATTCCCGCCGGGTTCCGCTCCGCATCATCCCGGAGCGGTGCGTGATGAGTGTCTACGCCCTCCGAGGGCCGCCGGGGCGCATCAATTGAAGCGAGACGCCGCGGCGTCCGATAAACCCCCTGGGACGTTCGGAGATGACGCCAACTCAACTTGTTGCACCCGTTACGGTTACGACCGGTCCTGCGATCTGGGACCGGGTCTGGAGGCATGCGCCGGACGTCGAGAAGGATGAGGCTCGGCTGGCGCGGGAAGCGCGGGGGCGGCGCTGGGCGGAGACGGTCCGGTTCCTTAATGCGGCGCTGGGCGGGCTGCGCGGATTGCGCACGATCGAACTGGGCAGCGGGCTGGGGGATCTGTCGGTGCTGCTGGCGCGGGAGGGCGCGGACGTCACGCTGGTGGATTACTGTGACAAAGCGCTGACACTTGCGCGGCAACGGTTCGACCGGCTGGGGCTGCGTGCGACGTTCCAGCGTGCGGACTTTCTCGGCGACCTGTCGGAGCAAGCCGGTCGGTACGACGTGGCGCTGTCGGTCGGCGTCGTCGAGCACTTTCGCGGAGCGGCGCGGACGGCGGCGCTGGCGGCGCATCGCGCGGTGTTGCGCGCGGGCGGAGCCGTCGTCATCAGCGTGCCGCATGCCCTGTGTCCGACGTACCGGATCTGGAAGGCGTACCTTCAATTTCGGGGGTGGTGGCCTTACGGACTGGAGATCCCTTACCTGCGGCGCGAACTGTCCCGAAGGGCGCGGCACGCGGGGTTTGAGCAGGTTCGGTGTCAGGCGTTCGGGTTCCGGGAGTCGTGGAGCGAACACGTTCTGCGCGGACTGCTGCGGCGCGGGGTCGGCGTGGATGATCGTCCGTCCCGGCTCGACGCGACGTTCGGGCTGGTGTTGATGATGACGGGAATTGCAGGCGGTCGATTGTGCATCCGGGATTGTCCTGACGCTTCCTGACGGGTGCGGCTCGGGAAGTCGGCGGGCGGTGGGGCGAAACATGAGCGTGCTGGGACCGTGCTTCTACCTGAGTTGCCGGACGCGGGTCGGCCGCGGCGCGGCGCGGGCGATGCTGGGCGGGTTGCGGCGGATCGGCGCGTGCCGGTCGTTCAAGCTTCCGCTGGACGCTCTGTCCCTGCCGGGTCCGGCGACCTCCGGGTTGATGAAGCTCTGGTCGCGCATTCACTGGATGGGCGAGGACGGCATGATGCCCCCGGAGCAGCTTCTTGCGATCTACCGGCTGGCGTATGCCTGGCCGGGCGCCGGAGACGTCGTTGAACTGGGGTCGTGGACGGGTTTGACGACGTGTTACCTGGGGACGGCGTGCGAGGCGAGAGGTCGCGGACACGTGTACGCGGTGGATACGTTCGCAGGGACGAAGGAGGGCGGATCTTCCTACGACGCCATCGCTCGCCACGGGGGAACGACCTGGCCCGCGTTTCGACGGCGCGTGCGCGAGGCGGGGCTTGAAGAGCGCACCACCGCGCTGATCGGCGACACGGTCGAGCAGGCGAAGGCGTACCCAGGCGGGCCGATCCGGATGTTGCTGATCGACGCGGATCACTCTTTTGAGGGTGTGCGGCGGGATTTCGAGGCGTGGCGGCCTCGGGTGGCGCCGGGCGGGTTGATCGTGTTTCACGATTACGCGATGCCCGAGGCGGGCGTCCGTCGGTACGTGGACGAAGTCGTGACGCGCCGCGACGACATTGAGAATTCGCCCGGGAGCGTGCATCCGAACGTGTACGCGGTGGCGAAGGCGCTCGGCGTCCGGGATGAGGCGCGACCGATCCGCGAAGCGACCGCGGAGGCCTCCGCGTTCTGTGCGGCGGCGATGCCCGGCGTCGTGAGAGTCGGCGAGGGTCTGGCGCCGGTGGCGGGCGCGTGAGGGCGTCGGTCGGGAACTTCAGGTTCGGAGACGAGCGCGAGATGAACCCGTCTTTGATGGATTCCGGCAACCGCCTGCGGATCGCGTTTTTCGTCAAGCGGTTCTGGCCGGACGTGGGCGGGGTCGAGAAATACATGTACGAACTGGCGCGGGCGCTGCTGGAACTCGGGCATCGCGTTCACGTCATCGCCGGCGACCCGGAAGGGACGCGCCCCGCGACGGAGTCGCACGAGGAGATCGAGATTCTGCGTTATCCGAGCCGGCGCTCGATGCTGCGGGCGGCGTGGGCGCTGCGCCGGGCGACGCCCGTCCTGCGCCGCGCCGACGTCATTCACGTCAGCGACATCGAGATGCTCGAACGATATGAGCGGTTCCTCGCGCGGCGCGTCGGGGCGAAACCGCTGTTCCTCACGCGGCACGGGATGAGCCTGAGGGAACCGGTGACGGCGGAGGAATTGCGCCGACACGAGCGGGCGCGTCGGCGCGTCGCGGGCATGTTGGACGACGGGACGTTCATCCAGCGTCGCTACGGCGAGCGGCCCGACGCGGTTCCTGACCCGGGTTTGCGGCCTCCGGCGGATGAACTTCCGGCGGCGCCTGAACCGGAGGCGGCGCGGGCGGTGTTCGTGGGTCGTCTTGAACCGGATGCGGGCGTGGAGATCTACCTCGACGGGCTTCGAGCGCTGGGCGAGCGACACGGAATTCACCTTCCGCTGACGGTGTACGCCGACGGGTCATTGCGGGCCGGGTTTCGGCGGCGCGCGGAGGCGCTCCGCCTCGACGTGCGCTGGGAGGCGCCTCGGGCGGACGCGCAGGACCGGTTGTGCGACGGGACGCTGGCGTTCGTCTCGGGGCGGATGTCCATCTTCGAGGCGATGGCGCGACGGCGGTGCGTCGTGGCAGCCTACGTGGACCCGCTCAAGCGGGATTACGTCTGCGGGGAGTGGTTCAGTCCGCTGATCGGCAAGGCGCGCGACGGGGTCGAGGCGGCGGAAAGCGTCGCGGAACTGCTGCGGGATCCGCAGCTTCGTCGGACGCGCGCGGAGGCGGCGTTTCAAGCGGTGCGAAGGCTGAACTGGGCGACGACGGCGCGCGAGTACGTCCGCGTCTGGCGCGCCGGGCTGGCGCGGGCGGCGGTCACTTCTTCTCGCCCAGTTCTCGCGTGGGGTTCTCCCTGAAGCGCTGGTAGACCTCCTCGAGGCGGAACTCCTCCATCCCGGGCGGCTCGGGGAACGCGCGGGCGATGTCCAGCGGCGGTTCGTGCCGCGCGCACAACTCGACCAGGTACGGCTGGACGACGTCCCACGCGAACTGCCGCAGGCGCAGGTCGAGACGGTCCCAGAGCCACATCTTCATCAGGGGGTGACGCCGGGTGTCCGTGAGGTAGCCGACGACCTGCTCCGCGACGGTCAGCTCGAAGCTCTGAAGTCGGCGGCGGTCGTTGATGTCGGTGAGCTTGTCCGACATGTAGTAGGTGTAGCACTCGCGCGCCGCGGCGAAGTCGCCCTCCGCTCCGGTCCTGTCGCCCGAGGCGATCTTGTCCAGTCCGGCGTCGAGGAAGCCGCGGATGATGACCTCGGTCTGCTTGTAGGTCGCCAACTCCTCCTTGATCTGGCCGAAGACGAAGTCCTTCAGCGGCATCATGTACCGCTCCTGCGTGCGCCCGTCGGGGTGGGTGTTGTGGACGCGCAGGTGATCGTAATACTTGCGGGCGAGGGCGAGGCTCTCCTCCGTGCCTTCGCGGTAGAGGTTGCCGACGGACTCCTCCAGCCAGTTGAAAAAGCCGGTGCGGTAGTTCTTGCCCGGCGTTCCCTCCTGAAAGTTCGGATCGTCGCCGAAGACTTTCTTGCCGAACTCGAGGTAGGCGTCGAACAAGTACGGGATGTAGCGCGTGTCGGGCATGAAGTCGATGTACGACTCGAAGGGCTTGTCGAAGTTGGGGATCAGGAGCATGCGCCCGCGGGTCACGCCGTATTTCAACGCGAAGAAGATGAACCGGATGGTGTTCATCTGGTCGCTGGGGTTGAGGTTGAGCTTCCCCTCGGTGCGCATGTCGCCGAGCGTGGACCAGTACAGGGCGTGCGCCCACGCCGCGCGCCAGTCCAGCGGGCCGAACTTCTCCATCAAACTGAACATCCACTTCGGATCGAGGGACATGCCGTGGCGCAGCACGTCGGCGCGCACCGCGGCGAGGAGGCGGTCCACGACGGGCCGCCGCTGCGGATCGTTCAGCAGCGCCAAGCGCTTCGCCTTCAGCTCCGCGTCGCCCTCCGCGCCCGGCTCCACGCGCTGCCCGGCGAAGCGCTGTTCCGGTCGAAGATGTCGCGCGACAAAGTCCAGCAGAACCTCGTCGGGGGTCAGCCCCAGCCCTGACAGCTCCCGCGCCAGCGCGCCGACCTCCGGGTCGGCGGCAAGAAAGCCCTCGAGATCTTCCGGCGCGTCGGCCAGCGGACGGAAACTCTCGATGTACTCGCGGGTGGACAGGGCGATCGGCGGAGCCCCCAGCACGCGCTCCATCTCGACGGCCAGCGCCCGCTTGTACGACATGTGCTCGTCATCGAGGAAATCCGCGATCTTGTGCCAGTAAATGTAGCCGAGTTCCTTGTACAAGGCGATGTCGCGGGGGTTGTAGCGGATGCCCCCGTCGCGGAGTTCGCGGATGCCGTTGGTCACCCACTTCCAGCGCGCCTCGGGGTTGTAGTAGGCCACCGAGATGTTGTACGCCATGTTCCAGGCGTTGTACGCCCAGACCCCGGCGAACCGCGGTTGCAGGCGGCTCAGAAGACTGGCGAGCTGGTACGCCTCGTAATTCTTGCCCTGCTCCTTGAGTCGCTCATACCGGATGAACGCGATGTCGATGACCAGGGCGCGGACCGGTCCGAGCTTGCTGGCCAGCTCCAGCGACGGCGGCAGGCCCCTGAGCGTTTCAGGATCCAGCGCGAGCTGCCGCTCCCGGCGCAGCGTGTTGATCGGCGTGAGCACGAATCCCGCTCCGAGGATGCAGGCCGTCGCCAGAAGGAGCGTGACCAGCAGGACGCGGCGGTCGCGGCGCTGTGCGTCGCGGCGCGCCGCCAGGTACTGCGGCATGACGGCTTCGAGCGTGGCGGAGCGACTCATGTCACGTTCCTAAAAAGAGGTCTCCGACACTTCGCGCCGGTAGAACAGCAGGATCGAAAGCCCGAGGATGCACGCGGTCTGAAGCACGACCAGCTCCCCGACCCCCTGAAGCACCCAGACCAGCGAGACGTTCTCCCCGTTGACGAGCGTCTCGACGCCGTCGAAGTAGCTGAAGTCCGGGACGACCTTGAAGATCAGCCGCAGCCCCCCGGAGATGAACTCAGCCGCCAGCGTCTGAAACGACTCCGACGCCTTGCCGCCTTCTCCCGAGGAGATCGCGTTGAAGAACGCGCTCATCGTCGCCGTCACCGGTTCGTCATACTTGTCGAACTGCTCGAGCGACTCGTGCATGAACGACCGAAGCCCCGCGAGAGCGTACAACACGAACGCCGCGAGGCACGCGACCGGGTAGGAGAACACGCTGGTCATCAGCACGCCGATCGCGGACAGAAACATCAGCTTGCACAGCATCAGCACAAAAAGCCGCAGGAGGTTCCCCTCGAACGAGCCGACGGTGAAGAGGCACTTCACGCCGTCGCGGGTGATCTCCAGCGTGTTGTAGAACATCGGCTCGGGCGTCTCGAACCAGTTCGGATCGGCGTAGGGGTTGACGTTGCTGAAGAGGACGCTGAGCGTCCCGTCGGGGGCGACGCAGTCCGCCGGAACCTTGATCGTGTGAAACCGTCCGACGATGTGGCGCGGAAGCATGACGTACTGCGTGGCGCCCTTGCCCGCGTCGCCGACCACCCACATCGAGCGGAAGATCTCGTCCGGCGGGTAGTCATAAAGCTCCGCGCGGTAGCGGAGCTGGATGAAGTTGCCCGGCGACCGGTCGCAGAGAATGTTCTCGAACTCGAACACGCGCTGGCCGAACACGGGGATGATCCGCCACCGCGCCTCGTGCTTCCCCTTCAGGCGCTCGATCTCCTTCGCCCGGTCCACCGGTTCGGTCGCAGCGTCGTAGAAGCCCTCGCGAAGACGCTGCTCGAACTCCTCCTCGGCGACGGCCGTGAAGTCGGGAACCTTGAACATCGTCGAGTGCCGCGCGGTCAGCACGTCCGTGAAAAGACGCAGGCGGTCCGCGCTTTGCGTCGGCTCGGTCCCGTCGCCGATCAGGGCCTTGCGCTCGGCGAGGCGCTCGATGTCCACCTTGCTCGTCGGCGTCAGTCCGGAGGTGTAACTGTCCTCGACCGGCGGCTTCGTGCGGAGGATGACGTGCATCATGCCGTAAATGCACAGGAAGCTGAAGGCGAGGAAGACGAAGTTGAAGATCGTCATGCCCGCCCACTTCCCGACGATGTACTGCCACCGGGCGAGGGGCTTGCTGAACAGAAGGAACGACTGCCGGTGGACGAGTTCGTCCGAAATCGACCGGGACAGGAAGATCGTCAGCACGCCCAGGAAAAACCCGGTGAAGCTGAGGCTGAACGACAGGTAGCTCTGCACCGCGCCGGTCAGCGAGCCGTCGCCCTTGATCGAGAAGGGCAGCGCCAGCACGATCATCGCCAGCAGCCCGAGGAACACGAGGGCGATCTTCATCCGCACGCCCTCGGCCACGACGTGCAGCGCGACCGCCCCGACGTTTGTCCGACCCAGCGGCGAGAGGTTGATCACGGCGCGGAACGCGCGGGGAACGGCGCTTAACGCTCTGCGGACCCGTCGGGGGCGCTCCTTCAGGACGCCCACGGATGCGACGCTCATGACGACGCCTCCCGTTTCGGAGACGTTCGGTCGCCCATCAATTGCCGCAGCACGTCCGCGTCGGCCTCGATCGGCGCCGCCGTCGTGGCGGGAGCGTCGGACGAAGGCGCCACAGAGGCGGGCGTCGGTTCGGACCGGGGGCGTGAAAGCTGCTCCAGAACCTGCTTGGAGGGGCCCTCGTCGGGCGCCCGGACGGGCGTCGCCGCGACCGCCGCGGAATTGATCGAGGTGTCCGCGGCGGATTCGAGCCGGCGGATTACGTCGCCCGCCTTGCCGCCGCCGAGGAACTCCGCCAGCGCGCCCGCCCCCGCCGCTCCGGACGTCGCCACGTTCGCCCGACGAGCGTCCTCGACGATCGAAATGAAGAACTCCTCAAGACTGGTCCGCGGGCTGGATACGTCCAGAACGTCCTTGTGCTCGAGACGCAGGACGAGGTCGCGGATGCTCTCGATCGTTTGACGCGAAAGCTGGTCGGTGATGATCTGGGTCTTGTCGCGGACGCTCAGCAGCTCCGCCAGATGCCCGGCCGCCCGCTGACGCCCGCCGTAAAGGATCGTAACGCGATCGCAGACGTCCTCCACGTCCGCGAGCATGTGACTCGACAGGAGGATCGTCTTGCCGTGGCGCCCCAGCTCGCGGATCAGATCCTTGATCTGCCGCGTGCCGAGCGGGTCCAGCCCGGAGGTCGGTTCGTCGAGAATCAGAAACTCCGGATCGTTGATCAGCGCCTGCGCCAGACCGATCCGTCGCGCCATGCCCTTCGAGTATTCGCCGATCGGACGGCGCGCCTCGTGCTTCAGCCCGACCATCTCGAGCAGCATGTCCGTCCGCTTCCGGCGCACCAGCGGCGGCAGGCGGAAGAGGCGTCCGAAGTAATCCAGCGTCTCGCGCGCGTCCAGAAAGCGGTACAGGTACGACTCTTCCGGCAGGAACCCGATCCGGTTCTTGATCGCGACGTCGCTGGGGGCGCGGCCGAAGATCGCGATGCGCCCCTTCGACGGATACAAGAGGCCCAGCAGCATCTTGATCGTCGTGCTCTTGCCCGATCCGTTCGGGCCCAGCAACCCGAAAACCTCGCCCGGGCGAACCTCCAGCGTCAGGTCCACCACCGCCGGGACGCGCGGACGCCGCCAGAAGTCGCGGAACGTTTTGCACACGCCCGCCAACTGGACGACAGGGACGCTCTTTTCAACGGTCGTGACCATCAGGTTCAGTCCCCGCGCGGCGGCAGGCGTACGCTCGAAGGCGTCATCAATCAAACTCGGCTCCCACCGGAACGTAATGATCCGGCCGGCGGATCACGTCGACTTTTTCCTGGTTATGCTCGATTTCGTCCTGCTTCCTCTGCTCCGGGTCGGGTCCGAGCTTGATGCGGATCTGGGCGACGCCGAAGGGGCGGTAAATCTTCGTCACCTCCCGGTGATTGAGCACCTGGTTGCGGTACTCGTCCCAGAGGCGCTCGAACAACAGCCGCGGATTGCGCTTGAACTCGGGCAGCAGCGCCTTGTAAAGCGCCAAGTCGGATTCGATCCGTCCCACCACCGTGGTGTAATGCGAGCCGGCGGCCTTGAGCCTCTGACCCGCCTCGCCGGAGGCGTCGTTCTCGAAGATCGCGTCCAGCCGGGCTTCGATGCGGGCGACCTCGTCCTCGCGGTTTTCCGCCCGGGCGGCGTCAAGCTTGTCCAGTTCGGCGAGCACGTCTTCGTAGGCGCCGCCCGCGGCGCGGCTCAGGATTTCCGCGCGGATCTTACGGGCGTCCTGAACGGCTTTTTCCTTGCGGTTTTCGGCCTGCTGCGCGCCCTCGAACGCGCCGCGAAGCTGGACCGGGACGATCGACAGCGGCGCCTTGACGCCGGTGACGGACAAACCGCAGCCGAGCGCGTCCAGCTCCGCGTTGACCTGCCGGCGCACCTCGCCGCATACGTCCTCCAGTCTTTCCAGATAGACGTCTTCGGTTCTCATCCCCGACGCCACCGCGACGGCCGCGTTCTCGACCAGCACGCGGATCAGTTGCTCGGCCGGCTCCATCCTTCGCCCTGAAAGCTCCCGCGCATACGCCACCAGGTCGCTGATCCGGTACGTGACGACCCACCGGACATGCACCAGCCCTCCGTCACCAGTCAGCAAGGCGCCGTCCCGGTTCGGATCCAGACCCTCGTGCCCCCGGCTGACGAACGTCAGCCCCTTCGACTTCTCGTCCTCCGTCATCCACAACATGTGACTGTCGAGGATCATCTCGTTCGCCTCCTTCACCGGCAGGCGGACGACCTCGTCCACCGGAAAAGGCCAGGCGAAAAGCGCGCCCGACGTGTGCGCCACCGGAAGGAGTCGCCCGAAGCGGAACACCACCGCCTCCTCGTTGGGCTCCAGGAACTTGACGCCCGAACCGGCATAAAGCACGACCAGCAGAACCATCACGCCCTTGAGAATCCGGAAGCTCTGTCGGAGGGCTTCCGCCAGCGACTGACTCGCCGCGTCCATCGGAGCGTCGGGCTCGTCGTCAGGCGCGCGGTGCGCATGCTCGAAAAGACCCAGACCGTGGTCGTGGTCGTGCGGATGCCCGTGATCGTGATCGTGCGGCATGATCGGTTACCCCGGTTTCGTCGCGTTCTCAGTCGGCGCCGCGTCGCCGTCCGCGGCGGCGCCGCGATCGTCCGACCGCTCGACGGTCCGAGCGTCTCTCCCCTCGCTCACGGCGGTCCCCCGCGCGTCGCGCGGCATCGCCAGGTCCGGCACGCCCTGACCCTGAAGGATCGCCTCGCGCCCCTGCGGCAGGAACACGCTGAAGGGAAGCCCCGTCGTGTCGAAGATCAGCGTCGTCCGCGTGGCGAACGCCCGCTTCATCGCCGCGAGGTTGTCCAGAAAGATCCGCAGTTCCGGGTGCTCCTCGAACTCCTTGTAATACGAACTGACCTTCTGCTGGCCTTCGTTCTCGATCTTCGAGACTCGCAACGAGACGGCGGACAGGATGCGCTGGCGGGCGGCTTCGGCTTCGGACGTGATTTTCTGCGCCAGCGCCTCGCCCTCCTTGGTGTAGGTGTTCGCCTTGCGCTCCTGGGCGGCCCTCATGCTGTCGAAGATGCTGTTGGTGACGCCCTGCGGAAGCCCGAGTCGCTTGATCCCGAAGGCGAGGATCTCGACGCCCGAGTCGGCGGTCCGGACCTTCAGCCGAGCGAGGATCGCAGCCTCGATCGTCCGAAGCGAGTCCGCCGTCGCGGTTCCGGTCTCGCCGCCGATCGCGGTCGGTCGCAGCGAGACCAGCTCGGAATAATCGCGCTGTCCGAACTCCGCGTTCTTGACCGTCTGCACCTCCGACCGCAGGGCCTTGACGCTCTGCTCCTCGACCGGGTGCTTCTCATGAAACTTCCGCGGATCGACGATCCGCCAGATCGTGTACGTCGTGAGGATGACGTTCTTGCCGTCGCGGGTGCTGGTCTCCTCCGTCCGGTCTTCGAGCACGCGCTTGCGGTTGTCGTACTTGACGACGGACTGGATCGGCCACGGCCAGCGGAACTGCAAGCCCGGTTCGGTGATCGCGTCCCCGACCGGACGCCCGGCGGACTTGAGGATCGCCACCTCCGACGACCGCACCTGGAACGTACACAGGTACGCCCCCAGCACGAACACCAGCAGCAGCGACGCGATGTACGTTGGCAGACGATTCATGTCGGGTCTCCTCCCGCTCCCGGCGCGGCGGAGCTTCCGACGCGCCTTTCATGGCTTCTGCGTTTCAGCATCACTCAGGGGTTCTCGCTCAGGTCGAGCCGCGTCGGCTCGACGTTTTCGTACTCGATGAGCACGCGCGACGGATCGCCGATGATCAGGTACTTGCGGACCTGATCCAGCCCGTCGAACACTTCCAGCTTCTTGCGGATCTCATAAAGCTTCGGCGACGCCTTGTACGCCGTCAGTTCGCTGGCGAACGAACGCGCCTTCACCGCCGCGTCGCTCACCCGTCGCTCGGTGATCTGCCGGGCGTGAGCGAGGCGCACCGCGGCCTCGCCTCCGACCGGGGCAAGACCCGCCGCGGCGTCCCCGGCGAGAAGACGGTCGATCTTCGCCTCCGCTTCCGCCAGCCGCGCCGCGTCCGCCGTCGCCAGCTTGGCGATCAGATCGCGCTCCACGATCGCGGCGTCCAGCTCGCGGGCGCGCCCGACGCTTCCGGCGACGGTCGTGAGCACCTGCTCCGCCTCTCCCTCCGCCGAAAGAATCTGATCGCGGCGCTTCGCTTCCGCCGAAATCACTTCCTGAAACGTCTTGGCGACGTTGGCCTCGCTGGGCGGATGAACGCTCTCGACTCCGCAGAACGTCAGCACCAGCCCGAGACCCGCTTCATCAACCTCCCGCTGGATCGACGCCGCCAGGCGCTCGTTGAACGCGGCCCGCCCGGCGCCCATCATCGTCTCGAGGTCCACGCTGGACGCCATCTCGGAAAGCCGCCGGTACGCCAGCGCCTCCAGCAGGCGGTCCGGCTCCTCGTACTCGAAAAGATAGCGATGCAGATCGACGATGCGGTAGTGGATCGGCACCGACGCCATCACCGCGTTGACCGAAACCGCCTGACCCGACGTCTCGCCGGTCGTGCCGCCCGCCGTGGCGAAGGCCGCGTCGCGCGACTGCCCGACGATCAGGAGCATCTCCGCTTTGAACTTGTGCTCCTCGGTCCAGAGCACGGCCTTTTCACGCCCGGTTTGAGGGTCGATCTCCGGTTCGCTCGGCGTGTCGCCGATAATGATCTGCTGAATGCGGGTGACCGGCGCGCGACGCACGGTCTCGATCGGCCACGGCCACTTCAGGTAGAACCCCGGACCGAGCACCTCCCCCCGCGCCTGCACCGTCCGCCCGAACCGCTGGATCACCGCCGCCTCGTCGGCGTCGATCATCACCACGCTCGACAGCAGAAGGACGAAGACCATCGTCAGCAGCGTCAGCGGCAGGAGCGTCGCCGCGAGAAGCTGGTAGAACCACGTCCGGCTGACCTCGAACCCGAACTGATAATTGATCGCGTCGGCGACCGACTTGGCGATCCCGCCGGGTTCGGTCACCAGCCCCAGCAGACGGCTGTCGAATCCGGGACGCGGAACGGCGCCGGGCATTCGCGGGCGGTAGAAGTCCGCCACGAAATTAAGAAGGAACTCGAGGGAAATAATGACCGTCAAGACCCGGATCGCGCCGGCGGCAAGAGGTTCGGCGGCGGGGAAGGTCCGCCCCCACGGCAGCAGCCCGACCCCCGCGACCGCGCAGACGATCGCGCATCCCATCAGAAACGCCGCGCCGGCCCGCAAGAGGCGCCACTCCCGCTGCCGGGCCAGTCCCACCGCGCCGCGGCTGGCGGCGAAGCAGATGAACAACAGGCCCAGGACGAACCAGATGACGATCGTCGGATGCTCCGTCCGGGTGAACGTCGCGTCCTTCCACGCCGTCGACACCGACCAGTCCCAGAAAAGGAACTGCGCCGCCAGCCCTCCCGCGGCTAGAACCAGCGTCGTTCCGGGCAGCATCCAGCGCAACAAACCCTGAAATTTCCGCCGCTCGATGTGCAGCGCTTCTTCGTCGATCTCGAACAGGGCGGAATCCGCCCCCTCGGCCCGGGCACGCTTCAGCTCTTCCGCCTCGCGGGCTTCGGCGTTGACCCGCTCGACCTGCTTGAACACCAGCAGCAGGGCGAACCAGACCAGGATTCCCGCCGCCGCGAACCGCGCCGCCGCGTCCAGAAGGTCGGAGTGCGCCCACCACGCCACAGCGCCGAGCACCCCCGCCACCACGAACTGCGCGATCAGCCCGAAAAGCGCGTGCCGCGTCGCTTCACGATCTTTCGGAACCGCGGATTCCGTCATCGAACATCAACCCCGTCTTGAAATTTCCCGGAACGCGACGAACCGTCGGCCCGCCCCCGACGTTCCACCTGAAGCGGCCGCCGGCGCGGCTCGCTCCCGATTGTGAGGCGGGTCGCGGAACATACAATAAGCTTCGGACGTTGCCAACCGTGCGGAAGATGAAGGAAAACAAACGCGGACAGCCGGGACCGCAGCGAAGCCACGCTCCGGCCGCTTTGACCCGGAAAGGCATGCTTCAGACGAAATGACGCGATTCTGGTCCATCCTGAGGGTTTCGTTCGTTGAAACGGTGCGCCAGCCGATTTACGGCGTTCTCCTCATCTGCACGATGCTGATGATGCTCCTCAATGTCTCGCTCGCCGCCTTTACCCTCAGCGACGACGACAAACTCCTTCTCGAACTGGGGTTGTCTACGCTTCTGCTGAGCGGTTTGTTCTTGTCCGCCTTCAGCGCCACCGCCGCCCTCAGCCGGGAGATCGAGAACAAGACGGTCCTGACGGTCATCTCGAAACCGGTCAGCCGGCCCCTGTTTTATCTGGGCAAGTTCTTCGGACTGGTCGGGGCGCTCGCCCTCGCTCACTATCTGAATACGCTGGTCTTCATCCTGGCCCAGCGGCACGGCGTTCTTCAGAACACCTCCGACCCCTGGGATATGCCCGCCATCGTGTTCGGGTCGGGGAGTGTGCTCCTGACCCTGCTGGCGGCTGTCTTCCTCAATTATTTCCACGGCAGGGACTTCCCCCTGACCGCCCTGTCGATTCTGACACCGCTGCTGACAGCGGCGGCGGTTCTGACCGCGTTTTTTGACAAACGCTGGAACGTCACGCCTTTCGCCCAGGAGTTTCCGGGGGGGCAGGTGTTGATTGCGACGCTCCTGGTTCTCCTTTTTAACGTGATCCTGGCGGCCGTGGCGACCGCCGCCTCCACCCGCTTCGGACAGCTTATGACCCTGACGACCTGTGTCCTTTTTACGTGCCTCGCCGCCGTGGCGGATTACGCCTTCGGGCAATATGCCGGGGTGTCGAACGCGGCGGCGGCGGCGTACCACATCGTCCCCAACCTGGGTCCGTTCTGGATCATTGACGGCCTCTTCGCCGACAGCCAGGAAATGACCGTCAACGCCTCGTACCTCGGTTATGCCGCCGGGTACAGCCTGCTCATGACCGCGGCGTTCGTGAACGTGGGCATCGCCCTGTTCAACCGGCGCGAAGTCGGATGACGGTTTCTCCCGCCGACGCCTTTCGTTTGTCGTCCGGGTGACGGAATGTCACGCCAGCGGCGGCCTCGCGTCCGGAAATCATGTCGTAAACACGGCAAAAACAATAAGTTATATATCCACATCGGGGTGGTACACGATGTGTATTGCTTATCCGGCGCTGACCCGCGTTCCGGGTCCGCAAAGGAGGCATTGCGTTGACCTTGGACCGACTGACCGTCAAGGCCGCCGAAGCGGTTCAAAGCGCCGAGAGAACCGCTCGTACCGCGGGGCACCCGGAACTGACCCCGTTGCACCTGTTGATGGCGCTGATTCATCCGGAGGCGAGCGACGGCGGGGTTGTCGGGCCGATTCTGGAGCGCGCCGGCTTGGCGCCGAGGCGGATCTACGCCCTCGCGGAAGCCCAGCTTAGCCACCTGCCGAAGGTCACGGGGGGCGTCCTGGCGCCTGCCCGGGCGTTTCAGGAGGTTCTGGACGTCGCGGAGAAGGAGGCGGGACGCCTTAAGGACCAGTACGTCTCCACCGAGCATTTGTTGCTGGGGTTGCTGGAGGTCCGCAGCGACGCCCGTGAGATTCTGACGCTGTGCGGCGCGACGCGGGAGGTCATCCTCGGCGCGATGAAGCAGGTGCGCGGATCGGCCTCGGTCACGACCCAGGATCCGGAAACGACGTATCAGGCGCTGGAGCGCTACGGGCGCGACCTCGTGCAGATGGCGAGGCAGGGAAAGCTCGACCCCGTGATCGGGCGCGACGACGAAATCCGCCGCACGATGCAGGTGCTCGCCCGGCGGACGAAGAACAACCCGGTTCTTATCGGCGAGCCCGGCGTGGGCAAGACGGCGATCGTCGAGGGGCTCGCGCAGCGCATCTTGGCCGGCGACGTGCCCGAAGTCCTGAAAGAAAAGCGCGTCGTTGCGCTGGATATGGGAGCGCTGATCGCCGGGGCGAAGTACCGCGGCGAGTTCGAGGAGCGCTTAAAGGCGGTCGTCCGCGAGGTCGTCGAGTCGGACGGGCGGGTCATCCTTTTCATCGACGAGCTGCACACGGTCGTCGGCGCGGGCAAGGCCGAAGGGTCGGTGGACGCGGGCAACCTGCTCAAACCGGCGCTGGCCCGCGGGGAACTGCGATGCATCGGCGCGACCACGCTCGACGAGTACCGAAAGCACGTCGAGAAGGACAAGGCCCTGGAGCGCCGGTTTCAGACGATCTACGTCAGTGAACCGACGGTCGAGGACACGATCGCCATCCTCCGCGGACTCAAGCAGCGCTACGACACGCACCACGGCGTGCGCATCCAGGACGCGGCGCTGGTCGCCGCCGCCACGCTGTCCCACCGGTACATCGCGGACCGCCACCTGCCGGACAAGGCGATCGACCTGATCGACGAGGCCGCCTCGCGCCTGCGCATCGAGAACGACTCGATGCCCGCCGAGGTGGACGCCCTGCACCGCCGCATCATGCAGCTCGAAATCGAGCGCGAGGCGTTGAAGAAAGAGAAAGACGAGGCGAGCCGCAAGCAACTGCGCGACACGGAGAAGGAACTCGCCCAGCTCAAGGAGGAGTTCAACCGTCTCAAGGCGCGGTGGGAGAACGAGAAGAAGGGCATCGCCGAGATCAAGGCGATCAAGGAGGAGATCGCCCGGAAGCAGACCGACCTCGACGCGGCCCGGCGGCGGTATGACTGGGGCGCGGCCGCGCAGCTTGAAAAAGGAGAGATCCCGCAACTGGAGAAACAGCTCGCCGAGCGCGAAGCGCGGCTCGCCGAGATGCACCGGTCCGGGCAGGCGCTGCTGCGCGAGGAGGTGACCGCGGAGGAAATCGCGGAGGTCGTCAGCAAGTGGACGGGCGTTCCGGTGACGCGAATGCTCGAAGGCGAGAAGCAGAAGCTCATTCACATGGAGGATCGCCTGCACGATCGCGTCGTCGGGCAGGCGGAGGCGGTGCGCGCCGTGTCGGACGCGGTGCGACGCTCGCGCGCGGGGCTGGGCGATCCGAACCGCCCGGTGGGCTCGTTCCTCTTCCTGGGTCCGACGGGCGTGGGCAAGACCGAGTTGTGCAAGGCGCTGGCGGAGTTTCTCTTCGACGACGAGTCGGCGTTCGTGCGCATCGACATGAGCGAATTCATGGAGCCGCACGCGGTCGCGCGGCTCATCGGCGCGCCGCCGGGATACGTCGGTTACGAGGAAGGCGGGATGCTGACGGAGGCGGTGCATCGCCGGCCTTACTGCGTTGTGCTTTTCGACGAGATTGAGAAGGCCCATCGCGACGTGTTCAACGTCCTGCTCCAGGTGCTCGACGACGGGCGCCTCACCGACGGCCACGGGCGCGTCGTGGACTTCAAGAACACGCTGATCGTGATGACGAGCAACATCGGCAGCGAGCACCTCGCCGGGTGGGGCGACTCTCCGAGTCGCCAATCTTCACGAGACGACTCTCCGAGTCGCCAATCTTCGCGAGACGACTCTCCGAGTCGCCAATCTTCACGAGACGACTCTCCGAGTCGCCAATCTTCACGAGACGACTCTCCGAGTCGCCAATCTTCGTGGGGCGACTCTCCGAGTCGCCAATTTCCGCACGAGACCGCGAGCGGTCCGGTTTCCGCCATCCCCGACATCGAGATCGAAATGAAGGTCAAGGAGGCGCTCAAACAGCACTTCCGTCCGGAGTTTCTCAACCGGATCGATGAGACGATCATCTTCCACCGCCTGTCGCGCGAGGACATGACGCAGATCGTGGACATCCAGCTTCGCCAGCTTCAGAAGCGGCTGGCGGCGCGTGACCTGTCGTTGACGCTGACCGACGCCGCGAAGCGCAAGCTCGCCGCCGACGGCTACGACCCGGTGTACGGCGCCCGCCCGCTGAAGCGCCTGATCCAGCAGGAGATCGAGAACCCGCTGGCGCGGCGGATTCTGGCGGGCGAGTTGGAGGCGGGGAGTGGTGTTGTCGTGGACGCCGAAGGAGATCGGTACCGGTTCACGAAGCGTGAATCTTGAGAAACATCCCCTCGCTTTTTCGGAAGGATTTCATGCTCCGGGAAGCCTGTGACGTTTGTTTCCGGAGAGAGAGGTTGACAGCGCAGTAACCGCCAAGTAACGTCCTGAGGACGTTACTTGGCGGTTACTATGGCGAAGGTCATTGAACTCACCTCCCTTTTGTCCGGCGTCAGCATCATGCGTCTCCTGGTTGCGGAGCGACGCAGGGTCGCGGCGGGTTGGCGACTCGCGATCCTCTTGCGACGACAGGCGCTGGCGCAGCGCGCGCCGCTGCCGGACCGTGAGGCGGCCGAGAGGTTCATTCGGCGGTTCGTAAGGAACGATTTCACCGAAGTGGAGGGGTCGCGCGGCGTTTATCGCGTTGATGCTCCTTACGCGGAGTTGTTGCCGGTCGCCGAGGAACATGTTGTTCAAGAGGCGAACCCCTGGTCTGTCTTCAGTTTTGGTACGGCGCTGCTGCACCACGGTTTGACCGATGACCCGCCCCGGGGGCGCGTTCACGCGACGTTCTACGCCCACGCGTCGCAACCACGGCTGCCGTTGGGAACGATGCCGGAAGACTGGGTGGACTGGCCTTTGCCGCATCCGCGGTTTCCACGGTTTGTGGGAGCGACGCATGTGGTGTGGACGCGTGCGAAGCCGCAACTGGACTTCGGTACGGCGATCAGCCAGGTGTCAGGGCAGTCCGCGTACATGACGGACCCGCCGCGTACGATTCTCGACGCGCTTCGCGATCCGGATGCGGCGGGAGGCGTTGGCAACGTGTTTCATGCGTGGAGGCGGGCCGTCGAACGAATGACCGATGCGAATCTCGATGCTCTGGTCCATTACACGGAGGCTTTCGACAGCCCCCTTATGCGTCAGCGCGTCGGGTTTCTCCTGGAAGAACTGGGGATCGACCATCCCACCCTTGAACTTTGGCGATCACGTCTTTCGCGCGGCGGATCCTGCAAACTTCTCGCCAGCGCGCCCTACGCTCCCACCTACTCAGAACGCTGGAACCTCTCCCTGAACATTGATCCTTCGCTCCTGGCGAAGTTGAAGGGCCCCTGACGGATGAATCGACTTTATCCTGTTTCGCTGGGCGAGATAGCTCAGTGGCAGCGAGAAGCACGGGTCAGCCTCGAGGAGGCCCGGAGACGTTTCATGGGTTTCGTCATCCTTGAGTCCATCGCCAACTCAATCCTGAGGAGACAGCTCGCCTTCAAGGGCGGCAACGCCCTGCGCTACATTTTCTTCAATCCGCGCAGCACGCTCGATCTCGATTTCAGCGCGACAGAGGCATTCCCTGACGACCGGGAGGAAATCCGCAGCCGTGTTGATGACGCGGTGCGTCGAGGCGCCGCATCCTTCGGGGTCAAGGCGAAGTGCCAGCGCGTCAACCGGAACCCGCGGGGCGAAGACAAAACCACGCCGACCTACGAAATTAGGATCGGATATCAGTTCCGGGGTGACCGATACTTTCCGGACCTTGAGCTTCCGGACCGGGTTGTCAGCTCGGTCCTTCATCTCGAGATCAGCCTGAACGACGTGGTGTGCGAGTCGCGGGACGTGCGGCTGCATCCCGTTCTCGACCTGACGATCCGCGCCTGCACGCTGGAGGATATTCTCGCGGAGAAGCTGCGGGCGTTGCTCCAGCAGCGGATTCGCAATCGGAATCGCCGGCAAGACGTGTACGACCTCGCGAGGATGCGTCGAACCCACGGTTCGAGGCTGGATATCGTAAAGTTGGCCGACTTTTTCACGCGAAAGTGCAAGGCGCGCGGCATCGACGCGCGACGCGGGGCGTTCGACGACGACATTCGTCGACGCGCCTCGAACGAATACGAGACGCTCTTCGATGCGGGGGATCCGGACTTCATCCCGTTTGATGCGGCCTGGGGCGACGTCCTCGCGCTGGTAGGCGGTTTGAGCATTCCGGACTGAGCGGAGACCCAGCAAGAATGACCTGCACTGGGGTGCGAGGTCCACGCCGTGTGACGCCATCGCGCGGGCTGAAGCCGCGCGGCTCGGGTTCGGGGAGACGTTTCAGGCGGATCGGCGCAAGTCGCCTCAGGTGATTTGTGACGGCGGCGCGGGGGGTCTAGGATGGGGGCGGGATGGTCGGCAGCGGATGAGCGGGGGTGAGGGAACGTCGGTTCGGCGGTCGGGATGGCGCGCGTCCCTGATGACGGCGGGGATGTTGCTGGCGGTCGGGTCGGCGGCGACGTGGTGGACGGCGCGGGCGGGCGACCTGTGCGGCCGGCTGGGCTGGGCGATCCGCTTCGACCTGCCCGGCGCGGCGAGGGCGGCGCGGCTGCCGTCGGACGAGCTTCCCTTTCTCGTGATCGACATTCCCCGGATGAACGAGCGCGGTCGCTCGGGCGTCACCGGTCAGATCTATCTCCAGCCGCTGGCGGACACGGATGAGGCGAACCTCGATCTGCTGTCGGAGCGCGTCACGCAGATCGGGCAGGCTTTGAAAGTGCGGATGATGCCGGTGGGGAGTCAGGAGCGTTCCGCGGAGGACGGATCGACGGAGGTTGAGCTTCACTGCCTCGGCGAGGCCCAGGTGGTCGGGCGGGCGGGGCGCCGGCGAAACGGCGCCGGGTTTGTCGCGGTGTTGGTGACGGACGGAAGACACTTCAATGACGCGGTTCTCGTGTTGGACGCCTTGACGGCGTCGGTTCGACCTTTGCTCCCGGAGGGTTGAACGTTGTCCGCGGAATCGCAGACGCGGTTCAGAAGGGTGCGAGGCGGCTAGTCGGAAGACGGCTTCCCAGCCCTTACGTGCTGGGCTGTTGTCTGACGCCCCTTCCGGGGGTGGGATTTATTTGGAAGCTCTCCGCGTCAAACACCCAATCCGAGGACTGAAAGGCAGGGCCGTGGCCCGAAAGACGCGCGTTCGTGAGGCGTCGGCTGGAAAAATTCCCAGGCTCTCCGGGGTCGCGTTTTGACTCCGCACGCCACCGTGGGTTTCACCCACGGCTACCCACGTGATTCCCCTTCGGGGAATACGACGCCAACGACCGTGGGGGAACATGACGCCGGACGGCCGGGGAATATGACGTCTGAACGTTGTGGAATATGACGCCTGACCGCCGGGGAATACGACGCCGATCCCCGAAGGGGATCAACATGAATAGCCGTGGGCGCAGCCCACGGAAGACGAAGACAAGCGCGCCCAACCCCGAAGGGGTTGTACCGCTCGGCGCAACCGTTTCATCTGGCGCAACCCGTTCAACTCGGCGCAACCCGTTCGACCCGGTGCAACCCTTCCAACCCATCGCAACCCGTTCAACCCGGCGCAACCGTTTCATCTGGCGCAACTCCTTCAACCCGCCGCAATCCCTTCGGGATTGTGACCAACGCATCCGCGACCCCTGCGCCCTCTTCGGGATTGAAACAAAACAACGGACGTTGGCGCGTGTTCTTCGGGGTTGATGTGAATACGCCCGACGATCCTGCGGGGCCGTCGGCGAGACGTGCTGCACCGGAGTCAGAGGGAGATTCAGAAGGGAAGGAAAGGGACCGACGCGGCGCCTCCTGCCCTGCCCGAATCTCATTCTCCACTCCGCAGGCTGCCGCGCCGGTATCGGAGGGTCAAGGGAAATCCCGGGCATTTTTCCATGCTGTCGGCGCTGCTCCACCGGATGGCGGGGCCGCGGGGGAGCGCGCAAAAAAGCCGAACGCGAGGCGACCCGCCCCGGCTGAGTTTCGCCCCTCAATCTGTCGGCGGTTACGCTACGTCGTTCAACAACGGTTCCAACGCGTAGCAGCCTGTTGAAGAACTCGCGATCGGCTTTCGTGATACCGGTTTTTCCCGGCGAGATTCGCCTCCCGGGGGGAGGCGTTACCCTTTTTCAACGGACTGGTAGCCGAGTCTTCAGTTGACCACCCAGGTCTCCCCGTCGTCGAAGAGCGTCTCGAGCGAGCCTTCGCCGTGCTGCGAGCGGGCGGTGGCGATCTGCTGGTTCGCCAGCGCCTCGTAGGTCGGGCGTTGCACCGCGCGGAAGACGCCGAGCGGCTCGGGGAACTCCGGGTGATGCATCCGCGACAGCAGGTACGCCAGCGTCGGCTCGGGGGCGCGCTCGTCGTGGAAGAGCAGGTCGTCCTCCTTGATGTCGCCGCCGAGCGGAACGATCTCGGGCGTGGTGCCGTTGAGGCGGATGCCCTTGTCGCGGTTCTTGCCGAAGATCAGCGGCTTGCCGTGCTCGAGGATGACCGTGTGATCGTCGCGCGTGTCCTTGCCCGCGGCGTACTCGAACGCGAGGTCGTTGAAGATGTTGCAGTTCTGATAGACCTCGACGAACGCCGCGCCCTTGTGCTTCGCGGCGCGGACCAGCACGTCCTCGAGATGCTTCACATGCACGTCCACCGACCGCGCCACGAAGGTCGCCTCCGCCCCGATCGCCACCGAGATCGGATGAAGCGGGAAGTCCACGCTGCCCATCGGCGTGGACTTCGTCTTCTTGCCCATCTCCGAGGTCGGCGAATACTGCCCCTTCGTCAGACCGTAAATGCGGTTGTTGAAGAGCACGATCTTGAGGTCGATGTTCCGGCGGATCGCGTGCAGAAGGTGGTTGCCGCCGATCGACAGTGCGTCGCCGTCGCCGGTGATGACCCAGACCGACAGGTCCGGCCGGACCATCTTCACCCCCGTCGCCACCGCCGGGGCGCGCCCGTGAATGCTGTGGACGCCGTAGGTGTTCACGTAATACGGGAAGCGGCTGGAGCAGCCGATGCCCGACACGAACACGAACTTCTCGCGCGGCGTATCCAGCGTCGGCAGCACCTTTTTGACCTGGGCGAGGATCGAGTAATCCCCGCATCCGGGGCACCACCGCGTTTCCTGGTCGCTGGCGAAATCCTTGGCCGTCAGTTGAGTGAGCGCCTGGCTCATCGTCCGTTGTTTCCTTTCATCATCGTTTCGATCGCCGTCACGATGTCGCGCACCATGAAGGGCTTGCCCTGCACCTTGGAGAGGCTCTTGACGTCCACGAGGAACTCCGCCCGCAGCAGCTTGCTGAGCTGACCGAGGTTCATCTCCGGACACAACACGCGCTTGAAGCGCTTCAGCAGGTCGCCGAGATCCTGCTGGAACGGGTTCAGATATCGCAGGTGAACGCTCGACACGTCCATCCCCTGCGCCCGGCAGCGTTCCACCGCGGTGGTGATCGCGCCGTACGTGCTCCCCCAGCCGATCACGAGCAGGTCTCCGCCCTGCGGCGACCCGAGCACCTCAAGCTTCGGCAGCGATTTCGCGATGCCCGCGATCTTCGCCGCCCGCGTCTTCACCATGTGTTCGTGATTCTCCGGGTCGTAGCTGACGTGACCGGTCACGTCCTCCTTCTCCAGCCCGCCGATGCGGTGCTCCAGACCCGGCGTTCCGGGCAGCGCCCACGGCCGCGCGAGCTTCGCATCCCGCTGATAAGGCAGGAACTCCGACTCGCCGTTCTTCCGCGCGGGGTGAATCACTTTCAGATGCGGCAGCGATTTCTCATCCGGAATCCGCCACGGTTCCGCGCCGTTGGCCAAATACCCGTCCGACAGCAGCATGACCGGCGTCATGTATTCGATCGCGATCCGGCAGGCCTCGATCGCCATGTTGAAGCAGTCCGCCGGCGTGTTCGGAGCGAGGACCGCGACGGGACACTCGCCGTTGCGCCCGCACACCGCCTGAAGCAGGTCCGCCTGCTCCGTCTTCGTCGGAAGCCCCGTGCTCGGTCCGCCGCGCTGGACGTTGATGATGATGACCGGAAGCTCGGTGCAGACCGCCAGTCCGATGCCCTCGGCCTTGAGCGCGATGCCCGGACCGCTCGTGCCGGTCACCGCGATCGCGCCCGCGAACGCGGCGCCGATCACGGAGGTCATCGCCGCGATCTCGTCCTCCGCCTGAAACGTCAGCACGCCGAAATTCTTGTACGTCGAAAGCTGGTGCAGGATGTCGCTCGCCGGCGTGATCGGATACGTGCCGTAAAACACGTCCTTCCCCGCCAGACGCGCCGCCGTCACCAGACCGATCGCCAGCGCCTCGTTTCCGGTCAGCTTCCGGTACCGCCCGGGCGTGATCCGCGCCTTCGGCACCTTGTAATTCTCGATGAACGTCTCGCACGTCTCGCCGAAGTAGTACCCCGTCTTCAGCGCGTTGCGGTTCGCCTCCGCGACCTCGGGCTTCTTCCCGAACTTCGCGTCGATCCAGCGCAGCGTCTCCTCGAGAGGCCGGTTGAACATCCAGTACACCAGGCCCAGCGCCGTGAAGTTCCGGCAGCGCCCCAGCGCCCGGCTCGTCAGCGAGCTGCCCTTGTTGGCCTCGGTCGTCAACTTGTCGAGCGGCACGCGGAACAGGCGGAAGCCCTTCAGCGACCCGTCGTCGAGCGGGCTGGCCGCATAACCGGCCTTTTGAAGGTTCACTTTGTTGAACGCGTCCTCGTTGACCAGCAGGATCCCGCCGGGCTCCAGGTCCGCGATGTTGCTCTTCAATCCGGCCGGATTCATCGCCACCAGGCAGTTGACTTGGTCGCCCGGCGTGCGGATGTCGTGCGAGCTGAAGTTGATCTGAAACCCGGAGACGCCCGCCAGCGACCCGGCCGGAGCGCGGATCTCCGCCGGAAAATCCGGCAGCGTGGCGACGTCGTTGCCGAACACGGCCGACGTGTTCGTCATCTGCGTCCCGGCGAGCTGCATGCCGTCGCCCGAGTCGCCGACGAACCGAACCACGATTTCGTCCAACTCCAGCGTCTTCACCGTCTTGTTGGCAGCCGCCGAGGCGGCCGTCGTTGCGCTCACGTCGTTCACTCCTCTCAGAACTCTGGCTGCGCCGGGACGATCCCGATCCGCCGAGGAACCCTCCGGCGCGAACGCCCCACGTGCGATTCAGCCTTCGGACCCGTCGATGTCCGCCCGAACCGGCTCCGGTAACCGCGCCGTCACAGGTCCGCGAACCGAATAATCATAGCCGTTTTGCAAACGCAATACAACGCTGGCGAACACCCCACACCGGGTAAACTCAGCCGCCGGCGTAACAGGAACATCGTCGAACCGAACGTCCGGCTGTGACCCGAGCGCCTTCCGCCAACGCGAACCCCTCACTTCCCGAGGGGCTTCCCGCCAACTCGGACCTGGGAAAAGGTGATCGGAACCGGCAACTTTCGCATCGAGGCGTTCTGATTCGTAGATTTCCGTAGGTCGCGCGTCCCTGACGTCAGGAGAGCGCGACCCGGACTTTCTTCGGGAGGGCGAACATGAACCGCCTGGGCCTCATGAATCTGCGAACGTGGACCCGTGCTCGCCTTTCCCGCTTCATCGTCGAGGAAAGCGGTCCGACCGCCACCGAGTACGCCATCATGCTGGCGGTGATCCTCCTAGCCGCGATCGGGGCGATATCCGCGCTCGGCGAGACCAACTCGATGATCTGGGCCACCGTCGGCAACGCGATCGGCGACGTCATGTAAGACCGCGCCTGCCGGTCTCGTACCGCCGCAAGGACATCCCCCGGCGCCGATCCGTCTGCGACAGAGGCGGGTCTTAGCAGAGCCGCTTACCTGAGCCGCGCGGCTTCAGCCCGCGCGAAGGCCGTCGCACAGAGTGGACTCCGCGCCTCAGCGCAGATCATTCTTTTTGCGTTTCTACTCACACACTGCTTCAGAACCCGCGTGAAAGGCCCGAAATGCACGCTTCCTTGCGGGCGCGGCACGGTTTTGAAACAGCGTCTTAGTGCCACTCATCCCGGTTGGCCCCGAGATCCTGCTGATCCAGCAGGCGGAACTGCTCCGCCCGCAGAACCCGCACCGCCCCGTCCAGATCATCAGGGAGCAGCGCCAGCGCCGCGGCGTCATACGGGCGGACCAGCAGCGGGTAGGTGTAGTGAATATTCACCTCGGCCCGAAGCAGCGCCGCCCACGTGTGCAGCAGCGCCCGCCGCCCCGGCGGCAGACTCACCACCAACAATTCAATCTCGCTGACTTGGAAGTCGCGCTCGCTGAGCACGTCGTAGGCCTTGTCCGGGGGGTCGAGGATCATCCTGCAGATCGCGCAATCCACGGAGTGAACCACCGAGACCGCGAGAATCCTAACCTCCGTCTTATCAAAAAGTTGGGTCAGGCGAAGAAGCTGCCCGACGCGGTTCTCGACGAACACCGACTGCTGGCGGACCGTCGGGATACCCTGCGCCTCCTGCGTCTCAAGCGGTTCGATGGTCATACGTAACGTATGTTATCGGCACTTGGCGCGATGAAAAGGAAAATCTTCACAAACATGACTCGCTCCTGTCGGCCCGGTCTGACCAGCACGACAGCACCTTGGTCCTTGCTGAGACGTGTCAAAGACGCACTACACCTGTCAGCTTGGCACGGAATTCCGGGGGCTCCGCAAGATAAATCCTTCGTAATTTATTATGCCAAAATGCTTTACAACCTAGACCCCGACGGCACGGTGAGTGCATCAGACAGCGCCAGGAGGGATGCCCCCCCGCGCAACCGCACACGAAAGGATCGACAAAGTGTCCAAGATTATCGGAATCGACCTCGGAACCACCAACTCCGTCGTGGCGGTGATGGAAGGAGATCAGCCGAAGGTGCTCACCAATTCGCAGGGCTCCCGGCTGACACCCTCCGTCGTCGGATTCACGGAAAAACACGAGCGGCTGGTCGGCCAGCTCGCGAAGCGTCAGCAGGTGGCCAACCCGCAGAACACGGTCTTCTCGATCAAGCGCTTCATGGGTCGGCGGCACAGCGAAGTGGCGCACGAGGAGAAGCTGGTTCCTTACAAGGTCGTCGGCGGGTCCGAGGAGCTGGTGAAGGTCGAAATCCGCGGCAAGACGTACACGCCGCAGGAAATCAGCGCCATGATTCTTCAGGACTTGAAGAAGACCGCGGAGACCTATCTCGGCGCGACGGTGACCCGCGCGGTCATCACCGTCCCGGCGTACTTCAACGACGCCCAGCGCAAAGCGACGAAGGAAGCCGGCGAGATCGCCGGACTGACCGTCGAGCGCATTCTCCCGGAACCGACCGCGGCGGCGCTCGCTTACGGCATCGACAAGAAGAAGGAGCAGCGCGTCGCGGTGTTCGACCTCGGCGGCGGGACGTTCGACATCTCCGTGCTCGAACTCGATCCGGAGACGCGCACGTTCGAAGTGAAGTCCATCTCCGGCGACACGCACCTCGGCGGCGACGACTACGACCAGGAACTCATCAACTACGTCGCGGAGGAATTCCGCAAGAAGAACGGCATCGACCTGCGCAAGGATCCGATGGCGCTCCAGCGCCTCAAGGAGGAGTGTGAAAAGGCCAAGTGCGAACTGTCCAACGTGATGGAGACGACGATCAATCTGCCTTTCATCACCGCCGACGCCGCCGGTCCGAAGCACCTGCAGGAGACGATCACGCGCAGCCGCTTCGAGCAGCTCACGCGCCACCTGACGGAGCGATGCCGCAAGCCGAGCCTCGAAGCCCTCCAGGCCGCGAAAGTCACGGCGAGCGAGATCGACGAAGTCATCCTCGTCGGCGGTTCGACGCGCATGCCCGCCGTGCAGGCGCTGTGCCGCGAAATCTTCGGCAAGGAACCGAACAAGAGCGTGAACCCGGACGAGGCGGTGGCCGTCGGCGCGGCGGTCCAGGCCGCGATCCTCAGCGGACACATCGACGACATCGTCCTGCTGGACGCGACGCCGCTGAACCTCGGCGTCGAAACCCTCGGCGGCGTCATGACCGTGATGGTCCCCGCGAACACCACCATCCCCACGTCGCGCACCGAGACCTTCTCCACCGCCTCGGACAATCAGCCGGAAGTCACCGTCCACGTCCTCCAGGGCAACCGCCCGATGGCCGCGGACAACAAGTCCCTCGGACGTTTCAACCTCACCGGCATCGCCCCCGCCCCGCGAGGCATGCCGCAGATCGAGGTCGCTTTCGACATCGACAAGAACGGAATTCTCAACGTCTCCGCGAAGGACAAGGCCACCGGCAAGAAACAGGAAATCCGCATCGAGGGCAGCAGCGGTCTGAACAAGGACGAGATCGAACGCATGAAACGCGACGCCGAGGCCCACGCCGCCGACGACGTTCGCAAGGCCGAACTCGTTCAGGCGCGCAACGAAGCCGAAAGTCGCGCCTACCAGATCGAGCAGCAGCTCCGCGAGCACGGCGAGAAGATCCCCGCCGAGGAACGCTCGAAGATCGAAGCGTCCATCAACAACGTCCGCGAGGTGCTCAAGGGCGAGGACGCCGCCGCCATCCGCCGCGCGTCCGAGTCGCTCCTGCATGACGCGCAGACCATCGGCAAGATCATCTACGAAGCCGCCGCGAGCAAAACGGCGACCACCGGCGGCGGCGCAGCGCCGCACGAACCCGGCGCCGCCGGACCGGCCAAGCCCGACGACGACGTCATCGACGCGGAGTACGAAGTGAAGGATTCACGTTAGCCGGCTTAACCCGCCGAATTGATCCGCGTGCTTAGCAGCGTAAAGCATGTATTGCACGTAAAGAGGGTCGGTCTCCTTGTAGAACTGATCGTCGAGGTCGTCGAGCTCCTTCTCGCAGCGGTCGATCAGCTTGGACAGTTGATCCATCCTGGCTTCGCGGTCCGTGGCAGGCCCCTCGGGTCCGAACACCGCAACGGCCCGTTGCAATATCTCCGCCGTGCGACGAGCGCCGATCGCGTTGAGTCCGGTCAGCGCGTCCGGCCAGTGATCGCTCCAACTGTTGAAGAAGTATTGGCTGAAACCGCCGTTGTTGACTTCGGCTTCGAGCATCCAGACCGCGGAGAAGTTTCGCTGGGGCTGCGTCAACCCTTCCCAGCCGACCTCCCGCTCGCGGCTTTCGACGAACTCGATGGGATTTTCAACGCCTGCAAGCCATGCGAGGGCGTCCGCCGCACCATTCCGGATTTCCCGGCTTTGGGAGGAGACTGCCGCCTGCGCCTTCTCCTCGGCGTCCGGCAGCCGCGCCGCGGCTCGCGCGAGGAGCATCTGTCCCTTGCCGTACTCCTTTTGATAGCCGTCGGGCAAGGCGTCGAACTCAAGATCCAGCCGTTCGAGGGCCCGCGCGGGTAGAATCACGTTCGTCTTTCTCAACGACCTCAGGATGCCCACGACATTCGGATTGTCCGCACGGAGCACACGGTCTCCCAGCAGGACCGTCAGCGCCCAGCCACGATCGAGATGTAACAACAATTCCGCCGGTTTACTTTCAAAGCCGGTGTCCTTGATTTCCAGGAGCCGCATCAGGGATTCGCGAAGCCCGTCAAGCAGGGCGGGGGTCGCTCGATGGGAATTGATCCCGCGATCGATGCCGATCAGCACGTGGCTGCGGACATACGCATCCTCATCGTCCAGCAATCGCTTCAGTCCTCGCAGCCCGTCCAGGTGTCCGATGGAGCCCAGCGCCAATCCGACGCACTTTCGTGTTTCTGCGAACCTGCTGTCCACGTGCGGAAGGAGGGAATCGATCGCCGCCGGGTCTCCGATCTCGCCAAGAATCTCCACGACGATCTCGAAGGCGTCTCCTCCAAGCGAAACGGTCTCCCGTTGCGTGCGCAAGAACCGCTCCTGCGACAGCGCCGCGCATAATGCCGGAAGCGCGGGCGACCCCGCTCGTGACAACCAGAATCGCGCGCGGCGCGCGGTCTTCTTGTGAAGGAGATTGGAAACCTGCTCTTGAATCTGCTCTTCCGTAGGATGCGCGGGAACCTCAACGGCCCTTTCAGACTCCATTCGGTTTCCTTCAGCGAAGAACTCGGCCGGATTCCGGTACCACTTCCGAATACCGGCTTTGCGCCGTTGTCGCTGAGACCACCAAATCACCAGCGCAACGGCGCCCACCAGAATCGCAAGGACAAACTTGATCATACCGGATCCCATGAATGCGCCCGATTCGAATGCGGATATCGCTCCAAGGCAAGCGCCAGTCGCCCCAAGGACAGCCGCTCTCATGGAATCTAGCGGCCCTGACGTTTGGCGTACGCTCGGGCGAGGATCATGACCCGCCCGCGCCCATCCCTCCCGCCCGCGTCCTTGGGTGGCGCTCCAATGTGTCTGTAAACTCGTCGCTGGGGTGACTCCGAATTCTCGTTTCTACGCGGTTGCCTTCAGCGGGGCAACCTCTTGCCGCAACGCATTCAATTTTTCCAGATCGGCCGGTGCGATGCGGATGCCGCGCCAGCGCCGGGCCACGTCCACCGTTACCGCATAGATCAGCGCCAAGCTGGCCTGTTCGCCGCCCAGCGCGCCCTGCACCTTCGTCCGCCGGCGGGCCTCCTCGATCAGCCGCTCCAGTGTGTTGGTCGTGCGCACCCGCCGGCGGTGCGAGTCGGGCAGCTTCAGGCACGTCAGGCACTCCTCCAGGCTCTTCTCCAGGCACAGCATCGCGTTCTCATAGCGGTCGCGGTACTGCTCGATGCGTTCTCATAGCGGTCGCGGTACTGCTCGATCAGCGAGCGCCCCTTCTTGACACCCGTCTCGTGGTCCTTGGCGTAGAATACCGCGTGGATCTGCCGCTTCAGCTCGCCCTGCGCGCCCCGCGGCAGCTTGCCCAGCACGTTCCGCAGCTTGTGCGCCTGGCACTTCTGCGGCAACGACTTCGGCCACACCGCCTTCAGCGCCTTGCGCAACCCCGGACCATCGTCGCTGCAATACAACCGTGGCGGACGCAGATCGCGTTCCAACAAGTCGCGCAGGAACCCCAGGCACGCGTCATAACTTTCGCGATCGCTCAGACCGACGCTTAATAACACTTTTCGTCCGTCGGACAGAATGCCATACGCGATCAGCACCGGCTGCTTCTCGTCGCGCTCGGCATGCAGCTTCAC
>JAJVHU010000009.1 GCA_022072505.1 Phycisphaerae bacterium
GCGCCGGGTTGAAGGAGTTGCGCCAGATGAAACGGTTGCGCCGGGTTGAAAGGGTTGCGGCGGGTTGAAAGGGTTGCGCCAGATGAAACGGTTGCGCCGGGTCGAAGGGGTTGCGCCGGATGAAACGGTTGCGCCGAGTTGAAGGGGTTGCGCCGGATGAAACGGTTGCGCCGAGCGGTACAACCCCTTCGGGGTTGGGTGCGCTTGTCTTCGTCTTCCGTGGGCTGCGCCCACGGCTATTCATGTTGATCCCCTTCGGGGATCGGCGTCGTAATCCTCGGCCGTTGGCGTCATATTCCCGGGCGGTCAGGCGTCGTAATCCCCGGCGGTCAGACGTCATATTCTCCGGCGGTTGGCGTCGTATTCCCCGAAGGGGAATTACGTGGGTAGCCGTGGGTGAAACCCACGGTGAGCGTCCGCCCGAAGCCCCCTACCCTGAAGGGGTCGAACCAACCTGGGTGGATCGCGCGGTGCAACCCCCACCTTCTTGACAATTGTCACCCCGTTGGGGTTGAGGATCGAGCGGTTTCGGTTCCCCAGGGTAGGTCGCCTGCGGCGACCTACCCTGGGCTGGAGGACGCGACCCCGTTGGGGTCGAGAAACGCGACGCGCCGTGCCGGCTTCGAGGTGGGTCGAGAAACGTCGCGCGCCGCGACGCCTTCGAGGTGGATCGAGGAGCGTCGCGCGCCGCGGCGCGCCGGAGTCAAGCGGAGACTCAAAAGAACGCTTCCTTACGGGCGCGGCTCGGTTAAGTTCGCCGCAACCCCGACGCCGCGACCCTGTTGGGGTCGAGGAAACGCGACGCGCCGCGCCGCCTTTGAGGTGGGTCGAGAAACGCCGTGCGCCGTGCTGCCTTTGAGGTGGGTCGAGAAACGCCGTGCGCCGTGCTGCCTTTGAGGTGGGTCGAGGAGCGCCGCGCGCCGCGGCGCACCGGAGTCCAGTGGGGACTCAGAAGAACGCTTCCTTACGGGCGCGGCTCGGTTAAGTTTGCGGCGATCCCGACGCCGCGACCCGTCGGGGTCGAGAAACGCCGTGCGCCGTGTCGCCTTTGAGGTGGGTCGAGGATCGTTGCGCGCCACGGCGCGCCGGAGTCAAGCGGAGACTCAGGGGCATCGAATCCCTTTGCAATTGCGGAGGGGAAAAGACGCGGGATGACGCTGCGCGTGGTGTGGATGTTTCGTTACAGGCGCGGTTCGGCGGGGGGAGCGCGCGCTTCCGAGGAGTGCGGTTTGGCCTGCGGGGAGACGCGGAAGTATGCTACCGGTTGCAGGCGCGGGTCGACTTGAAACCGCGTCGGAGCATCGCCGAAGAGGCGGACGGGACGACGGACATGGCGCGGATGAGGCAACTGGTGATCGGCGTGGACGTCGGGACGGGCAGCGCCCGCGCGGCCGTGTTTGACCTTTCCGGGAAGTGTCACGGACATGGCGAATCCGCGCTGCGGATCTGGCGTCCGTCTGAGGATTTTGTCGAGCAGTCGTCCGAGGACATCTGGTCGGCGTGCGGCAAGGCCGTGCGCGCGGCGGTGAAGGCGTCGGGCGTCCGTGCGGAGCGGATCGGCGGGATCGCGTTCGACGCGACGTGCTCGCTGGTCTGCGTGGATGAACGCGGGCGACCCGTGACGGCGTCTCCCGGCGGGCGGACCGAGCAGAACGTCATCGTCTGGATGGACCATCGCGCGGTCGATCAGGCGCGGCGGATCAACGCGACGAGGCACAAGGTTCTGCGCTACGTGGGCGGCGGGGTTTCGCCGGAGATGCAGACTCCGAAGCTGCTGTGGCTGAAGGAGCGTCTTTCGAAGTCGTACCTCGCGGCGGGCAAATTTCTGGATCTTGCGGACTACCTGACGTGGCGGGCGACCGGGGAGGACGTGCGGTCGCTGTGTACGACGGTGTGCAAGTGGACCTATCAGGGCCACCTGGGCGGCAGGCGGAACGGTTCGGGAAGCGTGGGGCAGTGGGACGCGGGTTTTCTGCGGCAGATCGGTCTGGGCGATCTGGTCGAGGACGGTTTTGCGCGCATCGGTCAGCGCGTGCGTCCGATGGGGGAAGCGGTCGGCAAAGGGTTGACGACCACGGCGGCGAAGGATCTGGGTCTTGCCGCGGGAACGGCGGTCGGCGTCGGGATCATCGACGCGCACGCCGGGGGCATCGGGGTATTGGGGGCGGAACTGGACGGCGAGTCGTTCGACGAGGGATCGTGTCTGAACCGGCTTGCGCTGATCGGCGGGACGTCAAGCTGTCACATGGCGGTGTCGGGGAAGGCGCGGTACGTGGCGGGGGTCTGGGGTCCGTATTACTCGGCGATGATTCCGGGGTACTGGCTGACGGAAGGGGGGCAATCGGCGACCGGGGCGTTGATCGATCAATGTGTGATGAGCCGGGCGGTGGGGATGTGTCTGGCCACGGAGGCGAAGAAGCGTGGACGGACCGTGTTCGAAGCGTTGAACGATCGGCTTGCGGCGATGGCGGGTGCGGAGGGAGTCGGGCGGTTGACGCGGCGGCTTCATGTTCTGGGCGATCATCACGGGAACCGCTCGCCGCGCGCCAACCCTTTGGCGCGGGGCATGATCAGCGGGTTGGCGCTGCGTGACGACGAAGAGGGGCTTGCGCTGGAGTATCTGGCCACGATCCAGGCCGTCGCCTACGGGACGCGGCACATCGTCGAGACCCTGAATGCGAAGGGATATGCGATCCGCCGGCTGGTGGCGTGCGGCGGCGGGACGAAGAACCCGGTTTTCCTTCAGCAGCATGCGGATATTACCGGATGTCCGATCCACCTGCCGCGCGAGGCGGAGGCGGTGACGCTGGGGACGGCGGTGTTGGCTGCGGTGGCGGCCGGGGCGTTCGCGGACATCCCCGCGGGGATGAAGGCGATGACCGGCGTGGCGCGGACGATCCGGCCTGATGCGGAGACGAGCGGCTATCACGCTCAAAAGTATCGCGTGTTCCAGCAGATGTACGCCGATCAGGTGCGGTACGATCGCCTGATGGGCGCCGGGTCGGGCTCGGATGCGCGACGGCGTCGCGCGTAGGCGACCGGCCGCCGCTTCCGGCGGAGCGGTGTCAGTTGGCGGCGCGATGTTTTGCGATCCGGTCCGGGTGCGTGAGACGACCCGGTTCACAGGGATAAGTCAAGGCTAACCGCCGATCTTTCGAGCATTTTCCTCTTGAATTCGGGAGCTTCCTGAGTTAATGTTCACGCTGTCAGAAGGACGCCGCGTTGGCGAAGTCGCGGAAGGAGGCGGGCGTGCATGCGCTTGTCGAGTCTGCCGCATCGGCTGCGGCCGGCAACAAGTTCCTCGGAGGGCGTAGCACATTCCGACGCCCGGCGTTCTTTTTTCACTTGCCCTTTCGTGCGTTGTTCGCGCGGGTTGGAGCTTCGCCCGGCGCGGTCGGCGCTTCATTTCTTTGTTCACGTCTTAAGAAGGAGGAAGCAACATGAAGCGAATGTGGATGTGGGGTTTGTTGGCGGCGGGGCTGAGCATCTCCCCCGCGGCGCAGGCGCAGTATGAGACGGGGTTCGAGGCGCCGACGTACACGGCGAACATGGATCTGAACGGTCAGGACGAGTTTTTCAACCCGGTCCCTGCGACGAGCATTTCGTTCACGGTGAACCTTTACTCGGACAATCCTCTGGGGATTCCCGCGCCGCCGACGGGCGGCGGGGAGCAATTCGCGCTGGGGACGGGTCCGGCGGGCAACCCGCTGGTCTTCGCGCGGTCGCAGCGGCCCGCGCCTTACGGCGACGGGACGGGGGTGTGGACGGTGGCGTATGACATCTACGTGACGTTCACGGGGACGTTGCCGACGGCGCAGAACGTGGGCAGCTTCTCGACGCAGGATTTCGTTGTCCCCAACGGGGACCGGACCTGCATCATGCTGACGACGTGGACGGATCCGAACACGGCGGCGACATGGGACGCGGACATGGTGTGGTTCAACGCCGCCAACACGCAACTTCAGGAGAAAATGCCGAACACGGGGTTTCAGAACCTGGCGGTCAATCACTGGTATCGGCGGTGGATGACGACGGACCTGGACACCAACCAGGTGACCGAGGTGGGGATTACGGACCTGAGCACGAATGTCAGCGTCGTGCATAACCCGACGGATCGTTACTTGTTCGGCGGTTCGGCGGGCGGTCCGCCGCCGCCGGACGGCTTCCGGCTGTTTGCGGGGGGCAGCGTCGCGGGGAACACGATGGCGTTCGACAACGTCAGCATTTCGCAGCCGAACGCCGGGACATCGACGTGCGTGTACACCGTGAAGAAATCCACTCCCAAGGGTGGGTGCGCAAGCTGTCCGGAGCCCGGAGAAGAACTGCTGATTGACGGGCATTGCGAAGAGGACGGCCATTGCGCCTCCACCGTGACGGTTATTGCGCCTTGCCGTGACGGCGACGGCAAGTGCAAAGTCAAAGCGACCCGGCCTCGCTGCGAGCAGCGTGCCGAGAAACGGTGCGAGGAAAGCGCCGCCGTGCTAACGCCCGTGAATTGCGATACCTGTCCTGCAGCGCCGAGAATATTCAAGTCATTCATCCTTTGCCAAGTGAATGCCGACTGCAAGAACAAGTTCAAAACGAAGGGGCTTCACATCACGAACTGCCCGGGAAGCGAGGCCGACTTCCCGGACAAGGCGTGCGTGTACACGGCCACCGCGCTCAACGGCGTTTGCGATCCGTGACCGGGTTTCCAAAGGGTCAGGATCATTGGGTAATGACGTCCACCGTGAATCTTAAGACGCTGGCGACAACTGAGCGCGTTTCGGCGCCGGCCTTGTTTTCGTGGGGCGCGGTAAGGTTGACCATCAGACCTGTGATCCGCGGTGGATAAGTTTCGAAAGATCGAACACACCGCAGGCGTCTTGGCGAGGCGCCTGCGGTGTGTGTTTCTTTTCGCCTCACTTTGCGTTCCGCGTTGCCGTCGACATCGTGTCGCTTTGACAGTCCTCAGCACTTTCATATACTCGCGGCGTCCCTGTGTGTCAGCGGGCGCGGAGTCGGGTTCCCGAGCGCGAGGGTCTGCGGAGTGGAAGATCGCAGTCGCCGCCGGAGTTTTTTTTCCCGGGCATGCCTGGGCGCGGTTCTGCTTGTCCCCGCCGCCGCGGCGACCGGGCAATCCCGCGTTCCGCTGGGCGACGAGGTTGAGACGCCGCGCCTTCCCTCGGCCGTCCGCGACGACGACATTCACGTCAGCGGAACGCTGGCGTTCCTTTTCAAGTCCGCCGACGGGGCGGACGTCGTTCACGTCATCGGCGAGTCGCGGATCCGCATCGGCGACCCCGATGGCGAAATCCTGTCCAGCCGGGAGGCCGTGCTCTGGATTTCCGGCGTGCCCGGGGCGGACCCGCCGCACGACCGGGTCGAAATCTACCTTCGCGATGACGCGACGATGCGCGAGCCGGCGGGAACGATCTGGACCGGTCCGGTGCTTTTCGCGACGGTTGCGACGCGCGGCCGGGTGTACGTGCATCACGACTACCAGGCCAGCGACTCGACGGAGCAGACGCGCGTGTATCAGGAGGGCGCTGCGGTCCGCGAGGCGTTGCGCAGCGGGACTGCGGCGGACGCGGGACCGGTCTCGTCGATCCAGGTTTTCCGTCCGCCGGCGGAGAAGTCCGCGGATCAGACGGAGATTCCGTCGTTCGTGTCGTACCGGTCGCGCAGCCTTTCCTCGGACGTGGTGGACGGCCGGCGGCTGGTGACGGCGGTGGGCGACGTGGCGATCTTCCGCGGGAAACCGGGGTCCGACCGGTTCGTCGAGATCCGTGCGGAAGGAGCAGTGATCTTCCTGCCTTATGAACGCGGCGTCGAGCCGCCCGCGACGCCTCCGCCCGCCGAAGTCGGCGACGAACCCCGCGACGCGGAAACCGGCACGGTTCCGATGGACGTCCTGGCGGTGCGGCCGGAGGGCTTTGCGGAGCTGGGGGTCGGCGGCACGCGCGTCGACGGGGTTTACCTCGAGGGGGACGTCGTGCTCACGACGGCGCGGAACAGCATCCGGGCATCGCGTCTGTATTACGACTTCGAGCATGATCGGGCGTTGATTCTTGACGCGGTCGTGCGCGTGGACCTTCCGGAGCGGAACGTGCCGTTGTTCATCCGCGCGGCGGAGGTGCGGCAGTTGTCGGCGCGTCAGCTCGAGGCGACCGACGCGAGGATCACGACCAGCGAGTTTCACGCCCCGCACTATCACGTCGGCGCTCGGAAGGTTGAGCTGGTGGACCGCACACAGACGGATTTCTACGGCCGGCGCACAGTTCCGCGGACCGGGACGTTTCAACTGCGCGACGCCACGCTGAACATCGCGGGACTGCCCGTGCTTTACTGGCCGGTCATCCGCGGCGAAATCGACGAGGGCGAGACGTCGATCCGGGGGGTGAGCGTCGGATACAGCCGCAGCTTCGGGGCGGAGCTTCAGACGGAGTGGCGGTTGTTCAACGTGCTGGGCGCGGAGCCTCCGGAGGGGTTCGACGGGACGTTGAAGCTGGATTACTTCTCCGACCGCGGGCCCGCGGCCGGCGTGGATCTTGACTACCGGCGGGACGACTCGTTCGGCGAACTGAGAAGCTACGTCATTCACGACGAGGGAGAGGATGACCTCGGGACGGGGCGCAAGAACCTCGAACCGGAGAACGACCTGCGCGGGCGGTTCCTGATGCGTCACCGCCAGTATCTTCAGGATGACTGGCAGTTGACCTTCGAGTTGTCGTACCTCTCCGACCGGAATTTCCTGGAGGAGTATTTTGAGAAGGAGTTCGACACCGAGAAGGAGCAGGAGTCGCTGATCTACCTGAAGAAGCAGGTGGATCACTGGGCGTTCACGGCGCACCTTCAGTACCGCATTCTGGATTTCACGACTCAGACGGAGCGCCTTCCGGATTTCTCGTTCCGCCTTGTCGGGGAACCGGTGGCGGAGCGCCTGACGTGGTTCAGCGAGACCCGCGCCGGGCTGGTGCGCCACCGCGCGGCGGAGACGACGCTGCGCGACTTTCTGCAGTTCGGCCGGGGACACGCAGACTCCTCCGGGACGACGGCGCGGACGGAGACGCGGCAGGAGCTGGACGCGCCGCTGGACCTCGGGCCGGTGCGCGTCGTGCCTTTTGTGAGCGGGCGCGCCGGGGCGTGGGACGACACGCCGGAGTTCGGCGGGGACGGGCGCGTGTTCGGCGCTTACGGCGTCCGGGGGAGCATGTACTTCTGGCGCGTGGATGAGGAATTGCGGAGCGCGACGTGGGACGTGGACGGCGTGCGGCACATCATCAAGCCGGACTTCGTGGTCTGGGGCAGTCACACGAATCTGGATTCCGACGGGTTGTATCCGTTTGATGAGGACGTCGAGGGGATCGACGAGGTGGACGGCGTGAGCTTCGGCGTGCGGCAGCGGTGGCAGACGCGGCGCGGTCCGCCGGACGCGCGGCGCACGGTGGACGTGGTCACGTGGGACGTGGACGTCGGGGCGTTCAACGACGCGGAGCCGGATGAGTTCACTTACGGGTTCGCGTCCTTCGCGCGTCCGGAGAACTCGGTCTCGCGCAATTACGTGAATCACTCGCTCATCTGGCGCATCAATGACGCAACCGCGCTGGTGAACGACATCAACTACGACATGAACGACGGCGAGATCGACGCTTACAACGTGTCGCTGGTCGTCGAGCGGACGCCGCGGCTGACGTACCTTCTGGCGTACCGCTTCATCGAGGAGACGGAGTCCAACCTCGTCGGTTTCGGCGCCAACTACGAGCTGAACGAGAAGTACACGCTCGCGCTTCGCGAGGAGTTCGACCTGGACCGGGGGAAGACGCTGGATCTGACGGTGGGCCTCCTGCGCCGGTATCCGCGCTGGGACGTGATCCTCGCGTTCAACGTGGACGAGGCGGAGGACGACGTCGGCGTCTCGATGAGCCTGGTTCCGCAGGGGTTCCCGGGCGCCGCGATCGGACCGCGGCGTTTCACGGGGCTGGTCGAGTCGATGAAGATCCAGAACCGGTAGCCTCGTTCGCGCCGCGATCGGTCGTCACACCGCCGCCCAGCAATCCACCTCCAGCTTGGCGCCCGGCACGACGAGGTCTTTGACCACGACGGTCGAACGCGCCGGGGGATTGCTCGGGAAGAACTGGACGTACACCCGGTTGAAGGCGGCGAAGTCGGCGGCATCCGTGAGAAACACCGTCACTTTCAACACCCGGTCCAAGGCGGAGCCCGCAGCCTCGACCGAGGCCTTGAGGTTTTCGAGCGTCTGACGCGCCTGAGGTTCGAAGTCGGCCGCAACAAGGTCCGTCGTTCCGGGCTTCTGACCAACGACGCCGGCGACGTGTGCGACGCCCGCCCAGACCGCCGCCCGCGAGAACGTCGGATACGGGCTGCCTTCGATGAAGCGCGGCTTGACGGTCGCCGCGCCGCCCGAACCTTCCTGCGCCGCCGCCGTCCCCGTCAGCGCCAGTCCCGCGCCCGCGCCGGCCAGTCCACGCACAAACGATCGCCGATCCTGCTCCGCCATCACTCGCCTCCCGCGTGTTTCTGAACTTACCGTCCCTCCCGACGATCAGGGGACGGCTTCATACCGCTGATTCCGCAGCCGGAATCGTACCCTGCCGAGACACGTTCCGCACCACCGGGGCGCGAAGCCTCGCAGGCGCAAGGGCCGGACCCGCCTACCGCCCGTCGTCGGTTCCGGAGGCCAGCACTTCCGCGATGCGATCCTTGATCTGCGGGCCGCGGAGGTCGACCTCCGCGATCCGTCCCTTCCGATCCATCAGGAAGGTTGAAGGGATGCCGACGACGCCGAAGGCGTCGGCGGCGGAATTCGCGCCGGCGCCCTCTCCGAAGACATGATGCCACGTCATCCGGCGGTCCGCGATGAACTTTTTCAGGGCGGCTTCGTCCCGGTCGAGGCTGACGCTGATCAGCACGAAATCCTCGCGCGTTTTGAACGCCTCGAAGGCCGCCGTCACGTTCGGAACCTCGGCGACGCAAGGCCCGCACCAGGTCGCCCAGAAGTCGAGGAAAACGACCTTGCCCTTAAGGTCGGCGAGCCGAAGCGTCTTGCCTTCCAGGGTGACCAGCGCCAGGTCGGGTGCGTCCGATCCCTGAGCGGGGCCTTTTGAGCGGCCGGCGCCAGGCCGCGCCGGCGCCGCGCCGAGCGTGATCACGACTTCGGCTTTCTCCGCGGAGACCTTCGCCGTCCCCTCGCCGCCCTCGCGCGAGACCGCCTTGAGGTCGAAGGCGTCGAGGGGGGCGTCGTGGATGACGAAGCGCCCCTGATCGTCGGTGACGGCTCGCAACGCGAGCGTGTCCTTTCCGCGCCAGTTATGCGCCGAGACGAACACCTGGGGGGCGGGTTTGTCGGCGGCGTCGAGCACCACGCCGCGCACCTCCCGACCTTCGGAGAGCTTGAAAGTCAGCGACTTCTCCTGACCCGCGAGCGCATCGACCTCCGCCATCTCCGGAGCAAAGTCCGAGCGGTAGACGGTGACGACGCACTTGCCCTCGGGGATGCCGCGGAGGGTGAAGCGGCCCTCGACATCGGAGAAGGTCTGCGGAGCGAAGTCATCGATCCGCGCCCCCGCGATGATCCGCGCATCCGAAAGCGGGGTGCGCTTCGTGGCGTGCAGAACCTCGCCGACGACCCTCGCACCGCGCGTCAGTCGCAACTCGTGAACCGACTCGGCCTGATCCGCCGGGAAGTCGATCCGCCGCGAAAAATCATGATCGCCGATGAATTCGGCGTGCGACACCCGCAGGGCGTAGCCTGACGAGTCGAAATGTATCCCTTTCAGGACCGCCGACCCTTCCGCATCCGTCGCCGAACTGCGGAAGTCGTCCCGGTCGCGGTCGTAACACTCGATCACCGCCCCGGCGACCGCCTTCCCCGCGTCGTCCACCACCCGCAGGCGCGCGATCCGCTCCGCCTTGAGGAGAATTCGGACGTCGTTGCCGTCCGCCTCGACCGCCAGTTCCTCGGAATGCCGTCCGTAACCGGTCGCCTGAACAATCAGGTTGACACTTCCGGGGTAAAGGCCCTCGACGCGGAACTTTCCGCCCTCGGCGGTCGTCGCGGTCCACTCCCGGAAGCTGGTCATAAGAATGATGCTCGCCCCGAGCACGGGTTCTTCGGTCCGCGCATCCAGGACCGTGCCGGTGACCACGTAGTCTCCGGCCAGTTCCGCGTCGACAAAAGGAGGGGACTCCCCGGCGACCAGCTTGACAGGTTTCTCGATCACGCTGAATCCGGTCTTTTCAAACCGGACAAGAGCGTTGCATGTCCGGGCTTTCTCAGCCGTGATGCGAAAATCTCCCAGGCCGTCGGTGACCGCCGCCCCGAGCAACTCACCCGGGCTGCCGTCGGAGGCGGAGGCGTGCAGCGACACTTTGACGCCCTGCTCTCCTCCACCGATGTAGTTGAGCACCTGCCCCTCGATGAGGGTTACAACAGGTTTCGGAGGTTCGGGGTTCGGGGTCGGCGGCGGATCCTCCGCGGAACCCGCAACCCCTGCGGTGAGGGGGAGTGTTGCCACGGCGAATAAAACCCCGCACCGAAACGTCAGAGGATTCATTTCAAGGTACTCCTCGGGCGGCAGAACCGGGCGTCTCGTCGTTTTCGGGCTGCCGTCGCTATCCTTCTTTATCATACCGCGTCCGGGCTGCGCAGCACCCGGATGCCACCCGAATCAGACGGGCTGCGGGGCGGGATGTTTTGCGGCTTCCGGTAGAACCGGAGGCAGGAGGTATCCGGATGCCGACGGGCGTCCCTGACGGACCCGACGCTGAGGGCGTCCTTGAACCCGCGCCACACCTTCCGACAGTCTTGCAACGTTCCCGACATGCTCCTAGACTCCGCCGCGGCAGGGGTCCGATCGGCTGGTGGCCGAAGACGTCGTCATTCATCGATTCCGACGAGTTGGACCCAAGAAGGGCTGTCCGTCGCGGGCGCCGCGAGATTGCATCGGGCGTCCGGGGGAGCGGAGCGAAACAGGTAAGAAGGCTTCGCGTGATAGCGGCGGTCGGCTCGTGGACCTCGTAGGAGAAGGAGCTACTCCTTTGCGAACACAGGTTGCACGCTGGGCGGGACGGGTCATGTGCGCGGCGGTCCTGATCGGGACGGGCGCGGCGCAGGCCCAGGACAAGACGGCTTCACAGGCGCTGGCGGAAGCCGTCCAGTTGTTTGATCAGGGTCATTATGTTCAGGCGAAGGAGATTCTCCTGGGCATCGATCCGAACCAGCTCACGGACGAGGAGCGGGCGCAGCGTCAGGAGTACCTGACGCAGTCGGACGTGGCGGCGACGATGTCGGAGCGGGCGCTTCGCGACATCGAGGACGCCGAGGCGGCGGCGAAGGAGAACGACAACGCCCGCGCCACCGAGCTTCTTCAGCGCGTTCTGGAGAACAAGTACGCGCACAAGGAAGTGAAGGCGGCTGCGGAATCGAGGCTGCGCGAGTTGAACGCGGCCGCCCAGCCGGCCGGTGAAGCCCCTGCGGCGACGGCGACGCCCGCGGCGCAGGACGTCGAGCAGGCGGCGTCTCTCACGAGGCAGGGCGACGAGCAGGTCGCGGCCGGAAATTACGACGAGGCGGAGAAGCTTTACATGCAGGCCCTGGGCCACGTTCCGGGGCATCCCGAGGCGACGGCGGGGCTGGAGCGCATTGACCAGCACCGTCAGAACGTCTCCGGCGGGCGGGCGATGTCGCTGCCCGACCAGATCCGGCGCGATGCGCAGATCAACTGGCAGCGCACCGAGTTCATCTACGCCGAGCTGAAGGCGCAGATCAACCGCCTCGTGGCCAGCGAGGCGTTCGAGGAGGCGCGGCAGGTGTTCGCCCGCGCCCGCCAGGTGGTCGAGTCCGGGCGCCAGTTCGCCGAGCCGCTCAGTCTGTACGAGACGCTTCGGGCGGACGTGGAGGCGCTCGAGCGGCTGATCAACGACCGGGAGCGCGAGTTTCACTGGCGCGAGGTCGAGCGTGTTCGGCGGGAGGTTGAGGATCAGCGCAGCCTCCGCCAGCGCGAGCAGGAAAGCAAACGTCGCGCGACGGTGGATTCGCTTTTCGCCCAGGCCCGCGCGCACGTGAAGGACGGGGATTACGAGTCCGCGATCCGGGTGCTCCAGCAGATCCTCGTCATTGATCCGCGCAATCAGGGGGCGGAGTGGGCGCTGGAGGAATACAAGGATCACTGGGCGGCTCGCCGCACGCGGCAAAGCCGGTATAAGCTCGGCGAGGCCGACCGGGAGATCCTGATCGACGTCGAAGACTCGAAGATTCCGATCGAGTGGCAGCAGGAACTCAATTATCCGAAGAACTGGCTGGAGATCATCTCCCGGCCGGAGCGTCAGAAGGGCAGCACCGGACCGCTGGACGCGATGCTGCTGGGCAAGCTGGACCGGACGATGGTGCCCCTGGACTTCGACGCCGTCCCCTTCCGCGAGGCGATGGAGCGCTTCGCCGACGCTCACCAGGTCAACATCGAGGTGAACTGGAAGGACGTGCAGGCCGCCGGCATCGATCCGGCGACGCCGATCACGCTGAAAATGCCGCAGGAAGTGACGCTCAAGAAGGCGTTGAGCATGACGCTCAACCAGGTGGAAGGCGTCGGGGCGGATCTCGGCTACGTGGTGCAGGACGGCGTTCTGACCGTCGCCACGCAGCACTGGCTGGATCATGAAAACGTCTACCAGGTCGCATACCCGATCGAAGATCTGCTCTCCGACATTCCGCAGTTCGGACAGGCGCCGACGGTCGGCTACATCGACTCGAACGGGTTGAGCGTGGACGAACTGCGGCAGGACCAGAAAGTCTGGTGGGGCGGGTCGCCGGCGGGCGACGCGCCGCTCCCGGACGACGCGCGTGAGGCTCGGGTTCTCGAGCTGATCAACCTGATTCAGGATCAGATCGAACCGGAAAGCTGGCGCGAGCGCAACGGCTCGATCGGAACGATCACCGAGTTCAACGGTCAACTCGTCGTCACGCAGAATTCCGCGGCGCAGGAGCGCGTCAGCAATTTGCTGGACAAGCTCCGCGAGCAGCGCTCGGTGCAGGTGGCGGTTGAAGCCCGGTTCCTGACCGTGCAGAGCAACTTTCTCGAGGAGTTCGGCATTGACCTCGACCTCGTGCTTAACGCGGGCAACGCCGGGTTCGACTTCATCCGCAATCAGGACGGCGCGATCGCCAGCGACCCGGCGCTGGGCAGCCGGTTGCTGCTGCCGCGGCAGTTCTCACGCTACGGCTTCCTGCCCAACGTCCCCGGCGGCGGCAATCCGATGGCCAACACCTCGGGCGACCCGGAGCAGCCGTTTACGAACCCCGCGCTGGTGCCTTCGCGCAGCGGCGGCGGGCTGGTCAGCGGGAAGAACATGACGCCGGTTCCGAGCGAGTCCGGATTGCTGGACATCACCAACCCGACGAGCCTCGCCAGCGCCATCCCGGGCACGTTCGCGGGCCGCGACATCCAGGGTCTGTCGATCTTCGGCTCGTTCCTGGACAACATCCAGGTGGACTTCCTGATCCGCGCGACGCAGGCCAACGCCCGCACCTCGCTGCTGACCGCACCGAAACTGGTGCTCACCAACGGACAGCGGTCGTGGGTCGCGGTGGTGACGTCTCACGCCTTTGTGAGTCAGCTTCAGCCGGTCGTCGCCGGCGGGGCGGCGGCGCAGGCGCCGCAGACGCAGACGGTGAACGAAGGCGCCGTGCTGGACGTGCAGGCGACGGTTTCGGCGGACCGCCGGTACGTGACGATGACTTTGCGTCCGGGCGTGGGTCGCCTGAACGCGCTGGAGACGTTCCAGTTCGCGGGGGCGAACCTCGAATCCGGCGCCGGTTTCGTTCAGCTTCCGAGCGTGACGCGTCAGGTGCTCAACACCACGGTCAACGTTCCGGACGGCGGAACGCTGCTGATCGGCGGGCAGAAGCTGGCGACCGAGATCGAAGTGGACGCCGGCGTCCCGGTGCTCTCGAAGATTCCGCTTCTGAAGCGCCTGTATTCCTCGCGTTCGATGGTGAAGGATGAGCAGGTGCTGCTGATCCTCATCAAGCCGAAGATCATCATCCCCAGCGAGCAGGAGCAGTTGGCGTTTCCGCTTCCGGGCGGACGCGGCTGATTCCCGCGTCGCCGGCAAGGAGCATCCTTTGAAGAACGCCGCCCCGTCTCGGGTCATCCCGAGACGGGGCGGTTCTACGTTTACGAGCGCCGGATCAGCAGCCGTCGGACGGAGCGAGAGCCGGACCGCTTTGTGCGGCGCCCGACTCCGTCGTCCTCGGCGCCTGAATCAGCACCGCCTCGCCGTCAACTTCAAGCAGGATGTCGCCTTTGAGCGACGCGCAGCCCTGACGATTCTGGGCGGTGAGCTTCGCCAGCAGCGAGAAATACTCGGGCGAGCCGAAGGTCACGACGCGCTTCGGCTCCGCGCCGGTGACGCGCTGCGCGATCCGGCTGTCCACCCACGTCCCGCCGCGCTGGAAGAACGCGCGGTCGTTGACCTGCTGGACGGCGGCGATCTCGACGCGGTTCATGCTCGCGTCCCAGAACCGGTTCGAGTAGTTCGAGCACGACTGCATCACCTGGGCGTTGTAGTTCTCCGCCTGATTCACCGCGCTGATTCCGCTGCGCACCCCGGCCGCCCGCTCCTGAAGCACTTGCGCGGCGGATGCGTGCAAAGCGTCGCGCTTCGACAAGTCCGTCCCTTCTTCGGCGAGGAACGCCGTGTACTCGGTCAGGACGCCGAACTCGGTGGACAGCCGGACGATTTCGTCCACCAGTTCCCGGGTGCGCGGATTCTGCTTCAACGTGGCGACGGCGCCGGGGTCGCCGCCGAGTTGCCGGATTGCGTCCGCGAGCTGCGCCACGCGGCGCGTCGCCCACAACCGCGGGACGAAGCTGTTTTTCGTTGTCGCCTTGTCCAGGGCAAAGGTGAAGTCAAACGTCCGCGGCTTTCCGAAATGCTGTCCGGAAAGCCGGAACCGAAGCGGCTCGTCGCCGAGATACCGGCCGAGGAGAACGAGCTGATCCCCATCGAAAAGATCGGGAAGCCGGTCGGGGATCAGATCCACGACGACCGGACCGGAGATGCCGCTCGCCGTGGAGGTGGTCAGGACGGCGTCCGTGAGGACCGGACCTTGAAGACGCCGGTAAACCTCCGCGACCTTGATTTCGACGTCTTCGTTCGGCTGCACGAAGGTCGAGGTCGCCCGAGTATCCGCGGCGATCTTCTGAAGGAGCGGGGCGTTCACGTCATACCCGACGCCGAAGGTGAAGACCCGACGTTGATGAGGGTTGGCCTTGACGACCACGTCGCGGATCGCGCTCTCCGTGGTCTGACCGACGGTCGCCAGTCCGTCCGTGAGGAAGAGCACCAGGGGCAACCTGCCCGGGGCAGCCGGTTGCCGCAGCGACTCCAGCAGGGCGTCATGAATGTTGGTTCCGCCGACGGCGGGGATGCCGTCAAGGAATTCGCAGGCCTTTTTGACGGCTTCTTCGGATTTTGCGACCGGGACCGGGGCGAACGAGATCACCGAATCCGAGTAAACGAGGAGGTTGAAGGTCTCGCCTTCGTCGAGCGCGCCGATGATCTGCCGGGCGGCTTCCTTCGCCTGCTCGATCTTGCCTCCGCGCATGCTTCCGGAGCGGTCCAGCACGATCGTCATCTCTCGTTTCATGCTCGCGTCGTCGCCGCCGCCGCTGCGCGCGGGAACCCCCGCAAGAAGCAGGAAGTACCCGCCCTTGCCGTCACTGTCGGGGTACGCCAGCAGCGAAGCGGACAGATCTCCCCCCAGCAGGTAGGAAAGTCGAAACGAGCCGGGTTCCGTCGAAGCTCCGGGCGCCAGGTTGACGAGGTAACATCCGTCCGCATTCCGCTGTGTCCGAACCGGGTGGCTGGGCGAGTACGCCGTGCAGAGCGGGCGGCGGGCGCGAATCTGCATGTCGATCGACCACGGGATCTGCTGCCCGAGGGATTCAGATCGCGGCAGGGCGTAGTCGATGCGATCGCCGTCCGCCGCAAGCACCTGCTCGTACGTCAGGCGCACGCGCCGGCGTCCACCGGCCTCGACCGGAAACACGCTCGATCGAACCAGGTTGAGTCCGACGAACTCGAGCAGCGCCGGGTCTCGAACGTCGGCGACGATCCGCTCGTACAACCTTCGCGCGTCGTCCGCCGGGAGCAGGGCCGCCGACGCCTCCGGCGAGGCGCCGTCGAACGCGAACCCCCGGACCGCCGCGCCCTCAGGCACGGGAACGAGCAACTCCGCTTCGATCCTGCGTCCCGTCGCGTTCACCAGATGCACGTCGAGCGTCGTCGTGGCGACCTGCTCGACGATGTCGATCTTCGCGTCCACCTTCTCAATTCCCAGCGCTTCGTGAGCGCCGGTGCAGTAGGCGCGGCTTTGCGGGATCACGGTGTTGCCCGCCCAGGGCCGCGTCGATCCCTGAGCGACCGTCTGTGCTGGCGCGAGGGGCGTTGCGGTGAGCGTCGCCGCAACGAGCGTCGCGCTGAACCAGAATCCGATCCGTCCTGCAATCATGTGTTTCTCCTTTTCTGGACTGAACATGCTTCGACCGCACCCATCGTCAACATAACCCACGTTCCGGCGGCGAGGCGTAATGAGTCGGTAACGACGTCATCGCGGGCGGCAGCTTGATGCGCGGGCGTTACGTCGCCGTTGCGCGGGCGTTGCGCGGCGACGGGTTCGAGGCGGTTCATGTCGCACGGCAGCGCTGAACCGCTTACACTCGCGGCGTGTCAGACCTTCGCCGCATTGTCGGGACCACGCGGATCATCGCGCTGCTGACGCTGGGCTCGCGCCTCGTCGGACTGGCGCGAGAGATGATGTTCGCGCATTTCTTCAGCGCCGGACCCGTGCTCTCGGCGTTCCGGGTCGCGTTCATGATCCCCAACGTGGCGCGGCGTCTTTTCGGCGAAGGCGCGCTGTCGTCGTCGCTTGTGCCGGTGCTGACGGAGGTGATTCATCGGGAGGGCGACGAGGCCGGGCGGCGCCTCAGCGGCGCGATCCTCGTTCTCCTGACGGCGGCGCTGACCGGTCTGACGATTTTTGCGGAGGTCGCGTTGGCGATCGCGATGCGCTGGACATCCGAACCGGCGCTGAAGCTGACGGCGATGTTGCTGCCTTACATGCTGCTGATCTGCGTGACGGCGACGGCGGGAGGGGTGCTCAACGTCCGGGGGCATTTCGCCTCGCCCGCGGCGGCGCCGGTGATCATGAATCTCGCGCTGATCGCCGGAGCGCTGGTCGGAGCGCTCGGGCTGGGACTTGCGGATTTCGAGCTGATGACCGTCGTGTGCGGAGCGACGCTGATCTCCGGCGTCGCGCAGGTGTTCTGGCAGCTTGCGGCGCTTCAGCGCGTCGGGTTCACGCCGCGGCTGGTCTGGGACGTCCGGTCGGAGGCGGTGCGCCGGGTCTTCTCAATGATGGGGCCGATGATTCTCGGGCTCTCGACCGTGCAGGTCAGTTCCGTCGCGGATTACCTGATCGCGTATCTGGCGGTGATGAACGAGGCGGGGGAGCGCGTCGGACCGGCCGTCCTCGGATACGCGCAGTACTTGTATCAGCTTCCGCTCGGTGTTTTCGGGATCGCGCTCGCCACGGCCGTGTTTCCCGTCCTGTCCGCGCGAGCGGCGGCGGAGGATCAGGCGGGCCTGGCGGAGGTGTTCTCGCGCGGCATGAGGCTCTCGATGTTCATCTCACTACCGGCGGCGGCGGGGATGATTATCATCGCCGAGCCGATCGTGCGGGTTTTGTTCGAGCGCGGCGCGTTCGGCCGCGACGACACGGCGCGCGTCGCCGGCGCGGTCGTCTTTTACGCGATCGGCATCCCCGCTTACGGCGCGCTGCACGTTATTGTCCGCGCCTTCTACGCTTTGAAGGACAGCGCGACGCCGATGCGGGTCGCGGCGATGGTGGTCGGATTGAATCTGGCGTTGGGCGTCGCGCTGGTTCTGACGCCGCTTCAGGAGCGCGGCATCGCGCTGGCGACCGCGGCCACCGCAAGTCTTCAGGTCGTACTCCTCGCGCAGCGCCTGGGCCGGCGGCTTCCGCAGGTTCGGTGGCGTCCGATCCTTCGCAGCACGGCGAGACAGTTGATCGCAACCGGGCTGATGTCGGCTGCGTTGCTGCTTGTTCCGCGGGCTGAAGGAGCGTGGGGCATCGTTTCGCGCTGGGGGGCGGTGGAGTTGATAAGCCTGATTTTCGTCGGGTTGGGGACGTATGCGGCGGGCAGCCTGATGTTTCGGGTGGACGAAATAAGAATGCTCGTCGCCCGGGTCGAGGCGGAGTCGGGCTCCGTCCGCGGCGGCAAGCTGGGAGACACCGGTCATGCCTGAGCTTCCCGAGGTGGAGAGCATCGTGCGCCAGTTGAGTCCCGCGTTGACAGGCCGGCGCGTGCGCGACGTCGAGTTGGCGCGGCGTGACATTGTCCGCGGAGGTCCGCGGGCGCTGGAGGACGTGCTGCCCGGGCGCGAGGTGCGCGCCGTGACGCGGCGGGCGAAGCGGATCCAGATCGAGCTGGAGGGCGGCGTGCTCGCGTTTCACCTCGGCATGAGCGGCCGGCTGACGCTTTCCGCCGCGTCCGCCCCGGTGGAGAAGCACACGCACGTGCGCATCCGCCTTGACGACGGCGACGACGAGCTGCGCTTCCGGGATCCGCGGCGTTTTGGCGGAGTCTGGTTTCTCGACGCTGCTGCGTCAGGGGCCGGTCGCTTCTTCGGCGCCGTCGGACCTGAACCGCTCGAGTTGTCGTTCAACGACTTCCGCGCGATCCTGCGACGTTCGCGGCGGCGGATCAAAGCCGCGCTGCTCGATCAATCCGTCATCGCGGGGCTGGGCAACATCTACGCGGACGAGGCGCTTTTTGACGCCGGCGTTCATCCGCTGCGGCGGACGGACACGCTCAGCGATGACGAAGCGCGGCGGTTGCTGGCGTCGATCAGGAAGGTTCTTCGTCGCGCGATCCGCTGCCACGGCTCGACGCTCAGCGACTACCGCCGCGCCGACGGGACGGAGGGCGACTTTCAGCGGTTTCACCGGGTCTATCAGAAGACGGGCGAACCCTGTCCGGTCTGCGGGACGGTCATCGCGCGTCTCGTGGCGGCGGGGCGCTCGACGCACGTGTGCCCGCGTTGCCAGCCCGCACCGCAGACCGTCAACCTGAAAGCTCGTGCTCGAACGCCTCGACGATCGGTCGAGCGCGGTCGGCGTCTTCCTTCGACACCCAGATCTCCGGGACGGCGACGTTGAAGGCCACCTCGCCGACGACGCTGGCGAGAGGCTGGTTGAACACGGCGCTGCGGATGCCGGCTTCGTCGAGGCGCATCTGAAGCATCGCGAGCAGCGACGGATCGTTTGAGGCGTACACGCGCGTCATGCGCGGAGTGTGCCGCCGCCCGACGGACGGGTCAAGATCCGTCCTCTTCTGTGGCGCCGGCCGGGGGGATCGGTTCGAAGATGATCTGACCCTCGTCGTCAATGCGCAGGGTGTCGGTGGCGAGGCGGAATTCAAGGATCGCGGCGCGGTATTGCGCCTGCGCGGCGGCGAAGCGGTTGCGGGCGTCGAGGAGTTCGTTCTGGGCGTCGACGAGATCCTGGTTGGTGGCGCGGCCGACCTTGTTAAGGGCGTCCGCTCCCTCGTAGCGTTCGATGTTCGCCCGGACACTGATGCGCTGAATCTCCTGGTTGGCGCGGGCCTGGTCGATGCGCCGCAGGGCGCGACGGACTTCAGCTCGGACGAATTCCTCGGCTTCGACGTAGTCGCGCTCGCTGCGCCGTTGCGCGACGACGGACTCGCGGTAGGCGTTGCGCTCGGTCATGCGGTCGTCGAGCCGCAGTTCAACCAGCCCGCGCCACGTCGCCCGCTCGGTGTTGTACGAGACGGAGTTCTTCCGCGCCGGATCGGTGGAGAGCGTCAGGCTGCCCGAAAGATTGAGGTCCGGAAGGAGGTTGTTGCGGGCGACGATCGACCCGCGCTGAGCGTCGCCGATGCGGTCGCGTTCGGTCAGCAGATCCAGCCGGTGGCGCCGGGCCGCGTCCACTGCCTGATCGAGCGTCACTTCGGGCAGGAGGCGCTCGATCGACTGTCCGATCGGGTCATCCTCCTGCGGAACGACGTCGAACGGTTCCGCGACGGGCATGCCGACGAGAATCTTGAACTGGTCCTTCGCGGATTCGTAGGCCTCCAGCGCGTCCTGCACGTTGCTCTCCGCCGAGCGGAAGCTGGATTCGACGCGCGTCACCTCGAAAAGCGCCATCTGGTTGTGCTGCTGGAAGCTGAGGGCGCGCTGGTAGTTGAGCCAGAGCGCCTCGCGGGTGGCTTCGGCGTTGATGATCGACGCCTGCGCCTGTTGAAGATCGAAATACGTGGTGGCGACCTGCACGACGAACTGGCGGCGGAAGCGCTCGTACTGCCGGACGGCGTAGATCAGGGCGCGCTCCGCGGCGTAGCGCGATTCCTGCGCGACGCGACCTGCCCCGCGGAACAGCGGCACGTTCGCCTCGAGGATGAACTGCCCGCTTTCGCCCGAGGTGACATGCTCTCCCAGATCGCGCATGAGCGTGCTCAGCAGGCGTGCGGTGACGTCGCCGCCCAGCGGCAGGCGCTGGCGCATCGCGACCTCGGACACCGTCGTCATCGCCCGGTCGAAGTCGCGCACCTGCCCGTAGTCGGCGAATTCGGCGCTGATCGCGGCCTCGAATTGCGGCGTCCAGAGGTGGCGCTCCAGCGAGAGATCCAGCGCCGCCAGGTACAGCTCCTCCTTGGCGGTCTGGAGGTCTCGCGCATGCCGCATCGCGTAAGCGACGGTCTCAGGGATCGGCATCGGCCGCGTAGGCTCAAACCGCGTGTAAGGCGGGCGGGCCGTCGGTGGTTCGGCGCCGGGCTGAGCGACGCCGGGCTGGGAGACGCCGGGCTGGGAGACGCCGGGCTGAGAGACGACGTCCTCCTGCGCCGTCGGCGGCGCGTCGGGGGCCGCCGCTTCGGACGTGGGCGCGTTCATGTTGTCCGGGGCTTGCTGCGCTTCCGCGTCGGAAGCGGGTGTCGTTGGCGTTTCGCTGGGCGTCGCCGGGTCGGCGGACGGTTCCGCATCCGGCGCCGTCATCGCTCCTTCGCCGGCGGCGTCGGCTTCAGGTTTCTGGAGCGGCGTCGCGGATTCGTCAGGAGGAGCCTCGCGTCGCACCTTGAAGGCGTCAGGAAGTTCAGGCGTCACCGGGTGAGGGACGTAAGCGTAAGGATCGCCGACCGAGGTTTTCTCGAGGCGGGCGACGGACTCGGGTCGGTCGATCCCGGGGTCGTGCGTTTCTCCGAGCGCGTCGATCTGGCGCTGGTGAATCAGCGCGTAGGCGCGGCGGTCGGCGTCGTTGCGGACGGCCTGCTCGCATCCCGCCAGCGCCATCAGGGCGCCGGAAACCGTGATCGCGGACAAAGCTCGAATCATGCGGGCACTTCAGAAACTCCGGGCTGCATTGTCAACCGCCCGGATGTAAAATCATCCGGTGGACGCTGGGACTCAGACAGCATTGGACCGGGTCGTTGAAAGGATCCGGCGTGCCGGAAGCGTCGCGGTGATGACCGGGGCGGGCGTTTCCGCGGAGAGCGGATTGTCCACGTTTCGCGGCGCCGGCGGATTGTGGGAGGGTTCGCCGGTTCAGGAGGTCGCGCATCCGGAGGGGTTCGCCCACGACCCGGACCGGGTCTGGCGGTTTTACAACGCGCGGCGGCTCAATCTCCTGAAATGCGATCCGAACCCGGCGCATCACGCTCTCGTCCAGTTGGCGCATTGTTGCCCGCGGTTGTCGCTGATCACCCAGAACGTGGACGGTCTGCACCGTCGGGCCGGCAGCCGGAACGTCCTTGAATTGCACGGCAATATCTGGTTGAATACCTGCACGCAATGCACGTCGGCGGAGCACGTTGAGGCTCGCTGGCGGGCATCATCGGACCCTCCGGAGGAGTCGAGGATCTCGCCGCGCTGCGGGATTTGCGGGGCGCTGCTTCGTCCCGGGGTCGTCTGGTTCGGCGAGCATCTTCCGTCCGAGGCGTTGCACGAGGCGGAACATGCGGTCCGGTCGTGCGATGTCATGCTGGTCGTGGGAACCAGCAGCGTGGTGTACCCGGCGGCGGCGCTCGCGCGCGTGGCGTTGGGGGGCGGCGCGTTCGTCATCGAGATCAACGTCGAGCGCACGCCGCTTTCGGATGCGGCCGACGCCGTGCTGTCCGGCAAGGCGGGCGTGGTGCTGCCCGAGCTGGCGAAGTGTGTCGCCTCCGGGTCGCCGCGCCGGGGGGCGTGCTCCGTCGAAACCTCGGCTTTTCCTCATGACTGACGATCATCCTGATGCGGCGATCCTTCGCATCCTCGACGCGAACCTGAACCGGGCGCGCGAGGGATTGCGGGTGATGGAGGAGCACGCGCGGTTCGTGCTGGAGGACGCGGCGTTGTCGCGGGCGTGCAAGGAGGCGCGGCACGGGGTGCGCGACCTTGCCGCGGCGCTGCCGCCCGATCTCGTACGAGCGCGAGACATTGCGGGCGACGTCGGCACGGGGCTTAAGACGCACGCGGAAGCGCAACGAGCGGACGCCTCAGACGTCACGGCCGCCGCCGCAAAGCGAACCCAGGAAGCGCTGCGCGTCATCGAGGAGTACGCGAAGGCGGTCTCGACAGGGGCGGGGTCGCGGGCGGAGCGGCTTCGTTACTCGGTCTACGAACTTGAGCTGCGCCTGCGTCGACACGGCGAGGTCCGGGAGCGGCTGAGCGGGGCTCGGGTTTATGTCATCCTGACCGAGTCGCTGTGCCGAAACGGTTGGTTGGAGACGGCGGAGGCGGTCCTTTCCGCGGGAGCGGAGATGCTTCAGTTGCGTGAGAAAGCCCTTCCGGACCGGGAGTTGTTGGATCGGGCGAAGCGCCTGGCGGATCTTTGCCGGAGCCGGGAAAGGACGTTCATCGTGAATGACCGGCCCGACATCGCCCGGCTTGCGGGGGCGGACGGCGTCCACGTCGGGCGGTCGGACCTCCCCGCGCCTCAGGTCCGGCGGATTCTCGGTCCGCGCGGACTGGTGGGCGTCAGCACGCATAACACGCGGGAGCTTGAGGCGTCCTTGTCGGAGGGACCGGACTACGTCGCCGTCGGACCGATGTTTCCGTCCTCGACAAAGCCGCTGGGGGCGCCGGCGGGGCCGGAGGCGCTGCGGGAGGCCCGGAACGTCACAAGCCTGCCGCGCGTGGCGATCGGCGGCATCCGCCCGGACAACGCCGCCCGGGTGTGCGAGGCGGATCCGGATGCGATCCTCTGCGTGTGTTCGGCGGTGATCTCGGAACCCTCGCCGGGGAGCGCCGTCGAGGCGCTTTTGCGCGTCATGCGCCGCAACGGTCCAGCGGTATGAGGGTTGGCCGATATTAGCGCGGCGGGTCGGGCGCCCGGCGCGCGGAATCAGATGTGATGATCGAGACGCACGACCTGGACCTGATGATGGGCGACGACTGGCGGCAGTCGATGCCCCCGGTCTGCCTCGAGTGCGGGTATGACCTGACGGGCAGCGTCTCGGACCGGTGCCCCGAGTGCGGCATTTATTTCAGCCGCCGGGAGCTTTCCGAGTACATCAACAGCCTCAAGCTCGAGCTTCGGGTGCTGCGTTCGGTGAATGACTGGATCAAGGCCGGATTCTGGCTCGCGTTGATCGCGTTGGCGTGCCTGCTGCTGGGATGGGTGGTGGGGCGCATGTACGTGCCCCTGATATCGCCGCTGGGGCGACTGCTGGCTTGCGTGTTTGCGGTGCCGGGTTTCTGCCTGTCGCTGAGCGTCATCCGGGTATACCGCCTGCCGGCGTGGTCGCGTCGGTGGTTGACGGTGCCGATCCGCTTCGATCTGGCGACGGGCGGGGTTCTGATGAGCTTCCTGGCCGGCGTCGGCGCGCTCTTCCTTCCTTAAGACCTGCGCAACGGCTGAGAATCCGTGCCGTCATGCTCCGATTCCAACGTTCGACGGCGCCTTGTCGCGCTTGATGCAATCCATCCCCCGTGTGCGGACATATCAGGGCATCCGGATCGCGCGGACGGCGCCGCGCGATGCACTCCCGCCGGATCGCTTGGCGCCGCATTGCCGGAGCGTCGGACGGTCCGAGCATTCCGGCGGGTCTTATTCAAGGGAGCGTCATCAATGAATCAGGAGAAGAGGGAGATGAGGAAGCGGTTCAGGCTTGCCGCGGCATGTGTTGCGGGGGCGATGGGGGTGACGTCGGCGACCGCGGACACGCTCCGCGTGCCTGCGGATCATGCGACGATCCAGCAGGCGATCGACGCCGCCTCCTCGGGCGATCGCGTCGTGGTCGCCGACGGCGTCTACACCGGTCCCGGAAACGTGGACCTGAACTTCGGCGGCAAGGCGATCCGGGTTCAAAGCGCCCGCGGACCGGCCGGTTGCGTGATCGACTGTCAGGCTTCGGTGAACAACCCGCACCGCGGGTTCGTCTTCAACAGCGGCGAAACCACCGAGAGCGTGATCGAGGGGTTCACGATCCGCAACGGCTCGACCGCCAACGGCGCGATCGACGACCAGTTCAACGGCGCGGCGATCCTCGTCACGCTCGGCAGCAGCCCGACGATCCGCAACATGATCCTGACCGGCAACTACGCCGGTTGCTGGGGCGGGGCGATCTGCTGCAGCCACGGCAGCAGCCCGACGATCGTCAACTGCGTGATGACGGGAAACACGTCGAACGACGACGGCGGCGGCGTTTTTGCGTGGAACGGAAGCAGTCCGCGGATCATCAACTGCCTGATCGCGGACAATAACGCTCCGGTCACCGGGGGCGGCGTGAGCATCTTCGACACCGGAGCGCTCATCGCCAACTCGACAATCGTCAACAACGTGTCGCGCTTCGGCGCGGGCGTTCTGGACTCCTCGTCGCAGACCGCGATCGTCAACACGATTATCCGCGGCAACACCGGCGGCGACCAGATCTGGGGACGTCCCGCCGTCAGTTACAGCAACGTCGAGGGCGGCTTCACCGGCGCGGGCAACATCGACGCGGCGCCGCACTACGTTGATGCTTCGACGGGGGATTTCCGCCTCCTGAGCGGGTCGCCGGGCGTGGACGCCGGCGACAATCAGGGCGTGCCCGCCGACGCCGCGTTCGACCTTTCAGGATTGCCGCGCTTCGTGGACGACATTTTCACCGCCGACACCGGTCGCGGGACCGCCCCGATCGTGGACATCGGCGCGTTTGAGACCCAGGGCGGAATGCCCTGCACCGGTTCCGAGCGGATCGCCTCAAGCCGGTGCCGCGGGGACGAGTTTGAGCACCGCCTGATCGTCAAGCTCAAGAAGGGCGCCGCGGGCGACGCCTTCGCCGTCCGGCTCTCCACCGGAGAGACCGCTTACGGCGCGCTCAACGATCGGGGCAAGGGCAAGGCTCGTTTCGACCGGCTCTTCGGCGAAGAACGCGGCGTTCAAGCGCAGTGGGGATGCGGAGCAACGGACGAGGACACGTACGTTTGCCCGTAACGCCGCGTTGAGGCGACGGCGCTGATCCCGTCCGAGGTTGCGGACGGGCGACATCTTCAGGAACGCGCTCGGGACATCCGGTTCCGAGCGTGTTCTTTCGTTCTGCGTCGCGCGCATCCCCGGGCGCCCGGGCGCGGTCGCGCAACAATTGCGCGGCGGCGCCGGCGGATGCGAACCGCCGATATACGGACGTGCAGTTCGCGGCGGACCCGGCGCACCGGGCGTTCCTCGCGAGGCGCGGTTCGAGGGATCGGCCCGACGTGACCGCCGGATATCAAAACAAGATCGTCGATCTGGCGTCGTTGCGTCGCCGGGTTGAGGAAGCTCGTGCCGCCGGGCGCGTCGTGGTGCAGTGTCACGGGTGCTTCGACATCGTTCACCCGGGTCACGTCCGCTACCTCGAGTTCGCGCGAAGACAGGGAGACTTGCTCGTCGTGTCCCTGACGGGCGATGCGCAGGTCGGCAAGGGCGAGGACCGCCCTTACATCCCGCAGGATCTCCGCGCGGAGAATCTCGCCGCTCTCGAGTTCGTCGATCTCGTCTACATCAACCCCGACGTCACGGCGGTCCACCTGCTCGGGCAGGTCCGCCCCGACATCTACGTCAAAGGGGCCGAGTACGAACATTCGCGCGACCCTCGCTTCGAGGAGGAGCGCCGCGTCGTGGAGTCGTGCGGGGGGCGCATCATCTTCTCCAGCGGCGACGTCGTGTTCAGCTCGACGCACCTCATCGGCCGGATCGCCGCCGGGGAGGGCGAGGGGGTTCGCCTCGCTCTGACCTGCTCACGCTACGGCGTCGATCAAACCGCGCTGCGCGACCTCTGCACCCGTTTCGTCGATCGGCGCGTCGTCGTGATCGGCGACGTGCTGCTGGATCGTTACATCGACTGCGACGCGGTGGGGGTGGCCAGCGAGGCGCCGGTCATGTCGTTGACGCAGCTTCAGGAGCGCGCCTACGTCGGCGGCGCGGGGATCGTCGCCCGTCACCTGGCGGCGCTCGGGGCGGAGGTCGTGCTGGTGTCCCGCGCGGGCGTCGACCCGGCTTCGGACGAGGTGCGCGTCACGCTCGATCGCGAGGATGTCCTTCACGAGCTTCTCCCGCTGCACACGCCGCTGCCGCAGAAGACGCGCTTTCTCGCCGACGACGTCAAACTCTTCAAACTCGACCAGGTGCATCATCAGCCGCTCGACTCGAAGGAGGAGGACGACGCCTGTCGCAGGTTGATGAGCGCGTCGCGCGGCGCGGACGCCGTGATCTTCTGCGATTTCGGATGCGGAATGATCACGGGGCGACTGCTGGCCCGCGTCCTGCCTCAATTGCGGAAAAGCGTGCCCTTTCTCGCCGCCGATGTCAGCGGAAAGCGCGCGAACCTCCTGCACTTCCGGGAGGTCGATCTCCTCTGCCCCACCGAACGCGAGATGCGCGCCGCGCTGAACGACTACGACGCGGGACTGTCCAACGCGGTCTGGCAGCTCCTGAATCTCACGCAGGTCCGGCAGGCGATCATCACGCTCGGGAAACGAGGTCTGGTGACGTTCGAGCGCCCGAACGCGGCGCCCGGCGCCCCCGGGTGGGCCGGGCGGCTTCGCAGCGAAGCGCTCCCCAGTTTCGCTCCGCATGCCGTCGACGCGCTTGGCGCGGGGGATGCGCTCCTCGCCGCGGCGACGCTCGCGTTGGCCAGCGGCGCGAATCTCGTGCAGGCGGCTTACCTGGCGAGCGCCGCCGCCGCCCTCGAAGTCATCACTCCTGGAAACGTCCCGGTTTCACGCGAGCGCCTCATGACGTGGATTGAGAGCCGCCGGGAGCTGACGTTGCGCGCGCGCGACGCCTCGCGACGCGACATCGATCTTCATCGAGCAGGCACGAACCCGCCCGCGCTCAGACGCCCTCAGGGCGTCTACGAATGAGTCGAGTCCGCGGAAAAGCGCCCTGCAACCGAGCCGCGCCCGTCAGGAAGCGATCGTTGCGTCTGCGCCGGCGGATATCCCCAACGTCCTTCATTGGATCGCCGGTCTGGACTCCGCGGCACGGTTCGCGGAGCGATGACGCGCGGGTTAACGTCACGGGGCTGGATGCCACGCGGCCCCTGCGTGAATCAAAACGCAGAGGCTGTTGTGAGACGTTCAAAGCAGAGCACAATAAGAACGCTTCCTGACGGGCGCGGCTCGGCAATGAAACAGCGTCTTAGTGCCTCCCGTGGAGGTACTCATGAAGGTACTCGATCGTCACGGCCTGCTCGGCGCTTTGAAGCGCCAGGACGTCGCCGATCGAGATGATGCCGAAAAGGCGTCCCTCCTCGACCACCGGGAGGTGACGGATCTTCTTTCGCGTCATGATCTCGCGGCACTCGACGACCGGCGTGGTCCGTCGGCAGCACGCCATCGGCGCGGTCATCACCTCGCCGACCTTCGTCTGCGATGGAAACCGCTCCTGCGCGACGACGCGGTTCAGGACGTCGCGCTCGGTGAAGATCCCCACCGCGCGATCGCCTTCCGTCACGACCAGCGCCCCGATCCGCCGCTGGTTCATCGCCCGCGCCGCCGACAGGACCGAGTCCTCACGCGAAATCGTCGCCACGTCGGTCCCTTTTCGATCCAGGATGGCTTGTACGGTGGGCATTTCGTGCTCCTTGGGCCTGTGATCCCCAACGAAGGTGCAACGCACCGGTTGCGCCGTTTCCGCCTCGCTCGAATGAGCCGTCCCGCCGCCCGGCGCCTTTTTCCGACGGTATCTCATTATACCCCCCGGACAGACATGCAACCAGCATCATCGGACCCTCGCGTCCTCCGCGGTTTCACATGCGGGAGGGAATGAGGATTGCAAAACGTCGCCTGACGTTGCGACGTCAACATCGTTCCAGCGAGGCGTTGGCGGTGGGGGGCGCTGGAATTATCGCGGCGTGTCTCGTACCTTCATCCTGCGGCATTTTTCCTCGGAGAAAGTGCTCGTGACCGCTTTTGCGTGCGTCGGTGTTGTTTTCATCAGGTTCACAGAACTTGTTCTTCGTTCCTCGTTCAGACTCACCTTGTGAAGACCCGACAGGAGCCCTCAGTCACTCACGCGGGGCGGCGCTTGAGTGCTGCGCGCTGCTGGTCGGCGGCGCTGCGCTGATCGTGGCGATCCGCTGGCTGCTGCTGGGGACGCGGGGACAGGCGGTGGACGGCGATGAGGCGATCCTCGGATTGATGGCCGGACATCTTCTCGACGGGCGCGGCGTTCCGTTTTTCTTCTACGGACAGCGTTACGGGTTTTCCCTGGTCGAGGCGTCGCTGGCCGCGGCCGGGTACGCCTTGTTCGGGCGCGACGACGCGGTTCTGAAGTGGTCGATGCTTCCGCTTTGGACGGCGGGGTGGATGTTCGCGGTGTTGACGGTGCGGCGACGGGCAGGCGCGGGCGCGGCTGCCGTGGCGGGATTGTTGCTGGCGTTGTCGCCCGCGTGGCTGTTCTGGTCGATGAAGGCCCGCGGGGGCTACCTGACTTCTTTCGCCGCCGCGCACGCGGTGATCTGGCTTTGCGACGGCGGCGCCGCCGGGAGGAGCCGCGCGGACGCCGCACGCGGCGCATCGCTCCTGCGAAACCTTTTCATCGGAGGGGGGCTGGGGCTGGTGTACTGGGCCCAGCCGCTGTGGCTGCCGTGCGCAGCGCCGTTTGTCGCCGTATACCTGTTCCGGGCGCGATCGGCGGCGACAACGTGGGCGGTTGCAGGGTCGCTGCTTGCCGCAGTCATGCTCGGGTACGTCGCCTCCACGATCGCGGCCTCCGCAGTCTGGTCCCCGGAGGTTTTCAGCGAGCCGGATCCGCTCTTTGCTTTGCGCGACCTGCCGCGCCGTCTGACCGTGTACTTTGCGTCGCTGCATGCGTACACCGTGACGTTCCCAGCCGGTCCGCTCGGGACCGCGTGGGCGACGCTGATGCTGGCGGCGACGGCGGCGATGCCCGCGACGCTGCTGCTGCGACGACGACGGCGCGACGGCGGACATCGGACTCTGGCGCTGCAATGCGCTGCGGCGGGGACGCTGATGATCATGATGACTTTCGCGGCGAGCCCGAGGCTCTTCTTCTGCCGCTACCTTGCGCCGCTCGGGGCGGTGACCGTGATGTTCCTGGCGGCGGGCTGGTCGGGTTGGTATCGACGCGGCGGCGTTCACCGAACCTGGTCTTGCGGCGCTTTGGCGCTGGCGGCGGCGCTGGCGGCGGGGGCGGCGTGGGAGCTTCGCCCGTACCGCGAGGCCGTGGCGCTGCCGACGAACTGCGTCACGTCTCCAGCGGAAATCGACGCCCTGGTGAGCGAGTTGGAGGCCGCCGGCGTCGGTCACGTGTATTGCATGGACGCGATGTTGCAGTGGCACGTCATCTACGCGAGCCGGGAGCGCGTCCTCGCGCGGTGGTTCGAGGAACTCGATCGCGTCCCGGAGTACCCGAAGGCGGTGGACGCGGCGCTGCGCGAAAACCGTCCGGTCGCGCTGATCGGCCTGGACGTGGACCGTGCGGACCTCAACGCCTATCTTGACGACATCGCTTACGTCGGCGCCCGTGCCCGGACCGTCGGCCGGTCGTTCTTCCTCCTGCCGCAACCGGATGAGGAGTTGCTGCGCCGCCTCCGGTTCAAGTTCGCCGACGCGGACACGAGCCCGGGAGCGCGGCGGCGTTCCGGATTGTAAGTTCGCCGCACTCCCGCGGACCGCGCGATCCGCGCTCACGAAATCTTCATGATCCTCCCGCCGGGGTCGAGGCGACGCGCTTTTCCGCCGTGGCGCTGTACTGCCAGACTCCGAAGGTGCGCCCGCCCTCGAACCCGCCGAAGGGGCAGTTGCTGAAGAAGGAGTGCGTCGCGACGCGGTAGTCCTCGGGCCCGCGCTCGAGGAACTGGACCGTCATCACGATCGAGTCGCCGCCCAACGCCGCCGCGCCGAGCAGTTCATGCGGGCGGTCGAGCGGCTGCGTCAGCAGGGGCTTCGTGTACAACCAGCTCTTTTCCTCGTCCAGGCTGCCGCGGTTGCGCCCTCCCTGAAGAAGGCGATATTCGATGCGATCGCCTTCCTTCGGCACGTACGCGATGGCGACCGCGATGAACATCTGGTCCGGATCCTCCCGGGTCGCCGCTTCAAGCGCGATGATCTGACCGAGCGCGTCGTCGCAGGAGAGAACGAACTGCCTCGCTTGCGCGCCGTGGATCCGGACGAGAAGTCCCGGACCGTCCGGGTTGGCGGTGAACTCCCACAAATGCCCCTCAAAGCGCACCGCGGACGTGCGGTCCATCGTCGCCGCCCAGTCATACTTGCGAGAGTCGAAGTAGCCCTCCCACCGACTCTGCGCGCCGACAGGATCAGCCGTCGCATTCATCAGCATCATCGCGCTCAACAACAGATTCATCATCCTTCTCCCTTCTCTTTCTGCTTTCGACCAGGACGCTTCTTCAAAACCGAGCCGCGCCCGTCAGGAAGCGTTCTTTTCTCTCCTGTTCCGGAGGCATTGAAACGGCATCGAGAGCACGGACCGCGTCGGTCCCGGGCGAGCCTCGATGACGCATGTCGCCCCTCGGACGAGCGGCGGCGACGCCGGTCAGGGCAACCGCCGGTCGGTCGCCCGCTTGAATTCGTACGTTTTCGCGGGCATGCCGCCTTCGAGGCGCGCCGTCAGACGGTCTTCAGCGACGCGCTCGTAGATGATCTTCTGCGGGGCGTCGTGCGCCGGGTTGGCGAAAACCGCGCGCTTCTCGCCGGCCTCCACCAGCAGGAAGCGCACGCGGGCGTTGCCCATCGGCTGCGCGCCGTATGCGATCCCCTCGACCGTGGGCTCCAGCAGCAGAAACTCGTAGATCGTCGTCCGGCCGTTCTTCACGGTCCGCGCCATGCCGATCATCGTTCCGCCGGCGGGCAGCGACCAGTGCTCCTCGCTGACGGCGCCGTCTTCCTCGAGCTGCCACGATCCGCACATCCACGAAAGCGCCTCGACCTTCATCGGCAGCGGCGTCCGCGGCGACTCCTGCCACGACGAGGCGACGGCTCTCGCAATCGACGCCAGCCCCGCAGCCGCGATCCCGACAACAACCCCCGCCTTCACGAATCCCGACCCGACCTTCCGCATATCTTGGCTCCTGCGGCGGCGAGCGAAGCTGTCGGCTTCCCAGCCGGCCCGCTTCCGCACGTTCTGCCTCGGTTCATGATGCCGCGCGCTGGGTTCATGATGCCGCGCGGCCGAGAGCTTACCGATCTTTCGGACGGATCGGAACGCAAGGAACGTCGCAGGTTGGTAACATCGAAGCGGGCGTCTCCGCTGCCAAAAAGAGCAGAACCTGAATCGCCACCTGACTCCGGTTGTGACATGCCCCCCGAGCGTCATCCGAAGATCCTCCGAGCATCCTCCGTGCGTCATCCTCCGAGGATCCTCCGAGCGTCATCCAAGCGTTCCCCGAGTGTCATCCGTGCGTCATCCTCCGTGCGTCATCCGAATATCCTCCGAGCGTCATCCGAGAGCCGTAGCCCCGGCAGGGGCGTCAGACAACAGCCCGGCACGCCGGTGCTGGGAAGCCCGCGCGGGGAAGGCGAAGTCCCGGAGGGACGGAAGAAGCCCCGCAAGGACGCCAGCCCGCCGCGCCGCCGCTCATCCGTCCCTCCGGGACTTCCGTTATCCGATGCCCCGCCCCTCTCGGATGCCCCTCCCGGGCACACACGGAGGCCTCTGCGGGACGTCAGGGCGCGCTGCGTCGCCTCTTCAAGACCCTCATGATGCTGCGCACCGGAGTCCGAGGGAGACTCAGGAGGACTAGTTATTAATACTACTACGCGAAGAAGGTACCGCCGAAACCGCCGTTTTCGGCATCGCAAACGCGGTTTTTTGCGATTCGGATGCCACGGCGTTGTTCACCTTAAGGCCCGACCGTCGAGCGGCGATCAAGAGGCATCCTGCCGGCGGGAAAGCTCGATATTCGTTCCGGGGATTCCGAGCAACTTCGCGTAGTAGGAATAGTACCCCGTGTTTTTTCCGTTTGGAAACCGGCGCCAAACCTGCTCAGCACCCTTTGGCCACGGGCTGCTATCCCTGCGCTCATTTCCGCCCACGCACCTTCGTGTTTCGGCGTGTGCGACATTGACTCGAGGGGGATCCTCGCGTAGACTGCTATCGACGGTTGGGGTTTATCGGTCTGTGTTCCGTGCGGGGCTGTCCCGTGCGAATCGGCCTATGCCGACCGTCGGAGTCTTCACGATGCCCGATGTGATGACGCGCGTGCCCGACTCTCTCTCTCTCTCTCTCTCTCTCTCTCTCTCTCTCTCTCGTGTCATTGCGCGCCTCGGCGTAGGCCCCGTCCTGACGGCGTGGGGCCGGGGGGCCCGTTCCTTGTTCACGCGGGCGCTTCCGTAAAGCCTTTGAACCCAGTCCGTTGCGATGCATCGCCCGGCCGCAAACGCCCGTTCCCCCCGCGACGGCGATTCCAGCGGGATTCGCGGCCTCCCGGTTTCCGCGGCGGCGTCCGGCGGAGGGTGCGTTTCCGGATTTTTTACTGAAGGTCTCTCCCCGTCCCGGGAAGTGTTGTTCCGGAACTTCGGGGAGAGCGGTTTCGTCTCCAGAAAGGGAGCACGTATCATGAAGCATGGAAGAATCGGTGGGTTTGCGGCCGCGATGGGCGTGGCCGCGGCGTCGGTTTACGCCCTGACGTTTACCTGGACGGGAGGCGGGGGCGACGACGACTGGGACACGACGCAGAACTGGTCTTCGGGAGCCTGCGCCAATTGCAGCCCCGACGACACGAACGACGACGCCCTCTTCAGCGACGAGGAGTGCGGCTGGGGCACGGTGGAGCTGGTGACCGAGGAGATCGGCGAACTGGAGATCTTCGCCGACGTGGATTTCACCCCGGACGCCGGCACGCCCACGCTCACCGTGGATAAGCTCACCATTCATGGCACCATCGAGTGCCGCGAGACGATCGTCACCATCGAGAACGCGACGATCGAGGTGAACTAGACCGTGGGTTGCGTGCGGCTCGCTTCGCGCGGGGCGCGTGGGGAGGAGGGCATCATGAAGGCTCGCACAACGTTCGGGATCGGGATCATCGCGATGGGATGGGCGGCGGCGGGGGTTCCCGCCGCGGCGGAGCTGCCGCCGGGCTACGTGCTCGAGCAGGTGACGCGGAACGAGTACCTGGAGCTGACGCCCCGGCTCAACAATCTCGGTCACTTCGTCTTCTCGGCGCGTTACGGCACGTTCGAGGAGGACCGGTACGAGGAGATCATCCTCTACAAGGACGGCGAGCTGATCCGCCTCACCCACGACACCAAACGCGACCGCCTGCCGGACATCAACGACGCCGGAACGATCGTCTGGAGTCGGGAGATCGGTCCGCGCAACCAATACGGTAAGACCGCCGAAATCATGATGTACCGCGACGGCAAGGTCACGCGCCTGACCGACAATGCCATCAACGATCACGGGGCGAGGATCAACAACCTCGGCCACATCGTGTGGTATCAGTTTGAAGGTCAGGGGTGCGACAATGCCAGCGCGAACATCATGTTCTTTGACGGCGAGCGGACGATTCAGCTCACGGAAGGACTGGCCTCGAACCAGGCCCCGGCGATCAACGACCGGGACGAGATTGTGTGGACGCGGTATGACTTCTGTCCCGAGGGCTACTGGGATTCAGACATTCTCCTGTGGAGGGACGGCGAAATCCTTCAACTGGACAATGAGGAAGACCTGGAGCCCCAGGGGGTGGACATCAACAATCACGGAACCGTGGTGTTTCAGTCCGAGGGCGGCGGACCGGAGCCCAAGGGGGTCAGGATGTGGAAAGACGGGCGGCTCTCGTGGGTGACCGGGTGGGGCAATAATGCCGAAATCAATGACCATGAGGACATTTACTTCATCCGCTGGCACGAGGCCAATCGAACCTGGCAATCCTGGCTGTACCTGGACGGCGTTCTTTACCAGTTGACGGACGATCCGTACTGGAACACTGACGGTGACATCAACAACGCGGGTCAGGTGGTGTGGAACTCGGGAAACGTGCCCTGGGCGGACATTCGGTTCCTTTACCCTGACGAGCGGCAGCGCCGCGGCGAGGGTGATTCGAACCAGTGGAGGGACTTTCAGTCGATGCGGATTGTCCCAGACCCCTGACCCGTACTCAAGCATGACATGCACGCACGTTGAATCGCGCGTGATGCGAGAATTGATCTATTTGTCCCTGATTTCATAGAGGAGATGATTCCATGAGAAGGACTCTTGCGGGTATGCTGCTGACAGCGGTGGTGGGGCTGGCGTTCGCTGAGTCGCCGGCGATGGCGTTTACGGATTTCACGTTCACGGCGACGGACGGGGATTGGAGTGATCCGAACAACTGGTCCCCGAACGGGACGCCCGGCAGTTCTGACACGGCGACGATTCCGAGCGGCAAGACGTGCCGCATTTCGAATGCGAACCAGGCGATCAAGATTCTGAACGTGGAGGGGACGCTGTACCTTGAGAATGGGAAGCTGCTCGACTGGGGGCAGAACGCCACGTCCACGTCGAGCGATCTCGACGGGACGATTTACTTCAAGGAAGGCGCCTACGTTTACATTCACGGGACGGTGACGCTGACCGGCAGCGGGTTGATCGACTCGTCGAAGTCGCACGGCGGCGACTACGGCGGATCGTTCACCTGCGACGGCGTGAACCACGCGAAGCTCATCCTCACGTCTGACATTCTGGTGCGCGGATCGATGCTGTTCTGGCTGGATCTGAAGCTGGACGGCATCGCCCGGGTCAACCACGCGGACGACGTGCTGAGCATCGGAAGCGGCGTGTCGTGCGGAAGCGGCTCCCGGCCGGTGATCAGCGGCACGGGACTGTTCGACATCAGCGACGGGCAGTTCAACGTCAGCTATGTCAACCTGAACGACGACACGGACGGCATGCCCAACTGGGAACTCAGCGGAGGCACGACGAAGATCGGGTCGGCCTACCTGGGCGGCGGGACGCAGACCAAGGTCAAGATCGACATGTGCGGGGGCACCTTGGACGTGGATCGGGATTTCGGCTCCACGAAAGACCTGACCTGGTGCGGGGGAACGATCAAGGTGGATGCGTCGGCGACGTTCGTGATGGAATAGCCGAGCATCCACGTGGATGGGTCATGAATAGCGGGCGGGTCGAGTGTCAGGCTCGGCCCGCCCCTTGTGTTGCGCCCCGTCGGGCGGGGGCGACCGGAGACTGGGGAGGATGGCGGCGCGATCTCAAATCCGCAGGGGTGGATTTTCAGCTTCCTGAGTCTCCATCTGATTCCGGTGCGCATCGCCTTGGGGGTTTTGAGGATGCGACGCAGCGCGCTCTTGACCTCCCGCAGAGGCGTCCGTGTGTGCCGCGGAGGGTCATCTGAGAGGGGCGGGGCATTGGATACCGGAAGTTCCGGAGGGACGGGTGAGCCGCGGTGCGGCGGGCTTGCGTCATCTCCCCGATTCTTCCGTCCCTCCGGGACTTCCCTGTCCCCGCGCGGGTTTCCCAGCCCTGGCGTGCTGGGCTGTTTTCTGACGCCGCCGCCGATCGCTGCCCGAAGGAGCTGGGCAACCTCATCAAGCGCGAGGAAGTCATGTTCCATCACGAGGTCACAAACCAGTTCCTGTGGAGCATGTTCTAAAACTCTGATCCCGGAACCGGGTGAACCGCGAACTTCAGTTCGTGCGGAGTCAGTCCCTCCCCGGGAAACGAGGGAAGAAAAGCCGCACTGACAGGAAAGAAAAGCCGCATTGACGACGACGCGCGGGAAAGACGCCTCGGACGCATCCGCATACCGCGAAATCGCGCGATCCAGCGGACCCAGACCGTCGCGGCATTCCGCTGGAATCTTGCTTTGTCGCTCAAGGCGGGATAAGCTGATCAGCATAGGGGGAACGTCCAGCGCCCCGGCGCCACGCCGCGACTTCCGTGTGCGGCGAGCGACTGCCGGTCGCGCCGGGCGGATCATCAGGCCGGAGCGTGAGGGGGAGTTGCGCGCCGACCGCATCGGCGGCGTCGCGCGCCGGGCTTCGGCAGGAGGAAATGACCGTGTTACGCATCGCAGGGCGGTTGCGGCGTCTCGCAGGGCGGTTGCGGCGTCCGGGGTGGGCGGCGGTGCTGGCGGGCGCATTGATCGGCGTTCCGGTTGCGGCACACATCTTCATTTTCCCGTGGCAGCGGGCCGGGAACGCGCCCTGCGAACCGGGGCGAGGCTGGCGGGTCGAGTGTTTCTGGGACATTCCCGAGGGTTCGGCGGCGCATCTGCTGACGGCCGAGAACTACATCATCGGCCGCGATCCGACGTTCACGTTTCAAGCGGATTACCTGGACTGGCCGGCGGGAGACGCCGCCAGCGTTCCCGATGACACGCTGTCGACGATGGGCGACCTGCTCAACGCCTACCTCAGCGATCTGTCCGACCCCGAGGCGTTGAACCTGCCGATGCGGCACTTCCTGATCCGCGCGACGGGCTACTTCGACGTCATCCTCGAGGACGCGAAGGATTCGTTTTCGCCGCCGATCCGCAAGGACTACGGTCTGATCGCTTTTGACGGCGGGCGGGTGCGCATCGACACGACGACGATCTTCCGGATCGTCGTGCCGATCCCGCCGGACAGCTTCTTCTTCGAGGACGCGATCTACCCGTCGCCCGGGGCCTACAAGATTGAAATCACGTACTTCCAGCGGTTCAACCCCGGCGGAACCGACGGGACGGAACTGGCGGGCGTTGAATTGCGCACGTGCCAGCCGGACGGGTTCGACCATCCGGGAGGCGAGCTCATGATCTGTCCGGACGGCAGCCTCGCACGGGTCACGCCGCCGAGGCTGATCTACCAGTTCGAGGACGTGCTGCCGGAGATCGTGGGCGACTTCGACGCCGATAACGACGTGGATCTGTTCGACTTCTCGCGGTTTCAGCGATGCTTCACCGACTCGGGGTTCGAGGGCGAATACGATGAGGGGTGCGAGAAGTTCGACCTCGAACTCGACGACGACGTGGATCTGGACGACTACCGCGACTCGTTCTCCGAGTTCACGGGCGCGCTCGAATGCGATCGCGTGGGAGGGGGATGATCCGGATGCGCTTGAAGCCTGTCGGCGCCTGCATCAGTGCGGCCATGCTTGCCGCGTCGGTCCGCGCGGAGATCCCGATCAAGACCACGCTGCGCGATTTCTTTCAGGGCGGAAGCCAGCCCGACGGCGGATACGACCAGTTCCTGCACAGCCAGAACTGCGGAACGTGTCACGGGTCGGTGGAGGAGAGCGTGCGGATCATGCAGCCGTGGGAGGGCAGCATGATGGCGCACGCGGCGCGGGATCCGCTCTTCTACGCGTGCCTCGCCATCGCCGAGCAGGACGCGCAGTTCGTCGGCGACATCTGCATCCGCTGTCACACGCCTCGAGCGTGGCTGTCGGGACGGTCGAACCCGACCGACGGCTCGGCGATCAACGCCAGCGACCGCGACAGCGTCAACTGCAATCTCTGCCACCGGATGGTGGACCCGGTGTACGAGAAAGGCGTCAGCCCGGTCGAAGACGCGACCGTCCTGAACAACCTTCTCAACATTCCCGCGGATTTCTCGGGGGGGAAGTACGTGATGGATCCGCGCGACCGGCGTCGCGGAGCGCGCGCCACCGAGCCGCCGCACTCCTTCCTGCACTCGCCGTTTCATAAGGAGGCGCAGCTTTGCGGGACGTGCCACGACGTCAGCAACCCGGCGTACACCCGCCAGCCGGATGACACTTACGTCCTGAACGAGTTGGACGCGGAGCACCCGACGGACCTTGCCTACGACCAGTTCCCGCTGGAGCGGACCTTCAGTGAGTGGCTGGCCAGCGACTTCGCCCGCGGCGGCATCGACATGGGCGGTCGCTTCGGGGGCAACCGCCGGGTGGTCAGCACCTGCCAGGACTGTCACATGCCCGCGGTGGACGGGGCGGCGTGCGACTTCGGCGATCCGCCGGTGTACCCCGACCTGGCGGCGCACGAACTGGTCGGCGGCAACGCCTGGGTCGGCGAGATGATCATCAACCTTTACCCCAACGAAGTGAACGCCGACGCCCTGATCGCCGGGATGGAGCGTGCGAGGGACATGCTCCGTCGCTCGCTGACCCTCGAAGCGACGCAGGACGGCGACCTGCTGCGCGTCCGCATCGTCAATGAAACCGGGCATAAACTTCCGTCGGGATATCCCGAGGGCCGGCGGATGTGGATCCAGATCGAATGTCGTGACGTTAACGGAGACCTTCTTGCCGAGTTCGGAGCGTATGACTGGGATCGGGCCAACCTCTCGACCGAAGACACGAAGGTCTACGAGGCGAAGCTGGGGCTGGATCAGGCGGTGGCGGACCTGACGGGTCTTCCGGTCGGCGAGGGGTTTCACTTCGCGCTGAACAACGTCGTGTACAAGGACAACCGCATCCCCCCGCGCGGCTTCAATAACGAGGTTTTCAAATACATCCAGGCCGCACCCGTGGCGAAGGGGTATTCCGACGGTCAATACTGGGACGAGACGGCGTACCTGCTACCGATGGGGACGACATCCGCAACAGCGCGGGTGTATTATCAGACGGCGAGCAAGGACTACATCCTTTTCCTCCGCGATGAGAACCGCACCAACACCGCCGGTCAGGTGCTTTATGATCAGTGGCGACAGACGGGAAAGTCGCCGCCGGTGGAGATGGCGTCTGCGGAGGTTGAGATTCTGTGGTTCAATAACGGGGATTTCGACGGAGGCGGAGAGCGGACGCTGTATGATCACGCTGAATCGGTCCTGTGCATGACGGGTCCGGAGGGAGGTCCGGTGGAGCCGGCATGTGAGCCGGGCGATCTGAACGGCGACGGCGACATCGATCTGGAGGACTGGCGTCGGTTTCAGAATCGGTTCGGCGGGTAGCCGCGCCATGCGGAATGCAATTTCAGCGGCGGATCATGACGCAACGGAGGGCGGCTGCCGAGAGGGTATTGGCCGCGTCGGCAGGCGAGGGGGATGGGTGAGCACACGGCGAGTCCGTGGGCGGGGTCGATTGACATAGGGGGATGGGACATGAGTCGAATTGGGGCGGGATTCACCGCCGTCGCGGTTGCGGGGTTCATCAGCAGTGCGGCGCAGGCGCATCCGCCGGAGCCGATCGGAACGGCGAACATCACGCTGCGGTGGATGACGATGCACGGGCATGAGGAGGTTCTCACCGACGTGCGGGACTTCACGGGACGGGATCATGACGACGCCGTGCCGCTGGACGGCGACCACAACATCCTCTGCTTTTTTTCGTCCAACGCGTTCGGCATCCGCACCGATGTCCGCGGCGCGATCTACGAGAACGAGTCGCTCATCGCGCACGCGTTCTTCAAGGATCATCACGATCACTCGCACGATTACTTTCACATGATCGAGAGCGAGGACACGATGATCACGATCGAGATCACCGGCATACATTTCGAGCACCCCGTCACGGTGGTCCGCCCGACGATCCTTCTGCACAAGTTCTGGGACTCGGACCAGGTTGACCAGCTCGACAACTTCTACATTAACCTGCACAACTACGGGTTGAGCACGGACCTCTGGCGCGATCACGGGTTGTTCTTCCCGAACACCTTCTCGGATTTTCCCGTGCCGAATTACGACCTTGGAGAAGCGACTTCGGCGGGCGACGTCACGGTGATCGGCGACGGGACGAACGAGATTTCGATCATTTTCTCGTTCCCTTACAGCGTCTTCAAACACTACGAAGAGACGGGTCAGGACGTTCCGGACGGCCTGCCGGCGCCCTTCGGTTATCTCGAACCGTTTCACTTCCACGTGGAGTGGATCGCGCGCGGACACGATCCTTATGTGCCGTGCGAGGACGTGAAGAAGTTCAAGGCGAACTGCTCCGGACGGAAGATCAAGGCGAAAGTCGTGGCGAAGCGGCTTGAGCCGGGCACGCTGGTGACGATCGACAGCGACGGAGAGTGGCACGCGATCGAGATCGGCGAGGACGGCAAGGGCACGACGAGCTTCAAGCCGCGCCGCGCCGGGGATCACGAGGTGTTCATCGCCGACTGTCCGGATCGCAGCGTCACCGTGACCTGCGGCGGCTGACTCGCACGCACGGTTTGAGTCACATGCGACGGCGCGCGGTTCAAGGCGCGCCGTCGCATGCGCTTTCATCGTTGTCGTCGGTCTGACGTTCCCCCGAGGTCCGAACCGGCGGGAACGGCGCGTCCCGCCCGCATCAGCAGCAGGGGCAGCAGCGTCAGGTCCGCGATCAGCGCCCACGTCATCGTGTAACCGATCAGCCCTCCGAAGTGCGCGGTGGGCAGGAAGCTCGACAGCGTCAGGATCGAGAACCCGCCGATCACGACGATCCCCGTGAAAAGGCAGGCGCGCCCGACGCTCCCGCTGGCGCGGCGGATCGCCTCCGCGCGATCGCCCGACGCCGCCGCCAGCTCCCGGAAGCGCCAGACATAGTGGACCGTGCTGTCCACCGAGATGCCGAACACCACCGACAGCATCATCACCGTCGTCATGTTCACCGGCACGCCCGCCCAACCCATCGTGCCCACGCAGATGACGACCGGAACCGCATTCGGAATCAGGCAGATCAGCGCGAGGCGCAAAGACCGCAGCCACCACGCCAGCACCGCCAGAATCGCCGCGCCCGCCAGGGCGAACGACGTGTACTGATCGCGCACCAGCTCGGCGACCAGCGTCGCGTAGAAGGGATAAAGGCCGGTGACGACGACGACGTGACCGTCTCCGAACACGGCGCGGGCCCGCTTCTGAAGATCCTCAATCACGCGCAGCTTCTCGCCGACGCTGACGCCTTCGATCGCGCGGAGGTTGATGCGCATCGCCGTGCGATCCGCGCTGAAGAAGTTGCGCAGGGCGTCCGGACCGAGCAGCAGCGACGCGGCGGCGGCGCGGAACGTCAGCCCGGCGTTCAGCGCGGGCGGCGCGCCGGGCACGACGTCCAGCAGGTCCGCCGGGGTCATCGCCTTGCGGATCACGTTCGGGTGCGCGGCGACGGCGTCCTCCGCGAACGCCCGGGCGCGGCGCAAGGCGTCGACCGTCATCATGCCTCCGCCGTCGTCGCGGCGGATGACGACGTCCACCGCGCCCAGCGGCGTGAGGTTCCGCTCGATGAACTCGTAGCTGCGGCGCACCTCGCTGTCCGGACGGAAATTCCGCACGAAGTCGCTTTCAAACCGCAGCCGCGCCGCCCCGGCGGAGGACGCGGCGACGACGATGATGAACCCCCCGACCAGCGCCCGAGGATGCGCGATCGAGCGCTCGGCCGCCGCGATCAACCCCCGCCTCACCCGCGCATCCAGCGCCGTGTCCGAGCGCACGTCCTTCCGCCGCGCCAGCAGGCCGGACAGCACCACGCTGAACACGAGACCGATCCCCAGCCCCAGCGCCATCAGCGCCCCGAAGGTCCGCACCGGCGTCAGCCGCGAGACGCACACCGACGCGAACCCCGCCATCGTCGTGATCATCGCCGCAGCGCAGGGCATCGTCATGCGCTTCAGCATCCGCCTCAGCGCCGCCGTCGGCCTCCCCTCGACGCCGCCCCCGGCGCTTTCCGCCTCCGACCGGCACGCTTCGTAATCCGCCGCGAGTTGCACGCCGTTCCCGACGGTCAGCACGACGATCAGAATCACGAGCATCTGCACGACCAGCGACGTGTTCAGACCCAGCGCCGCCGCAAGACCCAGCGTACACGCCAGCGTCGCCAGCCCCGCCCCCACCGTCGCCGCCAGCGGCAGGACGCCGCGCAGCACCACCGCCAACGTCGCTCCAAGCAGCGCAAACGCCGCCAGCGAGAACCGCACCAGATCGCGGTCCACCGCCGCGTACATGTCGATCAGCGTCACATAAGGCCCGGCGAGGATGAACTCGGCCTCCGGGTGGTTCCGCCGCGCGTCCTCGACGATCGACTTGAGTCGGCCGACGACCTCGCGCCGGTGCTCGCCGTTGCGCGCCGGGTCGGACGCCGCGCCGCCCGCGCCCTCCCCGGACATCTGAAGCACGATCGTCGCCGTCCGGCGGTCCCGGCTCAGCAGGTTGCCGTCCACCAGCGGGTGCCGAATGAGGGGCTCCGCCGCGAGACGGCGCAGCCACCCGGGAATCTGCGTCCACGCTCCAACCTGCTGAACCGACGGCACGTTCTCAAGACGTTCGACCATCCCCGCGACGATCGCCAGCGACGCCGGCGACAGCGCGTCGTCTGTCCGCATCGCGACGAGGGCGAGTTCGTTGCTCGTGAATTCCTCCAGGGTTGAGCGAAACGTCAGGTAATGCTCGTCGCGCGAGGCGATGAACGCCTCCAGGCGGTAGTCGCGGCGCAGCCCCGGCTTCAACATCAACACCCCGCCGGCCGCGGCCAGCGCCGCGACGCCGATCGCCGCGCGTCCGGCGCGCCGGAACAGGATCGCTTCAACCGCGGATCTCCACATCTGCATCGGGGCCAGTGTAGACCGAGCCCGACTTCGGGCCTACCTGCGCCGCGCGGCTTCAGCCCGCGCGAACTCTTCAGGCCTACCTGCGCCGCGAGGCTTCAGCCCGCGCGAACTTGCGAACCCGCCGTGTTTCCGAAGTTCGCGCAGACCGAGGCCCGCGACGCCGAAGATAGACGCCGCGGGCCTGTGACTGCGTATCTCTGCCCGACATCGGTGCGGAAATCCCGATCCGCACCGCATACGATTACGGACAGGAATACTCAAACGTGGATTCCGCGCCGCACCCGAACGTCGCCACGGCGACGCCCGATCCGGACGCCAGATTCTTGAACTTCGCCTTGCCCTTGCCGTTGGCCTTGAGCACGCCGGATTTTGCCTCGCCGCTTTGCAGCTCGACCGTGAAAGCGTCGAAGGGCGCACCCCCGCCGACCTTCACGACGAGCAGCCCGCCGCCGTCGCGCGCCTTGCAGTTCGCCGCGGTAATCGTCTCTGTCCCGAGGCAGGCGGCTTCACTGTAACGGAGAGTGAAGGATTCGGTTTTGCCCGAACTTCCCAACGTGGTTCCGGTCACGAAAAAGGTGTCATTCGGCCCGAGCACGACGGAGAACCCGTAATCCTGCCCCCCGCCCTCGCCGTTGAAAAGATCGCTCCAGAGCAGGGCGCCGTTCGTGTTGTACTTGATCGTGATCGCGTCGTCCCCGCGGCTGTATCCGTTCCAGCCGTATCCCGTCACGTACACGTCCGCGTTCTCGTTCAATTCAAGATCGAAGCCCCAGTCCTCGCCGAACCACTCCGTGCGGAATCGCTGAACCCACTGTGCGGCGCCGGCGGAGTTGTACTTGATCGTCGCCATGTCGTACTCGCCGCCGCCGGTCATCGACGCGCCGGTGACGTACACGTTGTGCGCGGCGTCCACCTCAACGTCCCACCCGTAGTGAAACCCGTATCCGCCGTAGGTGGCGCTCCACTGAAAGTCGCCGTTGGCGGCGTACTTCAGCGTCGCGTAGTCAAAACCCGCCGCCGTGTCCTCGATCCCCACGAGATAGACATTGTCGGCGCTGTCCGTCGTGATGCCGTAAGGACCGTCGCCGCCGTTGGCCGCGCCGTTGTGATAGCGCTCCCAGAGCAGGTTGCCGTCCAGGTCGTATTTCAAAGTCATGAAGTCGATCGTCCCGCTGGAACCGATGCCGTCGCCGCCGACATAAAGCGACCCGGCGTCCGACACTTCCAGAACGTATCCTCGCGACGTCGGGTTGCCCGGATAAGAACCCGTGTGACGCCGAACCCACGTCTGGGATCCGTCCGGAGCGTACTTGATCACGACGGTTTCATCGAAACCGCTGGCGCCCACCGAGAAACCGGAGACGTAAATATTATTGTCCGCGTCGAGGTCGAGCAGCGGTCCGAAGGGGCCGTCGTCCGCGCTGACGGGTCCGTCATACCGGTTCGCCCACAAGAGCTCGCCGTCGGGGGCGAATTTCAACGTCAGGATGTCGTAGCCCGTGCCGTCGCCGATCGACGGGCCGATCACGATGATGTTGTCCTGAGCGTCAATCTTGAGATAGAAGCCCTGATCGTAACTGTCGCCGGGGCCCGTGTACCCGCTCACCCAGAGCACTTTCCCGGCGGGGCTGAACTTCACGACCTGCACGTCATAATCCGACGCCGTCAATTCCGTCCAGCCCGCGACGATGATGTTGCCTTCGCTGTCCAGGACGCCCTGGCTGCCCACGTCGCCGATGCTCAGCGGATTCACGTACTGGGCCAGCCACGTGCGCCGGATCGGCTGCCCCGACGCCGTGATGACCGGCAGCACTCCGAAGACGCCGGCCAGGGTCAACGATCCCGCTATCCCACGCTTCCCTCGCATGACTTCATCCTTTCCTGATCGAGTTGAGTTGATTGAGATGTTCTGCTGCGCCCTTCATGTCGGATTCGGTCACGCCCGATCCGGGCGATCCGACCCCGTTTTCCGCGCCAGGGCGCGTCGGCTCACGCCTTCCACGAGTTAGACGTAATCCAGCCGGGCAACTGCCGCGCCCCTCGCGGCGGAGGGCTTGCGGCGGGCGGATCCGGCGGGCCGGATCCGGTCGAGAACGCCGCGCAAGCCGAACTCCGCTTTTTGACGAGAGGGCGTTATCCACCTTTAATCACGCCCGGATGTGGCCGTGGAATGACTCAGCCGCGTGGAACGCCCTCTGCCGGGGTCAGACATGCCCCCTGTGCGTTCCGAACGCACCGCCGGACACGATCCTGTCCCTGCCTGCCGCACACGTCGTCGTTCCGCGCCTTGCGTGTCTGCCCGGATACGTTTGCCTCGTGTACCGCCGCCACGCCGTCGAGGTTCACGACCTGACGAACGCCGAGGTCGCAGCGTTCACCGCCGACCTGCTGCGGGTCAGCGCGGCGGTCAAGCGCCTGCGCCGCGCCGTCAAGATGAATCTCGCAAGCCTCGGGAACCTCGTCCCGCATCTTCACGTTCACGTCTGCCCGCGCAGTCCCGGCGACCGGTTTGAAGGGCGCCCGCTTGATCCCGGCGACGTGTGCGGCGACGTGTATGCGGATGCCGAGCACGAGTCGTATGTCGCCGCCTTGCGGCTGGCGCTCGCGCCGTCGTGTCCGCAATAAGCCCGGATGGCGCGCCGCGTTGACGCCGGGGTGTCGCCGGCTACAAAAGTCTGCCGCATCCGCAACCTTGCACCGCCGCTGAAAAGACGGAACCGCGCATGAGACTGATCGACACGCACGCACACCTGACGTATCCGGGTCTTGTCGAACGCATCGACGAGGTGCTGGCGCGCTGCGCTGAAGCGGGCGTCGAGCGGGTCATCACGATCGGGACGGACGCGGAGGAGATTCTCGCCGCGCTGCGTCTTGCCGAGCGCTGCCCGGATCGCGTGTTCGCCGCAGCCGGGTTTCATCCGCATGAGGCCGCGAAGATCGCCGACCCGGACTGGACCGTCCTGCGCGAGGCGCTGGCGCATCCGGCGGTGGTCGGTTTCGGCGAGATGGGGCTTGACTATCATTATGACTTCGCTCCGCGTGACATTCAGCAGCGCGTCTTCCGCAGGCAGCTCGATCTCGCGTCGGAGTTCGGTCTGCCGATCATCATTCATTGCCGCGAGGCGTTCGACGACCTCCGCCCGATCCTGCTGGCCGCCGGGTTCGAAGGCCGCCGGGTCGTGTTTCACTGCTTCACGGGGACGTCGGAGGAGGCGGCGGCGATCGCCGGGCACGGCTGGCGGGTCTCCTTCACCGGCATCGTCACGTTCAAAGGATCGACGCAGCTTCAGGCGATCGCCCGGACGTACCCCGCGGATCAACTGATGATCGAGACGGACTCGCCGTATCTGTCCCCGGTCCCGGTGCGCGGCGTCAAGCCGAATGAGCCGGCCCACGTCGCCCACGTCGCCCGGTTTCTGGCGGAACTGCGCGGCGAGCCTTACGATGGGTTGGCGCGGCGGACGTGGGAGAACAGCCTCGCGTTTTTCCGTCGTCAGAGCGGCGCCGAAATGCAGAAAGGATGATCTGCGCTGAGCCGCGAGGTCCGCCTTGCGCGGCGCTACCGCGCGGCGCAATCTCGCGGGCTGAAGCCGCGCGGCTCGGGTAAGCGGTTCCGCCTGGACCCGTCACAGCGAGGCGCGGGCGCGGATCCGGACAGCATTGATGATGCAATATGAACACGTCTGTCTTGAGGGGTTCGGGACGGTGCTGCCGCCGAGGGTGGTCACGTCCCTGGAGGTCGAGGAGCGGCTCGCGCCGGTGTACGCGCGGTTCGGCGTCCACGCCGGGCGCCTCGAACTGATGAGCGGTGTCCGGGAGCGGCGCTTTTTCGAGGAAGGCGTCCTGCCCAGCGATTCCGCCGCCGAGGCCGGACGCGCCGCTCTGGCCGCTTCAGGCGTGACCCCCGACCGGATCGGGGCGGTCTTTCATACCGGTGTCTCACGCGACTGCATCGAACCGGCCACCGCCTCCTTTGTTCACGAAAAACTCGGCCTCGGCGGCGACGTCCTCCTTTTTGACATCTCCAACGCCTGTCTCGGTTTCGCCGACGGAATGATCGTTCTGGCGAACATGATCGAACTGGGGCAGGTGGAGCGAGGCTTGATCGTCGCCGGCGAGAGCGGTCGGCAGCTCGTCGAGAGCACGATCGAACACCTCCTGACGGCGCCGGAGCTGACGAAGCGACAGTTCAAGGACGCCTTCGCGTCGTTGACGATCGGGTCGGGCGCGGCGGCGCTGGTGATGGCGCACGAGTCCGTGTCGCGCACGGGGCACCGTCTTCTCGGCGGCGTCGCCCGCGCCGCCACCGAGCACAGCGACCTGTGTCGGGGAACCGGCGACGCGGCGTTCACGCCCGGCGCCCGGATGATCATGAACACGGATTCGGAGACGTTGCTTGAGCAGGGGTGCCGTCTCGCCGCGCAGACATGGGAGGCGTTCAAACTGCGCCTCGGCTGGTCGAACACCGACGTGGATCACAGCTTCACTCACCAGGTCGGCGTCGCTCACCGCGAGCGCCTTTACGAGGTTACCGGACTGGACGCCCGGCGCGACTTCTCCACGCTGGAGTTTCTCGGCAACGTCGGGTCCGTTTCGCTCCCGCTGACGATGGCGATGGGTACGGAGCGGAACCCTCCTGCCGTGGGAGACCGGGTCGCTCTGCTGGGCATCGGCAGCGGTCTTTCCTGCGCCATGCTCGGGGTGGAGTGGTGATCCCTCCGAGAACCGTCCGGCGTTGACCGCCGTCAGACGAAAAACCGGCGACAAACCGCAGTCCCTCGTGCAATGCCCGACCCTTTCCACTACATCCTCAAGATAGGGAATTCGGTTCCGGCTTGAATAACGGCCGGGAGGTTCGGTTGGTAAGGGTTGACCGGAATGTCCGGAACGCGGGAAAACCCCGCTGGTTTGAGGCTGGAGGTCGCAGATTCGGTCCGAAGATCGTTCGCTGACGATGCCGGCGAAAAAATCCGAACCTGTTCCGAGCGGGAAGTCAGTCGACCGGTCCGCGGGGTGGGACCGGGCGGATTTCGCTGCGCGCTTCCGCGATGCGTACCGCACGTTGTGGTTGATCGCCGGCGGCGTGTTGGGATCGCGCTCAGGGATCGAGGACGTGCTTCAGGAAGCGGCGGCCGTGGCGTTGAGCAAGCCGGACCAGTTCCAGGCTGGAACGAGCTTCCGGGCGTGGATGGGACAGATCGTCCGGTTCGTGGCGCTCAATCACGGGCGGCGGGTGCAGCGCGAGGGAGCAAACGTCGCGGAGCTGGATCAGCTCCCTCAGCGATCGGCGTCGCCGGGACCGGGCATGCCTTCCGGGCGCGAGCGACGGTGGACGGCGTCGGACGCGGACCGGCTGGGCTTTGATGACGAGTTGTTGACGCATCTGCGCGACTTGAGCGAGACGGCGCGGGCGTGCCTGCTGCTGAGGACGATCGAGGGGCTGGAGTATTCGGAGATTTCGAAAGCGCTGGACATTCCCGAGGGCACGGCGATGAGCCACGTGCATCGCAGCCGCCGCCAGCTTCGAGAGCGGTTGTCGCATCGGGCGCCCGAATGATGAACCGGACATGAGCGAACGACAGGATTCAACCCGGATGGAGGCGTACCTCGACGGCCGGCTCGCCAAGGCGGAACAAGCCGCCTTCGAGCGGGCGGTTGCGGACGATCCGGATGCGCGGGCGGAAATTGAAGTGCAGCGCCGCATCGACGCGGCGCTGCGGCGCGAGTTTGCCCCGCCGGCGGAGATGCCCACCCTGTGGACCAACGGGCAGACCTTCCCGGCGGGGCAGCTTTCCTCGCCTGACCGCGCGGCAAGGCGCTTCCCGCGCCGCACGACCTGGGCGCTGGCGGCGGCGCTGGCGCTCGCCGTCACCGCCGCGGTTTATGTCGCGCTGACGTCTTCGCCCCCCGCGGTGACGCCGATCGTCAGGCATCGCGAGTCGTTTGTCGAGGTGCGCGAGCGTCTGCTGGCCGACCGGTTTGAGCCGGACTGGGTCTGCGAGGTGGGTCCGAAGTTCGCGATGTCGGTGTACTGGCGCCTCGGGCAGCCGCTGCTGGTCGGCGCGATTCCGAGCGGCGTGAACGTCCTCGGCTGGTCCTACTGCAACGCGCTGAGCCCGGAGACGATGGTGCTTCTGACTCGGGTGGACGACCGCCCGGTGGTCATTTATGTCGACCGCAAAGCGCATGACCGGTCTCAGTCGGCGCCGGAGGGGCTGCGTCTTTTCAGGGGCGAAGTCGGCGATCTGGTGCTGTATGAGTTGACGCAAGCCGAGTCGGCGTCGGTGCTTCCGCTCTTTTTTGAGCCGGCGATCGAGGAGGGTTGGAAGGACATTTCCATCTACGAAGACTAGCGACGACGCGGATGCCGCTGAGGTTCGGGCGGCGGGACAGGCGGAAGGCGGATTGCGGGGCGCATGCGCCGCCGCCCGGCCGCTGAAGGAAACGTTCGGTCGCCAACGAAGAGAGGTTTGACAATGAGGTCCACGGTCAAGTCTTTCAAATCCTGGGGAACACCCCGGTCTGCGGGGCGCTCCGCGTTCACGTTGATCGAGCTGCTGACGGTCATCCTCATTCTCGGGGTGCTGATCGCGATCCTCGTTCCCTCGATGTCCGCGGCCCGGGCGGCGGGGAAGGACGCCTCGACCGCGGGGACGCTGTCCGCGATTCAGACGGCGCTGGAGGCGTTCAAAGACGAGCACGGAAAGACGTTCCCGCGCTCCGGCGGCTATCCCCCGTCGTTCATGCACCCCAACCTCTACGACCGGGACAACCAGCCGGTGTTCACGATGGCGCAGGGCGCCAACGGCCGCTTTCCCTTCCTCGCCGGATATCCGAAAGTTTACGGCGCGCATTACCTTTCCGCGATGTTGATGGGCGTCGACCGGCAAGGGTACGTGCGCCGGTCGGACGTTCCGCCGGACCTTCTCGGCCAGCCGGAGCGCTGGTACACCGTTCTGGACGATCAGGGGACGCTGCTTCCGCGCGCCGCGTCCTATCTCGACGCCTCACGCGTGCGCCTGATCCGCACGGATGAGCTTCCGGGCGCGTACAACCCGGTTCATTTCCCGAACTGGGAGATGATGAAGCACCTGCCGGTCATCACTGACGCGCACGACCGCCCGGTGCTTTACTACGTCCCGCACCGGCACGGCTCGCTCCAGAACATGATGGAGTGGTACTACAGTCCGACGAATCATTACCCCGACGGTCCGCCGATCTACTACCACGTGGACAACGCCGGATTCACGGGCATCCTCAGCGAACCGTTGTACAACCAGCCGGGGTGGAACTTCGGGCGCGGCGGGCTTCACCGCATCGCCCGCCCCGGGCACGAACTGACCGCCCTGGACATCGACGACGATCGCAACCGCGACTCCCTCGCACGCTACGTCCTGGACATGCGGGCCTTCCGCTCCCTGCCCGAGAGGACGGCGAAGTCGCCTTTGCGCCCGGTGAACAAGGACACGTACCTGCTGATCACGGCCGGGCGCGACGCAATTTACGGCTCGCCCGACGACGTGCGCAATTTCGAGTCGGGGGAGTGAGGGTCCCGCCTCACCCCGGTGAAGCCGCGGTCGCGTCGCCCGACGGCGCGCGACCGCGGTCCTTTTCCCGGGCGCGAGGGTTCGCCGGGGCGAATCAGTTCAGGCGGTGCAGACGCTCCCGCAGATACTCCGCGCGAAGCGCGCCCCGCTCCTCCCCGGACATCGTCCGCCCGGTCCGTTTCTGAAGGTGCGCCGGCTGCGTCGGCATGATGAGGTCGTTCAGCTCCTTGACGTCCATCTTCGGGAAGCGCCCGGTGGCGATGCCGAGGCGCAGGTGCGACAGGTGCAGGAGCGTCTCCTCACTGCTGATGATTCTCGCGGTGCGGAGGTTGCCGAACGCGCGCCAGATCCGGTCGTCGAGCTGGACCGGGCGCTTCTCGATCAGCGCCTGCCGCGCGGCGCGCTCGTATTCGACGACGCGCGGGATGATGCTTTCACCGAATTCCTCAACGATCTCCTCCTCGGATTTCCCGAGGGTCGTCTGATTCGATATCTGGTAAAAATCCCCGACGGCGTCGGTTCCCTCGCCGTACAACCCCCGGATCGCCAGGCGAAGCTCCTCCGCCGCGCGGGCGACGCGGACGATCTCGTTCGTCAGCTTCAGGGCGGGCAGGTGCAGCATGACCGACACCCGGATGCCCGTCCCCAGGTTGGTCGGGCAGGCGGTCAGGTACCCCAGCCGCCCGTCAAACGCGAACTCGACCCGCTCGGCCAACTCGTCGTCGAGGGCGTTGATCTCTCCCCACAACGCCACGAGCTGGAGCCCGCTGCGCAACGCCTGAAGACGGACGTGGTCCTCCTCGTTGATCATGACCGCCAGCGTCTCGCCGCGCGTCACCACCACGCCGCGCGGGCCTGGCGCATCCGCGAGCTGCCGGCTGATCAGGTGGCGCTCGACGAGCACCTGACGGTCCAGCGGGTCCGCCGGGTCGAGATCCAGCGCGACCGCGTCCTTGCAGGATCGGCAGGACAGCGCCCCCTCGGACACCGTCCGCAGAATCTCGGCGAGGTCCGACTCCCCGGCCCGGTTGCGGAAAGGGTAGTTCGCCAGGTTCCGCGCCAGGCGGATGCGCGAGGAGATCACGACGTCGGACATCGGTCCGGTGCCTTGAAGCCACTCCCCTCGCTGCAGCATCAGGTCGTCGATCGTCATCGTTCTTCGAGGATCCGGATCTCGTCGCGCAGCCGCGCCGCGGCCTCATACTGCTCAGTCTCGACCGCCTGCTTCAGCGACCGCTGAAGGCGGGACAACGTCGTCTGCCGCCGGGCGCTTTCGTCGGACGGTCCGGGAGTCTTGCCCGTGTGACGCGCGGCGCCTTCCTGCGCCTTCTCGATGATCGGCTTGAGCAGGTCCGCGAACGCCGTGTAATCGTAGGGGCAGCCGAGCAGCCCCTGCTCGTGAAAATCCTTGAACGACGCGCCGCACTGCGGACAGACGCGCTCCGCCAGGGATTTCAGGCCCAGCCCCTGCTTGATGAACTCCTCCAGGACGGTCGCCGACATCGTGTGCGGTTTGACGGCGACGCCCTCCTTCATCGCGCAGGACTCGCAAAGATGGCGCTCGACGGCTTCCCCGGACGGACGGATGTCGGTCAGGTGGACGCACGCCGAGTTCTTCTCACACGCCTGGCAGGGAATCGCCATCGCAGTCGCACTCTTAAAACGGCGGGGGGCGATCCTCAGGAACGTCTCTCACCGTCCCCTGATTTTATCTTTCACGCTTTCAAGGGTCAAAAAACCGCAGGTCGCCGCGTTCGCGCCTCGCCGCCGCGACCCCGTGACATTTATCGTCGCTTTGCCCCGGACGACTTCTGCCTGGCGGTCATGCGCCCCCGAGCGGGCGTTCATACGACGCCCGACACCCCGGCGCCTCCGTCACCTCGACGCGGACCGCCGATCCCACGCCCGCCGATCGCACGCCCGTCAGGATCCACTCCGCGACCGCCTCCGCCGTCGGACCGCGCTCCGCGAAACACGCCAGGTCGTTCAAGCGCCGATGCTCCAGTCCCGAAAGCAACCCGCGCAACACCCGCTGAAGCTCCTGAAAGTCCACCACCATCCCGCACGCATCCAGCTCCGTCGCCGCGCACTCCACCGACACCCGCCAGTCATGCCCGTGAAGCGCCTCCACGCTCCCGTCCGGAAGCGTCACCTGGTGCGTCGCGCAGAACCCGTCTTCGATGCATACTCGGTACATGTTCGATCCGCCCGTCCCCGCAACCTTGCGCCGCCGGTCGCTATCCCGCGCCGCCGCGAAGCACCACGCGGACGTTCCCGCCGCCGACGTTCCAGCGAAGCGCCCGACTTGGTGCGTCGCGGTTTCAGGCGTTATACTCGCGGCCTCCGCGTCGGCGAAGGCGGGCGCCGGCCGGTCCGGCTTCCCGGCGCGAGATTCAGAAACGGTGTGCGACGTGACGGTTGCGACGGCGATGAATGACGCTTTGAAGGCGACCAGGGTCGGTCCGGGACTCGATCCGGACGCCGCGTTGCGCCTCTACGAGTCCAACGACATACACACCCTCGGAGAACTCGCCGACGGCGTCCGGCGGCGCCTTCACGGATCCGCCGCCTTCTACAACATCAACCGCCACATCAATTACACCAACTACTGCGTCTTAAGCTGCAAGTTCTGCTCCTTCTTCCGACCCTACCCCAGGAAACCCGTTCCGGGGGCTTCGCCGCTCCGGGGGGAGTCCGCTTCGCAGAGCGACGAAGCGCGATCCGCCGGGCCTTGGACGGATGCCCCGGCCGGGTACGAGCTTTCCGTCGCGGAGGTCGTCGACCGCGCCAGGCTCGCCTACGCCGCCGGGGCGACCGAAGTCCACATCGTCGGCGGGCTGCACCCGAAGCTGCCCTTCGACTACTACCTCGACCTGTGCAGCGGCATCCGCCGCACCTGCCCGCATCTGCACGTCAAAGCCTTCACCGCCATCGAGATCATCCACTTCACGCGCATCAGCCGCCCGCGGTTGTCGATCGCCGAAGTGTTGACGAAGCTGCGCGAGGCCGGACTGCAATCCCTTCCGGGCGGCGGCGCCGAAATCTTCGACGACCGCGTGCATCACGAGACGTTCAAGACCAAGGTCGGCGAGGCGGAGTGGTTCGACGTGCATCGCACGGCGCATGAACTCGGCATCTTCACCAACGCCACGATGCTTTACGGGCACGTCGAAACGCGCGCCGAGCGCATCACCCACCTGATGAAACTCCGGGAGCATCAGGCGCAGAGCCTTCGCGACCGCCCCGCGCACTTCAATTGCGTCATCCCCCTGTCCTTCATCCCCGAAGGCAGCCGGCTCGCGCATCTGCCCGGACCGACGGGACTGGAAGACCTGAAAACCCTCGCGATCAGCCGCGTCGTGTGCGACAACATCCCCCACATCAAGGCCTTCTGGATCATGCAGTCGCCGAAGCTCGCCCAGGTCGCGCTCAACTGGGGCGTGGACGACATCGACGGCACGGTGGTGTATTACGACATCACGAAGCGCGAAGGCGCGGGATCCACGCATCAGGAACTCACCGTCGACCGCCTCAAGCGACTCATCGTCGAAGCCGGCTTCACCCCCGTCGAGCGCGACACGCTCTACCGCCGCGTCGTGCGCGACCCCCGGTCGTGGCGCGTCGAGGGCGAACCGTGGGAAGTCGCCTGCGACCCGGACGCAGCCGCCTCCGCCGAAAAAACGCCCCCCGCCGAAAGCGGCTTCGTCCCGCTGAGACTCCCCGACTGATCGCGCTGTCGGAGGCGCGCGTTGGTGGCCGGGGGCGTCCGGCTTCGGGTTTGCTTGGCGCCCCTGTGTCTTTGTTCCCTCGTTACCTTTTCTCGAACGCTTCCTTACGGGCGCGGCTCGGTTAAGGACGCGTTCAGGGTGCAATACGACGCTGTTGTAAAACCGTCGGTACAGACGGGAGGAAGAACGCTTCCTTACGGGCGCGGCTCGGTTGAGGACGCGTTCAGGGTGCAATACGACGCTGTTGTAAAACCGTCGGTGCAGACGGGAGGAAGAACGCTTCCTTACGGGCGCGGCGCGGTTTTGAGATCGCGTTCGGGGGGCGATAAAGTCCGACGATCGTCGGCGCGGAAAGCGCCATCACCCCCGAGTACGCCGCGGCGGCGATGCAGAACCCCCGCGCCGGTCCGATGCGCCTCAGGATTGCGGTCGCGGTCTTGATGGGGGCTCCTTTTTGCGAAGGCGTTGGCATCCTTCGCGGGTTGTAACGCCGCGGCGGAGATTCTCAAAGCTGCGGAAAGCGGCATGACCGAGCGGCGGCATGACCGAGCGGCGGCATGACCGAGCGGCGGCCTGGCGCAAGCCGGCGCCGGACCGGGCTTGTGCAGGGGTTCCTCATCGTGCCGCGCCGTGCGTCTTCTCGCTGTCGGCGGCTTCCGGGCGATCGATCGGGAGAACGATGTGGAACGTCGCGCCGCCGTCGGGGGCGCTTTCGACCTCGATGCGCCCGTGGTGCTCGACGACCGCCTGCCGGGCGACGGCAAGCCCCAGCCCCGTGCCGGCCTGTCCCTTCGTGGACATGAAAGGCTCGAAAATCCGCTGCTGGTCCTCTGCGGGGATGCCCGGTCCGTTGTCGCAGATCGAGATCCGCGCCTCGCCTTGCGCCTCGTCGTATTCGGTGCGCAGCGTGACGCACCCCATCCCGGGCTGCACGGCGTCGATCGCGTTGAGAAGGAGGTTCTGCACGGCCTGTCCCAGTCCGTAAGGATCGAGCGGGATCGCGGGCATCTCGGCGAACTCGGTGAGGATCATGACGTTCTTGTCCGCGACGCGGTCCGCCGCGCTGCTCAGCGCCTCCTCGACCAGCGCCGAAAGCTGCACCAACTGGACCTTCGGCTGACGCTGGCGGCTGAACGAGAGCATGTTCGTCGCCAGCACGACCGCCCGCTCCATCCCGCGGCGCACGATGCGCCAACCGGAGCGGATCAGCTCGAGTTTGCCCTGCTTGAGGCCCAGTTCCACGACGTCCGCGCCGCTGCGAAGCCCCTGAAGGATGTTGCGGATCTCGTGCGACAGGCGGGCCACCGTTTGCCCGGTGGCGACGAGCCGCTCCTGCCTCATGCGCGTCTCGAGCAGGCGGGCGTTCTCCATCGCCAGCCCGATCATGCGACCCACCGCCGTCGCCAGGCGAAGTTGCTCCGGCGTGTACGCATGATGCGCCATCGACGTGTCCAGGTGAATGACCCCCACGACCTCGTCCTGAAGCATGATCGGGACGCAGAGGACGCTGCGCAGCCCGAGCTGGTGGATGCTGTCGTGCTTGCTTTGCTCGGTGAAGCGGCGGTCGGTCATCGCGTCGGCGCACAGCACGCCGGAACCGGTCTGGATCACGTACTGGATGATCGTCCGCGACGTGTGAATCCGCGGTTTCTTGCTGCGGCGCTTCGTACGATAGCGGACCAGCTGCGGAGAAAGATCGCCGGTGCGCCGGTCGAGACCGAGGACGACCAGCCGGTCCACGACCAGGTGGTCGAAAAGGATGTCCGCGACGCGATCCAGAAAGTCCTCGACGCGCGGGACGGTTCCGATGACCTCCGCGATGCGGTAGATGATGTTCCACGCCGCGACCTGCTCGACGGTCTCCGGCGCCTGAAGAATGACGCTTTCCTCGGAGGAGGCCAGCGACGAGAGGATCGCGGCGTCGCCCGGTTCGCTGGCGACGTTGAGGTCCACCAGATCGCGGATGCGCTGCTCGCCGCTGGCGCGTCCGACCGCGTCCTGGCTGCTGAACACGAGGATCGTCGCCCCGACCTTGACCTGATCGCCGTGCTGGAGGCGCGACGGCTCGAAGACGCGGTGGCCGTTGTGAAACGTGCCGTTCGAGCTGTTCAGGTCGCGGATCGTCCAAGCGCCGTTCTCGCGGCGGATCTCGGCGTGGCGGCGCGAGATGCTGTCGTCCGTGAGACGCAGGCGCTCGGCGAACCGCCCGATGAGCGTCTCGTCGTCCGTCAGCTCGAAGACCAGACCCTTGTCCGGTCCACGCATCACAAAAAGCGTCGCCACGTCCCGCGTCTCCAACCGCGCCGGGAGGCCTCATCGGACCGCGGTCCTCCGGTCCACCCCGGAGCCGACGCCTCTGACCCGCCCCCTGCGACGCAGAGCATCGCCGCTCAAGACATATTCGCAACCGGGTTGCGACTCGCCGCACGAGCAGACGGCTAACGAAATCCGCCCTTATTACCCGGGGACCGACGTTCCCACGCTCATAAAACGGACAACCCCCCGTGCCTTGACGGATCCTACACCCTGCCGGGGGTCTCCGGTGACGGCGAAGGAAACCACCCCCGCGGCTAACTGACGGTCCGAGTTCATTCCGAGGGGCAACCCGATCGCCTCAAGCGACTGCCTCCAAGGCCGGATTGCGGGCCGACAGGCCCGCCGGGTAGGATGATAGCGCCGGATCGGCAATCCGCGACCCCGTGTCAGGGCCGCGGCCGGCCCGGCGGATATGCCTATGAGGGTTGTCGATGAAATCCGTATTGAACGGAACGCTGACTGCGTTGACTCTTGCCGCTTTCGCCTTCGCCCAGAACGAACCCGCCGCCAAAACGTCGTCCGCTGACGCCGCCGACAAGCCGCTGACGTCGGTGCTGGACGCGGTCGTTAAGGACATTGACGGGAAGGAGGTTCCTCTGCGCGGTTTCGAGGGCGAGGTTCTGCTGATCGTGAATGTCGCGACCAGGTGCGGACTGACCGCGCAGAACTACGCCGAATTCGAGCCGCTCCATCAGAAATACAAGGATCGCGGGTTCCGCATCCTCGCCTTCCCCTGCAACGACTTCGGCGGGCAGGAGCCCGGCACAAGCGAGGAGATCAAGTCCTTCTGCCGCTCGACGCACCACGGAACATATGAGCTTTTTGATAAGGTAAGCGTCAAGGGCGAGGCCGCGTGCCCGCTTTACAAGTATTTGACGACGCATCCGGATGAGAAGATCCGCGGCGACGTGCGCTGGAATTTCCAGAAATACCTGGTCGCGCGCGACGGGACGGTGCTGGAGAAGTTTGACCCGCGCACCGCGCCGAACGACGCGAAACTCGGCGAGGCGATCGAAAAGGCGCTGACTGCGCCGCGCCCTGAAAAGAAGAAAGAACCGGCGTCGAAGTCCGGGTGATCCCCGCGACGCCGCCGCGCCCGTCCGGCAGGATGTCGGTCGTGCCGCCCGCCGTGATGAACGCGACGGGAATCCTTTGCAAAGGACAGCCGAACATGGTGCAGGGACATTTCTGGTCTCGCGTGACGAACCGGCTCCGGGGGCATCGCAGCGGAGCGCCGGTGGAGTGGACTTCGGACCCGACTTCGGGAACGCCGAATGACGACGCGTCGTCCGACGCCCGAGGCGACGGTGCAACCCTGATCGCGGGCAAGTCCGCCGCGATCCGCTCGCTCGACGGTCTGCACCGGACGCAGGAGAAGGTGGTCAGCCTGATCGAGTCGATTCAGACCCACCTCGTCGCGCAGCAGGACCGGACCGCACGGATGGCGGAAGCCCTGGACCGCCTGGCCGACAGCGTCTCGCAGCTTCCGCGAGCGTCTTCGGCGCAGGCGGAGGCGATCACCGCGCTCGCCGGACAGCTTGAGAGCACCGCGGTGCGCACCCGGCGGCTGGACAATCACCTCGCCCAGCTTCCCGAACTGGTCGAGCAGCAGCGGCGCACGGACGCGCGGATCGCGGACGCTCTGGGCGACCTGAGAGGATCGATCGAGAGCCTCACGCGCGTGGAGACGGCGTCGGCGACGATGGCGGAGCAGCTTTGCCGGGCGGCGGGCGAGCGGGAGGAGCGCATCCTGCGGGTCTTCGCGGATCACACGCGGCGGCTGACGCGCGTGCTGTCCGGGGCGATCGCGCTGGCCGTGTTGTCGGCGGTGCTGGGGCTGGTGGCGGTGCTGACGTAAGACCTGGCTCGAAACCGATGACCTTTTTTTTGCCGTCCGCCGCTTGTGCCTTGTCAGTTGAAAGCGGGTCAGGAGCCGCAACGCCCGTATTGGGATCGGTACATATCGTGCTTGTGAGTTTCTGTCCCCAATAAGCGCCGTCATGCGACCGGGCGCGGGCGGCGGCGCCTGGCACACTGAGTGCGGTGTGCCGGTGGCGATCGGGGTAGGCCCGGAAGGAGACCGACATGACCGCGCCGCAACTTCCGCCGCCCGCCGAAGCGATGCAGAACCTGCTCAACGGGACGACGCAGTTCCTCGCGTCCGACCTGCACCTGAAGGTGCATTATGCGCCTTATTACCGCATCGGCGGACTGCTGCGCAAGGTGGCCTCCGTCGCGCCGATCGACTCCAACGACTACATGGAGGCGATGCTCAAGTCGATCATCCCGACGCACAAGCTCCACGACTACGAGACGAACGGGTCGATCGACTTCTCCTACCGCGGCGCGACGGGCGACCGCTACCGCTGCAACGTCTACCGCTCGATGGGTGAGATGCACGCCGCCATCCGCCGCGTGCAGAACAAGATCCCCACCTACGCGGAGCTGAACCTCGCCCCCATCTACGAAAAACTCATCCACGAGACGCGCGAGGGCCTCATCTGCGTCACCGGCGTCACCGGCAGCGGCAAGAGCAGCACGCTCGCCGCGATGATCGACCACCTCAACCACATCGAGGCGATGCACGTCATCACCGTTGAAGACCCGATCGAATACTCGTTCACGCCGAAAAAGTGCATCATCTCCCAGCGCGAGATCGGCCTGGACGTGCCCAGCTTTCCCATCGCCCTCCGGGCCATCGTCCGCGAAGACCCGGACACCATCTTCATCGGCGAGATGCGCGACCGCGAGACGCTGACCGCCGCGCTGCAGGCCGCCGAGACCGGTCACCTCGTCTTCGGCACGCTCCACGTCGGCGACGTCGTCCAGTCCTTCAACCGCATCCTCGAGTTCTTCCCCCGCAACGAGCACGCCTTCATCCGCTCCAGCATGGCCAACAGTCTCCGCGCCATCCTCTGCCAGCGCCTCGTCCCCGGCATCGAGCAGGGCAAGGTCTACCCCGCGTCGGAAGTGCTCATCAACACGCCCGTGGTCAAGGATAAGATCCGTAACGAGGAGGACGAAGACCTCCCCGCGGTCATCGCCCAGAGCGAGCACGAAGGCATGCTTTCCTTCACGCAGTCGCTCGTCCAACTGATCGAGAAGGAGCGCATCCACTACGACACGGCGATGGAATACGCCCCCAGCCGCGAGGCGCTGCAAAGCGCCATGAAAGGCATCAAGGCGTCGGCGCAAAGCCTGGTCAGCCGCATCCGGACGAAATAACGAAGCCGCCGACACCGCCTTCGGGGAAGGCTCGTTCCTTCGCGCCAATCCGGGGTTCCGCTCGTCCGCGGCTCGCTGGGGCTGGTTCTACGGTTCGGGGTCGTTCTCGTCCTCGTCGGGGGAGGGTTCGGTGTATCCGAGCGCCTGAAGCAGGGCGCGATCCTGCTTCGAGATGTCCTGCGGGGCGGCGACGCGGACTTGGCGATGATCCTCCCGCCAGCGGTCGATCAGGCGCGACATGCGCCCGGCGACCTCGGGGCGCTGGTCGGACACGTTGCGCGTCTCGCCGGGGTCGGCGGAAAGATCGTACAACTCCCGGCTCGGCGTCTCCTTCGCGGCTTCGGAGAACTTCCAGGTTCCGACGCGCAATCCGAACTTCTGCCCGCGCACCTCAACGCCGCTTCCGAAGGTCGCGCCGTCGAGTTCGCGCAGAGGGATCGGCGCGATCAACCCGTCTTCGTCGTAAAGGCGGCGCTGGAAGAAGAGCGGTCGCTCGGGCATGACGACCGGAGGCGAGGTCCAAAGCGGCGCGAGGTTCAATCCGACGTGCGGACCGTCGAACGGCGGGAGGCGCAGGCGGGCGAGGATCGTCGGCGCCAGGTCATGCAGCCCGACCGGGGACGCGAGGCGCATGCCCGCCGGCAGCACGCCCTTCCAGCGCAGGATCAGCGGTACGCGCACGGATTCCTCATAAATCTGCGTGCCGTGTCCGCGCCAGCCGTGTTCGGTGAACGACTCGCCGTGGTCCGCGGTGGCGATGATCCACGCGCCTTCGCGCAGGGCCTTGTCCTCGAACGCCTGAAGAAGGCGGGCGAAGTGGCGGTCGGCGAAGGCGATCTCGGTGTCGTATCGGGCGACGGCTTCATCGAGGGACTTCGGCGGGGCGGAGGCGATGTTGAAGGGATCGCCGAACGAAGACGGCGGAGAATACGGTTCGTGCGGGTCCATGTAATGCACCCAGAGGAAGACGGGAACGCGGCGCGCCGGCCGCACTTCGTTGAGCCACGCGATCGCCCGGTCGGTCACGGCGTCGGCGCGGCGGTCCACCTTGCGTCCGGGCACGTCCACGCCCTCCCACGCCTCGGTCTCCTGCTGCGTGGACTCCGAGGAGGAGAAGTCGTCGTCATACAGGTCGAAGCCCTGGGCGAGGCCGAACTTGTGATACAACACGAACGAGCTGACGAACGCGCCGGTCGTGTACCCCTCGGCGGCGAGGCGCTCGGCGAGCGTCACCGCGGACTCGGGCAGCGTGAAGCCGTTGCGCAGCACGCCGTGACCGGCGGGATACAGTCCGGTCATGATCGAGGCGTGCGACGGCGCGGTGGTGGACATCGGGGCGTAGGCGGTTTCGAAGAGGACGCCGTCGCGGGCGAGGGCGTCGAGGGCGGGCGTCGTGTTCCGCGCGTAGCCGTATGCGGAGGTGTGATCGGCGCGGAGGGTGTCGAAGGTCACCAGAAGGATGTCGGGGCGGGGTTTCACGCGATCGCCGAGTTTCGAGACGTCCGGGAAGAAAAGCACGGCGCCGACGAGAGGCACGGCGAGCAGACCCGCCGCCAGCGCCAGGCGCTTTCCGACGGAATGCCGGGGTTCGGACGAAGAGGAGACGTTTTCGGCGTTCATGCGGGGATTGTAACGCGCTCGGCGCGGGATCGCGCGAGGCGGACCGGAGAGAGGCGCCGCGGATCGCCGCCGTGCGACGGTCCGTGTGCGGATTTGTCGGCTCCGGCCGCGACGTTGACCCTGCCGCGCGCGAGGATTACAACGATCATCTTCGCATCGGCGCTTTGAAGCGCGCCAGGTCGGGCGACTCGCAGGGAGTAACGCAATGACGCAGATGACGGCACGGCGGTTCCGAGGGCTTTGCGGCGCGGCACTGGCGCTGGCGCTTGCCGCGTGGGCGTCGGCATCCCCTCAAGTTCCCGAACGTCGCGCGTCCTCGTCGCGGCAGACGGAGGGAGCCTCCGCAGAACGCCTGCCCGCGAGGCTTTTTCCGTCCGAGCCGCGCCTCAACGTGGAACGAGAGGTCGTCCTGCCGGAGAAGTTTTCGCGGGGAGGGGTGCGGGTGGAGCCGCGCCTCTTAGGCGAACTTCAAGAAACCGGCGAGCGCCGTCGCCGCGACCGGAGCGACGACTCCGCGCAGGAACCGGCGGACGCGGACGAGGCGACTAACGTGCAAAAAGCGCCGCCGCCTGCGGCGGACCCGAGCGAGAAAGCGGATTCGACCCACGAAGAAGCGACGGCGCGGCGATCGAACGAAAGCGCTCAAACCGCGGACGAACTGCCGGATCCGAAGGACACGCCCGGCGACCTGATCGCCGGATCGACGGAGATCTCGGCGGTTTCGGCGACGGCGGATCCGGTCTCGGCGGCGCGGGCGGGGCGCTACAATTACGGGTTGTGGGTGCTGGCGCCGGCGCTGATGTCGATCATTCTGGCGATCGCCTTCCGCCAGGTGGTTCCGGCGCTGTTCCTCGGGATTCTGACGGGCGCATATATGCTCACGCTGGGGCAGTCGCGGCTGGCGGCGACACCGACGACGCCCCCGCCGGCTGCGGTGGCGGATTACGCGAACATGCACTCCGGCGTCGGGGGCTTCCGGTATGCGGTCGAGCAGCTTGTGCTCGCACCGGTGGTCACTCCCGAACTCGGTCACTATCGCATGAAGATCATCTTCTTCACGCTCATCATCGGGTTCGCGGTGGGGGTGATGGGGCGGAACGGCGGCACGGCCGGGATGGTGGAGATCGTGGCGGGTCGATCGGGCTCGCCGCGGCGCGGGCTGCTGACGAGCTGGCTGGCGGGACTGGTCGTCTTTTTCGACGACTACGCGAACGCGATGATCATCGGTCCGACGATGCAGTCCGTGTTCGACAAACTGAAGCTCTCGCGGGCGAAGCTGGCGTACATCGTGGACACGACTTCGGCGCCGGTGGCGTCGCTGGCGATCATCGGGACGTGGATCGGGGCGGAGATCGCATATCTCGGCGACGGTCTTAAGACGGTGAAAGAGAGCCATCCGGAGGGGTTGCCGGGGTTCATCACCGGGATGGACGGGATGGCCGCGTTCGTCGGCAGCATTCCCTACCGGTTCTACGCGATCTTCGCGCTGGTTCTGACGTTCTGGATCTGCCTGACCCGGAGGGACTTCGGACCGATGTGGAAGGCGGAGTCGCGGGCGTTGTCCGGCGAGAGCGGGGCGACCGCGGGCGAAGCCAGGATCATCTACGAGAAGCGGCCGGTCGTGCCCCGCTGGTGGCTGGGGTTCCTGCCGATTTTTGTGCTGGTCGGCATCACGGTGGGGATCCTGATGGGCGTCGGTTGGAGCGGGGCGACCTGGTCGGATGCGAATCTGACCTTGACCGCGAAGATTTCCGAGACGATCAAGGCCGGCGGCGAGGACATCTCCTACCTCGCGATCTTCTACGGCGCGTGGGGTTGCGCGATCACCGCGATGCTGCTGACGTTCCTGTCGCGGGCGTGTTCGATCCGCGACGCCGGCGACGCGGGGCTCGAGGGGATGGCGCGGATGTTCCCGGCGATCGTGATCCTCGTGCTGGCGTGGGGACTTTCGCAGGTGTGCAGTGAGCTGGAGCTGGGTCGGATCGTCGCTGCGGAACTTCAGGCGCGAAGCTTCCCGATCATCTGGACGCCGGTGGCGATCTTCGTGTGCGCGTGCATCATCTCCTTCTCGACGGGCACGTCGTGGGGCACGATGGGCATCCTCTGTCCGACGACCGTCATCATCATGGCCGAGTTCTTCCGCCACCTGCCCGCCGACCAGGTGGACGCGATGACGCCGCTGTTCTACTCCGCCGTGGGCGCCGTCCTGACCGGGGCGATCTTCGGGGATCATTGCTCGCCGATCAGCGACACGACGGTGCTCGCGTCGCTGGCGTCAGGCTGTCGCCACGAAGAACACGTCTGGACGCAGATGCCTTATGCGCTGCTCGGGGCGGCGGCGGCGGTCGGTTGCGGAAACATCGTGACGGATGTTTACGGGCAGCCGTGGACCTACGCGATCGGCGCCGGCGTGGCGGCACTGCTGCTGGTCGTGCTGATCGTGGGTCGACCGCCGAGATTGCTGACGCCCGACGCGGTGGCGGTTTCGACGAAACCGCGCGGCGTGGTGTCCAGGTAGCCCGTCGTGACGGACCCGCGGGCCGCAAGGGAAACGCGACACCCCGCCCTCCGCGTTGACAGGGGGGGCGTCGCGCGTCAACCTGCGCCTGCGATGCATGCCGTCACCCCAGCCAACGCGCCGCCCACCGGCCCTGAACCGGTCGCGGTCGATCTTTCCGTCAATCTGGCGGGCATCCGCCTGCCTAATCCGGTGATGACCTGCTCCGGAACCAGCGGATACGGTCCCGAGTACGCCGGCGTCGTGGATCTTCGATCTCTCGGCGCGTTTGTGACGAAATCGGTCACTCCCGAGGTCCGCAAGGGGAATGCGCCGCAGCGGATCGTCGAGACGACCGGGGGCATGCTGAACGCGATCGGGCTGGCCAACGTCGGGCTGCGAAGGTTCGTTGAAGAGAAAATCCCTTTCCTGGCCGAGCTGGGGATTCCGGCGATCGTCAACGTCGCGGGGCATACCCTCGAGGACTACCTGACCGTCTGCCGAGCGCTGGATGCCCTTCCGGCGGTCGCCGCGCTGGAGCTGAACGTCTCCTGTCCGAACGTGGCGGACGGACTGGAATTCGGGACGGACCCGGCGCGGCTTCGGAAGCTGGTTTCGGAGGTGCGGTCGGAGGTGCGGCGCGCGAAGCTGATTGTGAAATTGTCTCCGAACGTGACGGACATCACCGCGATGGCGGCGGCGGCGATCGACGGGGGGGCGGACGCCCTGTCCCTGATCAACACGCTGTCGGCGATGGCGATCAACGTTGAGACCCGCCGACCGATCCTCGCCAACCAGTCCGGCGGGCTGTCAGGACCGGCGATCAAACCGGTCGCGCTGTTGATGGTGCATAAAGTGTACACCCGAGTGGCGCGAGCGGCGGGGATTCCGCTGATCGGGATGGGGGGCGTCTCGAACTGGAAGGACGCGGTTGAGTTTCTGCTGGCCGGCGCCGCGGCGGTGGGCGTCGGGACGGCGCTTTTTGTCGATCCCGGGGTGGTCAGCCGAATTCTTTCGGGAATGACGGATTACCTGAGGCGTCAGGGGATGACGAGCGTCCGGGAACTGACCGGGGCGCTGAGCATGTGAAGTCTGCCTCGTTCTCCGCGCCTTGGGCGGCGAGGCGCCAAGGCACAAAGACCCCGAGGCGGCGAAGGTCTTATCGGCGGCGCATCGGACTGAGGCGTCGCAGGGCGGAGCGCCGCGATGAGGAACCCGCGTTTTTCCGACGAGGCTTGTGTCCGGCGGTTTGAGGCGCATTTCACAGATTCTGTCGGATCAGACGTTCTTGGAGGTTCGTGCAGCCGGTCGTGCGGCGATCGCCTAGGCGGCGCGACAAAGAAGGTCAGGCGGTTCGTGCCGATGTGGATCTTTTCCGCGCCGGGGCGAAGCCGCCGGGGGGTGTTGTCGAGCTTGCGCCGGGCGCGACGAGCGGTCCCGGGGCGGGTCGCCTTTGCCGGTCGCCTGCGTCATCCGTGGTCGCCGCCGTCCTCGGGGAGAAGTTTTTTTTTGCAAACCGGAAAGTTTTCTTTGACTTTCCGGAAACGTGGATTATGTATGAAGCATATACGGAGCGCGGCGCGGTTGTTCGGGCAGTCGAATGCACGGTTCCGCACGGGTCGGGATCCCGCGACGCTTCCGTCCTGAGAAGGACAACATGAACGAGGAACTGCTGGGCTCCGATCCGGAGCCTCCGAGTCAAAGTCGTAACTCGATCCGTCTTCCCATCCTGCAGGTCAATTCGCCTGCCGTGATTTCTCCCGCCGACTCCCTCGGTTCCAACGGGACCGTGCTTGCGCCGCCTCGGCTTTTTGACGATGAACTTCTTCCCGTTCCGATGACGCGCCGCCGCTCGCGCTCCCGAAAGGCGATCGACGTCAAGGCGGCCCCCGGGGTTTCGGCGGTTTCGTCTCCCGTGGCCGCGCCCGGACGCGGAGCGCGATCCGCCCCGCGCCGGCCGGGCCGATCCGTGCCCGCTGCGAAGCGAGGTCCGACCGCGGCCGATCCGGTCCGCGACATGCTCCGGCAAGCCGTCCCGATCGAGACGCCGCAGCGGGTGGAAGCGCCTGCGGAGTCCGCGGAGACGGCGGACTTCGTCATCAGCACGCGCGTCGAGGCGTTCCGCCGGCAGTTCTTTCCGCGCACGACCGTGGCGGAGTGGAACGACTGGAAGTGGCAGCTTCGCAACCGCATCAAGGATGCGGCGACGCTGTCGCGCGTGTTCGCTCTCAGCCCGGACGAGCGCGAGGCGATGGCGAAGCTCGGCGGACATCTTCCGGTCGGCATCACGCCGTATTATGCGGCGCTGATGGATCTGGCCGACCCGTCCGAGCCGCTCCGCCGGACGATGATCCCCGTCGGGACGGAGTTCACGCACACGCCGGGCGAGGCCGACGACCCGCTGGCGGAGGATGATTTCATGCCGGTGGACGGGCTGGTCCACCGCTACCCCGACCGCGTGCTGTTCCTCGTCACCAACTTCTGCGCGACCTACTGCCGCTACTGCACGCGGGCGAGGATGGTCGGGCAGACCGGCGAGTACCACTTCAACACGAAGCAGCATCAGGCCGCGATCGACTACATCGCCGCCACGCCGACGATCCGCGACGTGCTGCTGTCCGGCGGCGACCCGCTGACGATGGGCGACGACCGGCTGGACTGGCTCCTGTCGCGCCTCCGGGCGATCCCGCACGTCGAGTTCGTGCGCATCGGGACGAAGGTTCCGGCCGTGCTGCCACAGCGCGTGACGCCCGCCCTGTGCAACCTGTTGCGGAAGTACCACCCCTTCTGGATGAGCATCCACTTCATGCACCCGACCGAGGTGACGCCGGAGGTCAGGCAGGCGTGCGAGCGCCTCGCCGACGCGGGCGTCCCGCTGGGCAGCCAGACCGTGCTCACGAAGGACGTGAACGACGACGTGGACACGATGAAGCGCCTGATGCACGGCCTGCTGAAGATCCGTGTGCGCCCGTACTACATCTACCAGTGCGACCCGATCAGCGGTTCGAGCCACTTCCGCACGCCGGTGGAGAAGGGGCTGGAGATCATCGAGGGCTTGCGCGGGTTCACCACGGGTTACGCCGTGCCGACGTTCGTCATCGACGCCCCCGGCGGCGGCGGAAAGATTCCGCTCTTCCCGGACCGCGTCATCGGCCGCGAGGGGGACTTCGTTCTGCTGAAGAACCACGAGGGAAAGACGTACCGGTATCCGGACCCGGTGGCGAGGCGATGATCCGCAGATTGAAAGTCCGGTGTCTCCATCGGACTCCGGGGCGCGACATCGTGAGAGTCTTGAGGATGCGACGCGGCGCACCCTGACGCCCCGGAGAGGCATCAGCGTGTGCCCCGGAGAGGCATCCGAGAGCAGCCCGGGGATTCATCGCTGGGGGCGGCGGGCGTCGGATATTGAGACCCCGGAGGGCCGGCTCTGAGCGGCGGCGCGGCGGGCCGGTCGAGCGGTCGAGCGGTCGAGCGGTCGAGCGGTGGTGGGGCGGGTCGACGTCCTTGCGGGGTCTTCTTCCGTCCCTCCGGGACTTTGTTTTCGCTGCGCGGGCTTCTCAGCACTGGCGTGCTGGGCTGTTTTCCAGCGCCCCTCCGGGGCTAAAAATCCCGGATGATCCTCCGGAGCTAAAACTCCCGGATGATCCTCCGGGGCACAACCCCTCCCGCTGCTCCCTTCCCGCAGGATCACGTTGCAGGACCGCGCAGGATCACGTCGCAGGACCGCGCAGAATCGCGTCGCAGGTTCCACGCAGGTTCCACGCAGGATCACGTCCCCGGATCCACGCAGGATCGCGCAGGATCATGTCGCAGGATCGCGCCGCAGGGTTGCACAGGGTCGTTCGTTCATGCGATTCCAACCCCCGGCGACCGGAGTCAGAGGGGAAGAGCCCCGGGCGCCCCGTTTCCTGGGATGTACCGGGTGCAACAGGGCAACCGCATTCTAACTTTTGAGCCGGTCCTGACGGATACCGCGGATCAGGCGATCCGCGGTTCCGGCATGCGGAGGCCGATCCCTTGGACAACCGACGTTCGCTCGGAAGCCCGAAATCCTGGAATGCGGTTGCCCTGACCGGGTGCAAACCCGCGCTCGGCTCACACTTGACGCCGCCGATCCTCCGGGGTATGCCTCTCCCATGTTGGACTTGGCTCATCCCTCCACGCAACGACTCCCGCTCCCGACGCGATCGAACCCTGCCTCGTTCCGCGAGGCGCTGACCTTCGACGACGTGCTGCTGGCGCCCGCCCGGTCGGCGATCGTCCCGGACGAGGCCGACGTGCGCACGCTCCTGACGCGCCGCATCGCCCTGAACATCCCCCTGCTGTCCGCCGCGATGGACACCGTGACCGAGTCGCGCCTCGCCATCGCGCTCGCCCAGGAGGGCGGGATCGGCGTCATTCACAAGAACCTCAGCATCGAGGCCCAGTGCCGCGAGGTTCACAAGGTCAAGCGCTCCGAGAGCGGCGTCATCGCCGACCCCGTGACGATCGGTCCGGACGAGCCGATCTCCCGCGTCCGCGAGATCATGCGCCTCCAGAACGTCGCCGGAATTCCGGTCGTCACCGATGATCACCGCCTCGTCGGCATCATCACCAAGCGGGACATGAAGTTCCTCGAATCCGATGATCTGCGCGTCCACGACGTCATGACCTCGCGGAACCTCGTCACCGCCGGACCGGGCGCGAGCCTCGAGCAGGCCGCCGAAATCCTCAACCGCGCCAAGGTCGAGAAGCTCCTTCTCGTTGACGGACAGTACCGCCTCGCCGGCATGATCACGATGCGCGACATCGAGCGAAGCCGCCTCTACCCGGGAAGCTGCAAAGACGATCGCGGACGTCTGCGCGTCGGCGCGGCGGTCGGCGTGCATGACGACGACCGCGTCGCCGCCCTCATCGAAAGCGACGTCGACGTCCTCGTCGTGGACACCGCCCACGGACACTCCGACAACGTCCTCGACACCGTCCGCCGGATCAAGGCCCGTTACGCCATCGACGTCATCGCCGGGAACATCGCCACCGCCGAAGCCGCGAAGGATCTGATCGACGCCGGCGCCGACGCCCTCAAGGTCGGCATCGGACCGGGCAGCATCTGCACCACGCGCATCGTCTCCGGCGTCGGCGTTCCGCAGCTTTCCGCCGTGATGGACGTCGCGCAGGTCGCCACGCCCGCCGGCGTCCCGGTCATCTCCGACGGCGGCGTCCGCTGGTCCGGCGACGTGACGAAAGCCATCGCCGCCGGCGCTCACAGCGTGATGATCGGGTCGCTCTTCGCCGGGCTGGACGAAAGCCCCGGCGATCTGGTGACCTGGAAAGGCCGCCGCTTCAAGGAATACCGCGGGATGGGCTCCCTCGGCGCGATGGTCAAAGGCTCCGCCGACCGCTATCAGCAGACCGGGCGCATGCGCGGCGGGAAGCTTGTGCCCGAAGGCATTGAAGGCCGCGTTCCCTACCGTGGACCGCTCGCCGATTTCGTCTACCAGCTCGTCGGCGGTCTTCGCAGCGGGATGGGCTACTGCGGAACAGGCACGATCGACGAACTCCGCACCCGCACCACCTTCTACAAAATCACCGCCGCCGGCGTCGCCGAGTCCCACCCCCACGACGTCTCCATCACGCGCGAATCCCCGAACTACGCCGCCGAAGTCCCCGCGGACTAAGGAGGAACGCGGAATAAGTGCCCCGCGCTGAGCCGCGGGCTTCAGCCCGCGCGATGCTTCGCGCGAGGTAAACCCACGCGGCTCGGGTCAATGATTCCGCGGTTCTACTCAGGTGCCCTGGAAGGGTCTCGCCCGTGAGGAAGCAGGTCTTTTCGAGTTCATGAGTCTCCATCTGGCTCCGGTTGCCGGGCGTTGCGATCCGATCAGGTCTCACTTCCGACGATCCGGTTGCAGCGCCGGCTCACCGGCGTCGCCGGGAAGGTGCTCGAGTACGATCACGAGTCGGTCGTCAGCAGGCCGGTCGCGGGGGGGGGCGGATCTCGTGCGCGGATGAAGCGAGACGAAGGGGCAAAACGGAGAGGGCGGGATTCGAACCCGCGGTGCAGGTTTATACCCGCACGACGGTTTAGCAAACCGTTGGTTTCAGCCACTCACCCACCTCTCCGTGGGATACGGCAGCGTCTTTTCGCCGCCAAGGTTGACCCGCGTCGCCAGATCGTTCCGCGGCACGGGCGCCGACCCGGAGGGGATTGTTGCGACGCGATCGGTCCACGTCAAGCGGCGGGTTTTTGCGGGGACGGGGGCCGAAGCGGCGGGGTTCTCCGACCCCGACGCCGTCCCGCCGACCTGCGGTCATGCGGTCGGGGGGTTCGACCTTGCTTCTTACCGCTCATAAGGGGACCGGACTTCGGCGATGTCCGGGAGTTCCGCCGCATAATCCTCCGACGTGAGGATCCACTGACTTGCGCCCGGGTAGAGGAAGAACTCGGTGTTGATGAGCGCCTGCATCGCCTCCAGCGACGTGGCGGCCGTGAAACAATCAGCCTCCTGATTCCCGCGCATGCGCCGTCCGCTGCGCGTGACCAGGTGCCGGTCGAAGAAGCGATCCTCCCCTACGATGTCGATCGTCCACTGCCGAAGGCGCGGCTCCTGAAAGACGCCTCGCTCCCAGCCCGGCCAACCGGTGTACCCGGTGATGAACTTGCTGTTCGGCACGGACTCGACGACGGTGCGGGTCAACTCGGCGGTTCCTTCCTCGCGCTCGTCCCAGTATTCGCGGTTGCGGAACACGGCGGGCATCCACCACCAGAATTCGATGCCGGATTCCGCCAGCGGCTGAAGACTCGCCCGAAGTTCGTCCAGGTCGATCGTCGCCGCGTGACCGTTGAACAGCTCCAGCGCGGTTTCGTTCTCGAGAACCACGACGTTCACGCCCGTGTGTTGAACCGTCAACCTCGCCCGGTCCAGGATCGTGACCCACCCCGGTTGATAGGCGAAGTTGTCCGGCGGCAGGTAGGAGGCCGTCTTGAACCCGCCGATGACGGTCAGCCCCCGGGGCTTGTGTTCGCGCAGCGCGTCATACAACCCTCGGATGTTGCTTCCGGTGGTGGTGATGACGACGGTGTTGGTGACTTTCGCCCAGTTCTCGATGCCCACCATCGCGAAGTCGAAGACCGTCATCCCCTCGCGGGCGCCCTGCTCCTCGGTGAACAAGCTCAGCGCCGGCTCCCACGGCTGGTTCACCTCATTCCACGGCAGGAGGAGCTTGTTGATCGTGATCGAGAAGACCGCTTCCTTCGAGGCGCCGCCGCCGTCCGACACGCGGAACGAAAATTCGTCACGCCCGTGGAACCCGGTGCGAGGCTGGTATACGACGCGGGCGGAGTCCCGTTCCGAGTTGTCGATCTCAAGAACGTCCCCGTGCCGCGGCGCTTCGACGATCTCGAACGTCAGGTCGTCATCCTCGGCGTCCGATCCGTGCAGCACGAGCGTCGCCCGCGCATCGACGGGAACGAACGCGCGGCCGTCTTCCGCGCGTAGACCGTCCCCCCCGACGTCGAAAGAGACGGTTACGACGGCTTCCGCCGATCGGGCGAGTCCGTCGGTGACCGTGAAGGAGAAGGCGTCCTCCCCCTCGGCGTCGGCGTTGGCGGTGTACGTGACGCTGGCCGTGTCGTGACCGTCGTTCTCGACGCGGCCAAGCTGCCCCTGTTCGGGAGCGGCGGCGATCGAGAACGTCAGATCGTCCCCGTCGGGATCGCTTCCGCGAAGCGTGAGGCGCGCGGATTGCCCGGCTTCGACGAACACGTGCGCCGGCAGACCCTCGGGCGGCTGATTCCCCAGGCCGCCTCCGCGAACAAGCACGGATACGTCGTCGTGCGCCTCCTGCCCGGATGCGCTCAGCGTCAGGCGGAAGACGAACACCACGTTCGCATCCGTCGCGGGCGCGACGAACGATGCCGCCAGGGAGTCCGCTCCGTCGACCGACACATCCGGTCCGAGCGTCTGCGACCACGCGATCCGCGGGTCCGCGTCGGCGGGGAGTTCGCTTCCACGGCCGTCCAGCGTCACCGTCTGTCCGGGGAGCGCCTCCACGTCAGGTCCGGCGTTCGCGACGAGTTGCGCCTCCTCCGCGGAAGGGTCCACCAGCAGATCGTCGCTCGAACCGTCGCGCCCGACGTCGATGACGCCGGAGACAAGTTCGACCCGCCCGTCCGGCCAGACCAACTCGACCGTCACCCGATACCGCCCCTCGCGCGAGTAAGTGTGACCGATGCTCAGCCCGGCGCCGTCCTTGTCGTCGCCGAAGCTCCAGGTGGCGAGCAACCCGGCCGAGGGAACGTCCTGCGGCAGCTCCAGCCGGAAATCGACGGAAAGAGGGTTGCAGCAGAAGACGCGCGTCGCGCTGAAGCGAACGTCGGAGGATTCTTCGTTTCCGCCGGTCGCGTCGCCGTCGTCGGGGTCCGACTGCGGGTCCACGCCGACGAGCGGTTCGTCGAGCAATCCCCCGCCGCGATCCGGATCCTCGCCACCGCCGCTGCACGCCGCCAGCGCCGCCACCAGCGCCGCCAGAGGCAGCACGCCCGCTCGACGCGTCGACCGCCGCGCGCGCTTTCCGCGCGGTTGCTCCCTGCAACTCATCTTTCCCTCCGGTTCTCGGTATTGCGCCGCAGTGCGGCGCCGGATGACGCCCGGGAACTTTTCCACCGCCCGGGCGTCGAATCCGTCGTCGAGGGCTTCCCGTGTTGCCGGAGTTCTCCGGTTTCACGGGTCGTGCGATCGGAGCCTACGATTCACGGGCCTTGCGGGGACGACGTCAGGCCGAAGACTGAGATATCGCGGACGAAGCGAGCGCATCCGGCGCGCCGCGGCATGTGCAAGCGTGGAGGATCGTCATGAAGGAGAGGCTGGGACTGGCGGCGGCCTTCGCCGCCGGTGCGTGCTTGACGTTATCGGGCGCCGGTTGCCGAAGCGCGCCCTCGCACCCCGGCTCGCCTGGAGAATCCGCGCCGGATGCCGATCCGCCGTCGGCCTCCGTCGGCACGGCGGCGGTGCTGACCGGCTGCATGAACGATGAAAGCGGCCGCCCCGTCCCCGACGTCCGCATTGTCCTTTTTGCCGGTTTCGCCACGCGATGGCGCGTCGCCGAGACGCGGACGGATGCGCGGGGGCGCTACGAGTTCAACCCGATGAACTACGGTTCGTTGATCCGTGACGAGTCTTCGGGGCGCTGGGACTACTTCGTCGGGATCCAGATCGAACATGCGACGTGGGTCAGCGCCGACGGGCGCTCGTGGTGGGATCTGACCGTGTCGTCAGCCCCCGGGGCGGTGACGCGCTTCGACCTCACGCTGATCCCAGGAGGGGCCGTCGAAGGCGTCGTGCGCGATGCGGACGCCGGAGCGCCCCGGTCCGTCGATCTGCGCCTGTATCTTCAACCTCCCGGGGATTTTCTCAGGTACGCCACGACCGACGAGCGCGGCGCGTTCCGCCAGTCCGCGCTGTTCCCAGGCCGCTACGTCGCCGACCTCAACGAACCCGGCCTCGAATATCCGGTCATCGGGGAGTTCGACGTCCGTGCCGGACAGACCACCCGCGTGGACTGGGCGGTCGCCTCGCCTCCGGCCGACGCGGACTCGGCCGAAGCAGATTGACGTGCAGCCGGCCGCCTCGTCGGCTATCGCTCACCCGCTGTGACTGCTTGCCGGGTCATCGAAGGAGAATCAGCTTCAACCCGGCGACGACCAGAACCACCGCCAGAACGCGTTGCAGAGGCGCGAACCCCAGCTTCCGGCTTCCGAGGTGGGATCCGACGGCGCCGCCGATCACCGCCATCGCCGCCCAAAGCGGGATCGCGCCAGGCAGCGCGCCCGCAGTCGTCCGCAGTCCGGCAAGCCCTGCAACCGAGTTCACCAGGACGAAAACGGCGGAGACGCCGGCTGTCCGTCGCGGATCGGCCCAGCCGCACTGGATCAGAAGCGGACTGAGGAAGATTCCGCCGCCGGTGCCGGTCAAACCCGAGACCAGCCCGAGCGCGCCGCCCGCAACGAGCGCGGTCGATTTCGGAGGCGGAGCGATCGAACGCTGCGTTGTCCCTCCCGCACGGACCCACTGTCGCCACGCCGCATACAAAAGCACGAACCCGACCAGCGGCTTATACCAGTCTCCCGGCAGCGTCACTCGTCCGCCGAGGAACGCCATCGGTACGGAAGTGACCGCAAAGGGCCAGAACAGCGTCCACGAAAAACACCCCGCCCGTGCGAACTGCACTGCGGCGATCGTCGCCACCACGATGTTCAGCGACAACGACGCGGGTTTCATCAGCGCCGGCGAAACCCCCAGCAAAGCCATCGCCGCCAGGTACCCGGAGGCGCCCGCGTGCCCGACGGTGGAATAAAGAAGCGCCACCAGCAGAATCAATCCGGCGAGGAGGTACATCGTGGATTCGGTCATCCCCGCCCAGATTAGCAGCGCCGCCTGCTCCGCCCAAAACGCCGCGGATTGAGAAATCCGCCGAAGCTCCACCCTTGCGCGCTTTGTCGCCGAAGCGGGTTCAGGCGCCGCAGGACCGGACGCTCACCTCGCGCCGGCGCCGCGGACGGACGATCGGAAGGTTCGAAGGAACATTATCGAACAACATCGATGATCGCGGCGGCGGCGAGGACGCAGCTTACGATGCCGTTAACCGTGAAGAAGGCGACGTTCACCTTCTCATAAGCGCCGGGGCGCACGAGGCTGTTTTCGACGGCCAGCAGGACGGCCGAGACGGCGACGCCCGCGCCGTAGATGATCCCCAGGTCTTCGACCGCGCCAAGCACGACGAGCGCGACGATCGCGGCGGCATGCAGCACCCGCGCGAGCGCCAGCGCCCGTGCGGGACCGACTCGGGACGGCAGACTGTGCAGACCCTCGCGACGATCCACGTCGATGTCCTGGCATGCGTAGATAATGTCGAACCCGCCGATCCAGCAGGTGACGCACAACCACAGCAGACCCGCTCCCCAGCCCAGCGAGCCGGGATGCACCGCGATCCACGCCGCCGCCGGCGCCAGTCCGATCCCCGCGCCCAGCCAGACGTGCGACCACTTCGTAAACCGCTTCGCATACGAATACCCCAGCAGCGCCGCCAGCACCGGCGCCGAAAGCCGCAGCGGCCAGGAATTCTCGTACACCGCCTTGAACAACGCGCACCCGCCCAGAAAGATCAGCACCGCCGCCGCGAACATCGCCCACGCCGCCGTGGAGGAAAGTCGTCCGGCGGGCAGGGGCCGACCCTGCGTGCGCGGATTGCGCGCGTCGATCCGCGCGTCCGCGATCCGGTTGAACGTCATCGCCGCGCTCCGCGCGCCGATCATGCAGAGGAGGATCAGCGCCGCCTGCCCGGCGTAAGGCGCGGTCCGCCCCGGAAGATTCCGCGCCGCCAGAAACGCCGCCATCAACGCAAAAGGCAGGGCGAACACGGTATGCGCGAACTTGACCATGTCCGCCCAGACCCGGATCGGCGCCAGCCACGCGACCGTCGAAGTCCTGCTGATTTCCGCCCCTGCCTGCGTCATCGCTACGATCGCCGCATCGCCTCGCTGTCCTGCCATCGCGTGTGCAGCGCGTGCGGCACGTCAAAAAGATCCGCGAGCTTCCCCACGACAAAATCCACGAGATCGTCAATCTTCTCCGGGAGCATGTAAAAACCGGGCGACGCCGGGCAGATGATCGCTCCGGCTTCGCTCAGACGCACCGCATTGAGCAGGTCGATGTGCGTCAGGGGCATCTCGCGCAGGACGAGGACGAGTCTGCGCCGCTCCTTGAGCGTCACGGCGGCGGCCCGGTCGATCAGGTTGTCGCCCAGTCCGGCCGCGATCGAGGCGAACGTGTTCGTGCTGCACGGACAGACGATCATTCCCGCGGTGCGGAACGACCCGCTGCCCAGCACGCTGCCGACGTCCTTGTATTCGTGGATGACCAGCCGCTCGTCGCGCCGCCCGGCCAGCGAGACATCGTCAATCCTCTCCAGCCCCAGTTCATCCCGAAGCAGGCGGCGTCCGAACGTGGACACGACCAGGTGAACTTCCGCGCCGCCGTCCAGCAGCGCGCGAAGCAGGCCCGTCGCATAACGCGCCCCGCTGGCGCCGGTCACTCCGACGATGATCCGCTTCAGCTCCCCGTCGCCGCTCATCCGCCCGTCCCTTCGATCGTCCGCAGCGTCCGCAGGGCGACGGCGCCCGCTTGCTCCGCCCACAAACTTGACGGAAACCGCCGCGCCAGGGTTTCAAGCTCCTGCCCGGCGTCCTGCGGTCGGTCGAGTTCATTGTACGCCAGGCACAGCAGGAATCGCGCCTCGGGTTCGGCGTCGGCGCCGCGCCCGTCATACATCGTCAGAAAGGCGCTCAACGCCTCCGCACGCGCCTTCGCATCGCGCTCCGCCTTGATGATCTCCAGTTTCAGGTTGTCCGCCCAGATGCTGGCCTCGTAAGCCTCGAGCAGTCTCTCGACGTTGGCGGCGTAGCCTTCCGCGCGCGGATCCAGGTGCGCCAGTCCGAACGCCACCGGTCTGGCCGGACGGTCCGTCCCGCACAGCGGCTCCCAGCCCACGACCGGATCTTCGTTCGCCTCGATCCACTCCAGCAGGCGACGCGCCTCGACCCGCATCCGGCTGAAGCTCAGCGGATGCTCGTCCCGCGGCGCCCGGCGCTGGAAGAAGGCGCTCCAGGTTGAAGGGGGGGAGGGAGTCGCGGGTTCGTCCGCTCTGCCGCCGGAGCGCGACACCAGGTCGGAAAGCAGCAACCGCGCCGCCTCGACCCGCCCGCGCCGCAGTTCGATCTGCGCCAGCCGCAACCGTGCCGCCGCGGCGTACGTCGAATCCGGAAAGTTCTCCAGCAGGCGGCGCCACTCGAACGCCGACCACGGGCTGGGGAAGTCGTCGTAAAACCGGATCAGGTTCTTCCGACGGAACGCCCCGAGATCGACGCGCATGTCCAGCGCCGACGCCTTCAGAAACAAGGCGTCAACCGCGTAACGGCTGTCCGGGTAGTATTTCAGGAACGCGTCGCACTGAAACGCGTGCGTCCACTGATGTTCGGCGAGCACGGAGCCCTCGACCTGAAGAAACCCCTCCACGTCGTGATGCTCCGGACCGGACATCCTCAGCGTCCACTGAAGCTTGACGCGATCCAGAATGTCGCTGAAACGCGGCCGCGGCTCGGGATAGCCGAACCACTCCCGCTCCGCGGCGCGAAGAAGATCGTCCGTCGCGTCGTATCCGTCGGACGGATCGCCCCGATCGCTGAAGAAGCTGCGCCGCGTCTCGACCAGGCGCCGGTAATGCAGCTCGTCGCGCCCCACCAGATATTCAAAAAGCAGCACCGGCAGGGAGAACATCAGCGCCAGCACCGGCGCGATCGCCCCCGGGCGGAAACGTACGATCCGCGCAATCCCCAGCACCACCGCCGTCACCACGGCCCCCGCCACGATCGCCATCACCCACGGCGCCAGAAACTTGATCGGATCGAGCGGATCCGCCGCGTCCAGTTCCGATCCCGGCGACCCGCGCCACGCCAGCAGAAAATACAACACCACCGGAACCTGACCGATCAGGGCGGACATGAACTGCGACCGCTGCCGGAAAGGCCGGCACGACGCCAACATGCAGCAGCCCAGCAGCGTGATTGCCAGCCACGGCATCACCGCCAGAAACGCCACCGCCAGAATGAAAGGCAGACTCGCCCAGATCCGGTACAGAATCGCCACCAGCACCGGGATCGACACCAGGCACGACACCAGCAGCCCGACCACCGGAATCATCGCCGGCACGTCAGTCACCTTGATCGGACCCAGCAGGAACGATGCGAGCGTCACCCCCGTGTCGCCCGTGAACCGGAACGTCAGTCTCAGGATGTTCCAGTATCCCTCCTGCGCCGGGGCGAAGAACACCCCCGTCCGCAGCCAGTACGTGAAACATCCGACGCCGAGGAACAAGGCGAGGTTCACCCCCAGCAGCACGAAGGCGCGCAGCCGGTGCTGCCCGCCCCACAACGACCAGACATCCTCGGCCGGGCGGGCGGAATCAACGCTCAACGTTGGCGCGGCGATGACGCTTGTCACGGGTTGTTCCACGCAACGTAAATCGTGACGACTCCCAGGGTGCGCGGGTGGATCTCGACCCGCGAAAACCCCGCGGCGCGCAACACCTGCGCCACCGCGTCCGTGCCCGGAAACGTTACCACCGAACTGGGCAGGTAGCGATAGGCGCCCGTCCGGTCGCCCGACATCCACGTCGCCAGCCGCGGCATCACCCGCGCCGTATACAACTCGGTGAACCACCGCGCGACCCTCCCGCCCGGTCGGGAGAATTCGAGGATCACAAGACGCCCTCCCGGCGCCAGCACGCGGAAGCACTCGCCCACCCCGACGCGCAAATCCTGAAAGTTGCGGATTCCGAACGCGCAGCTCACCACGTCGAACGACCCGCTCGCAAAAGGCAGCGCCAGCGCGTCGCCCTCGCACCACGACGCGTCGCCTTCGCACCACGCCGCGTCGCCGCCGCGCGCCGCGGCGCGGACCAGCATCTCATGTGCGAAATCCAGCCCGGTGACGCGCGCCGCGCCCCCCGTCAGAAACGCCCGCGCCAGGTCGCCGGTCCCGCACGCCACGTCCAGCACGCGCTCCGTTCCGGTCAACCGCGCCAGCCTGACCGCGTCCCGTCGCCACGCGGCGTCGCGCCCGAAGCTGAACACGCGGTTGACGCGCTCGTACGTCGGCGCGATCGCGTTGAACATCGTCCGGACGCGACCGGCCTTGTCCGCGGTCGTGTGCGGAGATCGGAGCAGATCGCTGCTCCAGGTCGCGGGTCGGTCATGCTCCGGCATGTCCGCAGGATAACCCGGCGTCCGGCCCGGCGAAATCGCGCGGTCTTCGGCTTTCCGGCGTCGGGTTAATCCCCGGTTGTCGCGGCGATTTTTGCCGATCCGCCGCGCGGCGACGGGCGGCTCGCCGGATTCTCGGCAGCGCGGCATTCGCGCTCGCCTTCGCTCGTTCAGTCAGACGCCGGAATCGTAAGCTGAGCGTAATCGCGCCGGGGCCGAACGAGCGGCCTGCCGGGCGCCGACCGGAGGGTGAACGATGTCTTTCGTAGACCTCAAAGAGGCGTTGCTCGACTGGCCTTATGATTCCGATAAAATTTCCGTGCGCAAGATCCGCGGCGCCGACGGGCTGATCAAGATCCAGCAGCGCGTCGAACTCGGGATCGTCCAGATGTTCGCGGAGGGACGCCCCGACGGCGGGCGGCCCTTCGGACACGACACCCTTCTCGACTATCACCGGGCGCGCCTCGCCGAGTACGAGGACCGCAACGGAACCGTCGTCGGTTTCGGACTCTCGGCGGAGGAATCCCGCCAGCTTCGCGAGGAGGCCTCCCAGTATTACCGTCGCTATGTCGCCTACTTCGTCCTCGAGGATTACGACCGCGTCATCGAGGACACGCAGCACAATCTGAATCTGCTCGACTTCGTGCGCGATCACGCCCTCGATCCCGAGGACGCGCGGCGCCTCGAAGTCTTCCGGCCTTACGTCGTCATGATGAACGCCCGCGCTCAGGCCCACCTCGCGCTGCGCGAGGGGCACGCCAACAGCGCGCTCGCCCACGTGAACCGCGGGCTTATCACGATCCGCGAAATCTACGACGAGCGGGGCGAACCCGAAGCTTACGAACGCAGCGAGGAAGTGCGCATCCTCTGCAACATGCGCGCCAAACTCGCGTCGGACCTTCCGGCGCAGCCTCGATCCAACCTGCGCGAGAAACTGCGCCGCGCGATCGAGGACGAACGCTTCGAGGAAGCCGCCCGTCTCCGCGACGAGATCGACGGCATGCCCGATCAGGATTGATCGGTCGCGACGCGCGTCCGAACCCGCGCGATCAGCGCGTCGAGGGCGACCCCCGTCAGCGCCACGCACGCCAGGTCGAACGTCACGTACCGGTAGCGCTTCCACGCCACCACGGCGAAGATCACCGCCCATCCCGCAAGCGACAGCAGCGCCAGCGCCACCACCGCGAAGCGCCCGCCCCGTCGCCAGAGCACGATCGCGCCGATCGCGCCCAGCGCCGCAGTCAGCCGGTATGCCCACGCCTGCCCCGACCTCAGCGCGCCGCCGGAACTTCCGGTCCGCTCTTCGATCTGAACCAGAAGCCGCAGAACCTTTTCCGCGCCGTAAGCGACGTGCCGCGCCGGATCCTCTCGGATCCACCTTGCCGCCAGCGCAGCCGCGCGCCGGTCGCTCTCGATCTCATCCGGGAACGCCGCGCCGCGGTTGATCGGGTTGTGATAGGCCCAGTAATCCAGCAACCCGTTGTCGCTGAGGCACTTCCGCCAGTTGAACGCCGAACCTTCCCGCGCAAGACCCGCGCCGCGAAGAAGGTTCTCTCCGCCGCTGCTCCCGGCGGGCATGAACGTGTCGAAGACGATCGTGTTGCGCACGACCCACGGCACGTACGCGACCGCAAACCCCAGCGCCACGGCCCCGGCGCGCCAGACTCGGTCTCGTGTCCGCGTCGCCTTCCCCGCGACAAGCAACGCCGCCGCCCACAAAACCCCCACCAGCGCCAGATTCTCCCGCGTCAGCGCCGCCAAGCCGCAACAGACGCCGCAAACTCCGGACCAGATCAGACTGGGTTTCCGCCCTTCCCGAGCGCTCGCCGCGCGGAACAACGCCAACATCGCTCCGGCAAGGAACACCAGCGCGAGAACCTCGGTCATGATCTCCGAGGCGTTGAAGACGAAGATCGGGTAGCCGGCGTACATGATTCCGGAGAGCACGCCGGCGCGACGACCCGCGACGCCGGCGACCGCCAGAAGAATCAACACCGCCGCCGCCGCATCCACTCCGGACTGGACGACCCGCACGCGAAGCGGCGCGTCTCCCGCTGTTGCGTAGACCCCGGCTAGAAACAGCGGGTACGCCGGACCGCGACGAGCGCTGGGCTCACCTCGAAATCCCAGCACGCCGTCGTCCAGCAGGTTCCTCGCCGCCCAGTCATAAACCTGCGGATCCTCCCGGTTTCCCCCGAACCGCGCCACAAGGTCGTTTCCGCCGAACGCGAAAGCGAACGCAAGACGCAACCCGAGCGCGACCACGAATACCGCCGCTGCCGCACGGCGGATTGACCCCCGCTCCGCGGCGGACGGCGTACCCCCGCGGGTTGAACTCGTCTGCTCCTTCCGCATCTTGCTTCGCATCCCCGCTGCCCGTCACGCCATGTAACGTCAACCGCCCGCCGCGCATCCGAGGCAGTGTGACCGCTTTACCCACGACATACCAGAGCATCATCGAAACCACGGAAGGGTGGGCGTTCGTGATGGAGCCGGCTGAGGTTCCGGAAGCGCCGGCCAACCCGCTGCACGCGATGCACTGCCTCGAGATCTGGGGGGGGAACCACGCGGTGCGCTCGGGCGTTCGTGTTCCGGGCATTGATGCCTGGGTCACCGGCGAAACCTACCACGGCGAGTCCCTCGGCGGCGACATTCATTACGTCTCCACCTGCGGCGGCGGGAAGATCGCCCGGTTCGCCGTCGCCGACGTGGCCGGACACGGGCAGGCGGTCGCGGGCATTGCCGTCGAACTTCGACGCCTGATGCGCAAACACATCGACACCGTCGATCAATCCCGGTTTGCACGCGCGCTGAACGACGAGTTCTCATGTCGTTCGTCTCAGGGCGTCTTCGCCACCGCCGCCCTGGCGACATATTACGCACCCACCCGCGAGTTGATCGTCTGCCTCGCGGGACATCCGGCGCCGTGGTGGTACCGCTCACGGTTTGATCGCTGGGAGCCGCTTGAACCGGCCTCGGAACGCGAGCCGTCGCCTTCCGCAACGCAGACGCCCGGCGGCGCCAGGCGCCTCGCCAACCTCCCGCTGGGCATCATCGCCCCCACCGAGTACGAGCAGTTCTCCGTCACGCTCGATCCCGACGACCTCGTGCTCATTTATACCGACGGCGTCGTGGAAGCCGAGTCTCCTGAAGGAAACATGCTCGGTCCGGACGGACTGCGCCGCATGTTGGAGCAGTCGGATCCGCGCCACCCGTCAACCTTAAGCACGGGTCTTCTGGAGCGGATCAACCGTTTCCGCGCCGCAAAACCCGCCGAGGACGATCAGACGCTCATCCTCCTGCATCACACGGCCGCCGGTCCGCGCCCGCCGAAGCTGCGTGAGTTGCCGGCGGTGGCCGCGAGGATGCTCGGGATCCTGCGGGTCTGACCGGTCGGCTTACCTTCGCGCGCCGTCCCCGCGGTCGTCGAAAATATGCACGCGCTCCCCCTCCACGCTTGCCGTGACGGGAGACCCCGGCGAGGCAGACGAGATCGGCGGCACGCGCGCGATGACGGACTCGCCCGATGACAGCGCGATATGAACGTTCATCGTCTCGCCCAGCGGCTCCACCACGGTCACGTTTCCGCTGAAGCACAACGCGCCGTGGTTGGCGCGGGCCGGCGTTCCCCCGTCGCCTTGAAGCCGCACGTGCTCCGGGCGGAAGGCGAGTTCCACCTCGACCAGCGCCGCTTCGGACGACGGTTCAGGGTCGCGCCGCCAGGTTCCGCCCGCGGTCAAACGCCACCTTCCGTCCTCGCGCGTCGCCTGAAGGAAGTTCATTCCCGGCGAGCCGATGAAACTCGCCGCGAAACGGTTGACCGGCCGCGTGTAAAGCTCCATCGGAGGCCCGGACTGCTGGATCACTCCGTCGCGCATCAGCACGAGCCGCTCCCCGAGCGTCATCGCCTCCTCCTGATCGTGCGTGACGTAGATGCACGTCGTGCCGAGGCGCTGGTGCAGCGCCTTCAGCTCGGTCCGCGTGTGCAGACGCAGCCGCGCGTCGAGGTTGCTGAGCGGCTCGTCAAAAAGAAAGACGCTCGGTCGGCGGACGATCGCCCGTCCGACGGCGACGCGCTGCCGCTCGCCCCCCGACAGATCCTTCGGACGACGATCCAGCAACCCCGCAATGTGCAGCATCTCAGCGACTTCGTGAACCCGCGCGCGGATGTCCGCTTTCGGCATCCGGCGGATTTTCAGGGCGAAAGCCAGGTTGTCGTAGACGGTCATGTGCGGATACAGGGCGTAGTTCTGAAACACCATCGCCACGTCCCGGTCCTTCGGCTGCACGTCGTTCACGACGCGTCCCCCGATGCGGATCACGCCGCCGCTGATCTCTTCCAACCCCGCGATCATCCGCAATGTCGTCGTCTTGCCGCAGCCCGAGGGACCGACGAGCACGACGAACTCGCCGTCGCGGATATCAAGATTGAACCCGCGCACCGCGCAGACCGCGCCCTTGCGCGACGGATACGACTTGGACACGTTCTCAAGCGTGACGGACGCCATCGGACTCGCCAGTATGACGCGGACGGACCGGGTCACAAGCCCCGGCGAGCGGCCGGATGCGGGAGGTCGGCTTTCGCCTACGCCGACGCGCCGCTGTAACGACGCAACCCGAACCGGAAAAACCACGTCGCCGCAAGCAGCGCCGCCGTCGCCACCCCCCACGCCACCAGCAGGACAGACGGCGCGGACTTGCCCAGCAAGGTCGCCGCCGGGCGCGTCGTCAGGAACGCCAGCGGGATGATGTAGGTCAACGCCCAGCGCAGCCGCGGCTGGTAGATGTCCACCGGGTAGCGCCCCGCCTCGAACACGTTCCAGAACACCATCTCGATGTTGGCGATCCGCGTCAGCCAGAACGCCAGCGTTGCCAGGAGCAACCAGATCGAGTACACGATCGTCGCCCCGGCGGCGAGCATCAGGGCGAACCCCGCGGCCGCGGCCGCCTCCACCCCCGTGCCCAGCTTGAACCCGGCGACCCCGATCAGGATCAGACCGGCGACAATGTCCGCCCCGCGCCACAGAACCACCTGCCGGATGCTGGCGTAGAACTGTGCGTTGACCGGCTTGAGCAGGACGAAGTCCAGCGAGCCGGACCGGATGTCCTCCATGATAAGCCGCATGTTCGGGGCGATGACCAGACCGATGATCCCGCTCATCATTCGGAACACGCCCATCAACGTCAGAACCTGCCACGCCGTCCACCCGGCGATCGATGTCGTGTTCGAGAAGATGATCCAGACCCCGATCAACTCCGCCGCAAGCTGGAGGAGCGCCAGGACCGAGTGCAGAATGAAATCCGCGCGGTACGCGGCGTCGTTCTGGAAGCTGACGCGCACGAAGATCGGGATCAGTCGCAGGTGGCGCAACATGTCCGGCATTGTCCGGAATCCGCGCCCCCGGAGCAACGCGACCCCGGCCCCCGCCTCGGCGCCGCGTCACGTTGATGTCCGGCTCGTCTTCCTGCACAATCCCGCCGTGAGCGTGACGGAGTCAGTTGGCGTGGGGTACGAAGGCGACACGGATCGGACCGAGCATATCCTCCGACGCGGGCACGCGGTCCTGCGGCGCGAGGCCGAGGCGATCCTCGACGCCGACGCCCGGCTCGGCGGGACTTTCGTCGAGGCGGTCGAAATGATCCTTGACTCAACCGGGCGCGTCGGCGTGACCGGGATGGGCAAGGCCGGCCTGATCGGCAACAAGATTCAGGCGACCCTGGCGAGCACCGGCACGCTGTCTTACCGGATTCACCCGGTCGAGGCCCTTCACGGCGATCTGGGCATGATCCACGGTGACGACGTGATCCTGGCGCTCTCGAAAAGCGGCGGATCCGAACTTTCGGGGCTTTTGCCCGTGCTTCGCGGGCAGGGCTGCCGGATCATCCTGCTGACCGCCCGGCTCGACTCGATGTGCGCCCGGCACGCGGACGTCGTGCTCGACATCGGGCAGACGCCGGAAGCGTGTCCGCTCGGACTGGCGCCCAGTTCATCCGGCGCGGCGATGCTGGCGCTGGGCGACGCGCTGGCGCTGACCGTGATGGAGGTCCGCCGGTTCACGCCGGAGCAGTACGCCCGGAATCATCCCGGAGGCGCGCTCGGACGCCTGTTGATGCGGGCCCGGGAGGTCATGCGCACCGGTTCGAACTGTCCGATCGTCCCCGAGGCGGCGACCTTGGAGGACTGTTACCGGGCGATCCTCGCGGCGCCGAAGCGGGCGGGGGCGGCCTGCGTCGTCGATCCCGCCGGTCGCCTCGTCGGCATCGTCACCCACGGCGACTTTTTTCGTCTCTTCTGCCGCGTGGAACCGCTGTCGGCGCTGAAGGTGTCGGACGTCATGACCCGGAACCCGAAGCGCGTCAGCGAGGACGAACCGGCGGTCGAGGCGCTGCGGATCATGCAGCAGTACGCGATCGACGACCTGCCCGTCGTCGACGCGGCGGACGGCGCAACCGGTTTGATCGACATTCAGGATCTCATCGCCCGCGGATTCGTCACCTGAACCTCATGCTCCTGTCGATTGTCATCCCCGTGTTCAATGAGGTGAAGACGCTCGAAGCGATCATCGAGCGCGTGCTTTCCATCGATGTCGGGCTGGATCGCCAGATCATCCTCGTGGACGACGGCAGCACGGACGGGACGCGGGAGCTTTACCCGAAGATTCAGGCTCGCTGGCCCGGTCAGCGGTTCGACATCCGTCTTCAGGAGCGCAACCAGGGCAAGGGCGCCGCCCTGCGCGAGGGGTTCCGCCTCGCCCAAGGCGACGTCGTGCTCATCCAGGACGCCGACCTCGAGTACGACCCGGCGGATTATCCGGCGCTGCTCGAGCCGATCCTCGAGGGCAAGGCCGACGTCGTTTTCGGCTCCCGCTTCGTCGGCAGCAAGGCGCACCGGGTTCTGTATTTCTGGCACTACATCGGCAACCGGTTCCTGACGCTCTTCTCGAACATGATGACGAACCTCAACCTCACCGACATGGAGACCTGTTACAAGGTCTTCCGGAGGGAGGTCGTCGCGGGGCTGTCTCTGCGCAGCAACCGGTTCACGATCGAACCCGAACTGACGGCGAAGATCGCCCGCGGTCGCTGGCGCATTTACGAGGTCGGCATCAGCTACTCCGGACGGACCTACGCCGAGGGAAAAAAGATCGGCTGGCGCGACGCGGTCACCGCGATGGTCGCCATCGTGCGCTTCCGCTTCTTCGATTGAGGCGCGGACGCGGTCGTCCCGTCGCCGGCTGCAGCGCGGAGCGCGGGTTTGTCCAGTGATTTCAGGATTGTTCTCGGGGGGCTGGCCGCAGCCGGGATCGTCGTACTGACGGCGAGCATCGCCCGCCGCGCCGCATTGCGGCTTGTGTCTCGCGGCGGACCTGTCCTGCGCCTCGCCGCGGCCGCAATCGTCTCCTGCTGGCTGCTGATGACCCTGGGTTCGGCGTTGCTCAGCCTGGGGGCGTTCCGGATTGAGGTCGTATTGCCGGTTCTCGTTCTGATCCGGGTCGGACTCCTGCTGCCGCGATCGCACCGGCCTCCGAGCGGTTCCTTTTCCACCGATGTCGCCGCCGCTTTCAGAAGGATCACCCGCGACATGCGCGGACCGCTGGCGGTCGTTGCGGCTGCTTCGTTGGCGATCGTCGCGCTCCGCGTTTTGCGCGGGCTCGTCGCGCCGCCGCTGGCGTGGGACGCACTCACGTATCACCTGCTCAAGGCCGGGCGCTGGGTTCAATCCGGAGACTGGGCGCACGAGATCGCCCCCGATGCGTGGGGGTATTATGCGTACTACCCTCCCGGCGGCGATCTGCTCTGGGCGGTGGTGATGCTCCCCCTGCGATCGGATTTGCTCCTGGCGCCGGCCGGGGCGGCGATCTGGGCGTTGATCGGGATGGGGGCGTGGGCGGCGGCTCGCGGTCTCGGCGCGCGCCGCCGGACCGCGACGGCGGGGGCGCTTGCCGTGGCGATGTTGCCCGCGGTGGTGAACTACCTGACCGCCGCCTACGTGGAGAATACGACGCTCGCGCTGGTTTTGCTTTCCGCGCCGTTTCTGCGGCGCGCTCTTGTCCGACCTTGCGGCGGGGATGCAGCGCTGGCGGTTGCGGCGCTGGCCTGCGCTGCGGGCGTGAAGGTGACGGCGCTGCCTCTGCTGCTGGGCGGCGTCATCGCCGTCGGCTGGACGCTGTGCAAGGCGCCGCAGCGTCGGGCCACGGCGACGCGGATTCTCCTGGCGTGCCTTCCGGCGCTGCCGGGTTACGTGAGCGCGTGGCGCGACACCGGGAATCCGCTTTATCCGCTTGAAGTCAGGGCAGGTCAGAGCGTTCTCCTCCCCGGAAATGAAGAGCGGGCGCTGGTGCATTCCGCGCGGATCGTCCGCGGGTTGAACTTCGACGCGATGAAGCTGGTTGACGCCTTGAGCTTCCCGCATCCGCTGCGCGGCGAGGAACACCTCGGTCTCGGGCCGCTCTGGCCGATCTGGCTGCTGGCCGGGGGAGCCGGCGCGGGAGGGATCATTCTTTCGAACCTCAAGCGCATTCGTGCGCGGCGGGTGGAGGGGGCGGCGTCAGCGCGGCAATGCAAAGCGCGCGACGGAGCGTCACGCGCGGTCGCGTGGACGACCGCTCTGATGCTCGCGGGCGCGGCGACCGTCATCGCCGGTTTTGCGTCGGAAAGCGAGCGAGCGCTGCGGACGTTGTTCGTGTTGTCCGCCGGCCGCTTCCTTGCTTTGCCGTGCGCCGTCTTCATCATTCTTGCAACGCATCTTCCCCGGCGCGCCTTTGAGACGCTCTCGATGATCGCGGCGACGGTCGGCGTCGGGCTGGCGATTCCGCTCGGCTGGAGCCGCGAGGATGTCGCCGCATGCATCGGCGCGATGCCCGCTCTCGGCACGGCGGCGATCCTGGGTTGCGCGGCGTGGGCGCTGGGCCGCGTTATCCCGAGCTTCCGAACCTTGCGCACGGGGCTGAAGGTTATTGCGGTCTGCGCGGGGCTGGCGGCCGTGTTCCCCTGGCTTCAGGCGCACAAGGACCGCTGGCGTTACCCGATCTACGCCGCCGCGACGGAAGGTCGTGCGTACGATGCGCATCCTCTGCGTTCTGATTACGCCGCAAGCTGGACGATCTGGCGGCATGTTGACGCGGTGCCCGCAGACCCCGGGCGCTCGCCGACGCCCGCGCCCTCCCTCACGATTGCCGTCGCCGCCGGGTTCGACGGCGTCGGGCACAACGGGTTTCGCTACCCCTTCCTTGGAAGCCGGTTGTCCAACAAGGTCGTCTACGTCCCGCCGACGCGCGACGGATCGGTGATCGACTACCGCCTCGGGGAGGAGCTGCTTGGCAAGGCGGACTTCGAGGCGTGGGTCGGGCGCCTGCGGGATGTCGGCGTGGACGCGGTGGTGACGCTTCCGCCCCGCACGATCGAGGAGATCTGGATGACCGCGCGGAGCGACGTCTTTGAGCCGGTCGCGGAGGGCGTCGGCGGCGCGGCCAGGGCGTGGCGGCTGCGCTCGGATGCGCAATAAGGACGGACCGGGATTGCCGTCGCGCGGTTGAATCCCCGGACCGCGACGCCTAGACTCGGGCGGGGTCAAGGGATCGGGCGCGCGGTCGGCCCCGCATCCGGCCCGCCGACGACGGGCGCGGCCGCGCCGACCGGTTGCGACCGCGGTGGACATCGCACATGCCCGAAAAGCTCGCACTCTTCGGTGGAAGTTTCAATCCGATCCACCACGGCCACCTTCTGATCGCCAGGTCCGTCTTCGAGCAGCTTCAGCTCGATCGGATCATCTTCCTGCCTTCCGCGCAGCCCCCTCACAAGCCGCAGGGGGCGCTCGCTCCGCCCGACGACCGCGCCGCGATGGTCCGCCTGTCGATCGAGGGGGAGCGCGGATTTGAGATTTCAGATTACGACCTGCGGCAGGGTCCGTGTTACACGATCGACACGGTGGCCCACTTCCGCGAGGCGCTGGGGATGGACATCATCCTTTACTGGGTGATCGGGTCGGATTCCCTGGTGGAGTTGACGACCTGGTACCGCGTGCGGGCGCTGGTGGACAGTTGCCGCATCATCACCGCCGCCCGACCGGGGTGGGAGCAGATTGACTGGAACCTGCTTCGCTCGCGTCTGAGTGAAGATCAGATCGCCGTCTTGCAATCCGGGGTGCTGGAGACGCCCCTGATCGACATCTCCGCCACCGACATCCGCCGCCGCGTCCGCGAGGGACGCTCAATCCGCTATCTTGTTCCCGATCGGGTCCGGAATTACATCGAGTCGGCGGGCTTGTACCGCGGCGGTCCGGGCTGACCGCCCTGAAGGGTCGGGCGCGACATCCTGCCGCAAACAAACCTGCCGAGATTCCCGCGGCATCGGCGGCGGTGGCGCGGTGAAGGTTGACAGTCGCTCGGCGAGACCGTCAATTGACGTGACCACTCCAGTTGAGGGCGATACCGGAAAAAGGGGGGCGACGGGTGATGAACGCGGCGGCGGAGGTCGGGACGGCGGCGGCGGGGACGGCGGAATCCGATCGCGGCGCCTATGTGAGCGGCGCCGCGGGGCTTGGGGCGCGCGGACCCGCTCGCATCACCGACGCCGAGGCGATGGACCTGTACCTCAACGGCCCGATCCACGAACTCGGACGCCGGGCCCACGCGATCACGATGCGCCTGCATCCCGAGCCTTACCGCACCTATGTCGTCGATCGCAACATCAACTACGCCAACTGGTGCTCAGCGAAGTGCATCTTCTGCAACTTCAAGGCCGATCCGCCGGGCCTGAAGACCGGGCGCACCGACCTTCCCGAGGGGTACGTCCTGTCGTTCGAGGAGATCGGGCGCAAGATCGAGGAGTTGCTCGCGATCGGCGGGACGCAGATCCTCATGCAGGGCGGGCTGGTGCCGAAGGACATTCTGCCGTTTGAGTGGTATCTCGACCTGCTGCGGTTCATCTCGCGCGAGTATCCGTCGATCCACATCCACGCCTTCAGCCCGCCGGAAATCTGGGCGTTTCATGAGATGTTCGACATGCCCGTGCGCGACGTGCTTCTGCGCCTGCGCGACGCGGGACTCGACACGATCCCCGGCGGGGGCGGCGAGATTCTCGTTGACCGCGTCCGCGAGCGCATCGCCCAGGGCAAGACCGACGTCGAGCAGTATCTCACCGTCATGCGCGAGGCGCACCTGCTCGGCATGCGCACCAGCATCACGATGATGTTCGGCCACGTCGAGACGATCGACGACCGCCTCGAGCACCTGCGGCGCATCCGCGACCTGCAGGACGAAACCGGCGGGTTCACCGCGTTCATCTGCTGGACGTTTCAGCCGGGCGGCACGCCGCTGGGCAGGATCAAGCAGTTCCCGCCGGACTACGACGGTCTGCCCGACGGAAAACACCTCATGCTCGCCGACGCCGCGGAGTACCTGCGCATGAACGCCCTGGCCCGCATCTATCTCGACAACATCCGCAACATCCAGTCGAGCTGGGTCACGCAGGGCGAGAAGATCGGCCAGCTCGCCCTCTTCTACGGCGCCAACGACATGGGCTCGGTGATGATGGAGGAGAACGTGGTCTCGGCGGCGGGGACGACCTACTGCCTCGACGAGCAGCGCATCCGCCGCCTCATCGCGGACGCAGGCTGGGAGCCGAAGAAGCGGGATTGTTACTACCGGGTGATCGAGTAACGAAGGTCCGGGGCGTCTACGCGCCGTCGTCAGGCCGCCTGTCATGCCCGAAGCATGCATCAATTTCGGCGCGATTCCGCCGATCTTCCTTCCCGCATCGCGGGCGCGGGCGTTGTTGCGCGGCATCCTCGGGTGGAGCGCCGCGGCGCCGGCGGCGCTGGTGCTCAACCTGGTCGCGCCGTCCCTGAGCTTCCGTCATTCCGGCGCGTCCAACCAGATTGAGGACTTTGCGCTCGCCTTTGCGCTGCTGCTGATCGGCGGTCTGGGACTGGCGGCGGCGGGGTGGGGCGGGCGGTGGATGCTGCTCGCTTCCTGGCCGGGACAGGTCGGGTTCGTTGCCGACGGGCGGGGGGTTTCGTGGCGGCTCGGGCCGTTCGGCTCGGGGCGCCTCGATGCGGCGCGGATCGAGGCGCGATACCTGTTCGAACTGGATGACGAGGAGCTTGAGGAAGACCGGTTCGAAGCCTTCCTTCCCGAGGAGACGCAGCGACGGACGATGCTGCCGCGCCTTCGACATCCGCAGGTGCGGCGCTGCGTTCGACCGCTTCTTCTGAACTTTTGCGGAGCGCCGGAGGAGGAACTGGCCGCCCGCCTGCGCCCGATGATCGACGCCTGGCGGAAAACCAGCGCGGAAACCGGCGCATCACCCGCGGCTGCGACGCGCAAGGAGGCGGGGGACGGACCGCCTTTGAAGCCGCCCGCCCCCCGTTGATCTTCGATGTGGTTTCAAACATTTCGGAGCACGGCGCGGTAAGAACGCTTCCTTACGGGCGCGGCTCGGTTTTGAAACCCCATATCCTCTTTACGCTCTGATCGGCGTCGCCGTGACCCGGACGTCACGGGCACTGCGCCGTCGAGGACATCGCGCAGTTCGGCGTCGTCAGCGTCGCCGTCTGCGAACCCGAGAAGGGTCCGGCGAAAAGCTTCGCCTTTCCGTCAAGCACGCCGACGGCGTATTCCACGTCGCCGATCGTGATGCCCAGCACCTCGCCGTCGAAGCTGTTGTCGCGGAACTTCACGATGACCTTCATCGTTCCGGCGCTGCTGCACGCCGCCCGGAACTTTTTCACCCGGTCGCAGGGGCACTGCCGCTCACACGAGGAACCCTCGCCGGCGAACGTGCCGTTGCAGTCGCGCTCCAGCACGACCTCGCAGCGCGCGTCGTCCACGCAGCACGCGCCCGGCTGCGGACACTGGAACGTCCCGCAGGTCTCGTTGAACTTCCACGATCCGCCGGCGTTCCGGCAGTCCTGCGCGAACTGGTCCGAGCAGCTTCCGTCATTGAAGCAGCAGGCGCCGAGCACCGGCTCGCCGCTGCCGCCGCGTCCCAGCGCCTCGTACACGTCGATCCGCCCGTAACCGTAGGTGTTGTCCACGCCCTGCGAACCGAGGTCGTCGCAGGAGAGCTTCAGCACTTCCTCGACCGTGTCCGGATCAAGCTGCGGGTTCCGCGACCAGACCAGCGCCGCCAGTCCCGCCGCCAGCGGACAGGCGAAACTCGTTCCGCTGGCGCCGCCGTAGGAGGTGTCGGACCCGTTGCTGCACGTGTACACGTCCACGCCCGGCGCGGTGAAATCCACCATCACGCCGAAGTTTGAGAAGCTCGCCTTGCTGTCGTTCTGGTCCGTCGCCCCGATCACCAGCAGGTCGTCGCTGTCCCGGTTGGACAGGGTGAGGTTGCGCCCCTCGTTCCCCGCCGCCCAGATCATCAGACCGCCGATCGACTTCACGTACGTCGCGGTCGTCAGGTTCGAGTCGGCGTCCACCCCGCTGTAGGAGACGCTGGCCACCTTGTCGCCCGCCTCGACCGCGGTGCGCGCCGCGTGTTGCAGCGTGGACAGGCTGGATCCGCCGCCGCTGTTATTGCTCACGCGCAACATGCGGTGCGACAGATCCCAGCCGACGCCGGCGATGCCCTTCCCGTTGTTCCCGTTGGCGGCGGCGCAACCGGTGGTCGCCGTGCCGTGACCGTGAAGGTCGTTGATCTGACCGCCCTGGCTTTCCCAGCGCTGATCGACCGCGTTGTACCCCTCGAGGCGATGAAGCTGGAAATCCTCGTGCGTGACGCGGATGCCCGTGTCGCAGATGCCGACCGACACCGACGGATCGCCCGTGTGCAGATCCCACCCCGCGCACGAGTTGATCCGGTTCGCCGCATGATGCCACTGATTTCCGAACCGCGTGTCATTCGGACAGCCCAGCGGGTAAACCAGCCAGTCCGGCTCGGCGTACTGGAAGTTGCCGGTCGCCAGCAGCGTCCGGGCGATCTCGTCCTCCGTCATGCCCGGCGGGAGCGTGACGAGGTACTCGTCCGTCTGAGGAACGTAATTCGCAACCTCGAAGCCGCTGACCGCCGCATGCGCTTCGGCGTGGCGGTCGACCGCGGCCTGCTGCGAGACTCCCTGCTTGATCCAGTCCGCCACCTGCACCGGACGGACGATCAACCGTCCGGAAAACTCGCGGACGCCTTCGATCGCCTCAAAAAGCGCCGGCTCGCTTCCGGTGATCGGCGCATCGCCGTCCGGCATCGCACCCGCCCGGACCGAACTCGTAAGCAGCAGTGCCGCCGCACACGCCCCCAGCAACCCTTGCCCCCCGAACCTTTTCCCCTTCATCTTGCAATCCCCCCAACATTGAGACCTGGTTCCCCCTGACCACAGAACTCGCATGATAACGTAAACGCACCGAACTAGGAACCTTGAGCGTACAATGCAGCCTGGGTTATTCATCACGGATGGGGAGACCGTGCCGGAAACATGATGGAGGGGGCTTCGGACACGATTGCGGCGATATCCAGCGCTCCCGGACCCGGGGCCGTGGGGATCGTCCGCCTCGACGGTCCGGAGGCGATTGCGATCGCGGCGGGTCTGGTCGTGCTGGACGGCGGCGCCGGGATCGATTCGGCGGGCGGTTCGACCCGGCACGTCGGCAACGTGCGGCTTAGTCCCGGCGGCGTCGGCGCTCCGGCGGTGGTTTACGTTTTCCGTGCTCCGCACAGTTATACGCGCAACGATCTCGTGGAGATACACACGATCGGCGCCCCGGCGCTGCTGTCGTGGATCCTGCGGTTGGCGTCGATGCAAGGCGCGCGGCCGGCGAATCCCGGAGAATTCACCGCGCGGGCCTGTCTGAACGGCGCGATGTCGCTCGCCGACGCGGAGAACGTCGCCGCGGTCATCCGCGCGGACACGGATCAGGACTTCGCCGCGGCTCAAGCGGCGAGATCCGGGCATACGACGCGCGAGGTCAGCCGCGTCGCGGACGAACTCGCCGACCTTGCGGCGCTGGTCGAGGCGCAGATCGACTTCGTGGACGAACCGATCGAGTTCATCTCCGCGACGGACCTGATCACAAGCGTCGCCCGGCTGGACGAGACGCTCGCCCGTCTCTCAGGCCCGCCCGCGGCGCGGGAGCGCGACAGCGCGCTTCCCCGGATCCTTCTCACCGGTCCGCCGAACGCCGGAAAAAGCACGCTGTTCAACGCGCTGCTCGGGCGCGAGCGGGCGATCACCTCCCCCGTGGCCGGCACGACCCGCGACGTGCTCGCGGCGAAGCTGGTGCTGGCGACGGGCGAAGCCGTGCTGATTGACGCAGCCGGGATTGACGATGCGGACACCGGGATTGCGGCGCAGGCGCGCGACGCCGCGATGCGTGAGCGGGATCGCGCGGACGTCATCGTTGATGTGATCGACGGGGCGAACCCGGTCATCCCCGCGGCAGAACCCGCATGCGACGCCGCGCCCGAACCCGCGTCCAACCCCGCGGCAGAACCCGCATCCGCCTCACATTCCGGAATACGCCTCGCCGTGCTGACCAAGTGCGACCTCCTGACCGACGCGGACGAGCGCCGCCGCCTTGAAAGGCTTCAGGCATCGGGCTTTTCTGACCTCGCGGCCGTGGGCGCGCTTTCAGACCGCGGGATGTCCGCGCTGAAGAACCGCCTGGCCGACGCGCTGATCCGCCTGCGGCGATCCTCGGGCGCGGCGGCGGCGCTGCTGAACGCGCGGCAGTGCGAAGCCGTGGCGACGGCCCGATCCGCGCTGCGGCGCGCGACGGAACTCGTGCAGGCGTCGGCGACGGTCGCGGACCGCTCGGAGTTGCTCGCGTTCGAGCTCCGCGAAGCGCTGGACGCCCTCGGAACCGTCACCGGCGCCGTCACCCCCGACGACCTTCTCGGTCGCGTCTTCGCGGGCTTCTGCATCGGAAAGTAGCGGCCGTTCCGAACCCGAGCCGCGAACTTCAGTTCGCGCGAATCTCCGGAACGCGCGAACCTCCGGAACGCGCGAACCTCCGGAACGCGCGAACCTCCGGAACGCGCGAATCTCCGGAACGCGCGAACCTCCGGAACGCGCGAATCTCCGGAACGCGCGAACCTCCGGAACGCGCGAACCTCCGGAACGCGCGAATCTCCGGAACGCGCGAACCTCCGGAACGCGCGAACCTCCGGAACGCGCGAACCTCCGGAACGCGCGAACCTCCGGATCACGCCAGGTTGCGCGACTTGACGGCGCGAGTCAGTTTAGACGCGGCGTTTCTTAACCGAGCCGCGCCCGTAAGGAAGCGTTCTTATTTGACGGTTTTCCGAAGGTTTTGAAACAGCGTCTTATTCAAAGCGACTCGGAACGAACCCCGGTTTCCGGACCACGACAGACCGCCGGACCCCGTCTGCAGCCCTGGATGCGAAGCGGTTCAAGCAGGTCGGCAGACGAACACCCGGGTCAACCGGACGCCCCGGCATTGGATTCGCCGTCCTGTTTCGGTATGCTGGGAGGCATCAAGCGGGGGCGGCGGCGCCTCCGGAGGTTCAGGACGGAAGAGAGGAGCGAACCATGAGCATGCGAGGAAGGATCGTGACGGGGCTTGCGTTGCTGCTGGCGGCGGCCACGGCGACGGCGCAGACCAGCGAGTTGTACCTGAATGACTGGAGCAACCCGATCTGCTATGTCGTCCAGAACGGGCAGGTCATCCGCCAGTTCAACCGGACAAGCTTCTCGGACGGGCCGGGTCTGGTCGTGCAGGACACGATCAAGCACATCGGACAGGACGGGGGAACGTCGGGGCGGGAGTACGACCTGAACGGCAACCTGCTGTCGGGCAGCTACCTCAACCCGGCGTTCACGAGCTGTTACGACGGCGCTACCGACGGCACGCGCAACTGGACCGTCGCGCACAACGACTTCAATACCAACTTCGCGGTGCTGGTCGCGGATGCGGATTGGGGCGGCTTGGCGGTGTCGTTTGTTCCGGCGAACCGCAGTTCGGGCATCACGTACGACGCGAACAACGGCACGCTGTGGATTACGAACAACGTCGGCGGGTCGGACCGCGTTCAGCAGTTCGACACGTCGGGCAACCTGATCTCGGAGTTCCCGATCAACCTGCAGAGTGGCGGGGGGTACGGCATCGCCTGGGATCCGGCCGACGACACGCTCTGGGTTCCCGGCGCCTTCGGCACGGGCGGCAACCTGTACCAGTACGACAAGTCCGGCAACCTGCTCCAGACCGTCAGCCCGCCGGGGTTGGGCACGCAGATTCTCGGCGCCGAGTTTCCGATCGACGCCGGTCCGCCGACGCCGCGCTGCATCTACCAGGTCAGCAAGGTCAAAAACAAGGCGGATGCCTGCGGCCGGGTCTGCGACGCCTGTCCGTATGTTCGCGGCGACCTGGTCTGCACCACGGAGTGCGGCAGCCCGAACGACTGCGCGTCCCGCCTGCGCGGGTTTGACGCATGCGCGAACGGCGCGGCGTGCAAGGTCTCGGCGGATCTGGTCGGCTGCGACGTTCCGCCGCGCAACTGCAAGCGCTGCCGGTAACGGCGCCTGAGCGGGATTTCGGTTCCCGCGATGCAAGTTGAAGACTTATGACCCGGGCGGCGCGACAAGCCTGTCGCGCCGCCCGGCCTCGCTTTAAGGCGCTGTTTCATTACCGAGCCGCGCCCGTAAGGAAGCGTTCTTGTTTCAGCCCGCAGCAGAGGTTTTGAAACAGCTTTTAAGTGTCGTGGGGAAGGACAAACTGGGAGCCGGAAATCCTTCACCACGCTACTGATAGGATTGCCAAAGTCCGCGGATGCCAAGTTGTTTCTTCTCCTTGACACGGGGTTAGAGGAGATCGCAGAGCAGTATCGAGGCCACTGGCCCGTGACGGGCGTCGTTATCGATGAGACACAGCTTCACCAGCAACTCCAAAGGATCCTCGTCGAGGCCGGGCGGAGCTGGTCCGCCGAGAACATTGAGGAAATGGAGCGGTTGACCTCCGGCCTGTCACTTTCGCAAGTGTTCGATGTGCTGACCTGGGGATGGCCGACGTTGGACCGGGGTGACGAGCGGATGTGTTATTCGTTTTTCATAGGCGGGGGAGCACCGCAGTTTTATGGCGTCAGAGTTCTGCGTTTCGATCGGCGAACCGTCTGTCTTCAGATGGATCTTATGCGGCATCCGGTGCCCAAGTACGCTTTCCGGATGCTGGGAAAGTTGGCGCGATTGGGGGGACCACCTCCGCGGAATCTGTGGGTGGGTGCCATGTTTGGATCGTTGCTATCGGGACGAATACCGCATAGGCTGATGTGGTTTAAGCTCCGGGTTCACGGATGGAAGCCCGCCTCAAATGTCGGGCGGCGGTTGGACTGGGGCGACCCGGCGTAGGACGCGGCTGAGGTCGTGCCGGCGCCGCGCTGCCGGTTCCGGATGAGCGGAAGTGTATCACGAGGACATCGCTCTGCGAGTTGCGCCATGGTCGCCTTCATGATCATCGCGGTCGGTTGGATGGGCGGCGAAGCCTTCGCGGCTTCTTGGTCGTATGACGGTTCGGCCGCCGGCGGCGCGACGGGGGATCTGGCCGGCGGTGCGGCGGGGGATCTGTATTATCATGCGGACATGCTGGGCACGTCGCGGATGCTGACCGATGAGACGCCGGCGGTGGACCATCGCCTGCGCTTCACCGCCTTCGGCGAGCCGCTGCCGCTGCCTGCGCCGGGCGAGCCGCCGACGGGACCGCCGACGGCCTCGACGCGCTACGGTTTCGCCGGAAGCTTCGGCTACCAGCACGACGGCCTGGCCGACGCGGCCGACGAAACCGGCGCGCTCCACGTCGGCTGGCGGCATTACGACCCGGTCATCGGACGCTTCCGCGAGCGGGATCCGATCGGGATCTGGGGCGGGGTGAATGTGTATGAGTATGTGCGGAATTCTCCTACGAGCGGTGTAGACCCTCTCGGGCTATCGGAGTTTAACTACTCAAGTCTGGGTTTGGCTACCAAGATCAATGCAATATTACGGAGTGCATATACGTCAGTGTCCTTGCACACGTCCAGGGGCATCTTCGAAATTGTCGGCACTGTTGAAGGAGCGGCGGTCATACATTTTTTGACGAGGGATGGTCTGGTCTTGCAAATGCCGAGGAACGCGATCTTGACCGTGCAGTGGTGGGGGCCCGCGGTCTGCCAGATCGTAAGCGGACACTAGAAACGATGAGGCTGTCGGTTGAGTTGATCGCGGCTGAGCGAATCTTCACGGAGCTGGCGGTGGAGTGTGTCGCCGGTGGGCCGCGATGCAACGTGGCCATGCACGAAGGGAAGTTTTTGCAGGCGCGCGCCAAGGCCGGCGAGCCTCAACGATATATTGTAATCGGGGATGACGACTTGGATCCCAATGCGATTAACGAATTGATCGCCAGTATGACGCTTCCCACTGTCATACGGATCCTCGCCGGCGAAGCGGGAACCGCGCAAGCCATCGAACACCGGGTCGTCAAACGAGTGTCCGGGAGATTTTCAAGCTACCTCTCAGGCTACTTTTCAGGCTACGTAGAGTTCAGGTATGATTCGAATTCCGGACGTTGTTGTTATGACGTCGTTGCAAGCGATGAGTTTTCCAGTGGTACGGGCGATTCGGGACACATCCCTTGAGGCGGCAGGGGGCTCCCTCGTGGTTCTGGAAAGAGCTTGAGGAACTCCTGGCGATGCATAGTGCGCGGAGGATTCCATCATGATGCTTATCGGCGCTGCCTTGTTGTTGATTCCGACGCAAGTGGAGCGCGGCGCGCAGTGCATCTGTCCGTCCGCGCGCACTACTGAATTGGCCTGGTGCATCTCTCACCAGCGCGGGTTTCTTTTCGGCGCGGACATTCCGACGCGGAAGGTGTATGACGCGCTGACGGGGAAGGACGTGTCGGCGGACGCTCTGATCTGCGAGTCGTGCAAGGCGGCGATCTTGGCGGGCGGATCGTGCGGGCCTTGCGGGCTGCACTTTCACGGCGGGAAGGTGTACCGTTCCTGGGCGGTGGTGGCGGTGTTGCGCGGGGCGCCGGTTACGGCCGGGTGGGCGGCTTCGCTGCGCGTGAGAGCGCCGACGAGTGAACCGCCGGAGACGCCCGGGATGGGAGCGACGCCCGAGGATCGCGTGCCCGATCGACAGGAGCATCCGGCCGAGGGAAGTCCCGCGCCGAGCCCGGACGGTCCGCAGGGGCGGGGGCAGGTGCGCTCAGTCGCGGACGCGGCGTCCACCGGCCCCGTGGCCGAGGTCTGCCCGGCGTGCATGAAGGCCGTGCGGGCGGGTCTTTCGTACGCCGCGGGGAAGCCGAAGGCGGCCAGGATGGAGAAGGGTTTTGCCGCGCACGACTGGTGCGAAACGTGCAAGCTGGGGCTGGTCGCCAACCGCGTCTTCCGGGATCGCGCGGCCTACGATCTCGCGCGGCGTGCCGACGGGATCATCAAGCGGTGGGGCACGCACTGCGAACAGTGCGACATCGCGGCGCTGACCGACGGGGCGTGCCGCGTGTGCCGGACGGCGTTCAAGGCGGGCCTGCCGACCGCGGGGGATTGTGCAAAGCACCCCCACCCCTGACCGTCTGTTGAAGCACTCGCGATCGGCTTTCGTGCTGCCGGTTTTCCCCGGTGAAATTCGCCTCCCGGAGGGAGGCGTTACCCTTTTTCAACGGGCTGCTATGCAGCGTGGCAAAGCCGCCGGCGGCGTGGCGGCGCGACGGGTGGCAGGGAGCGCTCCACGTCGGTGCGGTCACATGTCGGGCGCGCAGACACCGACTCGTGCGCCAGTTTGGTTTCAGATCTACTCGCAGTCCGGCGCACGCGTGCGGGTTCGAGCGAAGAGAACCGCAACTCTAACCGCAACCTGGCGCGGTCGCGCACTTGTTCTCGCACCCGCCGACGCACACTTCGCCGCCGGCGGCCTCCTTCCAGACGGCCCTCGCCCGGCCGCGGTCGTCCATGACGACCGGCTGCGGGCGCCCGCCGTCGAGCGTGAGGCCAAGCTCAGTCCCCTCCGGCAGGCCCGTCTTGACGCGAGCGATGACTTTCTGGCGGTCGCAGTTGGTGCGCGCCCGGACCCTGCGAATCCGCTCGCAATCGGGCTGGGATAGCTCCCCGGTGAGCCAGAAGCTGAAATCCATCGGAATCCCCAGCACTTCGGAAACCGGGGTCCAGTCAGGGTATCCAAAGAAGTCGCTCTGAAAGTACCCTTCCGTCTCGCCGCGGATCCCACCATCAGTTCTGGCCGCGAAGAACTGGCAGTTGCAATCCGGACCTGTCCCGACGAGTCGCACAGCACAGTAGTAGTGCCCAGCGGGTAACTCGATCCGTTCAACGTTGATCGTCACACGAACTACTGCTTCACCATTGAATCCACAGCACCAGATCATCTCCAGTTCCGGGGGCATTCTTCCTCCCCAGTCACCACGTTGAACCCCTCATCAAGAATCAAGTAGTCTGCCGCCAGGATCGGAGCGTCATAGGGTCTTACCCACATCAAAGCACTGATGGTCTCAATGGTCCCTCCCGGGATCAAGAGAAAGTCATCCGCCACTCAGGAAGCCGGGAACCTTGTGTTACGCTCGGACGACAACGCTTCGTTAGTCCATCCTCTTTCACCACGATTGTCCCAAATCACGTCAGCGGACGAAGGCTGAATCATGCTCGTTAAGACAAACAAGCAGACCATGAGCACCAAGCATCGCTTTCCGACCATTGTCACACCTCGTTGAATCGCGGTCAAGGTTCGTACACACCCCAGACACGAACTTCATCGACGCAGGCTTCGATCTTGGGGGTCGTCCCGCCAATGGCCCGGAAGCGCAGCTTCATGCCAGATCCGAGTGTGATGTTGTCGGGGATCTTGACGCATTGGCGGATCCAGCGGACGTGAGTCGTAGCCTCTCCGGCGTCGCCCGACACGTCGATGTCCTGGATGGTCGTCCAACTCGAACTGTCGTAGATCCGGACCCTGAGCTTGTGATCCCCTTCCGTTGCTTGCCGTGCATAAAACCACAAGGCGTAGCTCACCACTCCCACGTCCGCGCCCGTCAGGTCGAACGTGGTGGTATCCAGGTCCCATGTGCCGGTGACTTTGCTGCTGGCGCCGGTGTAATAGCACCTCTGGTTAGCACTAACCCCAAATCAAGCGTAAACAGAAGCCCGCTTTCCAGCGAACGGCGGCGGCGGCGCGCGGCGCGCGGCGTGATCGCTGCGATCTCGCAGGGTCGTTTGATGGTCGGTCAGTTGTGGTTTGCGGCATTCACACCTCGACCGCGTTCTCACAAAGGCCCATGCGAACCGGGACATCCGGACCCCG
>JAJVHU010000005.1 GCA_022072505.1 Phycisphaerae bacterium
GTGAAACCCACGGTGGCGTGCGGGATCAAAACGCGACCCCGAAGGGGTCGAACCAACCTGGGTGGATCGCGTGGTGCAACCCCTACCTTCTTGACAATTGTCACCCCGTTGGGGTTGAGGATCGAGCAGTTTCGGTTCCCCAGGGTAGGTCGCCTGCGGCGACCCACCCTGGGCTGGAGGACGCGACCCCGTTGGGGTCGAAGAAACGCGACGCGCCGCGCCGCCTTCGAGGCGGGTCGAGAAACGCCGTGCGCCGTGCTGCCTTTGAGGTGGGTCGAGGAGCGCCGCGCGCCGCGGCGCGCCGGAGTCAAGCGGGGACTCAGAAGAACGCTTCCTTACGGGCGCGGCTCGGTTAAGTTCGCGGCAACCCCGACGACGCGACCCCGTTGGGGTCGAGGAAACGCGACGCGCCGCGCCGCCTTCCAGGTGGGTCGAGGAACGCCGCGCGCTGTGCCGCCTTCAAGGTGGACCGAGAAACGCGGCGCGCCGTGCCGGCTTCCAGGTGGGTCGAGGAACGCCGCGCGCCGCGGAGCGCCGGAGTCAAGTGGAGACTCAGGAAATGTCAATATGTCCGAATCCACCGGGAATGCCTGAATTCGCGCGGGCTGAAGCCCGCGGCTCGGTGAGTTCCGGGACAGGTTTGGGTCCGAAACGCTCTGCCCCCTCAGGCCACGATCACGGACACGCGTATTCCTTCACCCGCGCCATCCCGCAAGCCCACTTCACCGATGCCACGCCGCTGTCACCCGTCGGCCGTTTGTTGAACTTGACTTTGGCGGCGCCGCGCCGGCTGACCGTTCCGGATCGTTGCGAGCCGTCGCTGAGCGTCACGACGAAGGAGTCCCCGAAGATGCCGCGCCCAAGCCTGACCACCAGTTGATTGCGCCCGTTGCGATAGGCGCATTCAACCCGTCTGAACTGTTCGTGCCCCCCGCACCCGGCATACACCCACGTCTGCCCGCCGGCGCCTTCGCCATAGCCACCCCCGCCGCCGCCGAAGAGGACGATCTGCTCACGGGCGCTATCGTAGATCATGGCGGAGTCGATACGATCGGATAGACCGGGCGCTTCGATTCGCGTCCAGCTTTCCCCATCCCATTCCCACGTGTCTTCTGAATGATACAACCCGCCATAGAGTACGGTGACGCCGCGCGCGCTGTCGTAAGCCATGGCATGAAAGTAGCGGCCCTCGGGGCCGTCGGTCGCTCGCAGCGTCCAGCGCACTGCGTCCCATTCCCACGTGTCGTTCAATTCGTCCTCGAGGTCATAACCCCCGAACAGCATGATGACGCCGCGCCGGCTGTCGTAGACCATCGCGTGTCCGAGGCGCGGCAACGGTCCGTCGCTGCCGCGGGGGCCCCATCCCGCGCCATCCCATTCCCAGGTGTCGCCGAAGCACGTCGCAGTCAATCCGTCCCAGCCGCCGAACATGACGGTGACGCCCCGCCCGCTGTCATAGGCCATGCGATGGCTGCTTCGGGGTTGTGGGTTGATCAATCGGTCGTGGGGAGTCCAGGTTGCGCCGTCCCAGGTCCACGTGTCGCCGAGCGGACCCTGGTCCCATCCGCCAAACAACACGGTCGCTTGCCGGGCACCGTCATACGCCAGCGCCAAACGCCGCCGACTCGCGGGTCCGGTGGTCGCTCGCAGAAGCCACGTCGCGCCATCCCACTCCCATGTCTCGTTCGCGCCCTCAGGTCTGTCGCCGCCGAAGAGCACGGTCACGTCGCGATCGCTGTCGAAAGCCATGCCGTGCCCGCCCCGGTCCGAAGGATTCGTTTGCGGGCCGATCGTCCAAGCCGCCCCGTCCCATTCCCAGATCAGACGGTCGTCCGTCGCGCCGAACAGGACGCTGACGCCTCGGGCGCTGTCGTAGACCATTGCGTGGTAATACCGAGGTTCGGGGCCTGAATCGGCGCGCCGCGTCCAGAGGCTGCCGTCCCATTCCCAGGTCTCGCCGTCTTTTGTGCCGTCGTTCACGCCAAAGAGCACGGAGACCCCGCGGGCGCTGTCAAAAGCCATGGCGTGAGCGTGGCGAGGCGACGGGCCTTTGGCGTCGCGAGGCGTCCACGCGGCTCCGTTCCACTCCCAGGTGTCACCAAAACGTTGCTGCTCATCCTGACCGCCAAACAGGACCGCGACTTTCCTGAGACTGTCGTACACTAATCCGTGAAAGGAGCGAGGCGAAGGACCGGTCGTGGCGCGCAGGGACCAGCTTGTCCCATCCCATTCCCAGGTTTCGCCTCCGTGATCGACATTCGTCGCCCCAAACAACACCGTGACGCCCCGGTTGCTGTCATACGCCAAGGCATGCCCCTGACGGGGCGAGGGGCCCGATGTTGCCCTCCGTCTCCATCTCGTTCCGTTCCATTCCCACGTTTCACCATCGAGCGATCCATCCCATCCGCCGAACAGAACCATGACGCCGCGGCGACTGTCATACGCCATCGCGTGTCCGGATCGAGCCGTTGGACCCGTATGGGCGCGCCGCTCCCACCCGGCGCCATCCCATTCCCAAGTATCTGCTCTCAGGTTATTCGAATTCCCCGTGTACCTGCTGAACAGGACCGTCACGCCGCGCGCGCTGTCGTAGGCCATGGCGGCACGCTCCCGGGGGGTCGGCGCGGTACTGACGTCGCGCCACAGACGGTCGGCTGCGATGGCCGCCGGAACGCCTGTCACCACGACGAGGCACGCCAGGGCCGCGGTTCGGAACCGCTGCGGACGCCGAGCACGGTGCGCGGCCATTCGATCGAGTCGGCGGCGAAAAGAACCTGAAGCGGTGACGTTTCGAACCAACTCGACAACGCATCTCATGACTCGTCCTCCGAAAGTTAAGGCGCCCTTCACAACGGATGATCTCATTGAAGGGCGGAACACCGCTTGATCCTCGGTACGTCAGCGGACCGCAAAAGGTTCACGCTGTGGCGGAATCCAAGGTAGGAGGGTTCGCCCTCTCTCGCCGTGAATTAACCAAAACGGCCCATTGAAAAAGGGTCGCGCGTCCTTCCGGGACGCGAATTTCATCGGGAAAAACCGGCATCACAAAGACCGATCGTGAGTTCTTCAACGGGCGGTTACGGGCGCGACTCGGAATTGAAACAGCGGGCCTGAATCTCCACCTGACTCCGGTTGTGACATACCCACAAGCGTCATCCGAAGATCCTCCGAGCGTCCCCCGAGCGTCATTCGAGCGTCATCCAAGAGTCATCCGAGCGTCATCCGATATCCGTAGCCCCGGAAGGGGCGCCAGACAACAGCCCAGCACGCCAGTGCTGGGAAGCCGTCGCCGAGGATCCGGAAGTCCCGGAGGGAAGGAAAATCACCGCGCCGATCCCCCGTCCCTCCCGAGCATGACCGCACGCCACAACGACAGGCCTCCCAAGCCCCGAACACCGGAGTCCGATGGAGACTCAGGAGAACGCTTCCTTACGGGCGCGGCTCGGTTAAGTTCGCGGCGATCCGCGCCTCGACCAACCCCGTTGAGCCTGGGAATTTTTCCAGCCGACGCCTCACGAACGCGCGTCTTTCGGGTCACGGACCCGCCTTTCAGTCTCGGATTTGGTGTTTGATGCGGAGGGCTTCCCAACAATTCCCAGGCTCGGAGGGGCATCCCGGAGTCGCCCGGCGATTCATCACCGGGCGACGAAATAAGCCGACGGGCGCTGCTCGACCCGGAAAGGGCGTCTTTCAGGCTCAAGTCCGCCCCCACGATATCCGACAGCTATCTGGGGACTCCCGGCGGGCGTCCGGAGCCAAGGAGGCTCCCGATGATCAACCCCTGCCGGATCCCGATGACGATGCCAGCGACCGACGCCAACTCGTCCGCCCTTTGCGTGCGCGACATCATGACCCCGCGCGTGCATACGATGCAACTGGACGACTCCGTCCGCAACGCGGCACGCCTTTTCGAGCGCGAGCGTTTTCACCACGTCGTGGTGCTGGAGCGCGGGCGCGTGTTCGGCGTCGTGTCGGACCGCGACATCCTCAAGGTCATCAGCCCGTTCTGCGGCGACCCGGTCATGGGGCGCGCTCAGGACGAAGGCCCCCTGAAGAAACGCCTCCACCAGATCATGACCCGCAAGCCCACGAACATCCGCCCGGAACGCTCCATCGCCGAGGCGGCCCAGATGATGCTCACGCACCGCGTCTCCTGTCTGCCCGTGGTGGATGGGGATGAAACGCTCGTGGGCATCCTGACGGCCCGCGACCTGCTGGCGCAACTGGCGGCGCCAAACCAAGGCGAGTCCCTCGCGCCGAACGAAGCTCTATCCGCCCGGGGTGAGGGTTCCTCCTGACCTGCTTGATGCACGCTCCGCGTCGGCGTTAAGAATCCGTCGCTAACACGTTGTTTCAAGACCGAGCCGCGCGCGTCAGCAAGCGGGTTCACCCGCGACTCAGGCGGGAACGCCCCAGGCAGGTTGACCGCATCCGACGCGGCAACGTTCGCTTCCTTACGGGCGCGGCCTGGGACTCGCCCGGGCCAGAAGCGGGTTCTCCCGTATTGCCGAGCCGCACCTCGCATCTCCGGGCTGCTCAACTCGGCTGTGGCTATCGTCGGAAGCGGCATCAGGGTAAGGAAGCGCCTGAGGAAGGCGACAAGGCAACAGGAAGAAGGCACGGAGGCGCGGAATCACCAAGGCGCGGATTCGTCAAAGGCGTCCCGCGTTCAAAGGCGCGGGTCGACGGGTTCACTTTCCAGGGCCAGCACGCCGAACACGCATTCATGCGTCCGCCGCAGCGGTTCGCCGCGGACGAACCGCTCCAGCGCCTCGATTCCGAGCGCGAACTCGCGAAGGGCGAGGGCCCGTTTCCGGTTCAGACTGCGGCTGCGAAGCCGCTCGAGGTGCTCGGGCCGCGTGTATTCCGGGCCGTAGATGATCCGCAGGTACTCGCGCCCGCGGCACTTCACCGCCGGCTGCACCCAACCGCGCGGACCGCGGGCGATGAAGTCCACGGGCTTGACGACCATCCCCTCGCCGCCGCATTCGGTGAGGTCCGTCCACCAGGCAATCCCCTCCTGCTCGCGGTCCGCATCGGTCAGATCCACCACCCGGTACGGCGTGGCGAGCAGGATCTCCGGATCGGCCGCGCAGATCCGGGCGAGCGTGTTCATGTGCCAGACGTGGTCGCGGTCGACGTGGACGCGGCCCTCGGTCGCGAGCAGATGAAAAGGGGCCAGTTTCAGGTCGGCGATCGTCTCCACATCCCAGCAGTACCGCTGGTACGCCTGCACGTACCGGTCGATCAGCGCCGCGCGCCGGCGGGTGTGGTCCAGCAAGGCGCTCACGTCGCTTCCGTTCCCGGCGGCCTGATGAAGCGCGGCGGCGGCTTCCGCAAGCGAACCTCGCGCGGCGGCGCCGACCGAGGCGTATTGCTCCTGCAGCAGCGTTTTCGCCTTCGCCGACCAGGGCATCAGCTCGGCGTCGAGGCAGACCCAGTCTGTCCGGAGTTCCTCCCAGCACCCGCACGCCTCAAGCGCTCCCCGGACGCGGTCCAGCAATTCGGTCTCGCGCCGCCGGTCGTCGAAGAACCTCCGGCCCGTGCGCGTGTAAACGATGCCGATCCCCTCGTTCACCACGCCGAACCGTCGTCGCGCGGCGCCCTCGTCGCGGCAGACAATCACCACCGCCCGTGAACCCATGTGCTTCTCCTCGCACACGACGCGCGGCTGGCCGTGGGTTCGGTAGTGGGCGAACGCCTCGCGCGGGTGTTCAAGCAGGTCCGCCTCCGCCGACGTCTCACAGGGGGACATCGTCGGCGGCAGGTAGATCAGCCACTTCGGATCGACGGCGAAGCGGCTCATCACCTCCAGCGCCGCGGCGCTCTGCTCCTCGCGGAGGATCACGCTGCGCTGCAGGCGGGTCGAGAGGATGCGCTTGCCGAGCAGGTCCGCGATGTCGAGCACGTCGTCATACGCCTGCTGGGCCGTCAGCCCCGTCCCGACCGACAACGCCTGCGCCGGCGCGAAGGGTTTTCGAGACTCCGCGTACACGCGCTGCGCCGGAACCGACCTCAGCTCCCGCTCCGGGTAACGCAGCGCCGTGAGCCGTCCGCCGAAGACGCATCCGGTGTCGATGTTGATCGTGCGGTTGAGCCACTCCGGTTCGGGAACCGGCGTGTGACCGTACACGACGCACGCCTTGCCCCGGTACTCCGCCGCCCAGTTGTAGCGGATCGGCAGTCCGAACTCGTCCGTCTCGCCCGTCGTCTCGCCGTAAAGGGCAAACTCGCGGACCTTCCCGGAACCCCGCCCCTGCATCTCCGCCTTCATCCCGGCGTGCGCGACGACGAGCCTGCCGTCGTCGAGGACGTAGTGGCTGACGAGACCGTCGAGGAACTCGGCGACCTGCGGACGGAACTCCGCCGGTTCCGACTCAAGCTGCGACACGCTCTCCGCCAGGCCGTGCGTGAGCTGCACATCCTTGCCGCGCAACTTGCGCAGGAGCTTCATGTCGTGGTTTCCGGGCACGCACAGCGCCGCGCCGTCGGCGACCATGCTCATGACGAGTCGCAGCACCTGCGGAATCTTCGGTCCGCGATCGACCAGGTCGCCGAGGAAGATCGCCTTGCGGCCCGGCGGGGGAATGACCCGCGGACCGGACCGCTCCGCCGGTTCCACCCCGCCATCCGTCGCGGGATCACGTTGCCTCGCGGACGCTGCGGCTTCGGACCGCTGGGCCTCGGCGCCTTTTCGCCTTGTCTGCGCCTCGATCCGGTATCCGAGCACGCCGAGAAGCTCGACCAGCTCGTCGAAGCAGCCGTGAACGTCGCCGATGATGTCGAAGGGGCCGTGCTCGTGCTTCCTGTTGCTCCACAGCGGCGTCCGTTCGACGACGGCGGCGTCCACCTCCTCGGGCGCGTTGAACACGAAGACGTGGCGGAACCCCTCCTTGCGAAGATGGCGCAGCCCGCGACGCATCGCCCCCTGCTGATGCCGGATCACCTCGCTGCGCATGTTGTTGCGGTCCTGCCGCCGTGCGTTGCGATCGGCGCAGATCCGGGCGCCGATGTCGAACACGACCGCGACCGGCAGGCAGTGGAATTCGCGCGCGAGCCGCACCAGCGGCTTGCGGTCCTCGGGCTTGACGCTGGTTGCATCAACGACCGCCAGCTTGCCGGCGGCGAGGCGCTTGCCGGCGACATAGTGCAGCACGTCGAACGCGTCGCCCGTCGCGGCCAGATCATTCTCGTCGTCGCTGACGAGCGCCCGGAAGGCGTCGCTGCTGAGCACCTCGGTCGCCTTGAAGTGCCGCCGCGCAAAGGTGGACTTCCCGGCGCCGGAGGGGCCGATGAGGACAACGAGGGAAAGTTCGGGGATGGTGATTGTCATTCAACTACGCCGCGCGTGAACGGCCTGGAGTCGGAGGTGCTCGCATGAATCGGCGACCGGCACGGCGCGCCCGGCACACGTTCCGGTCATTGCGTACCTACGAAACTGATAACATTCAGGTCTGGAATTGACCGCCCAACAAAATCGCCGTCGTGCGAGAGGAGGGGATCCCGCGATATACGGCAGTCGCGGCGATCCAACAGTCACCTGCTTCAAAACGCCGCCCCGCGCTTCTGGATAGCGCCATGACTCGGGCCCAGACCTTGGCCAGTTCGTAATCGTACGGGATAACGAGAAACCGGCGAATGAAGGCGTCAAGCCCTGAGCGCGCCTGCTCGCCCCATTTCTTGGCCTCTGCCCAATCCCAAAGCTCAGCGACCGTCTGGAAGCTCAGCGCCAGCGTTTGCCCTCGCATGTGCGGCTCGTACTTTGCGCGAAGTGCATCGGACTTCTTCTTCGGGTGCAGAAGGGAGGCGACGCTCGTGTCGAGCAGCACGACGCTCATGGCGCGTTGCCTCCGTCATCGATTGCTTTGCGGGCCGCACGTTCGTGGAGCACGTGGTGGAGGAGTTCTTCGGGGTCGTCATCGACTGGCCAAAGCGCACTAAGCTCGTCAAGGTCGTCTACGGCCGACACCCCCTGGCGTTCAGCAAGTTCGTCAAGCGTCATCGACTCCCAGAACGGCACCTCCTGGGGTGCGGTGGCCGCGACCTCCACATCAAGCACGTCGACCGATTCAACTTCGAGAATGCGCTCCTTGCTCTCCTCCACGGTGGCGCGGCCCATTAGTCGCACCGTGCGCATCCAGGCGTCCGGCAGTTGTTCCAGATGTTCCTGCTTGAAGTGGCAAAGCCATCTGGTGCCATTCGGCTCCCAAAACCGGCCTGTCAGAGCACCATGTCCGTTCAGCTCTTCGAGGCGGCCGGTCTTTGTAATGATGGAAACATCGGCCGGCAGCCCGAGCAGTTCCTGAACGCGGGCGCGCAGCGGCCCATCAAGAGCAAACGACTGCGCAGCGACGCCGTTTTGAGATTGAAATGTGATGCTGTCAATGCCATGTTCCAGGGCGCGTCCCAGGTCATTGCAGGTCTGCAAGACGCCCCGATCGAAACCCGCAGGCAGGCTTGCAGGTGTAATTGCTGCGTCCTTGAGTTTCTCCATTCCCGCGGTGAAGGCTTTCAGGCTCTCCTCGCCGATGTAGCCGAACATATGCATCTGCGCTGGCGGTTCCCCCAACTCGAGGTCGGCTACCGCGCTGCCAGATTTCCATGCGACCAGGAAGAGCTCGCAGAGTTGCTCGATGTCAGCCCGATCTCTGCCCTGACGGGCTGACTGCTGGCCATAGAGAACACGCCCGACGCGCTTCAGCGCCTTCTGCGTTCGCTTCACGATATCTGCGAGGTCGGCAGCCGATAGACGCGCAGCGCCCACCTTGGGCCCCTTCATGATAACCGAAAGGCGCGACGGCGTGCCGCCTCGCTGCTGTTGCCTGGTTCGTGCCATTTGATCCTCGACGGTTCTTGGTCCCTATACGTTACTCTCAAACACCCCCATCTGCGTCGGCGCCCCGACTCCCGCGTCCTCCGGCCCCACCGGCAGGAAGCGCACGCTGTACCCGAACCGCTCCGCCACGCCGCCGGTCCACGCCTGAAACTCCTCCCGCGTCCACTCGAAGCGGTGATCGCGATGGCGGAACCGGCCCGCCGGCAGCGTCTCCCACTTCACGTTGTACTCGCGGTTCGGCGTCGTGACGATCACCGTCCGCGGTCGCGCGAACTCGAACAGCACGCGCTCGAACGCCGCCAGCCGCGGCGCGTCCAGGTGTTCGATCACCTCTACGCACGCGGCGGCGTCGAACGGCGTCGCCGCGTCGATGCGCAGCCGCGCGTCGCGGTACATCAGCGACCCGTGGATCAATTCGATGCGCCGGCGCTTCATCGGCGGCAGGCGGTCCAGCCGCAGGCGTTCCGACGCCAGCTTCAAGGATCGCAACGACACATCCATCCCGAGAATGCGCTCGAACCGCTTGTCGTCCAGCAGCACGCGCAGGAGGTTCCCCTCGCCGCAACCGACATCCACGACGCTCGCCGCCTCGCAGGCGCGCAGCGCCGCCAGCACCGTCGCAAGCCGCTGCGTGTTCAGCGTCGCCGCCCGTTGAGGCGCTGCGTCCGTCTCGGGTTCAGCCGCAATATCCGCGAAGGCGTCCGAAACCACATTCCGCGCCGCGCCGACTCCATCAGCGCCGGCACGCGCCACCCCGGCTCCGGCAGCTCCAACCTCCGTCACGTCGGCAACCATCGCCCCGACCTGCGCCGCGGCGATGCCCGTCGCGGGGATCTTCATTGCTCCGGCTTCCGGCGCGCCGTCGCCGGCTTCGATCGCCACCTGCGCTTCGAGCGCTTCCTCCTCAAACTCCTGCTCCGCCTGCTCCGCATCCGGATCGGGCTGATCCTCCTCAACGAGCCGGGCAAGCGCTTCCCGCGCCAGATTCCTGCGGTGCTTCAGGTATCGCCGCGCGATGGCGTCTCGCTCCGGGTGCGCCGCGAGCCACCCCTCGCCCTTGCGAAGGAGCTTCTCGACCTCGTCGTCGCCTACCCAGTAGTGCTTGTCGTTGTCGAGCACGGGGATCAGCACATACAGGTGCGCCAGCAGGTCGCAGAGCCGCTGCTCGCCGCGCAGCGTCACCGTGAAGGCGTTGCTGTCGCCCCAGTCGGTGAACTTCGTGTCCAGCGCGTGGCCTTCAGCCAGGACTTCGTACCCCAGCGGCTCGAACAGGCGACGCAGGAACCCCTCGCCCCCGCGGCACGGCAGCACCGCGAGGCGCGCCTCCAGCGGGAGAACCTCATCCACCAGTTCCGGCCGCTCCTTGCACCGCCCCCCGAGCGCCGAACCGTACACCTGCGCGAGGGCGACGCTCATGAAGCTGCTGGCGACATAAGGCCGGTCGTTGACGTACTGCTGAAGCGAAAAACCCTCGCCCGCCGGCCCGCCGCGACGCCGCACCAGCCTGATCGGATCGACCTCGAGCAGCAGCGCCGCCGTGCAGCGCCCCTCCGTCGCCTCGGGATAGAAGACGTGCGCACGCCCGAACGTCAGCTCGAACGCCTGCGCCTTGGCCGGGCGCTTGTGCAGCAGCCAGCCCAGATCAGTGGCGGGCGATCGTGTTGTCGTCAGCGTCAGCAGCACCCTGGTCTGTCCTCGCTTCGCGGCGGGAGGATTGTCCACTGAATTCCGCGGGGTGTGAAGGGTGCGGCAGGGGCGACCGCTCCCCAATCCGCGGAAGCGCGGGGTCATGCCGTGGCGCCTTCGCTGCACTCTCGAAGGTTACGCAGGAGCACCGGGTGCGTTTGCCTCAATCCCGAAGGGAGGGCGGTCTCCCAGGCTGGAGGACGCGACCCCGTTGGAGTCGAGGAACGTCGGCGCCACAGCGTGTCCTCGCCTGTGCGGCTTTTCCAGGAAACCGCTCTGTCCGGCAGCGGCGGCGCCGGGGAACCGCGGGACGACCCACGGCTCGTGCGCTGCCGGAGCATGCGCTCCGCGACTCAAGGTCGTGGGTGGCATTTCTGATGAATGTTGCGCAGATGCACCGGATCGACGTGGGTGTAGACCTGGGTGGTCTTGATGTCCGCGTGACCGAGCAGTTCCTGCACGACGCGAAGGTCGGCCCCGCCGGTCAGCAGGTGGGTGGCGAAGCTGTGCCGCAGCAGGTGCGGATGCGTCTCCTTGGACAGTCCCGCGAGGCGTCCGTACTTATGCACCAGGCGCCAGATGTTCGTGCGGTCCAGCGGGCGGCCCGTCCGGGAGAGGAAGACGTGTTCGCTGCGCCGCTCGCGGGAAAGCTGCGGACGCAGATCCTCCAGGTACGTCGTCACCGCGTCGATCGCGCAACGCCCGATCGGCACGATCCGCTCGCGCCCGCCCTTTCCCACGCAGCGCAGGTACCCGACCTTCAGATTCAGGCTCCGCAGCGTCAGACCGGACAACTCGCTGACCCGCAGCCCCGTCGCATACATCAGCTCCAGCAGCGCCCGGTCGCGCAGGTAATACTCGTCGCTCGGGTCCGGTGCGGACAGCAGCGCCTCGACCTCCGCCACGTGCAGGCTGTGCGGAATGCGGTTCCAGCCGCGCGGCGTTTCGATCAGCGTGGCGACGTCGTGGCGGATGAGGCGCTCGACGTGCAGGAAGCGCAGAAACATCTTGATCGCCATCAGGTGGCGGCAGATCGACGAGACGGCGAGCCCGCGCTCCTGAAGCCGGATCAGGTGCTTCTGAACGTCCTGGATCGTGACGTCGGGCAGGTAGACGTCCAGCTCGACGAGGTGATTCCAGAACTCGTTGAGATCGCGCTGGTAAGCCGTGACCGTGTTGCCCGCCAGCCCGCACTCAATGAAGAGATAATCGAGGAAGCGCTTGACGGGCGCGGACGTGGCGGGTCTGGTGCTCCTGGGGGGAGTCGCTTGCAGCAGCATTTTTTTGTCCTCCGACCCCGACGACCTCCGGTGCAGCGCCGCAACGCTGTCATGCACGCATACCCCTTCGCCCTCGCGCTTCAGCGATGATGTTAGCCGAACGCGCGGGTCCGGCGAAGGATTCTTCCCGGCATTCCGCCATTATGGGACGCGCCCGACCGGTCCGAAAAAGCACGCGCCTCGGCGCGCAACCTCTCCGCACCGTCGCGCAGAAACGGCCCACAGGGCTTTGTTCGGTTCGCGCCGCGCCGAATCTTCAGCCATTCCGGCGAAATCCCCCTTTTTTTTCGCGCTCGACGCCGTGCGGAACCCGCGACGCGGCGCCGGACCGGGAAGGGGTTGCAGGATGGACGCGGGCGGCGATAATCCAGCCGACGCAGGGGCCATAGCGCAGTTGGGAGCGCGTCTGCATGGCATGCAGAAGGTCAGGGGTTCGACTCCCCTTGGCTCCAGTCCCGCCCCCGCGCGGACGTCCGCGCAACAGGGAACACACAACCCGGGATGTCCCCGCCCACGACTCCCCTTCTCGCCTGCGGACAGCCGCCGGTCAAGCGGTCGAACGGGTTGTACAGGATGAGGTCGTCGTCCACCGCTCGATATCAGGGCGTCCTCCACCGCACGATTGAACCTCGTGTGGACGATGCGGATGTGAAGACCCGCCGTCCGCGGACTGGGCGCGCCGCGGCCTCTTTGCGGCGAGGCCTTCCGTCCACGCGGTGCGCCGATCCGTCAAGGCGCCGGCGCGCTGTAGCCGAGAACCTATCCCAGAACGTCTTTTTATGGCTTTGCTCATCGCGGCACGACTGCGTTTATTCGATGAAATTGCATTACCCCTCAACTGTGCTAACCATAGCTACCGGGTTTTGGGATAGGTTCGAGTGTCCCACGTTTTCGTTGACGCGGCTCACGGCGGATGCCAGAATCCGGGAACACTGCCGGCGGGCCAAAGACACGGCGTTACCGGGTGCGTAACTATTCAGCCGCCTGCAATGGGCTCACCGGTATCGGCGGGAGGTTGCCGGTTTTCATGTAAATCCGCAGCGCCTCGGCCACGGTGCAAGAGGGGTCGAGGTCGCGGAGTTTGAGGGTGCGGAAGACGGTCATAAGAACGGCCTGCGTGTCGGCGCCTCCTGGCGAGCGGTTGCCACAGATACTAACTAGAACCTATCCCAGAACTTCATTCTTGTGGTTTACGTCATTCTCGTCACTCTGCATTTTCTCGGGGAACCTCAGTTGTCGCTTCCCTGTGCTAACCACAGCTATCTGGCTTTGGGATAGGTTCTAGTCCTTAGCATAGGCTACACCTGCAGCATGAAAAAAACGAGCGGATGATTCGGGGGTTTGTGCCTTGAGCGCTTGGAGGTCCGCGGCCACCCGGGCCGGCAGGGATTCCCCGTCCCGCAATGGTTTCCTGGTGACGCCGTGCCGCAATGGTTTCCTGGCGACGCCGTTCTGCCGCAGACACGTCGTCCTTGCTCATGGTCGGCGTAACGGCGATCCCGAGTTTCTTCGCGTAGCGAAGTTGCTTGCCAGTCGGCGGGTCTGCCGGCGGTTTCTTCTTGAAGAAGCCGAACATTTCGGTTCTCGGCGATCATCGCCGGAAGATTTCATCATCGTCATGGCAAGATGCGTCAATATGCGGCGGAAGGTTCCACAACCTGGAGCACGAATTCGGCATCCCCTCTATCTTTGCGGCTCACTCCCGCTTCTTCTCCCCCTCCTGCTTCAGCGCCGCCAGCTCCGCCCGCAGACCGCTCAAGCGGGCGAGTTCGCTGGCGTGCTCGGCCTCGGCTTCGGCGTCGATCAGGCGGTCCAGCTCCGCGTCGGTGATGACCTCGCCGGCGGCGGAAAGCTCGACGTCCTGGCTGGCGACGTCCTCCACCGTGTCGAGGAACATGTTCATCCGCTCCTCCATGCTCTGCGACTGGACCATCGCCTTCTCCCAGTCCGCCTGGGTCTTGAGCAGGTCCGTCTCGCCGAAGAGGCGGCCGATCTCCTTGGCCATCAGCGACATCGACGCGGCGAAATCCGCGGACGCTTCGGCCTGCCGCTTGATGAGCAGGGCGTTCTTCACCGAGAGGAGCTGGCGTTCGAGGAGCTTGCGGATGGTCGCGGTCTTCTTCAGCGAGTTGCGGATGAACAGGTACTGGGCGTTGTCGCCGATCTTGCGGGCGTGGTGCGCGTTTCGGATGAACTCGTCCTGAAACCGCGCCTGCTCCCGGATGGACTTTTCGATCCGCCGGATGCCCTGGCGGATGCGGAGATCCCGCTCGATGCGCCGCTCTTCGGATGATTTGAACAAGCCCATCGTCAGATCACACGAAAATGATGAATGCAGAATGATGAATGCAGAATTGCAGTGCCGCCTTGCGGAACCCACTCCCGTACCTCATTTCACTGGTTCCTTCCGCCCGGGTTCCTTCCGCCTGGTTCCTTTCGCCTGGTTCCTTTCGCCTGGTTCCTTCCGCCTTTCTCATTCTGCATTCTTCATTCCGCATTCTTCATTCAGTAATATTCCCGTTCCGGAATCACCACCCACAGGACCAGGTAGATCAGCACCGGCGACCCGAACCCCACGACCGCCGCGATGGCGAACAACACCCGCAGCACCGTCGCGTCGATGCCGAAGTACTCCCCCAGCCCGCCGCACACGCCGGCGAGGTAGCGGTTGTGAACGCTTCGACGTAGAACAGAAGATCGACTCATCATTCCTTCGCGCTCAAACCGGAAGTCTCGCGCTTATCCTTCCGCATTCGCCACTGACAGGATTCACAAGATGAACAGGATGGGTTTCGCACCCTGTCAATCATGTTCATCCTGTCCAAATCAGCATTCCGCATTCCGCATCCGCCTTCAATTCGTTATTCGCTATTCGCAATTCGCCATTCTATTCCGCCGCCTGCTGACGCTCGCGCACGCGCCGGTCGGCTTCGTCGAAGCCTTCGCCCGCGTCGGCGATCTCGCCGCGGTCCAGTTTCTCCCAGATGTCCATCACGGCCTTGCCCGCTTCGTTGTTCGTCGCCGCATGTTCGTCGGCCTCGCGGCCCAGCGAAAGAATCTCGTCGAGCCGCTCCTGGTACATCTCGACTTTCACCGAGTCGGCCTCGATGAGCTTGCCGAGGCGCATCATGTCCTTGGCGTTGATGAGGCCGAGCTTCCCCGCGCCCTTCATGCGGTCGGCGTTTTCGCGGAGCATCCGCAGGCGCGAGACGGTGAGCAGCTCCTTGGTGCGGATGTTGAGCTGCCGCTGGAGCATGAGCTGCTCGGTGGTGCGCAGCTCGAACTCCTGCGCGAGCATCTGCCGCGCCTCGGGGGTCCGCTCCTTGGCCCCGCGCTCGAAAAGCCCCTGTTTATCCTTGGCGAGCTTGAGCACCTTGTCGAGCATCTGCTTGCGGTCTTTTTCCAGCAGAAGCTCCTGCCGCCGCAGCTCCGAGCGAGACATCTCGGAGATGGACTTCTTGCGCTTGGTGAGGTAGTCGAAGAAAGTCATAAACGCCAAAAATCCAAGACGTCAGAACGCCGAAATCAGAACCGCGACCGTCAGGGAGCTGGCTCCGCGGCGCAGCGAACATAGCCATAGCAAGTGAGGAGAAATCCGCAGGAGGCGCAGAGGAAATGCGCTCTGTTCACTCGCATCCGCAAACCCGTACTTCCCTATCCTGTGCATTCTCTTCGTTCATCTGCGGATCAAGAATCTTCGGATTCAGCTCGCCTCCGGGCCGCACGACCTAAAACCAAAACGCCACACTGTCTCACGGACAGTCAACTGACTTGGCTATTCCACAGTTGCCCGGACTGATCAACTCTACCCAGTGCGCCCCACGAGCACCTCGGACCGACAATTCAACAAAGCGAGCCTTGATTTCTAGTGGGAAGCGATGCCCATCAACCATGAGGGTCAAAAACTCACCGACCTTGCTGGCATCAGCGATCATAATGGTCACTTTGATTCGGCGGCTACGGCACCGCACGTCAAACTTGCGAATATCTTCGCAGGCAGGAATTGGACAGCCTTCCAGCTCGATCGCCCCATGCACCGCCACACCGTCTGCTGAAGAAAATCCACCGCCGATCATAAGCGATTGGCGCCTTTCTTCCGGGAACTGCACGGTCGTCATCGCGTAAACCTCTTGATCCGAGCCCGACCCAAGCGGGAACCAGGCACGGCCATCCCACCGCGCCAAGTGATGCGCCTCATCCCGACCAGCCGTCGTGAAGTCCCCCCCTGCAAACAACAACGGTCCTTGGCCATCACCCGAGTCGAATACGCTTAGGCTTCGGACGTCCCATGGATCAAGGCCCTCATCCAAAGCATGCCACTGCGCACCATCCCACTCCGCAATGTTGTTCGCCGCCGCTTCGCCCGCGTGATCAAACCGTCCCGCGACGATGAGACTCGGACGCCCGTCACGTCCATAACGCAGACCCGCAAGCGTTAATCCAAGGGCCGCCCGTCCGTCACGGGTCAGGCCGGTTCCAAGAGTATGCCAATGCTCTCCGTCCCAGCGCGCAATGCTGTTGACCTTCATTTGAGCCATATCCGTGAAGGTTCCGGTGATGTAGAGGTTGGGGCCCGTTCCATCGTCATGCACGATCATGGAATGGACCGGACCATTAGGAGGAGACCGGTCTGTGCTCGACCATTCCTGACCGTTCCACCGCGCCAGCCTAGGGAAGGGACGACCGCCGGCATCGGCGAAATCACCCCCAACGTAAACGTAGCGTGTAATACCGTCGTCAAAAACACAAAGCGAAAACACGCGGCCGCCCGAAACGCCGCCCCCTACTTGCGTCCAGCGGTTGCCGTCCCACTTGGCGATGCCCAACGCATCTTCCTTATCCGCGATCCGGAATGTGCCACCGGCGTAGATCCAGTCCCCCAGCGCATCCGACCAATTAACAATCGAGAACACGGACGAATCCATGCCGTCCCCCATGGGGAACCAATTCGGCTCGGTGTAGAACGCAATCCGCTTCGCAAACTGGCCACCGGCCATTGTGAAGGATCCTCCCGCAAACAACGCGGTAATGCCCGTACTCGGTTCTCGCAGCTGCGCCAGGCAGAATACGTTCCGATCCACACCGGGGTTGCCGATCGCGCCGTCCCAGACCGGACAACCCTCATCCCCCTCAGTTCCGACCAACCCTAACATGCACAGCAGAAGCAGTGAATTAAGCACTCTGGCACCCCCCATTCCTTCCTTACGCCTGACCCATTAACGGATTCACATTGAAACGAGTAGCCGATGGCCAGATTTCGAACGGCCGCGATTTCAACTGGCTTCCGGATCACGTGATCTGGGGTTCGCCTCCGGTCGCCCCGGCGTCCTTGCGTTCGGCGGCGGTTCCGGCGGTGACGCTGCGCCGGCGCGCTGCGGCGAGGCGGGTTCCTTGTGCGGCGCGACCGGCTTCGCCGCTTCGCGCTGCGGAGCACGATGCGCCGAATCTTCCGGCGCTTTGCCCGCGGGAGCGCCCGCCTTACTCCCCGCCCTCGACGACGACGCTTCCTGAAACTCCTTCAGGATGTCCGCCTCTTCGGAACTCATCACCGCTTCGCTCATTCCCGCTTCCAGCGAGGAAACGAGGTCCGCGTCCGCCTTCAGCGTCTCCAGCATCTCCTCCGCCGCGACCGCGTGCTCGGTCAGCTCCTGCGAATCCGGCAGCTTGGCGATCTGCCCCTGCTGGATCAGCGTGAGGTTGTGAATATCCGTGCTGATGATGTTGATCTGCTGATTGAGCATCCCCAGCGACGTGTTGACGCGGAGGATGTCTTTGCGAAGCTGGGCCACATGAGCGGCGATGCGCCGCTGGGTCAGCGGGGAGTTCGCCGCCCGCCCCTGCTCCATCAGCTCGTCTTCCTTCTTCTCCAGCTTGGCGATGTCGTCGTAGATGCGGTCGCGGCGCTGCGTGAGCGCGGCGCGTCGCTCCGACAGCAGGTTGATCTTCTGCTTGTCGTCGCCCTCGCGCGAAAACAACTGCCTGATCCGCTCGATCATCCCCACGGACGGTTTCTCCCCCGGCATGGCCGCGGCGCCGCGATACAAGAGGAATGTTCCATCTTTCTTGGCCAACTTCAACTCCGGGTCGGTTTTCACGACCTCTTCCAGCGCGGATTTCACCACGCTCTCCGGCAAACCCGTGCGCTCGACGATCTGTTCGAGCGACAAGCTTCCCATCAGCAGATCGGCACTGGCGTCCTCGACGGCGCGCTTCGCCCGCTCGACCTTCTGCCGCGCGCCCTCGGGGTCGAAGATCGCCAGCACGCGAGCGTCGACCGCCGCCCCGGGGGAGGAGACCTTCCAGCCGCCCGTCCCGTCCGGCTCGATGAGCACCAGGGTGATATTCGGGAAATCCAGGCCGCTATTGTGGACGTCGCGGGAGAAACCCGTCGGGCTGCACACGCCGATGACGTGAGGCGTTTTCGCGTCGCCGGCGAGACGCCGGACGTGGTCCGTCAACTCCGCCAGGCCGATCGGCGGCGCGTCGCCGGCGTTATCGGCCGCGAAATGATCGAGCGGCGACAGCACCGACGCGATCGCCACGCCCGTCGCGCGCTTCCCGAAGATGAAACGCCGCTCGAACCCTCGTAGGACGACCCGGCGGTTGCACGGCAGGGCCTTCAGCGCCGCGCGGTCCGGCCGGCCGTGCCGCGCGAGCAGCGCCCGCAGACGGTCCTCCTCGTCGTGCTGCGACGTGCGCCAGAACTTCCCCCGGAACGCCTTCCCCTTGGCGGTCTCGAAGTTCATCTGCACGCCGGACAGAAACGTCGTCTCACGCTGAAAGGCTTGTTCGGCTCCACTCATCGCTTATGTACCGCCAGCCAGACTGAACTCCGCGCCCGATCCTCTTAGGCGACAGAAAAGGCAGCGTTTGCGTCGATCTTCCGTCATTCGTTATTCGACATTCGTAATTCGCAATTCAACCCCCGTCATTCCACCGCCGGCGTTCCAATTCCGGCGTCAGATTCTCCCTCCGCACTTCGGACAGTACCTTGCCGGCCGGGCGTCCTCGTGTCCGCAGGCGGGGTTTCGGCAGCGGGACAGCGCCGCGGACCGCGCCGCGGTCCCGTCGCCCTCGTCCACGTCGAACATCCACATGACCCCGCGGCTGACCGCGCGGAGCGCGTACGACAAGGCCCAGAAGACGCCGTAAATCAGCGCTCCCAGTCCCGCCATCACCGCCACCAGCAGGTCCGCCGGCATCGTCCCCTCACTTCTCCCGCCGTCGCGCGCCGCCGCAAGACTTCCCGCATTCCCGAGCCGCGCCCGCATAACCGAGCCGCGCCCGCAAGGAAGCGTTCCGCAGGAGGCTCGATTGAAGATGGCTGATTCAAGATTCGGGATCGAACGTCGAGATCAAACCGGCTCCGCAAGCGTAAGCCCGCCATCTTGAATCCCAAGTCTTGAATTCTCACCGTGTCCGCCCGCCCTTGACGTCGCGACGCAAGGTCCAGGGTCGGGAAGCGCGCTTGCTTCCGGTCGAGCACGGGTTCCGCATCAACATCGCACGCTCGCGCGGTCGTCGCCGCAGCGCTTCGATCGCCGCTCCTTTCATCATACCACCAGGCGCAGCTTGTTTCCGCAGAAGATGCAGTAGCGGTCCGCCGCCTGCACGAACCCGCCGCACTCGCCGCATCGCGGAACCACGGCGGCAAGCTGCACCCCGCAGTGAATGCAATACTGATCGCCCGCCCTCACGGCGCGTGCGCAACGCGGACAGGCCTTCTCGCCGCCCGCGCCGCCGACTTCGCACCGACCGGCCGGACCGGCAACGTCGATCGCCTCCGCGCGGACCGCGGACAGCGCCTCCAGCATCTGCTCGGCGGAGGCGTAGCGCCGGTCCAGCCGGGTGTACGCCCGGCGGAAAACGTCGTCGAGCGTTTTCGGAAGTCCCGGACGCAGCAGGCTGGGTGTCTCGGTCCCCTGCGGGCGCTCGCCGGTGAGCATCTCGAACAAAAGGATGCCGCAGGAATACAGGTCGCTGCGGGCGTCCACCGGCTGGTTCTCGCGCTGCTCGGGCGACATGTAGGCGAGCGTGCCGCTGATGCCGCGGCCGTCCTCGGCGAAGAAGCTGCCGCTTTGCAGCATCGACTCGGTCGCGGCGCCGCCGACGCGGCCCAGCCCGAAGTCCGTCACCTTGACCGCGCCCTCGTTGATCGACGCCGGCCCGTCGAGCGCATGCGCCAGCAGGACGTTCTCCGGTTTCAGATCCCGGTGAACGACGCCGCGCCCGTGCGCGGCGGCGAGCGCCCGCAGCACGCCGCGCAGAACCGTCACCGCGGCGGAGACGGGAAACGACGCGCGATAATGCTCGATCGCCCTCCGCAGCGACACTCCGGGCACATACTCCATCACCAGGTAGGGCGGGTCCGCATAAGGATCGAGGTCGATCGCGCGGACGATGTTCGGGTGCCGCAGGGCGTGGACGACGACGCCCTCGCGCTGAAGGTGGCGGACGTAGTCGGGCTGCGTCGGAACCTTGATCGCCACCGTCTCATCCAGCACGTGATGGCGCGCCCGCCAGACCTCGCCGAACGCCCCGGCGCCGAGGCGCTCCTCGAGGAGGTAGTTGTTGATCCGGGTTCCTTTCTGAAGTGTGAGCACGATGACGGAAGATCGCCGATGTTTTCTGACGGTCCGGCGGCGCGGGCGGGTTTTCCGACCGCTCGCGGCTGACCGTCACGATCACCACCCCGCGCGCTCCTCCAGCCGCGAGACCTGGTAGTCGCAAACCACCAGATTATAAGCCGCGGCGGCGAGGAAACCCAGCATGAACACGATCCACGTGAACGTGCCGTGGTCCTTGACCCCCGCCAGCAGCAGCGCCGCCGCCACGTCGACGGCGAGATACGCCGCGAGCAGGGCGACGCCCGCCGCGTTGCGGTCCTTGCGCATGACCCACCGCGGAGCGAAGAAACACGCCCAAGGCAGCGCGACGACAACCCCGATCCACGCCGCGCCGCGCCCGATGACGCTCCACATCGCGTCCCAGTGCTCGGGGTGCTTGTAAAACCAGATCACCGCGGCCGCGCCCGTGACGAACAACACCGCCGTCAGCACGCGCCCGCCGACGTACTCTCCGATCGCCTTGATCATCACCTGTCCGCCGCTTCACCCGTCGAGCGGCATGTCCGCGGGGTACGCCCGCAACGCCCGCCCAAGGTCGCGCCGCGAAACCCGAGGCGCGGCCCCCCCACCGGTTATTCGGCTTGAAGGGCGGATTATCTCCCGCCGGACCCGGCGGCAACCGGGCTTGCCAGGGCGACGGGCCTCGCCGGAGCCGGCGGGGCGGTGGACAGCGCGTTGAGCAGAACCCCGGTTTCGGACTCGTAGATCCGCACGGCGCCTGTCCAGTCCCCTGCGGCGAGCTTCGCGCCGTCGGCGGAGAACACCGCCTGATAAACCCAGTCCCCCTGCGGTTCGATCGAGCGGAACTCGCCGCCGTCGGCGTTCCAGATCCGGACGCGCCCGTCCGCTCCGCTCGTCGCCCACCGTCCGCCGGCGGCGGCCGCGACGTCCAGCGCCGCCACGCCGTGCGCGGAGACCTGCCGGATCGCGTTGCCCGCCTCGACGCCCCAGAATCGCATCGTTCCGTCTCGCCCGACGCTTGCGAGCACGGCGCTGTCCCGCTGGAACGCCAGCGCGCTGACGCCCCCGCTGTGCCCGCGCAGTTCATGCACGCGCCGGCCGGTGTCCGACTCCCAGAGATAAAGCCCGCCCGCCCGGTCGCCCGTCGCCAGGTAAAGCCCGTCGGGACTGAACACGACCGCCTGCACCCAGTCCGTGTGATCCGCGATCTCGAAGAGGCGCTCCGCGGTGAATCCGTCGAAGATGCGGACCTTGCGGTTCGCGCCGCCGACGGCTGCGAGCGTCCCGCCGGGCGCGAGGTCCGCGCATAACACCGCGTCATATTGCTTATCAAACTCGACCGCCTTCCGCCCGGTTTCGACGTCGAAGAGCAGGGCCGACCCGTGCTTGCCGGAAAGTCCGCCGGCGGCGAGCAACGCCGTGCCGTCGTCGCTGAAACTCAGCGACTCGACGCGGAAGTCCGCCACGTCGATCGCCCCGAGCAGCGCCCCTGTGTCCAGGTGATACATGAAGATCTGCTCGAAACCGGCGACGGCCAGCAGCGGCGCGGCGGGGCTGACGGCCAGGGCGGAGGCGGGCGGCGGCTGGGCGACCGGTTTCACCGTGAAATCCGCCAACGATGCGGCGGGCATCGGCCCGGATTCCTGATCGACCGGCGCGGCGGACGCGGACGCCGCTTCCGTCATCGACGTGGCCGCCGCCGCATCCGCCGCTCGCTGCGCGGACGCGGCGTCGGCGTGCGCTCCGGCGGCGATCCAGCGGCGAAGCAACTCGATCTTGTCGTCCGGAAGCTTGCTGCGCATCGGAGGCATCTGCGGCGCCTCCAGGTGCGCCACGAGGCGGAAGAGGCGGCTTTGATCCGGCGAACCCGCCACGATCACCGCGCCCGATCCGCCGCCCTGCATCATCGAAGCGTAGGAATCCAGCACGAGTCCGCCCTTCGCCTTGTCCGGGTTGTGACAGCCGAGGCAGCTTTCGGCGAAAACCGGAAGAATGTGATCCTGATAATTCGGCGCGGGGGCGGCATCGGCCGTCGTCATCGTCGGCGCGGTCGCCGGCGGGCTGGCGGCGGGGCCTTCAACCGGCGACGGAGCGGCCGGCGGCGGGGCGGACGCCTCCGTCGCGGCGACCGCTCCCTGCGCCGGCGCCATCGCCTGCCCGGGCGCGGGGGGCGGCGGGACAGGTGCGACGCCGCGCACTTTCAGCAGCGCCTCCAGCAACAGAGCGTGAATCCCCAGTTTCTGCGCCTCAGCCTCGTTCCCGGCGATCTTCGCCTTCAACGCCTCATTCTCCTCGCGCAACGTCGCGATCTGCGCCTGCGTCGCCGCCAGCCGCTCCGCCAGCAGCGCCGGATCGATCTTCGTCAGGTCTTCGAGGATCCGGTCGAGCGTGGGCTGCGCCTCGACCGGTGCGGGCGCCGGGGGTTCCGGAGGGGTTGCAGGCGCCGCCGGGTTTGCGGCGGCCGGCGCGGGGGGATCCTGCGCACGAAGCACCCCCGCCGATGCGGCGACGGCGCTCAACGTCAGCACAAACATCCGCGCCAGTCTCTTTTGCTTTTCTCGCATGTTTCGCGCCTTCCGGGCGGCATGATTATATCGGATCGCGCCGGCGGATGACAGAAGGTCAGCGCGGAATCCGCCCTCAAAGCGCGCGGAACCGCGTGCGCGACAACCGCGCCGCACGACGGCATGCATGCGTGCGCGATCAACCTCTCGACCCCGAAAGCGACGCGGGCCGGCGTCGCATCCTTCAATCCGACCGGCGCATGCGGTCGAGAAACGCCGCAAGGTGATGATTGAACTCCTCCGGCTTCTCGACGGGAAGCATGTGACCCGAGCCCGGCACGATGACCAGCGTCGAGTCCGGCAACGCCTGATGCATCGCCCGGGAGACCTCCGGCGGCGTGAGCGTGTCCTGATCGCCGACGATCACCAGCGTCGGAACCCGGATCGTCGCCAACATCGGAGTCGAGTCGGGTCGGTCGGCCATCGCCTTCAGCGCCGCCGCCACGCCCGCGGGCGGGCTGGCGTTCATGATTCCGCGCCACTCTTCTTTCAGCGACTCGCTCGCCGCCGGACCGAAAAGCGCGGGCATCATCGCGTCCGCCACGACCCGCGTTCCCTCCGCCAGCACACGCGCCGCCTGCTGCCGACGCTCCTCGGCCTTTTGAGGCGGGTCCGCGTTCGCCCGCGTGTCCGCCAGAACCAGCCCCCGCACACGGTCCGCATGTCGGCGCACGAACTCGAACGCGATGTACCCACCCATCGAAAGCCCGACCACGACGACCGGCTCCGTCTCGCCCAGCGCGTGCAGCAGGTCCGCCACGTCGTCCGCGTAACGCGACATCGTCGCAAACGCATGACCCCCGCTTTCCCCCAGCCCGCGGACATCCGGGATGATCAGCCGGTAACGCCTCCGCAGCGGCTCGATGCAATGCCGCCACAACCGCCCGGACAGGGGGAACCCGTGCAGGAACACGACGGGCGCCCCGTCGCCGTGAACCTCGTAACGAATCCGATCTCCGGCAATTGTCGCGTAAGACATGAAGAAAGCTCCGCCCGCCGCAGCCCGTCCGCGCCCGTCTACCACGGATTCGTCACGTGGCACGCGCGCCCCGTGCGCACGATGTAATCCTGATGATACTCCTCCGCCGGATAAAACGTCATCGCGGGTTCCACCTGGGTGACGATCTTCCGGCCGCTGTAACGCGCGGAGTTTTCAAGCTGGCGGATCACCAGCTCGGCCTCGCGCTTCTGATCGTCGTCGACGGTCCAGATGCCTGAGCGGTACTGATCGCCGACGTCCGGTCCCTGCCGGTCAAGCTGCGTCGGGTCGTGCATCTTGAAGAAGGCGTCGAGCAGTTGACGGTACGAGATGCGCTTCGGGTCGTAAACGACCTTGACCGTCTCGGCGTGGCGGGTTCCGCCATCGCAGACGTCCTTGTACGTCGGCTGGTCCGTCTTTCCCTGCATGTATCCGCTGACCGCGTCGATGACGCCCGGACCTTTCTGGAAGTAATGCTCCAGCCCCCAGAAACATCCTCCCGCGAAGTACGCGACCGCGAGCTCCGCGGGACGGCTTTGCGCGGGCAACTCCCGCCCTTTCTCGTGAAAGACCAGCGACGCGGAATTAAGACAGTGACGCTCGCCCGTCGGCTTCGGACCGTCCTCGAACACGTGCCCGAGGTGAGCGGCGCACCGGGCGCAGTTGATCTCCGTGCGGATCATGCCGTGGCTGTGATCCGCCTTGCGCGCCACGTGCTCGGGGTCGAATTCGCGGTAGAAGCTCGGCCAGCCGGTTCCGGAATTGAACTTGTGTTCGCTGGAGAACAGCGGCAACCCGCACACGACGCAGACGTAGACTCCCTCCTTCTTGTTGTCGAGGAGCGTGCCGCAGAAGGGACGCTCCGTCGCGGCGCTCTGGGTGATGCGGTATGCCTCCGGATCCAGCTTCTTCGCCAGTTCGGCGACCTGGTCCCGCGGCAGCGGCGTGATGTCATAACCCGACTTTGAGTAACGAATCTTCATCTGATCGTTCTGTCCTCCCGACGTCCGGGCCTTGCCGCCCGAGTCTTCCTGCCCCCGCGCGTCCGCCCGTCGACACCCGGTCAGCGCCAGCGTCATCGTCCCCAGCATCACCAACACTCGCAGCCCCCGTAGCCCCTGCATATCCGCCGTCCTTTCCTGAAGCGGGCGTCCGCCGATCCCCGATTATCAACCGCCGGCGCCGCACGTCCACGCAGGCGCCGCTGCCGCGCCGCGCGGCGATCCACGCACCTTCGTTCGATGCACGGGAATCCAGGATTGTTATGAGCTTCGCGGCGATCGACGACTTCGGACTTTTCAGGGGGACTGAATAACTTGGCCTGCAAGGATGTTCTGTGCCTGAATCTGAGCGACGCGGGGGCGTCACGAACCGGGTGAGGTCGAATTCGGAATTGTCCGGGAGGGTTTCTTGCATTATACTGTAGCGGTCGGCACGCGAGGGGGTCGCCTTCGCCGCTCGGGCGTTCGGTCCGGTAAGCGGCGAGGCGGGAGTGTGTCGTTTCTCGCATCGAATCCAACGGGAGGAAAGGGGACAGATCATGCGTTCAGGGAGCATCGTAACAAGAGGCGGGGTGATCGCGGCGGCGCTGGCGGCGGCGTGTCCCGCGCTCGGACAGGAGATTTCGGCGGTCCGGATCGTCTCCGGGCTTTCCCGTCCGGTTTTCGTCACCGCGCCGACCGGCGACACGAACCGCATCTTCATCGTTGAGCAGCGCTCCGGCAGCACGGGGCGGGTCCGCATCTACAAATTCGACTCCGGTCAACTGCTCGGCACGCCTTACCTCTCGGTTACGGTCTCGACCGGAAGCGAGCAGGGCTTGCTGGGGCTTGCGTTTCACCCGGACTACGCCAACAACGGCTACGTGTACGTGAATTACACCCGGTCGGACGGCGACACCGTCATTCAGCGGTTCACCGTCTCGGGGAATCCGGACGTCGTGGATTCGGGTAGCGGCCAGATCGTCATGATCATCGATCAGCCCTTCGCCAACCACAACGGCGGGTACATCGCCTTCGGTCCGGACGGGTATCTTTATATCCCCACCGGCGACGGCGGCAGCGGAAACGATCCGGGGAACCGCGCGCAGAACATCAATGAGTTGCTCGGAAAGATCCTCCGCATCGACGTCAACGGCGACGACTTCCCCGCTGATCCGAACAAGAACTACGCCAACCCGGCGGACAACCCGTATGTCGGCGTCGACGGTCTCGACGAAATCTGGGCGATCGGTTTGCGCAACCCCTGGCGCGGCGACTTCGACAATCAGACGGGCGACTTCTACATGGGCGACGTCGGACAGGACGCGCGCGAGGAGATCGACTTCCAGCCCGCGTCGAGCACCGGCGGCGAGAACTACGGTTGGCGCTGCAAGGAAGGCACGCGATGCACCGGTTTGACCGGATGTTCGTGCGCGGACACGACGCTCGTCGATCCGATCCACGAGTACAATCAAGGTCCCGGGTGCTCGGTGACCGGCGGAGTGGTGTACCGCGGGGCCGGTTTCCCGGCGCTGTCGGGGACGTATTTCTTCAGCGACTTCTGCGACAGCCGGATCTTCTCGTTCCGTTATGTCGGCGGGAACGTGACGGAGTTCACCAACCGCACCAGCGAATTCATTCCCGACGTCGGCACGATCGACTCGGTGTCGTCCTTCGGCGAAGACGCTTCCGGCGAGATGTACATCTGCGACCTGGAGGGCGAGGTCTTCAAGATGGTGCCGCGCGACGACATCACCTGCGACGAGATCAAGAAGTTCAAGGGCAGTTGCAAGGACAACGGCACGCTCAAGGTCGTTCTTCGTCTCAACACCGAGTCGCATGACGGCGACGACGTGACGATCGGCATCAACGGCCAGGACAACGTGGTCACGCTCAACGGCTCGAAGGCGGTGTTCAAGGCCTGCTGCTTCGCCGGTCAGGTGACGGCCTCGCTTGAGGATCCGGCCGGTTGCGAGCCGGACCTTTTGCTTCAGTGTCCGTAACGGCGGGATTCACCGCACGAGGGTCTTCAATCAGGGGTCGCGCGCTTCGGCGTCGCGGCCCCTTTTTTGTTGCGCCCGCGCCTTTCCGCGCCTCAACCGGACCCCGGTCGCCCCACGTACATCCGGACCTCGTACTCGAACGTCACCGCGCCCGCGGACTGATGCCGGGTGAAGATATCGCCGAGGCGTGCGACCGTCGCCGGATACCGCGGGTGATCGCGCGCGGGCATGTACGAGCACGACGCGGTCCGTCCGATCAGACCCTCAAGATTCATCGACACGTCGTGACGGAAGGACCGCAGGGCGAAGCCCTCGTTCCCGAAGAACCGCGTGATCCGGCCGTCCTGCTCGGCGCTCTGGTGCTTCACCCGCGCGTAGTCGATGCCGTATTCGTGCAGAAACGCCTCGTACTCGGAAAGGAACGGACCGTCTTCGAGGCGGTTGTTCCACAGCAGCGCCGCGCCGCCGCCGCCGCGGTCGTCGCGAAGGATGCGCCGAAGCTCAATCCGCGCGACGTCCACGTCGAACCAGTGAAACGCCTGCGCCGCGAACACCCAGTCCACGGCGCGGTCCGGCAGCCCCGTCCGCTCGGCGGTTCCGGGGCGCACGCGGCATCGTCTGTCCACGCGGAACCGGTCCGCCGCCAGCTTGCGCATCCCCTCGTTCGGCTCGATCGCCTCGACCTCCAGTCCGCGCGAAAGCAGCAGCGCCGTGAAGATCCCCGTCCCGGCGCCCACGTCCGCCGCAACCTGCCCCGCGCGAAGCCCCCACGTTTCCGCGAAGTCGTTGATCACCTGCGGCGGATACGTCGGCCGATACCGGTCGTAATCGGCGATCCGGTTCGAGAACCGCTCCGACGACGAGGGCGGCGCGCCCGCGACCGCTTCGTCCTCCTGTTGCCGACGTTCGCTTAACATGACGCGAAGGCTCCCCAGTCCACGTTCAACTCGCCGTGTCCGCCGGGATCCAGGTCCACCCGGATCGGAAAGTTTACCGGAAGCGGCGACATCGGCCAGACATGCCCGATCCGATCGCACCCGACAACCGGAAGCCGACGATCGGCGCCCAGATGGTGCGGCAGAAGCGACAAAACCGCGTCGAGCAGGTCTTCGGCTCCGTGGTGGAAGTTGCCGAGCAGGACTCCGTCGACGCGCCGCCAGACCTCTGCGAGCGTCAGGTGCGCCAGGAGACGGTCGATCCGGTAGGGCGCCTCATTGACGTCCTCAAGAACCAGCCAGCGCACGGTTGTGTCGCCGTCGCCGTCGCGCGTGCCGCCGAAAATCCGCTCCTCGAAATCGCGCCGCGCCAGCGCCGCCGCCAACACGGCGAGATTCCCGCCGACGAACCGGACACGCGCGCCCCGCGCGATCGCCCCCTCCAGCACCCGGATCGGCAGCGGGCGCGACGAGCCGGCCCCCGTCAGCATCGCGCGCACGTCAGCGAAATACCGGGCGGTCCGGGCTTCCAGTTCAGCGGCGTCCGGAGCGGCGTCCGCCCCGGCGTAACGCGCGTCAAAGCGCTTAAGCCCGTAGTGGATGAACGCCGGTCCCAGATCGAGAATTCCGCGCCCGAACCGTCGGCACGCGACGAGATTCACCAGCGACGTGATCTCGCTGAATCCGAAGACGGTCACCGGCGCCGACCGGCGATCCAGCAGCGAGAAGTCGATCCTCGGCAGGGCGCGCGTCAACCAGGCGCCGCCGCGAAGCGCGACGATCGCCCGTGTCGCGCCATCCGCGAACGCCTGCATCAGATCCTCCGCCCGAGCCGCGTCGTCCCAGCGCCCCCCACGCCGGTCGTCCTCGTCGGTTTCAATGAGGCGCTCGTTTCCCGTGACGGTGAAATCTCCGCCCAGCCAGGACCGGATGCGGTCCAGGAAAGCTGCGGCGGACGGCGCGCCCAGCCCCTCGAGATACCGACGACACGAACCCGCCGGTGCGCACACGTGAATATTCATCCGCCGCACGTCGCCTTCTCAGGACTTGCAAACTCGCTACGCCTGCGCCCTGGCCGCCCGCACGAATGCATGCGCCAGGTCCGGGTCCACCGGGAGGTCCAGATCGCCGCCGGGCTTCAACGCCGATCCGACGATGACGCCCGCGGCAACGTCCAGGTAACCCGCGACGGTCTGCGCCGTCACGCCGCTGCCGACGAACACGGGGCGTTCCGGAACGGCCTGCCGGACCCGGCGCACGTCTTCAGCGCTGGTCTCGACGCCCGTGGCCGGACCGGTCACGATCAGCCCGTCGGCAAGCCCTCGCCGCGCCGTGTCCCGCGCGGCACCCGCCAGATCGGTCGCGTGCAGCGTGACGGCATGTTTGACGAACACGTCGGCGAGGATCGCCGTCTTCAAGCCGAGGAGCTTGCGGTGGCGCAAGACCTCATCCGCGCGACCCTGAATCAAACCCTGATCCGCGGCGACCACGCCGGTCAGGACGTTGACCCGGATGAAAGACGCGCCGCACGCCGCGGCGACCCCCAGCGCCGCGATCGCGTCATTGCGCAGGCAGTTGACCCCGACCGCCAGCCGCGTAGACCCGCGCAGGGCTTCGCCGACGAGCGTCATGCAGGCCACCGTCACCGGCGGAATCCGATCCGAGAAAAACGGAGCGTCGCCGAGATTCTCAAGGATGACCGCGTCGAACCCCGCCGCCTCGAGAATCCGACCCTCCTGAACCGAGCGATCCACGATGGATTGCACGGGCAGGTGGTGCCGCGGGCTGCCGGGCAGCGGGGGCAGGTGAATGACGCCGATCAGGGCTCTTTCCGTCCGGATGATCATCGGCGCTGACTCCCTCAACCGCCCGGACGGGGCCGCGATGGTTCATTCTCCCTTGCGGAACACCGCGACGATGTCTTCGACCGGAACCACGTACAACTGATTGTCCGGCTCGAAGTCCACCGGGATCGCGTGCTTCGGGTTGAAGAGCACCTTGTCGTACTGGGCGAGCGGGAAATCCTCATCCCGGCCCACCTGTGCGGAAACGGCGACGATCCGCCCCGTCAGGGTCGGGATCTCGACGGAATCCGGCAGTTCGATCCCGCCTTTCGTGCGCTTCTTGTCCTGATCCTTGCGGATCAGCACGCGCTTGCCCACCGGCTCGACGACCTCGAGCCTGGAGGTCGTGCGCCTGACTGGATTTGACATGTGCTCTCGCTCTCCGCGCCGGCGAGGGACCGACTCGACCCCTTCCGCCCCGACGCCTGCGGGGAATCTTACCCTGCATCCGCCCGCAAAACCACTGCGGAGTGCGCAGACCGAAGCCTTTACAATTCCGCCTCGACCGCCCACACTGGTGATCGACAGGAGGTCAAGGCCGGCTCAGGGAGATGCGTCGATGTCGACATTGCGAGGCGTGACGGGGGAGCGACCGTCTGAAAGCGTCGTGCGGGAGCCTGTTTCCGCGCCGTTTCTTTTCTGGATGCTCGTGCTGCTGGGCATGAGCGGGCTGGCGCCGGCTGTGCTGCTGCCGGAGTGGCGGGCGTATCAGCGCATCCGCGTCACGGAGCAGCGTGAGCAGTTCGCCCGCGAGCGTCTTGCCGAGGCGGTGGCGGCGGAGCGCCGGCTGCTGGACGGACTTCGGACAGATCCCGCACTCCTCTCACGGATCGCTCAGCGTGACCTTCGGACGGCGCCAGCGGACGCGGAGGTCGTTCAGGTGCCGGTGGAGGGGTTGGCGTCCGCCGGGGCGACTCCGGGCTTCCGACCCGCTGCGGTGGAGCCGCCCGCGTGGGCGCGCCGCTGGACGGATCGACTTCCGGTGCTCAACTACGACGCGGTGTTCTGCGAGTCCCCGTCGCGTCCGGTGATTATTGCCATGTCGTTGACGCTGATCTGTGCGGCGCTCCTTCTTTACGGGCGGGTGCGCAGCGCTGCGACCCCGGCGGCGAAGGAGTGACGCCGCGAGGTCCGACCTTTTGTCGACGGCGCGGGGTTGTCATCAGGCTCGCTTCCCCGCACAATTCACCCGCGGATCGGGCAGGCGCCGCCGCGCGCCGCCGGCCCGGCGACCCTGGACGGGTTCCAGCCGGGACACATGCTCGCCGCCGGGAAACGTATCATGCAGATCGGCCGCTTGCCGCGACTTCACCCGCACACCGGCGCCTCCCGGATTGCGGCAACTCTCCTGACCGGCGCGGGGGTGCTCGCCTTCGTCGCGGGCCCGGCGCGGGCGCAATCTGAAGAGGCGTCGCCCGGCGCGCTGACCCCGCTGATGCGCCTGCTCGAGGCCGAGTTGGCGTATTCGATGGAGAATCTCCGCACGCCGGAGGGCGCGCGTCCGTATTACCTCGCGTACACCGTCTACGAGGAGCACACCGGCACGGTCGTGTGTACGCTCGGAACGCTGGCCACCCGGAGCGACGATCACTCGCGCCAGCTTAACATCGACCTCCGCGTCGGCGACTACGCCCTCGACAACTCGCACCAGCTCCGAGGGCGCGGGGGCACGGCGCGCGGATACTCCGTGACCGCGGCGCAACTCCCCCTCTCCGACGACGAACCCTCGATCCGCCACCTGTTGTGGCTGAACACCGACGCCGCGTTCAAGCAGGCGGTGCAGGTCTTCCAGCAGGTGCAGACCAACCTTCAGGTCAAGGTCGAGGAGGAGGACCAGTCCGACGACTTCTCCCGCGAGAAACCGTGGACACGCCTGGATCCGCCCGCGTCCGCAACGTTCGACCCCGCGTCGTGGACGGACCGGTTGCGCCGCGTGTCCGCGCTGGCGAAGGAGTACCCGACGGTCTATCAGTCGAGCCTCTCCCTCGGCGCCTACGTCGGAACGACCACGATCGTGACCAGCGAGGGGACGCGCCTCCGGTCGTCGCAGACGAGATACCGGGTCACGCTTCAAGGAATCACGAAGGCCGACGACGGGATGACCCTGTCGCACAGCGACGACTTCAACGCCGCCGACCCGTCGCGTCTTCCGGACGAGAAGGCGCTCGCGGACGCCTTCCGCCGCGTGCTCGACCAGCTCGTCGCCCTGCGGGCGGCGCCCCTGGCGCAGCCTTACACGGGACCGGCGATCCTGCGCAACCGGGCGAGCGGCGTGTTCTTTCACGAAATCTTCGGCCACCGCATCGAAGGCCATCGCCAGCGCGACGTCGCCGAGGGTCAGACGTTCACCAAGAAAGTCGGCAAGCAGATTCTCCCGACATTCCTGAGCGTGATCGACGACCCGACCCTGTCCAAGTTCCGCGACATCGACCTCCGCGGGCACTACGTCTTCGATGACGAAGGCGTGCCCGCGTCGCGCGTCACGCTGGTCGAAGGCGGAATCCTGAAAACGTTCCTGATGTCGCGCACGCCCGTCGAAGGCTTCCCCGTCTCCAACGGACACGGACGGCGCGCGCCCGGCAACGCCTGCGTCTCGCGCCAGGGGAACCTTCTCGTCGAGTCGGCGCAGACCGTCTCGTTCGACGAGCTGCGTCGGCGGCTGATCGAGACGTGTACGCAGCAGGGCAAGCCTTACGGGTTGCTCTTCGAGGACATTTCCGGCGGATTCACGTTCACCGGACGCTCCGGTCCGCAGAGTTTCAAGGTTCTGCCCGTCGTCGTCTACCGCGTGTACGCCGACGGCAAGCCGGACGAACTGATCCGCGGGGTGGACATCGTCGGCACGCCGCTGTCCTGCTTCGAGCGGATCCTGGCGACGGGCGACGATCCGGCGGTGTTCAACGGAACCTGCGGAGCGGAAAGCGGCTGGGTTCCCGTGTCCGCGATTTCGCCGAGCATCCTGGTGGAGAGCATCGAGATTGAAAAGCGCGAGGTCGATCAGTCGCGCCCGCCGATTCTTGCCCCGCCGGGGGCGCCCGGCGCACGCGCGGAGGGCGGCGCTGAAGGAGAGGCGAAGGAATGATGTTCCGCGCTCGGAAGGAAGGGTTGATGACGAGGCGCGCGGCGTTCACGTTGATCGAGTTGCTGGTCGTCATCGCGATCATCGGCCTGCTGATTTCGATCCTCCTGCCGAGTCTTCAGGCGGCGCGGCGATCGGCGCGCGGGCTGCGATGCGCGACCAACCTGCGCCAGATCGGCGTCGGATGGACGATCTACGCCGACCAGAACGGCGGAGCCGTCGTCCCGGGTCGTCCCGGCCGCTTCGCCGACGCCGACCGGAACGTGTACTGGGTCGGCAACGGATATCAGTTCCGCCCGCGCTGGTACGTCCAGATGGGGGCGGAGGCGGGGTTCTACGCCTTCGATCAACCCAGCCCGGATCCGGCCCAGGACAATCTCAAACAGGTGGACGGCGACGAAGTGTTCCTCTGCCCCGAAGTCGCCGAGCGGACGAACAACCGCAATTACGCCTTCGGATACAACTACCAGTTCCTCGGAAACGCCCGTTTCAAGGGCGGGTCGGAGTCCGACGGGTTCATCAATTTCCCGCTCCCGATCGACCGCATCCGCGCCGCGTCCTCGACGGTGATGTGCGCCGACGCGATGGGCACGGCCGCGGGAAAACCGACGAAGTCGCGGACGGAGTACCGGGCGGACGGCGCGTCAGACCTTTTCGCCTGGGGCAATCACGCCTGGTCGCTGGACCCGCCGCGCCTGACCGCGGAGTCCGACTTCTGCGACGACGGCAACCGGGCGCCCGAACACCGCTCGGCGATCGAGACCCGCCACGGCGCCAAGGCCAACGTCATGTACTGCGACGGCCACGTCGGGTTCGAGACGTTTGAGTCGCTGGGGTACGAAGCGGGCGCGGACGGCGTCGTCAGCGTCGGCGCCGGCCGGGCGCACAACCGGATGTTCTCCGGAACCGGTGAAGACCTGGACCCTCCGTCGATCCGCTGACGTTCCGCATTTGCGCCAAGGACATCAAGGAATCATCGCATGAATCTCGTTGGAAAGCGTCTCATCGCCGGGTTCAGCTCGGGCCTTGTCGCCGTCGTCGCCGGGGCCTCCGCTGGCGCGCAGGCGCTGGTCGAGCGCGGGACTGAACAAGCGCCGGCCGCCTCGGCGCCGGACGACGTCGTGCTTCAGGCGATGCTCGCCGAACTCGACCGCTCAATAAAGGAGTTGGTTCTCGGAGGGCTGGAAAGACCCTACTTCATTCAGTACGTCGTCGAGGACACCGTCGCGCACAACGCCTCGGCGAAGTTCGGCGGCGTCCTGTCGTCGGGACGGACGCACCGGCGCACGTTGAACACCGACGTCCGCGTCGGATCGTACGAACTGGACGACGGCAACCTCGGGTTCGGCGGGTTCTCCGGCGGCGTCCTTCCGCTGGACGACGACGAGCAGGCGATCCGCCACGCGATCTGGCTGGCCACCGACGCGGATTACAAGGTCTCCGTCGAGCTTCTCACGCGGAAGCGCGCCGCGCTGAAGGAGATGAACGTCGAGGACCGTCCGAACGACTTCTCGCCCGCGCCGCCGGTGCAGGCGCTCGATCCGCGCGTGACGCTCGAGGTGGACCGCGCCGCGTGGACCGAGAACATCCGCCGTCTCAGCGCCCGCTTCCTCGATCATCCGCACGTCGACGACGCGCAGGTCACCTTCTTCGCCGGGCACACCAACCGCACCCTGGTCAACTCCGAGGGCACGCGTTACCGCCACGGCGACACCGGCATCTTCGTCAACGTCAGCGCCTCCGCCCGCGCCGCCGACGGGATGGACCTCGCCGCCGAACGCATGTACATCGCCGAAGCCTTCGATCAGCTTCCTCCGCTGGAGACGATGCTCGCCGACCTCGACGCCCTCGCCGCAGACCTCGCGGACCGCGCCGCCGCCGGAATCCTGGAGCACTACGTCGGACCCGTGCTCTTCGACGCCGAGGCCGCCGGCGTCGTCATCAACGATCTGCTCGCCGACGCGCTGGCCGCGAAACCCGTCATCCTCGGTTCGCGCTTCGCGCAGGACGACACGATGGAGAAAAAGATCGGCCTGCGGATCCTCCCGCGGTTCCTCAGCCTCGTGGATGATCCGAACGAGCACTTCTACGAGGGAACCCTCCTCGCCGGACACGGCGCTTACGACGACGAAGCCGTCCGCGCCCAGCGCGTCAGCCTCGTCGAGAACGGCATCCTCAAGACCCTCGTCACCTGCCGCACGCCTTCACGAAAATTCAAGGAGTCCAACGGACACGGGCAGGGACGCTTCGGAACCGTCAACGCCCACGTCGCCAACCTCTTCGTCGAAGCCTCGGAAGGTCTGACGCAGGAGGCGCTCGAGGCTGAACTCCTTCAGGCCGCCCGCGACGAGGGGCTCGAGTTCGCCCTGCACGTCCGGGCGATCGAGTCCGGCGGCGACGGATCGCTCGGCGATCCGCTGCGCGTGGACAAGGTGTACGTCGCCGACGGACGGCGCGAGCGCATCCGCGGCATCGAGTTCACCGCGGTCGACGTCGCGAAGCTCAAGGACATCCTTGCCGCGGGAACGCAACGCAAGGTGTATAATGATCTGGGGTTCGGGGCGGGAACGTGCGGCGTCGTTTGTCCGGCGCTGCTCTTTGAGGAACTGGAGCTGACGCGCGTGGAGCCGCAGTTCGACCGCCTGCCGATCCTCAAACCGCCGTCGCAACGGACGGCGAAGACCGTGCCGTGATGTCGAACGCCATCCCCATCCCGTCGCCGATCCCGGACCCCGGCGCGCGAACGCCCGCCGGGTTCGAGGCGCGCTGCGCCGCGCTGCGCGCCGCCCTGCGCGCGATGCGCCGCGTCGCCGTCGCCTTCAGCGGCGGCGTGGACTCCGCCCTCGTGCTTCGCGTCGCGCTCGACGAACTCGGACGCGACAATGTGCTCGCCGTCACCGGACGCAGCGCCAGCCTGAAGCGCTCCGAACTCGAAGCCGCCGAGGCGCTCGCCCGCTCGCTCGGTGCGGAACACGTCGTCCTCGACACGTCCGAGTTCGACAACGCCGCCTACCTCGCCAACCCGACGAACCGATGCTACTTCTGCAAAACCACCCTTTACGAACACGTCCGCCCGTTGCTGGCGTCGCGCGGTCTGACCGCGCTGATCAACGGAACCAACGCCGACGACCTGACGGATCACCGGCCCGGACTCGCCGCCGCCGCCGAACACGGCGTCCGATCGCCCCTCGCCGAGGCGGGCCTGACCAAGCCGGACGTCCGCGAGCTGGCCCGGCGTCTCGGCCTCGACGTGCATGACAAGCCCGCGTCGCCCTGCCTGTCCAGCCGTGTCCCTTACGGCGAGAGCATCACGCCCGAGAAGCTGCGCCGCATCGAAGACGCGGAGGACTATCTCGCGTCGCTGGGCTTCCGCGAGGTCCGCGTCCGCAGCCACGCCGATCTCGCCCGCATCGAAGTTCCCGCAACCGACCTCCCGCGCCTCGCGGATCCGCAGGTCTGCGCCCGCGTCGCCGCCCGCCTCAAGTCGCTGGGCTTCGTTTACGTCACGCTCGATCTCGCCGGTTTCCGCAGCGGCAGCCTCAACGACGTCATCCGCCTCAACCTGCCCGTGCGATCCTGACCCAGTGCCCGCCGCCAGCGGATTCATGGCATTCAGTTGCGTTTCACGGATCGAATTGCGCCCTTGTAGGTTTCGCAGAGAAGACGTCAGGAGCCGGCGACGACGGATCGCGACATGGCGCGAGCTTTAACCGCGTCATGAAGCTCGTGCTGGGCTGCAATCCTAATGTTGGTCGACACGCTCCGGCGCTGGCAAAGGGCACATAGCATGTGGCAAGGGCCTTGAAGGGGCCGAAACCTAAATGGGTAGCCCGGTTTGATGTACAGCAACTCATTCTTTTTGAGTGTCACGGCGCCATCCCAGTTCTTTGGAGATTGATCAGCGAGAGTCGCTGCAAGCCCGGGGTACAAACTCGCCTCAGGCCAAGCAACTACATCGACCCCTAGCTCCCCGTCAAGGCAAAGCATCGCAATTTCCGCACAGGACGTGAAATAACTTGGCGCCCCAGTTTCATTTCCCGGGTTGTGGTGCGCCAACATGCGTCGGCGATTAAGAACTCCAAGAGCGCTGGCGAGTTCACTCTCGAGGCCGGAATCTTGCTCTCCGCCAACATAAACAAGGAACCCCAACAGTGATTTGGCCAGCGGACTTGATGCGAGGACGACATAGAGGTTCGGTCCCTGCCAGATGTATGGGATGATGGTACGACCCTTGGTGTCCGCCTTCTCGTCTGAAACGTATCCCCACCTCTCTCCAAAATACCGCTCCACTTCCGCGGCCGGATGCAGGAAGCAGCCACGGATCACCGAAGTATGAACATCATCGGGGCAGATTTCACTAGGCTCGACATCAAGTGCGTATGCCAATCTAGCAATCTCTTCGAGCGTCGGAAGTTCATGCCCGTTCTCCAATCGCGAAAGAAACGAATTGCTGACGTCGGCATTGCTTGCGAGCTTGTTTGCATCAACACCTTTTGCGCCTCGAATCGCCTGGAGCCTTGGGCCTATGGAGAAAATATGCCGCCAGAGCCTGGTTTCATCGCCAAGATCCTCGTCCCCTAAGCGCGAAGCGCCGAGTCCTTGCACGGCAAGGCCAGCAGACCTATGAACCGCGTGGGCGCCCAACGCATCAGCGTAAAAAGTGATGATCTTGGCGTCTGGCGACATGTCCGTGAATGCGTGCGGGATACGACTCTTGAGCCATACTGTTCGCCGTCCCGGAGTATCCGACATGCAGAACCTGGGTGGCGGGTTCTCGAAGCCCGATTTCGTATGGCGCACCCATTGACAGGTCATGTTTCCCTTCCTGATAACGGTCAATTCCTCACCGAGATGGCAATGGAAAGCCGTTCGAGCCTCGGAGTCTGCTGAGTCGGATAGCTTCGATGAGAGAATGGCCATCGAAGCACCAACAACCCCCCCGAGGACATCGTTGAATCTTTGCAGCGGGTTACTTGGATTGACTCGCTCGACTGGAAAGTCGTTACCGAGCGGGTTCTCAACGTAACAACTTCCGGATCCCCGCATCGCGGTGATCAGCGAAGGGCGATATCGGTCGGATAGCAGCTCGGCATCACCGGCGGCGATTCGCTCAAATTCATCTCTGAGCGCGCTCCAAAGGTCTGGCGGGGTCGTTCGGAGCCCCCTCTCAAGAGCGTGATGCCTAATGTGTGTATAGAAAAATTGAAGCGACGATGCTAATTTGTCCCATTTTGGCCCCACATTGAACCCCCCAGCTTTGTTCTGTCGTTATCGGATTTTACACCACCAAACCGCGACTGGATTCGCATTTCGAGATGAAAATGTAATTATTATTAAAATTCTATTTGAATTGAAATTCGTATTTGACATTATAAATCAATTTGGAAACAATTTTCAGGACACGCAGGCGGCGTTCGCCTGCACGAAATCGGAAAAGGAGCGGACAAGCATGACAAACATCGTGGTTTCCTCTTCACCTTCACCGGGGCGGGGAGGCAAGATTGGCCTGCTGAACGGAAAAATCGGGCCGTATCGGACGGTCACGAAATGGGGGTGGGACCGCCGCAAGCTGCTTGGCCCCATGCTGGACACGGTTCTCAGGGTCGATGGTGGCGCCTTGGAGGCGTTCGATTTCTACCTGGACCAAGACATGGTCGGACCTGCTGGGGAGTGCGGCTTCATTTTTGAAGCGCACTTCAATGAGTGCTTCGCCAGCGATCATTCCATCGACTGCGTTCTGAAGGAGCTCGACTGGGTCGCCCCGCCGAAAAACACTGGAAAAGCGCGAGAGACGAGCGTGCGTATGCACCGTGGGACGCGAGCGATCACCGTGACGGAGCTCGCACGAATGGACGACGTGGTCCCTTTGGTCAAGGAGGTCGGGATGGCGGGGGGGAACATCGAGGCGGCCCACTGCGCCCTCGTGCAAGGAAGAACACAAGGGGCGATCATGTTTGAATTGCGAATGAAGTTCGAGATCGACCCGAGCGAATGGCCCGGCTTGGGAATGCGCCTGAAAGACCTTGCCGAGAACATTCTGGACGCCAGATTCACTGATCTTTGAATCAGGCGGGCCGACGTGCTTGCCGATCTCCGCGACTAAGCGGAGGAACACGAAGCGCTCGGGGGGCGTTATGCCGCCCGGGCGCTTTGCATTTCAACTCCGCTGGGGTTGGCATGGTGTTTGGTATCAATTCTCCTAACCGCCCGTCAAAAAAGGGTAACGCTTCCCTCCCGGACGCGAATTTCACCGGGAAAAACGGACATCACAAAAGCCGATCGCGCGTTCTTCAACGCACTCCTAAGGTAAGCCGCCTTCGGCACCCAACCCTGGGCTGGGAGGGGCACGCCCCCGTTGGGACTGATTGGCCGCATTCCGGACACACGCCGGACACGTTGCCGGTGAGGTTGTAGCCGCACTTCCGGAAAAGCCCTTCGGACGCGGACGGAGCGATCCAGGCCTCCAGTCACGCCGCCGATGAAAAGATCGCCCGTCGCGACGGTGACTCCCACCGTCGGCGCCGCAGGCACATCATATCCGTCAGGGGTGCTCCACGCTCGCCCGCGCCTCCGGCCACAGTCCCGGCGGCATGACCATCGGACGCCCATCGCGCCCGACGCATGCCAAGGTCGAACTCGCCCGGGTGCAGACTTCGTCGCCTCTCACGACTTCGTACTCGTGATCGACGCGCGTGTGCGTGATCCGGGTCAGGCGGCAGCGGACCTCGACCGTGTCGTCGTACCGCACCGGCTTGTGAAAGGTGCAGGCGAGCTTGTGAACCACGAAGAGCACCCCCTGGGCCTCCAGGTCGCGATAGACGAATCCGTGACGCCGAAGAAGCTCCGTCCGCACCTCCTCGAAATACACCCAGTAATTCGCGTGGTGCAGGTAGCCCATCGGGTCGCATTCGGCGTACCGCGCCCGGAAGGTCATCGCGCACGAGTCGGCCCCGGACGTGTTTCCGCAAGTCATCAGACTTCCGCGCTTTTTCCTTCACGCCCGCGTTCCGACGCCTCCGCGGCAAGGCCGTCCGGTCAACCGCGTCGAACCGCAACGGGCGGACTCCGACCGCCGAGCACGGTCCTCATCAAGACATGCGGCGGAACGGGCAGGTCCGTGATGACCCGCGCTCGATCAGGACGCCGCTTCGCCCTGGCTCTTCTTGTTGCGCTTCTTGGCGCGCAGCTCTTTTCGCGTTTTCGCCGCGTCTCCCCACAGCTTGTACGCTTCCTGCTTGTTGCCCTTCTTGTAGGCGTCCGCGGCGGACTCCCGCTGTCGTTTCACGGCCTTGTTGGCGCGCGGCATGTTTTGCTCCGTTCCTGAAAGTGGCGCCCGGTTTCCCGATCCCGAGGCGCCCCCCGAGCGCCCGACACCCACGGCTGCACCTCCCGAGCGGATCCAGCCTATCCGACCTGGCGATCCGCGTCCAGTGCAACTCCCGGCGGCGACGAGGCCGGCGATCCGCCCGGACATGAAGGTTCTGCCCCGCCCAAAGATTGCCGAACGCGTGTCCCGACTGCCGGTCCGCACACGAACATGGACCGCGAACCTCCGGTCCGCTCATGCGGTGCGCTGCGACTCGAACGCGGGAAGCTTCTCGTTCTCCGCGCCAGAAGCGCCTTTCCCGCGTTGCGGCTTGACCACCCGCTGAAAAAAATCGCGACCCGCCTTTGTGATACCGGTTTTCCTGGTGAAATTCACGTTCCGGAAGGAGGCGCTGCCCTTTTTCAACGGCCTGTTAACTCGACTTTTGCCGTTTTCGAAGGGAGGATATCCTTCGGAGGATCGAGGACATCAAAACGACGGTCCGGGGTTTTGCAACACCCGGCATGGCGGCGGGTGGCGAAACCTCCATCCCCGCGTTTTTCCCCGCGGTTCACGCCCCCCTGAAAAAGGGCAAAAGTCGAGGTTAGGGATTGACGAAGGATCGGAACAACCGCCGGGGGGAGCGGCCTCCGGTTGAATTCACGCGAATCTCAGGCAGGATCGGAGCACAAAATGTCGCGCATTCTCACCGTCGGACATTGCGACTTTGACCACGGAAATCTCTCGCGCATGCTCGAGGCGGGCTTCACCGCGCAGGTGGACCGCGCCCACGGTCTGGACGACGCCCGCGCTGCCCTGCAAACCCGCGGGTATGATCTCGTGTTGCTCAACCGCATCCTCGACCGCGACGGCGCCGAAGGTCTCCGCGTCCTCGCCGCGCTCAAATCCGACGCCGCCACGCGGGACGTTCCGGTCATGCTGATCAGCAACTACCCGGACGCCCAGTCCGCCGCCGTCGCCGCCGGCGCCGTCCCCGGTTTCGGCAAAGCCGAACTCCACGCCCCCGCCGCCCTCGATCGCATCCGCGCGGCGCTGGACGAATCCGCCGAGGGACGCAAGCGGTCCTGAAGACGAACCGTTTGTTTGAGCGGCCCTTGACGAGACGCTCGACGTCGTTAAGATTCGCCGTGCAGCAGGGGGGTATTGGAAATGCTCGTCAAACACATCAAAAACATCGGCCTGTCCTGAGGCATCCGTTGACGTCCGCTCCGCGGAACTTCTTGGCGTCGCATCAGGCCGCAATCATCGTCGCGGCATCAGTGTTTCGGCTGCCGGATCTTCATTTCACCCCGTGATTTGAGGACCGTGTTCTTCATGCACCGGAAAACCCACGAGCCCGTGACCGGGGCGCGCAGGCGCGCCTGCGCGTCGCCGGGGCCGCCTGAAGGCTTACATGTACGAGATCGAGATGATTAATAATCTGTTTCAACGCGTACCGCTCGTCGAGGGCGGGTTGATGCTGATGCTGGCGGGTTGGCTCGGTTACCAGGCGCGAGAGTTGCCTTTGCGCCTGCTGGAGCTGCTGCGCGGCTGGACCACGCGCGTCGTCCAGATTCGCGAGACCTCGCCGCTCTTTGAAGCGTGGCTTGCCCTGCTGACCGAGAGCGCCGTTCGCCGCGGCGGTCCACGGACGCTGGAGGTGCGCGCGTGCCGCAACGATCGCGGCGACGAGGGCGTCAACGCGCGCTTCGCCGCCGGGACGGACGCGTTCTGGGCGCGGTTCTGCGACCGCTGGTGCCGCGTTTGCGTGTTCCGCGAGCAGGGAACCGCGGACGCGAACGATCTGTCCCGGAAACTGCTGATCCACATGGAGGTCGTCCTGGGCACGGCCGGCGATCTCGAGCGAATGATGCGCGCCGCCAAGGCCCGCGCGGACGCCGGCACGGAGCGCCAGTGGGTGGACATCTGCAATAAGTACGGATCGCGCACCCGGCTTGCCTTGCCGCGCCGCGCGATGGAAACGCTCTGTCTGCCCCGGGAGTTCTTCGCGCCGATCGAGTCGCGCGTCCGCGAGTTCCTCGACGGCCGCAAGGATTACGAGCGCGCGGGGATCCCCTGGCGATTCGGAGTGCTGCTGCACGGCGCGCCGGGCACCGGAAAGACGTCCATCGCCCACGTCCTCGCCTCGACGCTCCAACGGCGCCTCGCCGTGATTCCGCTGGCGGACCTGCGCTCGGATGAGGATATGGTTTCAGCGTTCGACGCCGTCGTCGATCCGTCGATCGTGCTGATCGAGGACGTGGACTGCGCGTTCATCAAGCGGAACAATGAGGACGCCGAGGGCATCACCTTCTCCGGCTTCCTCAACTGCATCGACGGGATGCTCGCGCCGCACAACGGGCGCATCCTCATCATGACCACGAACCATGTGGATCGACTTGACCCCGCGCTGATTCGCCCGGGGCGCATCGACCTGCGCGTCGAAGTCCCGCGTCTGACCCGTGACGCCGCGATCGACTACGTGGACCGTGTGTTTCCGCATATGCCGACCCGGCACGAGATTGTCGATCGGATCATGCGCGAGCCCGCGCCGACGCCCGCAGCGCTGATCAACCACCTGATGACCGCGGGTTGGCGCAGATCGGTCGCGGTCGGGCTTCAGCCGACAGGCCGGAATCGCCGCCGTTGTCCAGCCCCCGGCGGGCTCCCCGGCGGCGCCCGGAATGCAGAAGGCGTCTGCGACTCGAGGAGCCAATGATGTCAGGCGTAACGCTTTTTGATCGGATATCCCGGGTTTCCCAAGGTTCCCCGAAGCATACCGGAAGATGCCTCGGCGGGTCAGGCGGAGAGCGCGCGCCACAGCGCCCCTGCCGCGCCGCCGCAAAGGATGACGAGGATGAGGTTCCGCTTCATCACCAGGGCGACGAAAGCCCCGGCGGCGATGGCGATTGCGGCCCCGTCCACGCCGCGCTCCTTCGGCCAGAACACCTGCCCCGCGAACCACACCGCCAGGTTCAGCACGACGCCGACGACCGAGGCCGTGATCGCGGACAACGCGGCGGTCAGCGCCGCGTGGCGGCGCAGGCGTTCGACGAAAGGCGCGCCGAGGAGAATCCAAAGGAAGCACGGCGCGAACGTCGTCCACGTCGTGATCCCCGCTCCCAGCGTCGCCATCAGCAGCGGCGACGTCCCGCCGGCGCTCAACGCGCCGCCGGAACTCAACGATCCGTCCGCGTGCCCTCCGCCACCGCCGTGCCAGCCGCCGAGGAACCCGACCCACTGCACGACCATGATGAGCGGTCCGGGCGTCGTCTCCGCCAGACCCAGACCGTCGAGCATCTGCGCGGCGGTCAGCCACCCCTCGCGCTCGACCGCGTGCTGCGCGACGTAGGGCAGAACGGCGTAGGCGCCGCCGAAGGTCACCATCGCGGCCTTGCTGAAGAAGACGCCCTCGCGCACCAGCACGTGATCGCGCCCGCCGATCGCCGCCACGATCAGGACCGGCGCCCACCAGATCGCGCCGCAGACGAGGATCACACGCAGCGCCCGGCGGATCGAGGCGGTCGCGTACGCGGGGAGCGCCGTGTCGTCGTCGATCACGGCGCGCGGGTGCGGGGTCGGCTCGCCGGACGACTTCGACGCCCCGTGCCCGCGAAGGACGACGAACTTGTCCGGGCGGACGCGCGCCCCCAGCAGGCCGATCACGCCCGCGCCGATCACGATCGCCGGGAAAGGAATCTTGAAGAAGTAGATCGCGATGAACGCCAGCGCCGCCAGCGCCCCCATCACCTCGTTCTTCAGCGCCTTGCTCCCGATGCGCCACACCGCCATCGCCACCACGGCGATCACCGCGGGCTTCAGGCCGTAAAACAACGACTCGACCCAGCCGACTTTTCCGAACGTGACATAGACGTACGAAAGCAGCCACAACAGCGCGGCGCCCGGCAGGACAAAGAGCACGCCCGCGACGATCCCGCCCCAGGTGCGGTGCAGCAGCCAGCCGATGTAGGTCGCAAGCTGCTGCGCCTCGGGACCGGGCAGCAACATGCAGAAGTTCAGGGCGTGAAGAAAGCGGGATTCGCTGATCCATCGCCGGCGCTCGACCAGTTCCTCGTGCATGACCGCGATCTGCCCGGTCGGTCCGCCGAAACTGATGAACCCGAGCTTCAGCCAGAAGAGCAGCGCCTGCACAAAGGACGGATGCGCGGGAGCATCGCACGCCCGCGGCGCGCCGCCGGCTCGCGCGGTGCCACCGTCCGCCGGAGCGTGAGGGGTCGCGGGCGCCGCGCCTTGGGCATCGTTCATGACGGCAGGCTTACCTGTCGCGCGCCGCGCCGTCAAACAAGGAGGTCGCGGCCGAAATCATCGCGCCGCTGATCCATCCGGGGCGGGATCGTCCGTTTCGGCGAGATCCGCGACCCAGACCGTGCGGGCGTCGTCGCGGTAGTCGAAGCACCAGGTGTCCGCCCACGCGCCCATCAGGTCCGTGCCGATGATCATGTCGGGCAGGCCCTCGGTGTCGTAGGTCGAGGCGTAGACGCGGGCGACGCCCAGCACGGGATGTCCGATCGTGACCACCACGAGGTCCGCGCCGCGCGACGGCTGCGGCGGGACGATTCCCGCGCGCATCACCGTGCGCGTCGATCCGGTGTCGAGGAGGGCGTGAAGGACGGCGGTGCGGTCGCCGTCCGAGACCTCCACTTCGATGAAGGAACCGGAGAAATCCCGGAGCAGCCCCTCGGGACGGGCGGAGGACAATCCGAAGGTGTCCGCGGGAACCTCATCGGTCAGCACCGCGTCGCCGGTCGTGAAATCCAGGTGAACGACTTTTTTTGCTTTCTGAAGGAACCCGAGTCCGACGCCGTTGCAGACGCAGGCGGACAGCCCGACGATCGCGCCCGTCCCCCGCATCGTCAGACCGGCGACGGTGTAATCGAAAGGCCCGGTGATCGAGACGTGCTCGCGTCCGCCGAACGCCAACACCTCCAGCTCGCCCTGGATCGGCAATCCGAAGGGTTCGCTGAGCAAGACCTCGAACTCGCCGCCGGTGTCCAGAAAAGCCGGGCCGATGTCGCGGTCGCCGATCGAGAGAGGAAAGTAAAAGAGCCGCGGTTGCGGACGTTCGAGCACGGCGTCGCACCCGGCGGTCACCAGGGTTCCGGCGACGATCGCCGCAAGGCTGACCAGGGCGTAAGCGCGGATCGAGGCGCGCCGGCGCGGCGCGCGGAAACGAACCTCGGGTTGCATCATTGCGGCCCGTCCTCCCCTCTCGGCGTGCATCGGAAACATGCTACGCCGCGGCAAGTGTCCGGTTAACCTGGGCGGCCGCGTCCCCACCCCGCGGGCGGGGGCGCCGTCCCGGTGATACATCGACCTCCCCGCCGTGCCACCTGAAGCGCATCGCCCGCGGCGTGCTCCCGACGGGCAAGTCGCAGGATGGCGCGGTGGAAACCGGCGCGGCGCGGGAGTACAACCGGTTCGCAAAAGTGACGCGGCTTGCGCCAGATCCTGCGAAGGTCGCGTCCGATCGGAACAGGGGGATGGCAATGCAGACGCTGACCGCCGAGGAAGCGCGCCTGCTGGGCGTGCTGATTGAGAAAGCCCTGACGACGCCGGACGCGTATCCGCTGACAATCAACGCGATGACGGCCGGGTGCAATCAGAAAAGCAACCGGGATCCCGTCGAGGAGTATGACGAGGGGCAGGTCTTCCGCGCGCTGAACCTCCTTCGGAACAAGGGCCTGGTCGATCAGGCGCCGCCGTCGCCGGGGGCGCGGTCGAACCGTTATCAGCACAAATGCGTGGAGTTGCTGCGCTGGAGCCGGGGCAAGCAGGCGGTGATGGCGGAGCTGATGCTGCGCGGTCCGCAGACCCTCGCCGAGCTTCGGGCGCGCGGGTCGCGGATGACGTTGCTGACCGATGTCGCGGCGGTGACGGACATCCTTGGCGAACTGATGCAGTCCGATCCGCCGCTGGTGACGCTGATTCCGCGCGGCGCCGGACAGCGCGAGGATCGTTACGCGCATCTGCTGTGCGGACCGGTGGACGCGGAGGCGCTTTCGCGGTCGCCGGCGCGGAGCGCCCCGGAACCCTTGCAGGCGCGTTCGGATGACGCCTCCGCCGCGCAGCGCCTTGACGGCCTTGAACGCCGCGTCGAGGCGCTGGAGGCGCGGCTTGCCCGGCTGGAGTCTCAGACCTAAAATCAATGCGCGGAGGTGCAACCGGTTCAATCAGGCGGCGCTTGACTCAACGTGGTGCTTGACTCAACGTGGAATCCGCGCGGGCTGAAGCCCGCGGCTCGGTTCCGCAACGAGGTTTGAGACCGGCAGGCCGGTGCTTCAGGGAGATCGATCATGCCTTTCAACCCCTTCGGCAAAGAGGTTCATCTGAACATGACGGACATCCAGGACGAGATGCAGCGGATGTTCCAGCGTCTCTGGGCGGCCGGAGCGCGGGTCAACCCCTTCAGCGAAAGCGACTGGATTCCTTACGTCGAGGTGCGCGACGAAGCGGAGCGCGTCGTGGTGACCGCGGAGGTTCCCGGCGTGGACATTGGCGCGGTGGACGTGTCCTTCGCGGAGGGGCTGCTGACGATCAGCGGCAACAAGGGTGAACCTTCCGGCGAGGCGGCGGCGGGAAAGAAGCTCGTCAGCGAGCGCCGCTACGGTGCGTTCGCTCGAACGCTGCCGATCCCGCACAAGATCGAGCCGGACCGGATCACGGCGTCGTGCCGCAAGGGCGTGCTCGAGGTCGTGCTGCCGAAGTCGCGGTCCGCGACGGCGCGGACGATCAAGGTTGAAAACAGCGAGTGATCCGTCATGACCGCGGCGCTGCGCGGTTGCTCGTCTCCGCGCCGGCGCTCGTGCTTTACACGTGCCTTTTTCTCGTGGTCCCGCCGCGTGAGGCGCTTCCGGACGGGTGGGCGGACGGCTGGCTGACCGTGCGCAAGGGGCTTTTCACACGGCTCAGCGACGGGATTGAGCGCGCGGCGGCGCGTTGGACGGGATCCGCCCCGGCGTCGCCGGTGAAGCGTCACGCGGCGAACGCGGTCTACTTCACGCTCATCATGACCGTCGCGCCCGCGGGCGTGATGGCGCTGCTGCGGCGTGGTCGCCCGTCGGAATACGGCACGCGGCGACCGAACCGCCAGGGGTGGCGGCTCCTGATCGTCAGTTATGCGGTCGCGCTGCCTTTTCTGATCTGGATGGTGGCGAGCCCGTCGTTCATTCCCTACTACATCCGCGATCTGCGGGCGTCTCCGGCGACGTTCATCAGCAGCTACGCCGTCATGATGTTCGGCGAACACTTGTATTTGCACGGCGTCGTCCTCGCCCTCTGCTGTCCCGGCGGAAGGTGGCCGGAACCGCGCCTCGCGTGCTCCGCGGAGCCCGCGTCGCCCGAGGGGGCGCCGGATCGCGCGCCGGCCGGACGCGGGGCGATCGCGCTGCTGCGCTGGGTGGGGTTCGCGCAGGCGCGCGACGGCGTCGGGGGCTGGCGCGGCGCAACGCGGTGGCTGGGCTTGCCGGACGGGGCGACCGCGGCCCTTCTGATGTCCACGTTTCTTTTCGGGTTGGTTCACTGGGGCAAGGATCCGCGGGAGTTCCTGCTTTCGATCCCGGGCGGACTGGCGTCGGCGTATCTGGCGTTGCGCGGCGGTTCCTGGCTTGTACCGTTCCTGCTGCACCTGGCGACGGCGGGGACGGCGTGTCTGCTGATGCTGTCCGCCGCGCCGGCGGCGGGCTGACGCGGCGGCGCTGGAGCGATCCGCTCGGCCGGGTAAAATGCTTCCTGAGACTCCGGATCCTTCCAGAAGGGAGCAGCAACTTGGTGCGCAACATGATCCTCAGAGGCATCCTGATTTCGCTTTTTCCGGCGACCACGGTCGCGGTTGGACAAACCGTGCCCGTCGAGAAGTACACGCTTCCCAACGGCATGACGGTCATCCTCCACGAGGATCACGCCCTCCCCGTGGCCGCGGTGAACCTCTGGTATCGCGTCGGATCGAAGGATGAGCAGCCGGGGCGCAGCGGGTTCGCGCATTTGTTCGAACACCTGATGTTCATGGGCACCGCGCGGGCGCCGGGCAACGCCTTCGACGTCCTGATGGAGTCCGGCGGAGGCTGGAACAACGCCTCGACCAGCGAGGACCGCACGAATTATTACTCGTTCGGACCGTCGAGCCTGCTGCCGACGCTGCTGTGGCTCGACGCGGACCGGCTCGAGGCGCTCGGCGAGAACATGACGCTCGAGAAGCTGGACAAGCAGCGCGAGGTCGTGCGGAACGAGCGTCGGCAGACCTCCGAGAACACGCCTTACGGGCGGGCGGAGCTGCGCATTCCGGAAATGATGTTCCCCGCGGGGCATCCTTATCATCACACCGTCATCGGATCGCACGAGGATCTTCAGGCCGCCACCGTGGACGACGTGAAGAACTTCTTCGCGACGTACTACGTGCCCTGCAATGCGTCGCTGGTGGTGGCCGGGGATTTCGACCCGGCGACGATCAAGCCGCTGATCGCGCGGCTCTTCGGAACGCTGCCGCGCGGGTCTGAACCGGTCCACATGTCCGCGGCGCCGGTGAAGCTGGACCGCGTCAAGCGCACGACGATGAGCGACGACGTCGAGTTTCCGCGAGTCTGGATGGTGTATCACAGTCCGAAGCACTACGCCGACGGCGACGCGGAGATGGACCTCCTCGCCCGTGTGCTCAGCAACGGCATCACCAGCCGCCTCTACCAGCGCCTGATGTACGGCGACAACAAGCTGGCCGTCGACGTCAGCGCGTATCAGCAGTCGATGCTGCTGGGGTCGATCTTCCACGTCATCGTGGATGCGCCGCCGGAGGCGGATCTGGCGGCGGTGGAGAAGGCCGTGGACGAGGTGATCGCCGAGTTGCGTGAGCAGGGGCCGTCCAAGGACGAACTGGAACGGGAGAAGGCGTCGCTCGAGCACGAGATGCTCGACGGAATGCAGCCCGTGCTCGAGCGGGCGGACATGCTGAACCAGTACGAGTTCGCGTTCGGCGAACCGGACGCGTTCAAGCGCGACCTGGACCGCTACCGCAACGCGACGGCGGAAGGCGTGCGGAACTGGGCGCGCCAGGTGCTGACGCCCGACGCCCGGTTGATTCTGCACGTGCTGCCGGAGCTTCCCGCGCCGCCGTCGGACCCTCGGGCGACGGCGCCGAAGACCGCGTCATCGGACAAGGCGACGCTCCCGGAGCCGGCGACGTTCACGTTGTCCAACGGTCTGAAGGTGCAGCACTGGGAGCGCACGGCGCTTCCGCTGACGTGCGTCTCGCTGGTGTTCAACGGCGGCGCGTCGCTGGACGCGTTCGAGACCTGCGGACTGGCGTCGGTGACGGCGGACATGCTTTCGGCCGGAGCGGGATCGCGCGGGGCGCTGGAGTTCGAGGAGGCGCTGAAGGCGATCGGGGCCGACTTCTCCGCGTCGGTCGATCGAGAGTGGTCCTCCGTTGATCTTCAGATTCTCACGCGGAATCTGGACCCGGCGCTGGGTTTGATGGCGGACGCCGTGATGCGCCCGGCGTTCGACGCGAAGGAGTGGAAGCGCGTCAAGCGCGACGCGGTCAATTATCTCAAGTCCGAGCGCGACGACCCGGCGTCGGTGGCGAGCGCCGTGGGGCTGCGGGCGTTCTTCGGCGACGCGCATCCTTACGGGCGGCCGGTGGACGGCACGCCCGAGGCCGTGCAGAAACTCGAACTCGATCAGGTCAAGGCGTTTCACGTCCGCGCGTACTCGCCGCGGCGCGCGACCCTGCTGACCGCCGGCGACCTCTCCGCCGAGCAGATGAAGGTGAAGCTCGAACCGGTGTTCGGATCGTGGACCGGTCCGGAGGCGGGGGATGAGCCGATCTGGCCTGGCGCGCCCGAGGGGGCGATGCGCGTCGTGCTCGTGCATCGCCCCGGCGCGGTGCAGACCGTCGTGCGGTTCTTCGCGCCCGGACCTGCGTACGACGCCCCGCAGCGCGTCGCGCTGGAGGCGTTCGGCACGATCCTCGGCGGAAGCTTCACCAGCCGGTTGAATCAGAATCTCCGGGAAGACAAGGGGTACACCTACGGCGCACGTTGTGCGTACGCCTTCGGGAGGCACACGGGGTACTTTCAGGCGGGCGCAAGCGTTCACGCGGAGGTGACCGGCGCGTCCCTGAAGGAGTTTTTCGCGGAGTTCGATCGCATCCGCGGCGGCGACATCGGCGAGGACGAGGCGGCGAAGGCGAAGGCGCAGGTCCGGACGGATGTGCTCGAGGGCATTGAGTCGCTCTCGGGGTTGCTGACGTTTGCGGGTGAGCTGGCGCATCTGGACCGGCCGTTCTCGAGCCTGGCGGAGGATCTGACGGCGCTGAACACGATCCCGGCGTCTCAGCTCAACGAGCTGGCCCGTCCGGCCGTCGCCCTGGAAAAAAGCGTGCTGGTGCTGGTCGGCGACCGCGACGTGATCCGCAGGCAGATCGCCGATCTGAAGCTGCCTGCGCCGATCGAGCTCGACGAAGCGGGCAATCCGACGGAACGCGATCGAAGTCCGGCCGTCGGCGCGTCGCGGGAGCCTGCCCCTCATCCGTGACGGCCCGATCCGAGCGGCAGGGGTCCGAATCACCCCGGCAAGCCGACCGGTTGAAAGGTTCCGAACGTCAGCGTGAAATCGAACCCCGTCGAGGACCGGCGCACGATGGCGCGACGCATCGCCACGGCGGCGGCGCGCTGGCTCATTGCGGATGACGCCGGCTTCAACCCGGAGGAACCCGGCGCGCCGGACTGGTTCCACCTCGACGCCGAGGCGCGAGTCGAGGTCATCAAAACGTCCGCGCGTCGCGCGGTCTGCCGGGTGGCGTGGGGCGGGCGCGGCGTCTTCGTTAAAGCGTGGCGGCTCGGCGGGGCATCGGCGGCGCTGCGCCGGTGGTTTCGCCTTTGCCCTGGGCGGGTCGAGTTTCTGCGAACCTGCGCGGCGCGGCGCGCCGGCGCGCCGGCGGTGCGGCCGCTGGCGTGGGGCGAGACGGGCGGGTCGCCGCGCGTCTTCGTCCTGATCACCGAAAGCGCGGATCCCGCCAAGGCGCTGCGCTCGGCGTGGGAGCAACTGCGCGCCGCGGCGCCGAGATCGGTCGCGGCCGAGCGCGACCTCATCTCCGCCGTCGCGGCCGCCGTCGCGCGCATGCATGCCGGGGGCGTCGTTCACCGCGATCTGCACCCGCGGAACGTGCTGGTCGCGCGGAACGCGGACGGCGGATGGCGCGTGCTCATTCTCGACTGGCGCTCAGCGAAGATCCGCAAAAGCGCGTCGAGCGCCGCCCGGGCCGCCGATCTTGTTCAACTCGATCAGCATTTTCATCGCGTCGCCTCGCGTGCCGAGCGACTTCGGTTCCTCCGACAATACCTGCGAACCCTGAGCCCCGACGACGGGCCTTCGGAGAGGCGCGTGCGGGAGAGGGAGGTGCTGGAGGCGCTGGTCCCGCTGGTGGTGCGCCACCGTCAGCGGCTCGCGCGCACCCGCGACCGCCGCCTCGGAGGGGACGACCGGTATTTCGCGGTCATCGACGCCGGCGGAGGGTGGCGAGGCAGGGTCATGCTCCGCGACGGGCGACGTCATGTGCTGTCACGGCGGCTGGACGCGGAGCCGGCGATCGCGGACTGGATGCTGGTGCTGACGCATGCGTTGGCGCGGGCGAGCGAGACGGACGATGCGGAACTCGTGATGCCCGCGCCCTGGGGCGGCGGACTGCGCTGCCGTGTTTCCGTCGCACGCTCGATGGTTGAGCGGCTGCGCTGGACGCTGGCCGGATCCCCCGCCAGATCCGCGTTCCTGAACGGCCACCGCGCCCGCCACCGCGACCTCGACGTTCCGCTGATCCTCGCCTTCGCGCAGCGCCGCACGGGCGCGCTGATCGATCGTGCGGTCACGATCGAGCCGGTCGATCAACCGGCGGGGCGCTGAACCGGCGCCGCCGGCGACCCACGTCGTCAACGCCGCTTGCGCCCACCCCGGCGACGGCGCTCGATCCTCACAAGGCGCATGCCGGTTGCGCGGCGCGGTCCGCCTCCGCGTCATCCTCACGACCGAGTTCCTGAATCCGCTCGAAGATCATGCCGGTGACGCGGCGCACCGTCTCGCGATCGCGCGTCCCGGCGAAGGCGGAGAGGTCGATCGGCCTGCCGAAGCGGACGCGCGCCCGGTGGCGCACGAACATGCCCTTCAAGAGGCTTTTGTAATAATACGTTCCGCTGATGTGAGCCGGTACGAGCCTCGCGCCCGTCGCCAGGGCGAGCATCGCCACGCCGTCCTTCAACTCGCTCGGCTCGCCGGGCGGGACGATCCGCCCTTCGAGGAAGATGCCCAGGGCGCCGCCGTCGCGCAGATGGCGCATCGCCCGGCGCGTCGCCGCCGCGTCCATCCCGTCGCGCTTCACCGGTATGCAGTCCACCACCCGCATGAACCACCCCAGCACCCGCATCTCCGTGTATTCCTTCGCCACGAGAAACCCGAACGGCCGGTACGGAACCGCCCCCAGCAGCAGCAGCGGGTCGCCGTAACACGTGTGATTCGCCACGACCAGCACGCCGCCCTTGTGCGGAACCGTCGACTTGTTCACCACCCGCATCCGCCACCAGAACTTCGTCAGGAACTGATTGACGTTCTCGAGAAAGAGGATCCACGGCCGGTGCGGCGAGCGACGCAGGCGTATCCGGATCGACGCCGCCGCGGAAGCAAACGCCAACCCCGCCGCCGCCACGATCAATCCGCCGACCCAGCGATCAAGCCTTTCCCACGCCGGAATCGCCAACCCCCCGGTGCATAACAGCAGCGCCGCCGTCGAGGACAAGTTGCTCACGCCGAACACACGCCCGCGAAACCGGTTCGGCACGATCCGCTGAAGCAGCGCGCTGAACGCCGCCATCACCGTCACCGCCCCGATCCCGCCCAGCACCACCGCCACCGCGCCGACGCGCGCCGCCGCAACCGGCCAGTCGTGCATGAACGCCGACGCCCCGAAAAGCGCCAGCCCCGCCCCCACCGCCGCCAGCCCCCACGTGATGAAGACGTCCCCGGGCATCGCGTCCCCGAGCGTGATCACCACCAGCGACCCGAGAATGAAGCCCCCGCCGATCAGCGCCCGGTAGAAGCTGAACACCTGGTAATCCGGCCGCTCATACACGTCTCGCACCACGGCCGGGATCGAACTGTTCACGAGCGCTCCGCAGAACCAGACAATGCACCCGGCTGCGATCAACTCCAGCACCCGCCGATGCCCGAGCACGTAACGAAACCCCTCCGCCACGCCGCGCCACGTCGTCGCCTCCGCCGCCGCTTCCGCCCCGCCTCCGACGGCGCTGACCCGCAATCCCGCGCCCGCTTCAAGCGTCGGAACCCGGATCAGGTAGATCAGGAAGGCGCTGACGGCGAACGTGACGGCGTCGCACACGAACGCCACGCCCGCCGGATATCGGAACGCGATCCACCCGCCCAGAAGCTGCGCGACCATCGTCGCAATGATGCCCAGCCCGCTGATCATCCCGTTGGCGCGGGTCAATTGATCCGGACGGACCAGCGTCGGAACCAGCGCGCTGCGTGCCGGAGCGAACACCGACGCAAACACCCCCAGCAGCAGCAGCGGCGACGACGCCCACCACGGCCCCCACGCATGCATCATCGGAACCAGCGCCACGAATCCGAGCATCAGCGCGAACCGCGCGGCGTCCGCCGCGATCATCAGTCCGCGCCGCGGAAACCGGTCCGCGAGCATGCCCGTCATCGGGCCCAGCAGCGTGAAGGGCAGGAAGAACATGAACGTCATGCGCGCCGTCAGCGGCGTCGCGTCCACCGAGGGGTCCGCGGCGTTCTGCGTCTTGAGGATCGCGATCTCCGTCAGGTGATCGCCGATCGCGCTGATGCCGTAAGCGAACCACAGCAGAAGAAAGTTGCGGTTGCGCAGCAGACGCTCCGGAATGTTCGTGGCAGGGTTCATCCGCATGTCGCGCGCCGGCCGGGGGGCTACCGGTTCACCCGGATGTCCCGGTTGTCGCCCTCGTCCTTGCTCTGCATCGAGTAATTGTCGTCCTGGCGCCGGTGATTGACCTTCAGCTTCTGAAGATAAAGCTCGTACACGTCCTGCGCCGAAAGCCCCACGCACTGCGCCAGGCTGATCCAGAAGAAAAGCAGGTCGATCACCTCGACGCGGGCGTTCTGAAGATCGTGAATCTCAAACCGCCGCCCCTCCCGCGCCTCCCGGCACCAGTGCTTCCAGTACGTGCAGTCCCGCAGCTCCTCCAGTTCGTTCGCCGCCGCCATCATGTAGTCGTTCAGCCACTTCCCCGCCTGCAACGGATCCCAGCGGTCGTGCAGCGACTCCGTGTCGTGACCGATCCGGCGGTTGAGTTCCGCCTGAAACCTGAACATTTCGTCAAGCATGCGCGTCCTCGGCCGATCTGTTTCGGGGCGTGCAACCTCTCGATGCTTCCTCAACGGATTGTCGATCCCGCCGGACCCGCCGTCAAAGAAGGGCGGCGGACGCGGGATCTGACTCCCGCGCCCGCCGCTCCGGCTTTCGCCGATCAACGTCGCATCGCTACGGACAGGTCACGCTCCTCGACAATCCGCAATCCGCGACTCGCACCGTGCCGCTGCCGCTCGGACATTCCTTCACCACGACCTTCCCGCGGTTGTTCGCCGCCTTCTGCACGCAGTCCCCCGACGGCATCTCGATCGCGTAGACCTGCCCCGCGACGCCGCCCTTGAGCACCGCCTTCACCTGGCATCCGCATCCCCGCGCCGTCGACGACGCCTTCAGCGACTCGCCGCCGCTGCACCGGGCGTTCGCGCTGCACCCGCCGCCGCTGCCCCGGCCGCTCTTGGCGATCCCGCCGCTGCTCAGACGCGCCTGCACGCCCCGAAGCCCGCTCGGCAGCCCTTCCGCCGCGCCGAGAATCTGGAAATCCTCCAGCAGCATCTCCTCCGGCAGCGGGATCCACGCCTCCCACCCGTCCCCCGGCCCGTGCTGACCGTCGTCGTTCAGATCCACGCGGAACTGGAAGGGAACATTCTGCAGCAGCATGTCGTTCACACGGACGTTGCAAGGCCGCGGCTGGAAGTCCGTCGGCACGAAGATCGTCAGCGCGGGAACGTTCTCCGGCTCCAGCGCCATGTGCAGGTACACCGGCTCCCACAGAAACAGCGGATCCCACTGATAAGAGCCCCGCGAGAATTCGGTGCATTCCTTGTCCGCCGCGTCCTGATCTCCGTGATCCGTCACAAAGAGAATGAACTGCTCGTTCTCGTTCATCATCTCCTTGATCTCCTCCAGCGCGTCCTTGAGGCCTTCCTCCGTCGCGGGGTAGTCCCAGTCTCCCGTCCCGTCGCCGCCGACCGAGGTGACGGTCGTGTTCGCCTCGCCCGCGAAATTGTTCTCGATCGTCTCAAGCTGCTCCTCGTCGCTTGTGCCCCCGCCGCCGTCCGGAGACCCCGCGTACACGAGGATATGCCGGCTCTTGATCGGACCGTCCTCGGGATCGACCGGGTCCAGCGGAACGGCGTCGCCGGCTTTGCTCGGCGTCTCCCCGTCGCCGGCGTCGGCGGACCCGTCATTGTGAACGTCGTCCGACGTTCGTCCCGCGCCGGGTTTGAGCCCGCCCGCCGCGTCGTCGTCGTACGCGCCGTACTCCGCCTGCTCGCCTTCACTGGTCGCGGAAATCACCGCCGTGTTCTCGCGCCCGTCGGAAAGGGCGTCCACCATGTTGCCCCCGTAACACTGCGTCAGCACGATCAGCGTGCTGTGCGCGTTGTCCGTCGGGATGTACTCGTCGAGCAGCTCCCTCAGCCGGTCGCCCGAAATCCCCTTGTCATCATCGGTGACCAGCGACCCGTTCTGCTCCGTCTGCGCCCACGCCGCCGGGACAAGGCTCGCCGCCAGTCCGAACACCACCGCGCCCATCAGATTCCTCGCGTACATGTGAAAACCTCCTCGATTACGCGGGCCTTCGCCCCGCACCCGTGACTTTGCGAAGCGCCGCGCGGCGCTCCTGAACCGGACCGACCGGCGTGCCCCCGCCGCGAGATTCCGACTCGGCGTCGCCTCGTCCTCGGCGGCGGGTCGTGCATCGCACGCCGTCGGTCCGTCCTTACTCCGCGACAGCCCGCGGCGTCCTTACAGACGCAGGGTTAAGAAATGTAAAAACAAGGGCGGAAAGCGGACACGCAGCTCTCACGGCGTCGAAGGCGGGGACGTCCGCATCAGCCCCGCCCGGGCGCGAACCTCCGAGGGGTCGAGCCCGGCGGCCGCTTCGTAGCGCGCGTGCGCCTCCGATGTGCGCCCAAGCCGCTCCATCGCCTCGCCCCACGCCAGGTGAATCTCAATCACGTCCGGTGCGGACGCGCTCGCCGCCTCGAAATGCCCGAGCGCCTCGTGCGTTCGCCCGGAAAGAACCAGCGCCCGCGCCAGATTGAACCGTGCTTCCGCCGATTCCGGAAAAACCTCCGCCGCCCGCCGGAAGCATCCGAGTGCTGAACTCAGGTCGCCCCGCTCCGCATACGCCACGCCGAGGTTCGACAGCGCCAGCGCGTCCAGCCGCCCCTCAGGATGAACCGGCGGAACAAACGCAAGACAGGCTCCGACCGCGCCCGCAAAAGATGCGACCCGCAGCCGCCCGGCGCGCCGCCGCGCCACGTTCCGGATGACGTGAACAAGGCCCGCGCCCGCCCAAGGCATCATCACCAGCGCCAGCGGAAAACGATATCGACCCAGAATGAAAAACGCTGACACCGCCACGAGCATCGACAGGAACATCGCCGCCAGCCAGTTCCGCGCCCGCCGCTTCCGCCACGTCGCCGCCGCACCCGCCGACGCCAGCCCCAACACCACGCCGAAATCCAGCAAGCGCCCCAGCACACCGAGCACCCGGGATTCGCGCCGGTACACCGAAAACGCCTCCACGTCTCCCACCTCGTACGCATTCAGCGCCATCAGCGCCTTGACGCCCAGCAGCTTCCCCGTCCGCAGCGGGGACTCCCCCATCTCCGTCAACGCCCGCGCCATCCAGTAACGCGACACCTCGCGCGAACTCAACGATCGCCCTTCCGCCGACTCCGCCAGCCGCACCGCGTCCGATCGCTCGAACTCCGGCGTCTCGTGCCCGCGCACCAGCGGACGATATCGCCCGTCCGCGCCGCGGCCGTTGCCGATGTAGAAGTTCGACCCCATCTGAAACGTCGAGAACGACCACTCCCCCCCGACGCTCCAGTTTCGTGCCCCCACCGGCGTCAGCACGGCCGCAAGTCCCGCGATCACCGCAGCCGCGACCCCGACGCGGCTGCGGTTCCGCGCCTCTCCCTTCCGCCCGAACAACCACGGCGTGGCGACCAGCAGCGGCGACCACGCCCACGCATTCTCCCGCGTCAGAATCAGCAACCCGAGCAACGCGCCCGCGACAACCCCACCGCGACAACGCGCGCGGGTGAGCAGCTTCGACCACGCCGAAAGCAGCGCGCACGTCAGGAAGCACGCCAGTGAAGTCTTCTGAATCAGCCCGTCGAAGAAGATCGCCGGCGGGTAGAACGCCAGCATCAACCCCGCCGCCCAGCCCGCCCGTCGACCGAAGCAGCGCCCCGCCGCGCCGGCGAGCAACACGCACGACAAACCACCCATCACCGACTGAATCAACCGCACCGCCAGGAGCGACGGACCGGTCACACGGAAGATGACGCCCAGCAGATACGGGTAGAGCGGCGCCTGATAGAAAGGCTCGCTGCCGATCCAGTCCCCCTCGGCGATCCGCCGGCCCCAGTCCACGTAGGCGCGAGCATCCCCGACCGGCACGTCAAAGAAGGGTACGTCCCGGATGCACGCCAGGTGGACGAGGCGGACCAGCAGCGCCGCCGCGAAGATGCACACCGCCGCACGGCGCCGCCAGCGCTCCGGGCGCCGTCTACTGACTTCCGGCAGCGCCCGCCGCATCGAACGAGTCCTGAATGTCTTCCGCTTCCTCGAGCGGCCTCAGACCCTGCGGCAGCGACACCTGCATCCGTGTCCCGCGCCCCAGCACGCTGTGCAGCTCGATCTGACCGCGCATCGCCGCCACCGCATGCCGCACGATCGACAACCCCAACCCGGTTCCGCGAGGCATGTCCTCCCCCGCGCCGCTCCGCGCGCGCTCCACCTGATAAAACCGCTCGAATACCCGCGCCTGATCCTCGATCGGTACCCCGCAGCCTGTGTCCACGACCTCAAAAATCACCTGCCGCTCCGCCGTCCGCCACAACACCGTCACGCGACCTCCCGGCGGCGTGAACTTCAGCGCGTTGTCCACCAGGTTGTCCAGCACCATCCGAAGCAGGCTCGGGTTCACCGTGATCCGCCGCGGCCCCCCCGATCCGTCCACCCGGAAGGTCAGTCCTTTCCGCTCGATCGTCGCTGCAAAACGTTCCGCAAGCTCCGACACGAACCGCTCAACTTCGATGATCCGCGGCTGAAACCGCGCCATCGGAGACTCTAGCTTCGACAGATCCAGCAGGTCGCGGACCAGTTCCTCCAGCCACGCCGTGTGACGGTCGATCACTTCAAGACACCGCCGCAGCTCCTCCGGTTCCGACGCCGCGTCCACGCTCCGCAGCATCTCCGACGCCATCCGGATCGCCGCCAGCGGCGTGCGAAGCTCGTGCGAGGCGTTCGCCACGAAGTCGCTCCGAACCTGCACCGTCCGCGCCAACTCCGTGACATCCGTCAGGATCAGCAGGCGACCGACCTGATCCTCGCCGCCTTCCGCAGCCGCTCCGAGCAGCCGGATCGGCGAACTTCGCGCCAGCAGCACGACGGATCCCCCGCGTCGCCGCAGTTCCACGCGCCGGTCCCCCCCTGACGCCCCCTCGACGCCGTCACCTTCGCCGCCCGACTCGTTCGTGCGAAGCATGCCCTGAAGTTCCAGCAGCGGGATGCACGCCTCGATCGGCTTCCCCTGGAAAACGCCCGCTCCGCCCCCCGCCGTGGTCGTCAGGTCCAGCAACTGCATCGCCGCGGGGTTGATCAGCACGATCCGACCTCGCGCGTCCGCCACGACCACCCCGTCGCGCAACTGCGCCATCAGCAGCTCGAACGTCCCGCGATGATGCTCCAGCAGCGCCTCAGTGACCGTCAGCTCCTCGCGCATCCGGGTCAGCGATTCCGCCAGCGCGTCAACCTCGTCAGCGTACGCCGGGGAACGCGCCGAAGGAGCCTCCTGTCGCCGCGCCAAGCGCACCAGCCGCCGCAGCGGAACACTCAGCAGCCGCGAAAGCCCCAGCGCAATCAACGCGCCCACGACCCACGCCAGCGCGAAGATCAACCCCGTCGACCTCAAGGCCGCCGCCGCCGCCGCGTCATACTCCTCTTGCGGCAGCGACGCCCGCGCCACCCCCGACGCTTCTGGCGCGATTCCGATCCGAAAGGCGGAGTAACGCCAGTGTTCCGACATCGTGTGCGACCACCGGCGGCTCCGCGCCGACCCGCGTTCCAGCGCGCCGCGCACTTCCGGCCGATCCGCGTGATTGTCCGTCGCCGGCTGCGCCGCCGAGTCCGCAAGAACCGTCCCGTCCGCCGCAATGAACGTCACCCGCAGCCTCCCGCCCCCGGCCAGCGCCAGCCGACGCGCCGCACGGTCCGCTTCCGCCCGATTTCCGGCCAGCGACGCGATCGTCGGCCAGAACTCCCCCGCCGTCCGCGCCTGCGCGTCCAGCCACGCGTCCAGCGCCGACAGCGCGGCGCGCTCCCGATCCGACACGACCAGCCCGAGACAGACCAGCAGCACCAGCGCCAGCACCGACACCTGCGCCAGAAAGATCCGCCAGAAAAACCGACTCGGTCTGATCATCCGCTCCCCCGAGTGCGCCTTCCGACGCCGCCCTGTCGATCGGCGATCCGCTTCAACCTTCCTGCGCCAACCGCGCCGTCGCCCACGTCGAAGGATCGACGTACCAGAGCAGGTCGTCCCCCACCGTCAGGGATTGCTGCCCCAGCTCGCTATCCTCCACGATGACGAAAAACCCGATCCGAGGGTGCTCGACCGGGTCGAATCCCGGCAGCGCCCGACGAACCGCTCTCCCTTCAAGCGAGTACCCGTCCGCATCCACCGACGCCGCAACGTGAAGATCGCCGGGATCCGCATCCGGCGCGCTCTCACGCGCCCGCTGAAACGGCGCCGATCCGCAAACCGCCGCGCCCCGACCGCCTCCGCGCGGCAGGAAGAACAATTGCCGGCAGAAACGCGTCGCCCGGCGCAGGTTCGGCGCCGGACGCATGTTCACACATACCCGCAGACCGTCGCTTTCCCAGTACCGCTTCGCATCCCCTTCCGGCCGACGCCGCTTGCCGCTCACCCGGCACCCGAAGAAAAGCCCCGTCTCGTTCCACCCCGCCCAGATCGTCGCAAAACCCTTCCGTCCGTCGATCTCCCACAACGCGGGCACGCGCGCCGGATCGCTCCACCCCCGCAGCCGGCCGTCCAGCGCCGGCGCATTCGACAAGTACGACAGCGGAAACTCGAAATCAAAAAGAAACCGGTTCGGTATCAGCCCCGTCATGCGCGATGTGAACCTCCCGACCGACGACGCACGCGGCCCCGAATGCGCCGCCGTGCCTCCGATCCTTGTTCCGGGTAGCATCTTCTTCCGCGTGACGCTCGCGGGCAACTTCGTCACGCCCGGATGTCGAGGTCGAGCAGCGCGGAGTCGCGCGCCGGATTCCGTCGTTCGCCCGCGGACCGCTGATCACCGCGTGAATCAGCAGAACACAACTCCTCCGGTCCCCGACGCCGCCGCGCGGCCCGATGCGCCCGCTCTCAAGCTCCGCGCTGAGGATGTGATTCTCCCCGCGCTGTTTTACATTGCAGCCGCCGTCCTTGTCTCCGCCGTCCTGCGAAAGCTCGGGCTTCTTGTCGATCCGGACGCCTTGCCCTCCGCCGACCCGCGCGACGACGCCCTCCGCCGGACCTGGACCGTCGCCGCCGGAAACATCGCCCAGGTGGCGGGGCTTGTCGGATGTCTCCTCGTCGCTTCAAAGCGTGCGGCGGCGGGTGCGGCCGGCTGGTTCCTCGCAGGAATGCCGCCGAAGCGCGCCGCCGCCTTCATCCTCGGAGGGTTCGCTGTCGCAATGCTGGCCAGCTACGCCGCGTACTGGGCGACGCAGATCGTAATTCATCTTGTTCAACCGGATTACAAGGTCGAGTCCCACCGCGTCGTCGAACTCCTGCGCGGCGGAGTCCTTCCCCCCGTCGCCGTGATGACGCTCTGGCTCGGCGCCGTCGTCGTCGCCCCGCTCTGCGAGGAGGCCTTCTTTCGCGGCATCGTTCAACCGGCGCTCGCCAACTGGACGTCGCGCGCCGCCGCGATCGCCGCTGCCGCCGTCATTTTCGGCGCAGCGCATCCGCAATTGCACGCGATCCCGCCCCTGATCGTGCTCGGCGTCGTCCTCGGCGTGTTGTACGACCGATCCCGCTCCGTCCTCATCCCCGCCGCGGTCCACGCCCTCTTCAATCTCGCCACGATGCTCGCCGTCACCTTCGGCTGGACCTGACCCGTCATCCGGAACGCGCCCGTCACGCCGCGCCTCGCCCGCCGGAACCGCGGAGCTCTGCTCCGCACGTGCGCTCCGCCCCGCGTCGCACGTCACCTCTCGCCCGGCGCAAGCCCCAGCCGCCGCGCATTCCCGATGTACATCGCCGACAACACCTCCGGCGGAAGATCAAGACCCGCAAGCCGCGGCGGATGCTCGCCGTCCGGATCCTCGATCGGCGACTCCCCGCGGTAATCCGTCTCCCACATCGCCTGATGCGCCCAGTACCGGCTCGCGTAATGATCGAACCCCGCGTAGGCGTCGCGCACCACCAGGTCGCTCCCGAAGAGCACCCGATCCGCTCGGCGCAGCAGGAAAGCACGCGCCTTCTCCGGCCGACGCGCGACCTCGCGCACGATCCACTTCGTCGCGCTGCTGTCGAGCACCAGGTTCGAGTGCCGCTCCAGCAGCTCGTCCAGAAACTCCGGATCCTCGACGAACCCGCCCAGATGCGCCCCGATCACCAGCGTCGGCGACACGTATTTCAGAAACCACTCCAGCGGCGGATACTGCTCCAGCTTGGTTCCGAAGACCGCCGTGTTCTCATACCGCGCCCCCTGCCCCCACCAGGCGCTCGGATCCGCGACGTGAATCATGAAAACAAAACCCAGCGACCGCGCATGATCCACCACCGGACGCAGAAACGGGTGCTCCAGCGTCCACCCGTGCTCCGCGCGGATCGGCGGCGCCATCCAGAACTTGCACACCCGCGCCCCGGCCTCCCGGAACGCGTCGAGATCCTTCATCCACCGCGTCCGGAACGCCTCCGACCCGGACATCTCTTTCCAGTTCGGAATCGCGATGAACCCGACCCGGTTCCCGCGCAGGCGCTTCAACGCGGGAACGTCGGACAGCGGCGTCATCGTCAGATGCGCCGTCACGCCGTAAGCGTCCGCCGCCTCGAAAAACGTCGCCGTCTGTCCGCACAGGTGAAGATGACAATGCGCGTCCAGGATCGGTCCCGCCGCCTTGCGTCGAGGAACATCGCGGTAATTCAGCCCCAGGAGATTCGCCGGACCGACCGTCACGCTCATGCCCTCACCGATCCTCCTCGCCTTCCTTCACCGCGTCCGGCGCGTCCACGCCCATCGCGCGATCCAGCCACCGGGAAACCTCCTCCGTCGTCGCCTCATTGTAGAACGCGCCCGCCGTCACGTGGTCTCCGCCCGTCTCGAGGAAGCTCTTCGGCTCCGCCGCCGCCGCGAACAACCGCCGACCCAGCCGGATCGGAATCAGCTCGTCGTCCCGCCCGTGCAGGAAGAGCTTCGGACACCGGATCCCCGGAACCTTCCGGGAGGATTCGTAACGATGGCGCGCCAGCAACCGCACCGGCAGCAGCGGATAATGAACCGCCCCCACGTCCGGCAACGTCGTGAACGTGGACTCGACCACCAGCGCCCCCGGTTCATGCCGCGACGCCAGGTCGATCGCCACCGCTCCGCCCAGCGACCGTCCGAAGATCACGACCCGCCGCGGCGCCTCGCCTCTCGTTTCGACGACGTAATTCCACGCCGCCTCCGCATCCAGATACAGACCCCGCTCGCTCGGCGATCCTCCGCTCTCCCCGAACCCCCGGTAATCCACGCCGAACACGTTGAACCCGAGGCGCCGCCACTGTGAGAAGTCCAGCAGCACGTCGGACAGATTCCCCGCGTTCCCGTGAAAGATCAGCACCGTCCCGCGCGGCGACTCCGCCGGAACGTACCACCCCACGATCGTCACCCCGTCCGACGTCGTCAGCGCCGCCCGCTCATACCCAAGGTTGACGTCCGCCGGCGTCATGTCCACGCCGTGCGTCGGAAAGTAGATCAACCGGGACTGACAGCCGACCAGCACGAGGCACACCGCGGCATACGTGCCGCCGATGATCAGGAACCAGCGGCGAAGACGCGCTCGAATGCGCTTCAGTCGGTCAGCCCGCTCGCCTGCAGGCCCTGACCCACCGCCACCGCCCGCCTGCTCCATCGTCATGCGACCTACACCGGTTCAAGCCGGAACTGAAGCACCGCCCACCCGTTGATCTCGAAGTGTTCAACGCGGAATTCGTGTTTTCCCGGCGCAAGCTCGACCTCGGCGACGTCCTCCGTCGGCCCGTGCCACGTCCAGTTCGACAGCACGGGTTTGTCATCCACGAATACGCGCACCCCGTCGTCCGAAACCGTGCGGATGCGCCACTTCCCCGTCGGCGACGCCGGAAGCTCGATCGTGGTCCGCGCCACGGTCGCGAAGTGATCATGCCCCACCTTCTCGCTGACCGCCCCGCCGTGCCACTTGAAATCCAGTCCGAAAAGCGTCTGCGTCTCCACCGGCGGCTGCGCAACGATCTTCTTCCAGTTGTCTTCGCTGTCGCGCGGATCGCTCGCCGGATCCCACCTGAAAAAGCTCACCGTCCACTTCGCGTTCAGCAGCGACCCGCTCGCCGTCAGCGTCGTGCTTGCGTCTTCGCCCGCCTTGACTTCCACGTTAACCTTGAAAGGAACGAAGCCTTCCCTGACGGCCTCGATCGCAATGCGTCCGGGCAACGTTCCTTCGGGCGGCGATGCCTTGACGTCGCCTGAAACCTCCCGAACCCGAAAGACGCCTCTCGGCCCCAGCACCTGAACCTGCGCCGACGCTCCCGACGCCGCCACCGTCCCCGGAACCAGCAGGCAGCCCTCGTAGTCATACGGACCCCACTCCGTCATGACGATGTGCTGCCGCCCCGCAAGGGGCTTCCTCGCGCCCACCGGCCGCGTCTCCCCCGGCAGCGGCGGAAGCGAAAACGACGGTTGCGGCGGCAAGGCGTCCGCCGCTGTGATCCGCAGGTCGCTCCCCCCCTCGTGGTCGATGATCCGTCCGCCCGTCGCCTTGTTCTCCGCAAGCTGCGTGTTCACCGTCCGCCGAAGCTGGATCGCCGGATCGTTGTCGGTGAACGTATTCAGCGCGATCACGTTGTCGCGCGATCCGGCGTGGTTCGCTTTCGCCCAGGGCGTCCGCAGCAGGTGCGCGTCGTCGTCGTCCCAGAGGAACACGCCGCACTTGTTCCGGTTGAACGTGTTGTTCAGGATCCGGTTCCCGCGACCGTGCTCGATGTTCACCCCGCCGCGCTCCGCGCCGTAGCCCATCTCCCCGTTGTCCTCGAACGTGTTCCCCTCGATCAGCGTGTCCTGCGAGTATCCGCCCCACACCCCGCAGATCGCGTTGCCCACGAGACGATTGTTGATGAACTTGTTCCCGAAGCTGAACGTCATCTCGATCCCGTGCGCCGCCGCGTACGAGAAGTCGTTCGCAAAAAGAATATTGTCATTGTTCCCGAGTCGCCGGTGCGCCTCGACAACCTCCGTCGGCGCCGACGGCGCGTCCGTCGCCCCGGCCTCCCCCTTCTCCTTCCGCAACCGCTCGATCTCCCGCTCCAGCCACGCCTCGCCCAGCGCCTCGCGCCCGCCGAATCCGAAGAACCCGTCGCCGCCGTGCGTACACGAATTCTCCACGATCAGGTTCCGGTGGTTCTGCTCGAACATCAGGATGCCCGCGGAATCCTGCCCCCGGTTGTACACGCCGTGGCTGTAACCCCGGATGCAGAAGTCGAAGGCGTTCCGCGCAATGACGTTCCCGCTGCTGCGCCACATCGCCAGCCCCCACCCGGACAGGAACGAGCAGTCATTGTCGTACACCGCGCTGTCCGTCACGCGGTCCAGGAGGATCCCGTTCTGCCCGTCGCGCGCCCGGATCCGCCGCAGCGTCACGCCCGAGGCACGCTCCACATAAAGCCCCGCGCCGTAGTTCGTCATCCACTCCCGACCGTCGTTGTGATGCGGGAAGATCCAGTCGCTTCCGTCTTCCCGCTCCGGCGTCGAAAGCAGCCGCTTGCGGTAATTGTCGGAAAGGTCCGTGTCTTCGATCGTCAGCCCGTCGCATTCCCGCGCGTGAATCCCGATCTTGTATCCGCGAACCTTCAGGTTGCGGATCGTGATCTTCTTCCCGCGGATGACGAGGCCCGTGCCCGTGAATTGATCCGGCGCAACGCCCGTCGCCGCGCCGCTCAACGTCGCGCCGCCGAAATCGACGGTCAGCCCCTCGCCTTCGATGAGGAGGGCGCCCGCACCCGCCGCGTCCGGAACCTCGTACGTTCCCGCGGCGACCTTGACGCTCTTTGTGATCCGCTGCCCGGCCGCCGCCAGCCTCACCGTCTCCACGTCCTGCGCCGCGGGCCTCGCGTCGTTCGCCGACACAACCCCCAGAACCGCCAGCCCGAGCACGACAGTGATCATGCAATCCGCTCCTTGAAAACCCGTGCGCACGCCCGTCAGCGTCCTGCGGTTTCGGGCGGCGGCTCGCACGCGGCCGCGACGGGCGCCTACCGATGCACCACCCGACCCTCGATGTTCGGATCCGGCGTCCGCTCGCGCCGCGCCGTCGGCAGCGGCGCCGGCTTCCCGTCGTTCGGCAGCACGACGATCTTGCACGCCTCGCCCCCCTGAAGCTCCTGCACCGCCTCGCTCACCTCGGACAGCTTCACCGTCCGCGTGATCAGCGGCTGAAGATCGACGATCCGGTCCTCCAGCAGCCACCGCGTCTTGTACCACGTGTCGAAGATCTGCCGGCCGTTCAACGCCCGCACCGTCAGGTTCTTGAAGATCATCATCTCGGCAACGTCGATCTCCACCGGCTTCGACGGAATCCCGAAGAGCGTCACCTGCCCCCCGTTGCGCACCACGCGGAACGCCGCGTTGATCGCCGACGGCGCCCCGCTCATCTCCAGCACCAGGTCCACGCCGTACCCGTGATTCACCCCCACGATCGACTTCACCACGTCCCCGTCCTTCGATGGATCGAAAACCTGCGTCGCCCCCATCTTCCGCGCCAGGTTCATCCGGAACGGATTCAGGTCCGTCGCGTACACCGCCTTCGCCCCCAGCGCCTTGCAGATGCCGATCGTGAAAAGCCCGATCGGCCCGCACCCCATCACCGCCACCGAAAGCCCGCTGACCTGCTGACCCATCGTCGCGAAGACCGCGTTCCCGAAGGGCTCCTGAAGCGTCGCAATCTGCGGCGGAATCTTCTCCCGGTTGTTCTGCCAGATGACCTTCTCGGGCACCGCGACGTAATGCGCGAACGCCCCGTCCCGATCCACCCCGAGAATCTGCGTCTGCGGGCACATGTGCGCCTGACCCGTCCGGCACTGGTAGCAGATCCCGCACGTCACGTGCGACTCCGCCGACACGAAGTCCCCCACCGCGGCGCTGCGCACCTTCTCCCCGACCTCGACGATCGTCCCCGCGAACTCATGCCCCAGCGTCAGCGGAGGCTTGATCCGACGCTGCGACCACGCATCCCACTGCCAGATGTGCAGGTCCGTCCCGCAGAGGCTCGCCGCCTCGACGTACACCAGCACGTCCTCCGGACCGATCCGCGGACGCGGAACCTCCTGAAGCTCCAGCCCCCGGTCCGGTTTCATCTTGCGCACAGCCGGCATCGTTGCGGACATAAGTTGCTTCGGTTCCTCTCTTGTTTCTCTCGGCGGGCGGGTTCCGGTCCGCCCGGGGAGGTGCGGCGCGCCGCCGGATCAGTCCTTCTCTTCCAGCCGGTCGCGGGTTCGCGCGTAACCGTCCTTCTTCCACTCCGCCGGCTCCACGAAGTCTTCCGTCTTCAGCCCCGTGTTGATCGCCGGCTTCCCCAGCTCGGGGAAGTGCGCTCGCGTCTCCTTGTATCCGTCCGCCGACGTCGCGTGAATCCGCACCGGCAGGTGGATGTCGCGGTCCACGAAGAACTCGAGCCGGCGATAGCGCTTCGCCATCCGCGTGCCCGGTTTCGGCGTACATACGAGATGGTCGCAATTCGCCGGATCCTCGGGCTTCGGCTCAACCCGTGACACGTCGAAACGTTCGAGGATGTAATCCTTCCGGTGTCCGAAAGGCAGGGGGAAGGGGGTCTTGTCCAGGTCGAAGAAGTCGATCCGCTCGCCCTCCGACGCAACCTCCCACTCATACACGTGACGCGTCTTCTCCCGCCCCTCCAGCAGCAACTGACCGTTGAAGAGGTACCACGTCTTCTTCTGATCCGCGATCGCCCGCCCGTCCTGAACCGTCCGCTCAAACGTAATGAAAAACTGCGGGTTCGGGTCGCCCTTGCGGTAGAGCAGCCTCCCCTCCCGCCGGACGCTGGTGAGGTTGATGCGGTTGTCCTCCTCGAACACCACCCGGCAACGCACGTCCCGGAGCGTCTCCCCGGCCTTCTGCAAGGCGTCGAGCACGTCGTCCACCGTCGGTCCCGCGGCGGCAGGTGTTTCTTCAGGGGCGGTCCCGGAAGCGGCGGGCGGCGCCTCGGTCGGTTTCGCATCCGGCGGAGGCGTCTGACCGACGCAAAGCAGGGCGCCCGCCCACGTCGCCGCCACGCCGAACATCAACGTCCTCACCGGTCGCCCTCCGATCACTTCCCGCCCCAACGCTCGTGCCCGCCGTCCGCGGAATCCGCAAAGCTTGTCGTCCCGCCGGGCTGCGCGCATCATGCTACGCTGGAAATGCGCCGTCGGCAAAGAATCCCGGCGCCGCAACCGACCGGCGATCGACCGCCGGGTCGGTCGGCGCGATCCTATCCGCCGGCCCAGAACCGGGCCTGGAACACCGCCGATGACCGAACTGCTACCCCGGCTCACCGTTAACCCTCGATCACGCGGGTTTCGCTGGACCACGGGGGCGCTGGCCGTCGTCATCCTCGCCCAGGCCTTCCGGTCCCTCGAGTTCGAACTGACCTTCGCCCCCGCCGGACAGTGGGACTTCGAGAGTTACTACTACGCCCTGCACGCCTACCGCAACGGCGAGAACCCCTACGACCCGGATTCGTTGAAAGCCATCGCCCAGCACGCCGTGTTCCCTTTTGCCTACCCCCATCACACGCTTGCGTTCTTCGCGCTCTTCGACCGGGGGCAGATCGAGGCGTCGAAGAAGTCCTTTCTTCTTGCGAAGTTCGCCGTCCTGGCGGCGCTGCTGCTGGTGTGGACGTTCCGGCTCGTTCCCCGCGGAGCGCGCGGCTGGTTTCTTGGGTTCGTCGCCCTCGGCCTGAATGCGGCCGCGCCCCGCGACCTCACCGCGGGCAACGTCTCCCTCTTTGAAATCCTCCCGATCTGGCTGGGCGTCGCGGCGCTTTCCGCCGGACACCCCGCGCTGTTCTGCGCCGGCGTCATCCTTGGCGCTCAGTTCAAGCTTCAACCCCTGCTGCTGCTCGGACTGCTCTGGTTCACCGACGCGCCGCGCCGCGCCGTCTACTTCGGCGCCTCGATCGCCGCCGTCGCTCTGATCGGCGCGGGCGTGTACCTGCACGACCCCGCCGCCGCCACCGCCTACGCACAAAACTCGACGCGCATCGCTGGCGGCGAGGCCGGGCTGAGCAATCCCTCGCTGCTGAAGCTCCTGACCCAGAGCGCGGTCATCGTGATGGAGCCCTACGATGTTTTCGAGGGCGTCGAGCGCCGCACCGTCGGCCGCGCGGTCTACCCGATCGTCGCCCTCGGCATCATTTTCCTGACGTTCCGCACGCTTCCCGCTTCCCGGCGCGACCCCCGCTGGATTCACCTCGGCGTCGTCACCTACGCCCTCGTCGCCCCGCGCATGAAGGATTATTCCTGGGTGATCGTCCTGCCCTCGGTCTTCGAACTCGCCCGTCTCGCCCTGCGCAGACCCGCGACGCTCGTCCCTGCCGCGGTCCTCGCGTTCATCTTCCTCGCGGCGCCGATGCGCGACGCAATGTGGACATACCGGCCTTATGTGCTTACCTTCCTGATCTGGACAGCCACGGTTTTCGCCCCCGTTCCGGTTGAGTCCGAAGGCGAACCCGCAACGCATGAATCCGAAACCGACGTTCGAGGAAGCCCTGCAGCGCCTTGAGGCGATCGCCGAGCAGATCGAGCGCGGCCAGATCGGTCTCGAGGAGTCGATCGCCCGTTACGAAGAGGGCGTCCAGCTCATCCGGCACTGCCGCGACGTGCTCGCCCGCGCCGAACTGCGCGTGCAGCAGCTTCAGATCGACGACCAGGGCAAGGTCGAGTCCCGTCCGTTTCCCGTCGCCGCGCCGCCGACCGCGGGAGACGCTTCCGCAAAGTGAAGGAGGCGCGGTTGCATGAACCGAGCCGCGCCCGTAAGGAAGCGTTCTTATTGCAACCCGCACCCGAGGTTGTTAGAACCTATCCCAGAACTCAGCGAGCCGCGGACTTCAGTCCGCGCGGAGTCACGAATTCCCGGTGAATTCGTCCGGGTTGACAAACTCCCCAGGTCCGATCGTTCGGTTTGGGGATAGGTTCTAAACCACTTCGTCGTGAAGCGCAGCTTCGTAGCGCCTGGACCGTGAACCGCTGCTTCGCACGTGCGGGTCCGGGGCCGTGCTGCAAGACAGGGAGCGAGGCCGCGATCATGTTGCCAACGCTCGATGTGAACCGTCAGATTCGGCGCACGTGGCGCTTTCACATGCGTCTGCCGTGGGTGCGCGCCGTGGCGTGTCTGCTCGCCGTGTCGGCGGCGGGCGCGGCTTGGCGCGGCTTCAGCGATCCGCAGCGCGGCGACGACGTCCGCCGCTATCACGGGCGCGTGTTCCGCGTGATCAACGTCGTGGACGGAGACACGTTCGATCTCGGAGTTCCGGACGGCGAACACCCCGTCACGCGCGTCCGGCTCTGGGGCGTGGACACGCCCGAAGTCGCCGGTTCCCGCGACGGCGCAATGCACTTCGGCGCCGAGGCGTCCGCCTTCGCGAAAAGCGCCCTGCGGGATCGTGAGGTCTACATCGTCCTCGACCCGCTCAAGACGCGCGACCTTTACGACCGCCTCCTCGCCTACGTGCATTCCGCCCGCGGTGAACCTTCGTTGAACGAGACCCTCGTCGTCACCGGGCACGCCTACGCCGACCTTCGGTTCGATCATGCGTACGCGGCGCGCTTCGAGGCCCTCGAGAAGGACGCCCAGGCCCGCCGCGCAGGACTCTGGGCCGATCTCACCCCCGAACGCATGCCCGCCTGGCGCCAGCGCATCGAAGCCCGCCGCTAAGCAGGAACGCAGAATGAATGCCCCGTGCCGAGCCGCGGGGTTTACCCCGCGCGATGTCTCGCGCGGGCAAAAACGCTGGTTCTTAACCGAGCCGCGCCCGTAAGGAAGCGTTCTTTCTCCCGTCTGCACCGGCGGTTTTGCAACCGCGTGTCAGCTCGACTTTCGCCCTTTTCCGGAGGGTCGGATTCCGTGAATCTCGACAGAAAACGCGAGAGGGGAGGTTTCGCAACCCCCGCCCGAAATGCCGAATGTTTCAAAACTCCAACCCCGGTTTTGATGTCGTCGATCATTCAGGGGGTCTGCCTCCTTCAAGAACGGCAAAAGTCGAGCTAACGCCGCGCGGCTCGGGGGTGCAACGGCGCACAAAAACACCGCGGGAAGCCCGGCGACGCGAACCGTCGTCAGCGTGTCGCTGACCGGTCCGCGCCGCCGGCTCCCCGCGGCGATACGTCACTCTCTCTCCCGACGGGCCGTCGCCCGACTCGGGACTACTGCTGCCCGATCACCACGGTTCCGTTGCCGTTCGTGTTCAGGGTCATCGGACGGTTCAAAGGATACCAGACCGGGAACGTGGTCGAGTACGTGCCCGGCGTGATGCGGATCGTTCCGCCCGGAATCACGTACTTGGCCCCCTCGAACACCGTGTTGAACGGCTGCGAGTTCGTGCCGCGCTCCGTTCCGTTGTACGCGCCGTTCACGTAACACGGATTCCGTGCCGTCACCGGACAACTGCGACCGTCCACGTAGGTCCGCATCACGGTGATGCACGACGCGTGAAACTGGAGCGTCATGTTGGACAATCCGCCGCTGCAGGTGTGGCAGTAGCTCATGATCGTCCCCACCTGGCAGACCTCGTTGCCGTTGTAGCAGTCGCCCTCCTCGTTGTAGCAACGGTCCAGCGGCGGGTCATAACAGTGGGTATGATGCGTCCCGATGTTGTGCCCCATCTCGTGAATGAACACGATGATGTCCCAGTTCTCGTCGCTGTTCATCTCCAGCGGATACGGGAACGCGCCGGTCATGTTGCCGTCCACGCCGTAGCTGGAGCTGTTGCACAACCCCTGGATGTACGCCCGGCCGCCGCCCATGTCCTTCGCCGACAGCAGGTGCGCGAACGCCCGCCCGACGCTACCCATGTTGGCGTTCCAGTAATCCCGGAACTCCGGCAACGCCGTCGCCGTCGTGAACATCGTGTAAGGATCGTTCGACGTGTTCCAGACCCGGATGTAGTGCAGCGCGATCTTCAGGTCCATGTCCCGCTCGTAGATCGAGCTGGCCGCCGCCGTCAGCAGCGTCGCGTACGCCGCCGTCTCGTTGACGCTCCCGAACAGGTTGCGGAACTCCCAGTCGCAGTCGATCGCCAGGTCCAGCACCTTCCACGTGTACCCGCTGATCGTCTCGTCGTCTCCGCCGTCGCCGAGTCCGCCGGCCTCCGCGCGCTCCAGCAGCTCCGTCATCGGAACCGCCTCGGGCGATTCCTCGGGGTTGCAGTTCCACACCGGCGGCGAGAACAGTCCGTTCGTGGCGAACCGTTCGAACACCATCGGAAGACGCTGCGGATCCAGCGCCTGTGACGGACGCGGCGTGCTGATGACGTACTCGACGCCCTCCGACAACCGCACCACGCCCTGCACCTCCGTCGGCGTCACGCCGAGGAACACCCACGAGTCCTCGTAACCCGCCACGTACCCGCGGAACGTCAGCACCTCCGGCGCCTCGATCCGCTCCTCGCCGCCGTCGCCGGCGACGATGTACTGCGTGTCGTTGTCCGTGACCCAGAACCGCTCCAGTTCAAGGTTGACCTGGAAGTCCTGCTCCAGCGGGAACTCGACGAGCGTCACCGTCGGACCGCAGCGCAGCGCCTCGAACGCGCTCACGTCTTCCTGAACCAGCATCCCGACGACCGGGGCATGATCGACGAACCCCCAGGGGGATCGCACAACCGCAGCCGACCCCGGTTCCGTTTCATCAAGGTCGGCGTCTTTCGCCGCCGCCGCCCACGCGGTGCTCATCACCGTCGCGGTCAGGGCGATCAGCGCTCGCCGCGCCGCCGCCTCCCGCTTCAGATTGTTCTTGTTTTTGTTGTTCATTTCGTCCATCTCCGTTCAGCGGCCGGGATCGTTTCCGCGGTGATCCGGGCGTCCAAGTCTTGCAGGCTCCCGCGCCTCAACGACGCGCCGCCCGTCCCCCGCGTCCGAACCCGTCCGATCCTTACTGCAAGCTGACCAGAACCAGGACCAGACCCTTTTCGCCGGCCTTCAGCGAGGTCATCGCCTTGCCGAGGATCGCGCCCTGCGCCGCCGCGTGATCCGAAACCTTCATCGCATGACCCGGCGTGTTCGACGTGGTCAGCAGGTCGCCCGGCTCGATCGCGCCGTTCGACGCGTCGCACCAGCAGTACACGCGACCCGTCAGCGCCACTGGATGCTCGCCGGAAGCGAGCGTGCCGCTCTGGCTCATGATCATGCCCGGCTTCACGCCGCCCGCGCCGCTGACGATGCCCGCCACCTTCCGGTCATACGCGCCGGTCGCCGGCTTCAGTTCGCCCGGATTCGCCGGGTCGATGACCACGACCATGCCCGGCTCGATCGTGCCGCTGACCTCGAAGCCTTCGGAGAAGTCCGCGCCGCCGGTGATCTCCAGCACGCTGACGATCGTGTGACCCAGCGGAGAGATGATCGTGTTGCCGCCCTCGTTGTTCAGGTACAGCGTCGAGGCCGCGCCGTTGTTCCGCGCCATGATCTCGTTGCCGTCCATCGCCAGGTTGCCGCCGCCGACGTCGCCGAGCACGAGGATGCCGCCCGCCGCCAGTTCGCTGTCGTTGTTGCTCACGATCGACATCGCCGCCGTGAGGTCATGCGAACCGAACCCGACGTCGGCCGTGACCTGAAGCGCCGGACCGTTGTTCTTGAGAATGTGAACCGCGCCGGTGGTGTTCGAGGTGTGATTTTCAAACAGCGCTGTCCGGCCCGTGCCGTAGGTGACCGCGTAAAGCGGCATCGCGCTGTTGCCGCTGGCGACGTAGAACTCCGTCACAATGCCCGAACCCGTCTTGGTCGCATACAGCGCCCGGCTGGACGCGCTGCCGTTGTCGATGTGCAGCTTCGCCGCCGGATCGGCCTCGCCGATGCCGACGTTGCCCGTATCTTCGATCGTCAGGCGGACGCCGTCGTTGTAGATGTTGAACGTGCCGTTGCTGCCGTCGAGGTACGTCCACGCCGTCTCCGTGCCGGTGTTGTAACCGTAGAACGGCTTCGCCGTGGCGCTGTCCGTGCGGATGTACATGCCGCCGTAGTTCGTTCCGGTCGCCGGCGCCTGAATGCCAAAATACTCCGCGCCGCTGACCTGCGACGTGCGGTTGATGCCGACGAAGCCGGGGTTCGTGTTCTGGATCGCGTTGCCGCTGGCCGTCCAGTACGAGTTCAACGCATACGACGCGAACGGCGCCGCGTTCAGCGGCTGACGCGGCGTCAGCGTCACGAAGTTGTTCTGACCCGCCGGACTGACCTGGATCTCCAGCCACAGCGCCGTCCCGTTGAACGCCGCTCCGAAATTCAGCTCGGTGTTGAGCAGACCGTCGGTCACGCTCACCGTCGTCGTCGTCCCCGCCATCTGGTTGCCGCCCGCCAGGGCGTCAAACAGGTACGCCTTGATGTCGTACGACCCGTTCGCGGGCGAACCGTTGTCCGTCAGCTTGCCCTGATACGAGAACACCGTGGACACCGGCGCCTGCGCCGAGGCGCTCGACGCCAGCATCAGCAGACCCATCACGCATCCCATCGCAAAACGCTTCATGATTCTCTTCTCCTTCGTTCCGTTTCGTGTACGCGACCCTTCGCATCGGGGTCGCGGTTTTGATCTCGTTCCCGGAGGCCTCTCCCCGGCGCACCGCGCGCCGAAGACCTCCGCATTCTTCCTTGATTCCGGGATCGAAGGTTCCGCGCCGTCGATCCCCTGCGTTTCCTCGGGGGCACGTCCCGCCCCTTTACGGGCAGGTGTACGTCTTCACGTCCGACGCGCCGCAACCCCAGTTGGCGGTGGCTTTCGCCGAGTCGCCGGCCGGACGGTTCGTGAACTTGCCCTTGCCCTTGCCGCGGTTGTTGATCGTTCCGGACTTCTGCGTCCCGTCGGTCAGCTCGATCGTGAAGTCGTCGCCCGGGACGCCGTCCACGAGGATGACCTTCAGGAGATTGCTCCCGTTGCGGTTCTTGCACGAAGCCTTCTTGATCCGCTCCGCGCCCGTGCAGGCGTCGGACGACGCCGCGCCCGGCCAGAATCCGCCCGCCAGCGTGTACGCCCCGCCGCTCATCACGGCGCCGGCGTCCGGCTGTCCGATCGTCGCACCCAGCGTATACGCGCCGCCGGTCGACGAAATGTGCCCGCCCCCGTCAATTGTGAACCAGGGGATCGCGTAATCCTGTCCCCGGGTTGCGGCGCTGAGCATCAGCACCGCCACGCCTCCCATCGTTAGTCCTCTTCTCATCATTCGACTCTCCCTGTGACCCGTCCGCGTCGTCACGCGGTCCTGTTCCGCTTCTTCGCCGGTCCATCCGGACGGACCGGCCCGTCTTTCTGATTCTGAGCGCTTGCCCCCTGCCAGACCGCATGCCCCGGCCTGCGAACCCGCCGCCTGCGCGCACGATCTCCCCGCTCGAGGGAGGGAACCGTTGCACGAACTTGCCGGATTCGCCGAGGATTTCCCGGCGGCCCGATCGAGGAAGCCCCATCTCAGTCAAGAATAGGGACGACAACCGAGGACGGAACTGCCGCGCGCCCCGCGCTTTTTTTCGGAACAGCGTTCCGGCTTGTCGGTCTGAGAGTCTGAGAACCCGCGTGAGAACTCCTTAATCCGGCCGGTGCGTCGGATTCGAGGGAGCGCAAGAGGAAGGAAATCAGCGCTCCGCCGGACGTGGTCCCGACGGACCGGACTCCCCCGGCGAGGCCGCTGGGGGACCGTCGGGCATCGTCCACCCTTTCCGCGCACAAAGGCGACGGACCAACTCGTCAAGTCCGTCATACACGTAGGCATCGAGCCGGAGCATGAAAGGCTTGTGCGAACCGTGACGAACCTGAAGATCCAGCCAGCCGTTGACGGCGAGCTGGCTGGCGTCGAGGTGGAGGATTTCGTCGAAGGCGATGTGGCGGTGCCCGCGCAGCGAAAGCCCGGTTTCATCAAGCACCGCCTTCGTCATCATCACTCGGACGCACTGAAGCCCGAAACCCGCCGCCGCCGCCAGCAGCGCGAACCCGATCCACCGCTGAAGATACACGTCGTCGTGCGGACCCCAGACCCACGCGATCTCTTTCACGACGGCGCCCGACGCGACCACCTTCAGGTTTCCAGCCGGTCCGAACCAGCGTAACTCGTCGCCGTTCCGCCAGGGCGCCGATCCCAGATCCTTTTCAAGGTCCGCAAGCGGCGTTCCCGCGCCGTAGATCTTGATGCATCGGGGATGCACCGCCTTGTTGATCGTCAGCGCCTCCTGCGGACGCGGGTCGAGCACGTTGCGCAGCGCCTCCGCATTCCGCGCGGGGTACCCGAGGTAGCCGTCATAAAGGAAGTAAGCCGCGAACGCCGAGAAAAGCAGCAGCGCGAAGATCACGCGCAGCTTCCGCTCCGACGTGGTGGAAAGAACCAGGCTTTTGCTGTCGTCCGCGGTCACGCGATGCCCCCCGTCCCGGCGCCCCCGCCCGCCGGATAAGTGTCGGCGCGGCGACGGAAACTGCAACTCGGCGTCCAAGACCGGACGTGACGACGCCCGGGAACCGCCGCGCGGGGAGGCGTCAGGGCGACAATTGAATTTCCCGCCCGTCTGCCCGATAATAGGAGAGGCGGGAGTCCGTCGACCGGTTGTCCGGAGAAGCACTCGATGAGCGCTAGGCTTGGCGCGATCTGCGATGAGTTCTACGTCACCACGCGACTGTTCCTCAAGCTCGACATGCCGCTCGAGCGTGAGACGGTGCTGCACTTCTTCGACCGCATCCGCAAGGAGTTTCCGGACCTGTCGCGCTTCCGCCGCCGCGAGGACGGCAGCCTCGTCCTCGAGGGCGACCGGTCGTCGTCGTCGGGGCGCCGCTGGCTGAGGCTGGATCCCGCCAGCCTGCGCTTCGGCATGTACGACCCCCCGGACGCTGACAGCGTCCGCCGCTTCGCCGACTTCATTCTCCAGCAGGCGCCGTATCACCTGACGTTCAGCGAGCTGGACTTCGATCACATGGACGTCATTTACGGGTTCGACCTCGAATACCACGGCAATCACGACCAGCTTCTGGCGGACACGCTCTGGCGGGATCACCCGCTCGGCGGCCTGCTGTATTCTCACCGGGCGGCGCACGTGCTCGACGCCCAGCCGTACCTGGGCGTCTCGATCACGCCGGAGTGCGACCTTCAGGCCTACGTCGAGATCAAGTCGCGGACGAACACGTTCGAGATCCGCGCCGGAGAGTACGAGGCCCAGCCGATCAGCATCTACCTGACCGCACGGCAATACTGGGGGGTGACGAAGCTGGAGTCGCCCGCCTCGGTGCAGGCGCGCTTGTACGATCTGGCGGACGAACTCGCGGCGGATTTCGTGGTGCCCCAGATGGTGAACCCGATCGCCGCCGCGATCAGCGGCCGCGCCTGATGCCCGCCTTCCCCGGCATGCCGCCTTCGACAAGCGATCCCCGGACAAACCGGGCAAAGACCGTGAAATCCGTGACGCTCAGCATTCGGATCTGACCCTGGTCTTGCTCCGCCCTGCCGCGTCGGCTTAACTACCGCCCGGCGTCCGGCTGCACAACGTCGCAACGCCCTCGGAACATCACCTGATGCGCTTTGATATTTACGTTCGCCTGGCGGGGATGATGCTGCTCCAGTACGCGGTCTGGGGCGCTTGGCTGCCCGTCGCCGCAAGGCTGCTTGGTTCGCCTGTGTCCGACGGCGGACTGGGGTTCGACGGACGCCAGGTGGGCTGGATCCTGGGGCTGGGCGGGTCGATCGGCGCGATCTGCGCTCCCTTCATCGCCGGTCAGTTCGCGGACCGCGTGTTCAGCACGGAACGGGTGCTCGCGGTCCTGCTGGCGGTCGGCGGCGCAATTCAGTGGGCGCTCGCCTCGCAAACGACCTTTCCCGCGTGGCTGGGCTTGTCGATCGCTTACAGCATCGTGTACATGCCGACGCTGGCGCTGACCAACTCGCTGGCGCTTGCGCATCTTTCGGATGCGAAGCGGGAGTTCCCCTGGGTGCGGGTCTGGGGGACGATCGGCTGGATCGCGGCGAGCTGGGCATTCCCGATATTCTTCCTTCAGACGGACCTGAAGCTGTCGGCGCAACCGCCGTTTCTGATCTGGTCGGAGCGGGGGGACGTCATCCGGCTGCTCCACGACGCCCTGCGTTTTTCAGGCGGCATGTCGATCGTCTACGCCTTCCTTTGCCTGTTCCTGCCGCACACGCCGCCGAAGCGGGACGCGGTCGAGAAGCTGGCGTTCGCCCGCGCCGCCCGCCTTTTCCGGCGACCGTCGTTCACGCTGCTGGTGGGGGTCAGCCTCGCCATCGCCGCAATCCACAACATCTACTTCATTCAGACGCCGAACTTTCTTCCCTCCGTCGGGCTGAAGACGAGTCACATCGGACCGGCGATGACCGTCGGTCAGTTCGCGGAGCTGCTGATTCTGCCGTCGCTGGGTCTGATGTTGACGAAGCTCGGGTTCCGCGCCGTGATCACCCTGGGCTGCCTCGCGTACGCGGCGCGGTTCGCCGTGTTCGGAACCACGTCGCTTCCGCTGAGCGTCATCGTGGCGAGTCAGGTCTTGCACGGGGTGTGTTACGCCTGCTTTTTCGCCGCGTCATACATCTACGTGGACCGGATCGCGCCGGCGGATGTGCGGCACTCCGCGCAGACCCTGATCGGCATCCTCATTCTCGGCGGCGGACCGGTCGTCGGCGGCTACTTATCGGGCTTGCTGAGCGAACGTTTCAGTTCTGTCACAGCCGAAGATATGCGCGTGGTCGATTACCGGGCGATGTGGTATACGTTGTCCTGGATCGGTTTGACGTGCGCGGCGGTCATCGCCGTGTTCTTCAGGGAGGAGTCTTCATCCGAAGTTTCGGAGGCTGAACCATGATGAGCGGCGCTTTAATCCGGTTGCTCCTGGGGATCATGATAGGCGGTCCTGAGGCGCAGCAGCAGCCGATCGGAAAGACGCTGCGGGTTACGCGATGCACGCTGAACGGCATGCCGCGGATGGCGGTGGTCGTCCTCAGTCCCGACATCACCGTGGCATACGACGCCCGTGAATGCCGTCTCGCCTTGGCGTGGAAGGGCGAATTCGACCAGCGGACCTGGGCCTCGTCCGGCGAGCGCTCGGCGATGTCCACCTTGCGCGCGGACCGCTGGTACTATCAGGCGTCGGACACGTCGATCTGGCAGGTCGAGCAGAACGGTCAGCCGGTGTTCCCCGCGGTGCGCTTCCGGGGATACACCTTCGGGGAGAACAACGTCAAATTTCATTTCCTGCTGACCCTGCCCGGGGGAGAGGAAGTGAAAGGGACGGAGGTGCTTCAGACGCATTTCGGTCAGAACGACCAGTTGATTCTGCAACGGCGGATCGAGTTCGACGACATGCCGCCGAAGACCCGCATCAGCCTGCCCCTCCGCGGCGAAGTTCCGTGGGACCGCTTCGAGACCCTCGGAACCGCCGGTGTCGGCGTGGATCAGGAGACGTACGTGCTGACGTTCAAGAAGGATGGATACTCGATCTGCGGATTCGCATTCAATTAACCGGCGGAAGGAGGGCGGCCCGCGGCGATGCACGGATTATTCCGGGTTGCCCGGCGACGTCGGCGCGATCGTTCCAGGGAGGAGTTCTTCGATGCATCGAGTCGGGTTTTTGACGTTGGCGACACTGGGGATGGTTAATGCTGCGTGGGCGCAGGCGCCGGTCGCGCCGGAAGAACCCGGCGCTCTCGTCAGACTTTACGACGTGCGGCGCACGATGACGCGGGTTTACGCGCCGGTGATCGGCGAGCTTCCGAACGTGTGCCGGGTCGTGCGGACGATCGACCTTAGTTCGACTCGCGGCGACTTCGCGCCGATGGAGGACCGGTTCGTAACCGAAGTGGTCGCCATCTTGATGATTGACGAGCCCGGAGAGTACCAGTTTCGACTGATCAGCGACGACGGCGCCCGCCTTTTCATGAACGAGCGGAAGCTTCTTGATCTCGATGGATTGCGGTCCGGTGAACCCGCGACGGTTGCGTCCGGGTTGGTCGGCGGTCCGCAGAGCATCCGAATTCTTCATTTCGACAACACCGGTGACGCCTTGCTGAAGCTTGAGTGGAAGCGTCCCGGCGCGGAAGGGGATTTCGAGGCGATTCCGAACGACCGCCTGCGCGTTCCGCCGACCGAATCCCGGATGACCATGTCTGGTCCGCGGCGGGTCGCCTTTGAACTTCACCGTGGGCGGCCTGGCGACGGACAACCGCTGCTCGAACTTCATCCCGCCTGCGACCTGTCCGTGATTCGCGCGTCGGACATGCACGAGCCCCGAGTCAGCGGATTAGCTTTTCACCCGATGGGAGATCTGATCGTTACAAGCTGGGGCATGAACAACGAAGTCTACGCCCTCAGCGGTTGGGAGAGTGACGCGCCGGGAGCGATGCGTTTGCGAATGCTGGCGTTCGGTCTTGAAGATGTGATGGGCTGCGCCGTGGTGGGCGACGATCTGTTTGTGCTTCAGAGGCAGGAACTGACGCAACTGATCTGCGACCCGGGTTCCCTGGGAACCACGAAGGAGTACCGGGCGGTCTGCGCCAACTGGCCGATCAGCGGCAATTATCATGAGTTTGCGACCGGTCCGGTGCTCAAGGACGGCTCGCTTCACATCGCCCTGACGCTCGCCCTGGACGAAGCCGGGCGCACGCTCAGTCCGCAGGTCGCCGGTCGCGGAACGGTGATCAAGGTTCTCGACGACGGCGAGTTCGAGTACGTCGCGTCCGGTTTACGATCCCCCACGGGGCTGGGCGTCGGTCCGGACGGCGCGTTGTTCGCCACCGACGTGTTCGGCGACGGAGTTCCCGCGGGGAAGCTCGTTCACGTTAAACCGGGGCGGTTCTTCGGTGTGAAGACGTCGCCGCCCGGTCCTTTCCAGGACAAAGCGCCGTCCCCCCCCGCCGTCTACCTCCCTTATGCCGAGGTCGCGATGACGCCGATGCAGCCGTCGCTGACCCCGACCGGCCCTTACAAGGGGCAGATGCTGATCGGCGACATCTCCTACGGCGGACTGGCCCGCGCCGCACTCGAGAAGGTCGGCGACGAATTTCAGGGCTGCGTCTTCCAGTTCTCTCAGGGTTTTGAATCCGGCGTGGCGCGCCTCGCGTGGACGCAGGACGGCGCCTTGTTCCTCGGCGGGTGGAGCATCCCCGGGTGGGGCCAGCCGGGGAAGAACCACACCGGTTTTCATAAACTTCGCTTCAACGACAACTCCGCGTTCGAGATGCTCGCGGTTCGGGCGAAGTCCAACGGATTGCAGGTCGAGTTCACCCAGCCTCTTTCCGCGGGCTTCGGCGGCGATCCGCGCTTCTACTTCGCTCAGCAGTGGCGCTACGCCTGGTCGAGCGAAGCCGGCGCGCATAAGACCGACGAGCAGCCGCTGGACGTGAAATCCGCCAGCGTCTCCGCGGATCGCAAGCAGGTCTTCCTTGAGATTCCCGGTTTGAAGGCGGATCGCGTGGTGTATCTGCGGCTGCTCGGCGGCTTCCGATCCGAGAGCGGCGCGGATCTCTGGACGGCGGAGACGTGGTACACGATGAATGCCCTGCCGACCGAGGCGGGCGTTGTTGCGTCGCCTGCGCCGTCGCTCGCCGCGATCAACGCCTTGAGTCCCGAGGACGCGGCGGCGGGCTGGAAACTCCTTTTCGACGGCAAGACCACCGGGGGATGGCGCGGATTCAAGAAGGACGCGATGCCGGACGGGTGGGCGGTCGAGGACGGCTGTCTGACGCGCGTGGGCGGCGGCGGCGACATCGTCACCGCGGACGAATTCGACAACTTCGAACTGAGCCTGGAGTGGAAAGTCGCGCCCGGCGGCAACAGCGGCATCTTCTACCGGGTCGCGGAAGGCGACGGACTTGATGCGGTCTGGCACACCGGCCCCGAGATGCAGGTGCTGGATAACGACCTGCACAACGACGGTCAGAACCCGCTGACCTCCGCCGGGTCGTGCTACGCCTTGTACGCCTGCCCGCGGGATCTGACGCTTCCGGTCGGGCGGTTCAATCAGGCGCGGATCGTCGTGCAGGGCAACCGCGTCGAACACTGGCTTAACGGCGTCAAGGTCTGCGGGTTCGAACTGGGCAGTGATGCGTGGAACAAACTCATCGAGGGCAGCAAGTTCAAAACGCTTCCCCGCTTCGGCAAGGAGTCGAAAGGCCGCATCGCGCTTCAGGATCACGGCGACAAGGTCTGGTACCGCAACATCAAGATCCGCCCGCTGCCCGCGACGCCGTGATGCCGCGCCGCGCAAAGATGCGCTGCTTCACGGAACGACGACGCGCCTTGGCGATCCGCGACCGCGAGGAAGCGCTCGCCCCGGGCGCCGGGAATACCGCGTCCTGACGGACGCGGCGCGGGAGGCGGTTCCCGGGGAAAACGCACGAGTACGCCCTGATGTCTCGCCACGTCGGTCAGGCGGGCGCGTCGACCGAGGCTGCAAGCAGGTCCGCGTACGTCGCTTCAAGGTCCGCGATCCACGCCGCCAGTTCCGGGTTCCCGGGCACAAACGGGTGATCCGCAGCGGCCAGCGCCTCAAACCACCGGACAAGGTTCGCCCAGTCCTCCAGGTGAATGTGCTCGGGCGCGAGAACGTTGTTCTCGCGGTCCACGTTGTGATAGTTCCCCAGCGCGACGCAGACGCCCGCGGCTTCGTATCCGAACCGGCAGAACGCCGACGCCTCGCACGTTCCGCCGTCCATCAGTTTCCGCTGAAACCGGAACGCCTTGTCGCGCTTCGCGATCCGCGCCGCCACCGCCCCCAGCCAGGCCGCCACGCCGGGGTCGAACAAAGATGCCTTGTCGCCGACGCGCAGGATCGGTCCGTCGCCCTGCCGGGCGTTGGGCAGTTGCGAACTGGTCTCGACGTTGACGACGACGCAGCGCTTCGGGATCGTCCCGAGGCGGCAGGCGGCGATCGCCCCGATGAAACCGACTTCCTCCGCCCGTGTCAGCAGGAAGTACGCCTCGCCCGGCGTGCGAGAACGAGTCAGGCGGTCGAGGCACGTGAGGATCGCCGCCGCGCCCGCCAGGTCGTCGCACCCCCGGGCGTAAATCCGTCCGCCGCGGATCTTCGGATCGGGGAAGTCCCACATTCCGACCGATCCCGGCGCCACCGGCGTCGTCACGTCGATCACCGCCGTGTCCACCCGCTTGCGCCCCGCCTTGACCGCCGTGCGGATCGACGCCACCTTCCCGCGGACCCACCGGTCATTCTGAAAGAAGCGCATCTTCGCCCCGACGAACAATTCCGGCGGAACCCACCCTCGCCAGAACGCCCGCACCCGTCGCGGCCCGATCATGCGGTCCGCGACGAAACCGGGGTGATCCAGGTGCGCCGTGATGCAGACCGGGCGGCGCACCTTCTTTCCTCCGCGCTTGAAATGAATGAGCACGTTGCCGGCGTCGTCGCGCGTCCAGCGCAATTCGCGGCGCTCGCGCAGGAACGCCTCGACGTAGCCCAGAACGTGATGCTCGGCGAAAGGCGCGGTCGGCAGCGTCAGCAGATCCGTCAGTATTCTTTGCGCGCGTGAATCCAGCATGAGCGGAGGATAGCGCGTAAGACAAGGAGGGGCAACCGCCGCCTGAAGACCTCGGACGGATTCCCGTCGATCAAACGACCGCGATCTTCAGCAACCAGAACGCGATCAACGCAATAATGCCGATCGTCGCTCCGGCCGCGCCGACAAAGAAGCCGGCCCACGATCGCCCCGGACGGTCGTTTCGCCGGTGATCGGCGCTGCTGTATCCGAGCAGGGCGGCGACGAGGCTTAACGTGATGGCCGCCCCGAGGCACGCCATCATCCCCGGTAAAAGCCACGACCGCGATCCGTAACGCACGCCGCGCATCTCCGGATCATACCGGGCGACGAGCTGCCACGCCGCCAACCCCAGCGGAAGCAACGCCAGCAGGGCGCAGTTCAACGCCCACGCGGCCTGCACCTCGACCCGCCGCAGATTGAAGCGCGATCCGGCCAACGCGACCCCTCCGCTCCCGCAACGCCGTCAATCCGTCACCAGCACGGTCGACAGCGCGGGCACGAGCATGTCGTACACCAGTTCAACGTCCGGATTGTGCATCCGAATGCACCCCAGCGAGACGCTCCGCCCGATCGAGTCCGGCTCGATCGTCCCGTGAAGGCCGTAACGCATCTGCCCCACGGCGTTCCCCGCAACGCCCTTCAACGCGATCCAGCGTTCGCCCAGCGGGTTCATCGGATCGTCCGCGGCGTACACCTTGTTCTCCCGCGGGTGATAAAACGTCGGGTTCACCAGCTTCTCCCCGACCTCCCACGTCCCCGTCGGGGTTCCGTCCTCCGCCCCCAGCCCCACCGGGAACGACTGCACGAACGTGTCCTGAAGGTACACGTCCATCCGGAAGGCGCTCTTCGTCACCTTCGCGTGAAACGGACCGTGCAGCACTTTCAGCGTCTGACCCTGGCGGATCAGGTTGATGTTCGGAATGTTGTTGATGCGCGCCAGCAGACCCGCCGTCACCTTGTGCTTCCGCGCGATCTTCTCCAGCGTGTCTCCGCCCGCGACGATGTACTGCCCCGCCAGCGGGTCGTCGGCGTAGACGCGCGGCGAAAAGACGGTCGCCTGGCCGAGGCGCACCAGCTCCGCCCGGACTTCCACCTGCTTCGTGCTCTCAAGCCCCGAGTTCATCGCCTCGGAGAGCTGCTGCCGCGCGGCGATGAGATTCCCGGTTTGAATCTGGCTTCGCGCGGACTCGATCAGCTTCAATCCCTGCGCCGCCGAGGGCGCCGCCGACGTCGCGTTGTCGCCCGTCGGAGCGGATTGCGCGCCTTTTTCCGAGACCTCGGGAAAGGGATTGCCGGTCGCCGCGTTGTCTTCGGGGCGCAGCGACGCCAGCAGCGGCGGCGCGATCGGATCGGAATCCGGCGCGGCGTCCCCCGAAAACGGGCCGATCTCGAAGTACCACGCATACCCGCCGCATGCCAGCAGACCGAGCGCGATCAACATGCTCGCGCGACGTCGGTTCTGACTTCGTTTGCGCGCCAAGACGAAACCCTCCGGGATGGAACCTGCCGTGTCCGCGCCGCCGGGTTGAGAATACGGCGCTTCTCCGCTGATGCAAGCGCCGCGCATGCGAAACGCGCGCGAAGTCAGACGCGGCCTCGTCCGAGCCTTCGCAAAGCCGTCATCCTCCGCGGTCCCTCACGCCACCGGCGCCAGGCACACGTCCTGAATCGTGTGTCTGAAGTCCCGCGCCACGTGAATCACCGCGGCAGGCCGGCCCGGGTCGAGAACGTCGAACCACATCACCCGGTCCCTCAGTTCCGTGACCGCCGCGATCACGTCCTCCGCCGCAGCCGCCCGACGCAACGTCTGACCGGACGCCTCGTACCGCCACGACACGGTGTCCCCCAGGATCCGCGCATGAACCGCCGGCGTCGTGTCCGCGAAGATGATCCGCGACAAGCCCTCCGACTCCACAACGGTGACGGACTCGACCGGTCGGTTCCGCCCGAGATGCAGCTCGACGGGGCGATCCTCTTCCAGCCCCTCCCAGTGCAGCAGCGCTCCGTCCGCCGTCCCGGCGAACACGCCGAGCGTCTCCGTGACGCACAGCGCGGCGATCGCCGACCGCGCCCCCCGAAGCTCGCGCACCGCCCCGGAACTCGCCTCTGCAACTCTCCACGCCAGCACCGTGTCGCCGACCGCGCAGAAGACCTCCCCGCCGCAGACCTGCACGGCCCGCACCGACGACGCCCCGGCGGTTCGATCGGAAATCACCGGTGTACTGAACGCTTCCAGGTCGTTCAGAGGCCACCGGTGCAGACCCAGTTCTGAGTGCGACGCAAATATGAATCCCCCCGCGAGCGCCACACCGTTAAAGCCGCCCTTGACGGAAGGAGGGGTCGCTGACACGGTGCGTGTTTGAAGGATCGTGCCGCGCTCCAGATCCACCAGGTAAACCCCCGTCGCCGCACCCACGAGCAGCATCCGGGATCCTGTGTCCGTCTTGTGACAGCGGATCGAACGCGGCGGACCCGCGTCACCCCGAAGGACGATCCGTCTCGACGCCGCCCCGCCGCCCGACGGCGAGAACAGCAGCACCTCGTCCCCCGCCGCCACCGCCGCGAATTCGGTGCGCCGCGCCGTCCCGGGCCGGGCGAGCAGGCCCTCGTACAACCGCGCCCGCTCCGGCTCGGCGAACCGTCGGATCAGGTCCGACCGTCGAGCTTCCGGATGTTCAGCGCTCAACCGGTCAAGCTTCGACAGCAACGAAGAAAAATGCTCGATCTCCCGCGCATGCTCGGTCCGCCGCGCGTCCCGCAGTGCCGCGTCAGCTTCGTGCTGAAGGCGACGTTGCTCCGCGTGCTCCGCCGCCCGACAGGCGCGTTCGTACGCCTCCGAGTACGCTTCCAGTTCCGGGGAGGCGTCCACGATCAGGCCGCAAAGAAACGCCGCCCGGTCCAGTTCCCGCTGCACCGCCTCCGTCATGCGTCGTCGGCCCCCCTCGGACGCCAGTTCCGGCATCGGCGTCGACGCCGCCAGATTCTCCAGCGCGGTCCTGATCGAACCGGTGAACGCCGCCGCAAGCGCCTCCCGTGTCAGAACGATCTTTGCCCCTGAGAGGCGCTCGCGCAATGAGTTCAGGTCGCCCGGCTCGGGCACGACACGGACGCGGACCCGCACTCGAATCTCGACCGGGTAGGCGTCCGCGCTGAAAAGCCGGTCGATCCGAAGCGTAACCGCCGTCGGCGCCGTCCGCGCGATAAACACCTCCGCGACCCCTCTGGCCGGCAATTCCGCGCCGCCGGGAATCAGCTCGCGCACCTCTCCGTCGCAGTACGCCAGCCCGGTCCAGCCCGCGGGCATCCTCGACTTCCGCCGAAAGGCGTCGAGCGTCTCCCTCGCACCGATCCGCAGCGCGATCACTTCCGGAGACGACAGGAGCGCGTCCATCGTCGTCGCCGAAGGCGCGGTCCCGTCGGACCCCTCCCGTTGCGGATCAGGTTGCGGCGCTCGTCGTAACATCGTTGCAGGCTCAAACCCGTCTCGGGCGTCATCCGTCGCGCGTCAGTCGCCCGTCGCGGTGAACTTCTCAAATCTTGTCAGATCCCCCTTGTCCACCGACGGCGGCGTCCGATCGATCACGGACAACAGGTCCGTCCGTCCGATCGGACGCGGCGGCTGACCCGCGATCGCCTCCAGAAACGGCAGGTGCGCCGCCTGCTGGGCGATGTTGCGGATGTCCGCGCCGCTGTACCCTTCCAGCGCGTCACAGAACTCGCCGAACTCCACGTCCGGCGCCAGCGGTTTCTTCCCCAGGTAGATCTCCAGCAGCCTGAACCGCGCCGGCGCATCCGGCAGTCCGACGTAGACCTTCGCGTCCAGCCGTCCCGGTCTCAGCATCGCCTCGTCAATCAGCCACGGCTTGTTCGTCGCTCCGACAAACAGCAGGGCCCGGTCGGACTTGCGGTCGAAGCCCTCCAGTTCCTGAAGCACCTGCGGCACGACGCGCTGCATGACCGTCGAGGCGTCGCTCTTGCGCCGCGGAACCAGCGCCTCCACTTCGTCGATGAAGATCACCGACGGCGTCTCCGCTTTCGCCGCGTCGAACAATGTCTTGATGTTCTGCTCCGCCTCGCCCACCCACTTGCTCATGATCTGTGCGGGACTGATGAGGAAGAACGTCGCGTCGATCTCGCGCGCGATCGCCTTGGCGATCATCGTCTTCCCCGTTCCGGGCGGTCCGTAAAGGAGAATCCCTCCCCCGACGGTGATCCCGTATTTCGCCGCCAGCTCCGGATGCGCGAAGGGGTAGATCATCTTCAGGCGGATTTCCGTCTTGACGTCCTCCAGCCCCGCGATGTCGTCGAACCCGATCGTCGGACGCTCGCGGACCACCCAGTCCGAGGCGTCCGCCCCGTTCTCCTCATCCTTCTCCCGCTGGCGGACGCGGGGCGCGCCCTGAGGGTGCGTTCGTCGCGCGTCGCACTCCTTCGCCAGGCTGACCAGCTCTTCCGCCAGCGCCTCGTGCTGCCGGCGAGCCTCCGCCGTCTTCGCCGACTCCGCCAATTCGATCATGCACTCCGCCGCGTCCACCAGGTACGACCGCGCCGTCGCATAATCCCCGCCCTTAAAGGCCGCGATCCCCTTCGACTTCAGCCGCTCAAATGTCGCGATCGTCGCCGACATGTCTCGTTCTCAATCCCCGCTCTCGATCCCTGCTCTCGATCGCCCCGCCATCCGCCGCCCGCCCTTCAGGCCGCCTCATCCCCTGGCGCCGGCCTTTCCCGCGCGTGCCCGCCTCGCCCTATCTTATCTCATTCGGGGATTCTCCGCAGAACTTCGCGGCGACCGGCTGGACTCTCATAACCCCTGGACCCAAAAAAGGAGGCAGGTCACGAGGTCGCAGCCCCGGAGGATCATCCCCAGGCGTCTTAGCCCCGGAAGGACGCCAGACAACAGCCCGGCACCCCAGTGCTGGGAAGCCGTCGCGGATGCGGCGGGCCATCATGAAACTCGCGGCCCTTGCGCCTCCCGGCGGTTTCCAGGTGTGCCGCCCGATGAGTATATTTCGCTGCGTGCCAGGCGGCCGCGCGCGGCTTGAGTTCGCCGCGACGGAGGCGCGCCGGGTGCATCCCATTTCCTGTGGCGCGATCGAATAATTGCAGTTAGACTTTTTACTTGAGGCGTCACGAGTCGGCCTGGAACATGACACAAGGAGGTCAGCGATGCACGTTGAGATCGTGGTGAAGAT
>JAJVHU010000001.1:0-47967 GCA_022072505.1 Phycisphaerae bacterium
TATTGGAGCGGTCTTTGACGGGCAAGCGAGAGGAGTCGATCATAACGGGGGAGGATTGAACCTGCGGCGGATCCCGCAGACGCCTCCGTCCCGCATCCGTGGAACCGGCAGCGTGTCCAGGCGTCCAACATCACAGGATGAACCGCGAAACCGCGACGGCGGGTCGGCTGGCGGGTCGGCCGGCGCCGCCGGAACCGACGACGCCGCGCTGATCCGGCGGGTGCAGTGCGGCGAGGTTCGCCTGTTCGCCGAGTTGGTCCGGCGCTATCAGGACCGGGTGTACAACACGTGCTGGCGGGTCTGCGGACATGCCGAGGACGCGCGTGATCTGACGCAGGATACGTTCCTTCACGCCTTCCGACGGATCGGCGAGTTCCGGCTGGACAGCCGGTTTTACACCTGGCTGTTCCGCATCGCCGTGAACCTGTCGATTTCGCACCGACGCAAGGCGCGTCATCGCGCGGCGTGGTCGCTCGACGGGGCGTCCGGAAACGACGACGCTTCCGGGTCGCCGGCCGGCCGGCTGGCGGATCATGACGGAGAACCGCCCGACGAGCGGGCGAGCATCGCGGAGCAGCGCGAGCGCCTCGGACAGGCGCTGCGGCGTCTGGACGAGGAGCATCGGACGGTGATCGTGTTGCGCGATATTGAAGGGTTGAGTTACGCGGACATCGCGGAGGTTCTCGATGTTCCGGTGGGGACCGTCCGGTCGAGACTGCACCGGGCGCGCCTCGAGTTGTCGGAGGTGATGCGCCCCCTGGAGGCTCAAAGAAAGCACGCATGAGACCGCCCGCGGAAGAATTGAGCCAACTGCTGTCGGCGTACCTCGACGACGAGGTCAGCACGGCCGAGCGACGGCGCGTCGAAGCGGCGCTGACGTCGGACCCGTCCGCGAAGGCGCGGTTCGACGAGCTGCGCGCGGCGCGCGATGCGACCGCGGCCCTGCCTCGGCGCGCCGCTCCGCCGGACCTTGCGGAAGCGATCGGCGCTGAACTCGAGCGGGAATCCCTGCTGGCGGGGCGTTCGGCGGCGACGACGACGCCGAACCGGGGGGTGCGGATCATTCTTCCGACGCTGGCGGCCGCGGCGCTGCTGATGTTCACGGTGCTGAGTCTCGACCGATTCCGCAAGGACGGGGCGGATTCTTCGACGCAGACGGTGATGCGCAAGCCCGCCGACGCGCTGTCCGAAGCAGTCCAGCCGCGGCTCGCTGAACCCGCGGACCGCGCGCGACCGATGCCCGGATCGACTTCCGCGCCAGCGCCGCAGCGCGGACGCGCGGTCGAATCCGGTGACGTCGCGGCCTTGCGTGAGTCTGTCGCCGACCGCGACGACCTTCCGGCCGCGCGCCCGCCCGCGCTGGTGGCCCAGCGATTGCTCGCCGTCACGGGGATCGACCAGAAGTTGCGGGCGGGCGTGACGCCTGATCTGGTCCGGGAGCACCGCTTCGACAATGAGCCTGCGCAGGTCCGACTGACCTGTGCGGACGCCGCCGCGCGCGATGCCGCGCTCTCCGCCATCACGGAGGCGCTTTCGGCGATGAACGCCGCGAACCTGGCGGAAGCCGCACCGGCGGAGGCGAAGGCCGCCTATCTTGCGGGGCAGCCGGGCGTGAATTTTGAATCTTCCGACGAACGACAGGTGCTGGTGCGCATTCCGCGCGCCGACCTGGATCCGTTCCTTCAGCGGATTCGTCCGTCGGCACGGGCTGACGTTGCGGCGGAACTGCGTCTCGGCCGGGTTGTCGCTCGCGGCTGGGCATCAGTTGAGCCGCTGCTTGCCGGCGAGGACGTTCAGATCGAGATGATCGGCGATGAAGAACCGGCGGGCGTTTTCGTCGGCGCGCCGGTGATGCGGGTCGAAGTGAACACTGCCGCGTCGCCCGAAGGCGCCGCCGCGACGGAGTACAAGGCGCCGGAGGACGATGCCGAGACGATGACGCCGCCCGCGAGTTTCGAGGACGCCCTCAAGGAGATGGCGGATTCCCTGCTCGCGCGACGTGAAAACACGACAGACCGCGCTGCGGAGCGAGCATCCGCAGGCGCGGTCGTTGCCGAAACCGATGCGTCGGAGGCGTCGGCGGCGGGACGCATATCCCAGGCGCAACCCGAGCGGCCCGGCGTTCCCGCCGGCGAGGAGGCAGACGCAACGCCCGCGGAGCGCGTCAGCCCCGCAACTCGCGCCGCCGTCGCCTTGAAGGATCCGCAGGAGACGGCGCGAGCCGGAAAGGATGCGACCCCCGCTGAACCGACCGGAGGCGAGCACAAGCCGGACGTCGAGGAGAGAAAAGGCAAGGCGTCCGAGTCAGGGGCGAACGATCCGTCAGCGCTGGGTTATGCGGACAAGGATGTTGCTACGAAGAAGTCCTCGACGCCCCCTGCCGAGAAATCCGCGCCGGCTCGACCGCGTCGCACGCCGTCCGCGGACGACGACGCTGAAGCCGAAGAAGGTCTGACGGCCAACGCTGATGAGGGGCGGTCCGCCCGCGACTCTCTGATCAGGCGCCGGCTCCAAGCCCTGCGCCGCGCGGACGCCGCGGATTCGGAACCGTCGAGCGCCTCCGATCCCGGGAGGGCGCCGGAGTCCGCCCTCGCCGCCGAGTTGGGCTTCCCCGTGTCCGCCGCTGACGACCAGGCCGCGGAGATATCCGGGCGCGAGATCTCTCGATCCGAAGCGCGTTCAGCCGGTCAACCCTCGGCAACGAGCGGTTCGGATTACGTCACGTTCATCATTCGCGTGACGATCCTGTCCACCGAGCCGACGAAGAAGCCCTCGGGGGACGAATCTCACCGCGCGCCGGGTTCGAGGCCCGCGACTCCCGAGAAACCGTCGAACTCATCGCAAAACTGAACCGGCTTGCCCTTGCTCGCACAGGCGGCGCCATGCTTTCCGCAACCCGGGGCGCGGGTTCCGGAAAAAAATCGTGTTCTCGGAATTATCCGCGGTTCCCTTGGCGAAGCCGGGCGGCTATCATAAGGCGGTCGTCCCACGTTGCGGGGCGGGCCGCGGTCCGATTTCACGTGGCGGAACCGATAGACGAACCCAGGGAGGCTGTCAGGCCTGAGCGTCATACGACGTAGCGACCCCTTCGAGGTTGCCGGTCCGGACGCTCCCCAGCCACCCACGTTGTACTTGGGTTTCGTCACCTGCCGGACCCGGTTACGAACGCCTCGTCGGCGTCGGGACGACTCTGAAACGGGCCTGTGCGCGCTGGCGGCAGGCCCGCTTCATGCGCTGCAACTCGCTGGAATCAAGCGACTTACTTATTATAACCCGCCCCGGGCTCCGTCCGACTGACGCCGACGTTTGCACGGATTGAGTTCCTGACCTCCGCCCGACGGTCCACCGGAACAGTCCGGGAATCTTGTCCGGTCCCGGCTAAAGAACGTCCTGTAATCCTCCCGATACCCGGATGGCGTTCGGTGGAATCCGAACCCGAGTGACGGCGGAGGCCGGAAGATGAAGCGGAACAGCGTGTTCACAAAGGTCAGAAGAGCGGTCGTCGGCGTGGCGACGGGTCTGGGGGCGGGCGGGGTGATCCTTGCATCAGGGTGCGACGTCTCCTCCGTGCGCACGGTCGCGCGCGGTTTGACGGCGTTTGCGGACCTCGTCGAGCCTGAACCCGAGCCGACATTCGAGGACGCGCTTCGCAACGAAATCGAAGACTGGTTTGATTAAGCCCGGACAGGCGCCGCGATCGGCAGGCAGGGAAGCCCTGACCGATCCGGTTCCCGGGCGGACACTATCCGGCAATGCGGCACCAGCGCCTGCAAGGACGTCGGCGCCGCCGCATCTGCCAGATGGCTCGCTCAAACGAGGCTCGCCACCGTTGCTCGCGCCTACGCCCGCACGGCCCGGCTCACCCGGACCACGGCCTCCAGCAGCGCCGGAAACTCCGCAAGAGGATACACCGTGGCGGGATCGCTTTTCGCCCGGTCCGGCGCGTCGTGAACTTCCATGAAAAGCGCGTCCGCCCCCGCCGCCACCCCGGCCAGCGCCAACGTCCCGGTGAACTCCCGCTGTCCGCCGCTTTGATGCCCCGCCGCCCCGGGGAACTGGCAACTGTGCGTCGCGTCGAACACCACCGGCGCGAACCTCCGCATCTTCGGAATCGCGGTCATGTCGTTGACCAGCCGGTGATAGCCGAAAAACGTCCCGCGCTCGGTGAGCATCACGTTGCGACAGCCGCCCTCCGCCAGCTTCTCGACGACGTTGCGCATCTCTTCCGGCGAGACGAACTGCCCTTTCTTGACGTTGACGCACTTTCCAGCCGCCGCCGCCGCCGCCAGCAGGTCCGTCTGACGGCACAGGAACGCGGGAATCTGAAGGCAGTCCAGCGCCCGTCCGGCCGGCTCGGCCTGCTCCGGCGCGTGAATGTCCGACAGCACCGGAACGCCCACCTCGTCGCGCACGCGGCGAAGGATGCGCAGCCCCTCCTCCAGACCCGGTCCGCGGAAGCTGCGGATGCTGGAGCGGTTCGCCTTGTCGAAGCTCGCCTTGAACACCAGCGGCACGCCGCTCGACGCGCACGCGTCCCGCAGGGCGCGGGCGAGGTCAAGCGTATGCTCCGCGGACTCAATGACGCACGGTCCGGCGATCAAGGCGAGCGCTTTCTCCGGACCGATCTCGATGCCGCCGATGCGTGCGCGTTGAATTGATTCTGACATCCGACGAAGGTCCGACGGGGTTCGATCTCCGCATGAGCCCGCCAGTCTACGCAGACCGCACCGCGCGGACAACCGGTCGCCGACTCCACCGAGCCCGCGCCCCGCGACATCCTTGCTCGAAAGCGCGTCGTCCGCGAAGATGCCCGCCGAGAACCCCGGCGGGGCGGAGAAACCCAGTGAATCACAAGGATGACGGCGCCAACCTCGCGCCGCGCGCATCGCGCAAGGGAAGGGACGAGCTGCTCAACGCGATCCACGCGTTCATCGAGCAGCACGCCCCCTGCGCCGACGCCGACCTCCTCGAACAGATGGTGTACACCGTCTGCCGCCTCGCGAAGGACCACACCGGTCGCGGGGAACTCAAGATTCTCAACCGCGCCCTCAAGGAGCTGCGCCTCGCCTTCAAGACCTTCGCGCCCTTCGCCCACGTCCGCAAAGCCACGATCTTCGGCTCCGCGCGTACGCCGGAAACCCACCCGCAGTATCAGGAAGCCCGAAAGTTCGCCCAACTGATCCAGGCCGCCGGCTGGATGGTCATCACCGGCGCGGGCGACGGCATCATGCGCGCGGGACACCACGGCGCGACGCGGGAGTCCAGCTTCGGCGTGGCGATCAGCCTGCCCTTCGAGCAGTCCACCAACGACGTCATCGCCGGCGACGAGAAGCTCGTGAACTTCCGCTACTTCTTCACCCGCAAGCTCATGTTCGTGAAGGAGGCCAACGCGATCGTCCTTTTCCCCGGCGGGTTCGGCACGCAGGATGAGGGCTTCGAAGCGCTGACCCTCGTGCAGACGGGGAAGTCGCACATCCTCCCGATCGTCCTGTGCGATGAACCGGGCGGGACGTACTGGCAGCACTGGCGGACCTACGTCAAGGCCGAGTTGCTCGGCACGCGCATGATCAGCCCCGAGGACATGGACCTGTTCCACGTCACCGACCGGGCCGAGGACGCCGTCCGCGTGGTGACGCGCTTCTACCGCCGCTATCACTCGCAGCGCTTCGTCAATGACGAACTCGTCCTGCGCCTGCTCAGCCCGATCAGCGCCGCCGATCTCGACCGGTTGAACGCGACCTTCGCGGGCATCCTCACCGGCGGGACGATCACGCAGTTCAAAGGCGCCCTGCCCGACGAGCGCGGAGAGCTGGCGGACCTTTACCGCCTGAAAATGTCGTTCAACCGCCGCAGCATGGGCCGGCTGCGCAAGCTCATCGACTTCGTGAACGACGCGGAGTAGCCGACCGGGTTCCGTCTGCCGGGCGAGCGCGGGACGCTCAGCGCAGCGCCGCGGCGCGGTCCCGGTACAGCTTCTGCCGCGTCGATCCGGGCTCGGATTGATCGGCGAGCGCGTCAAAGATATCCGCCGCTTCGGACGCGCGCCCGCAATGCGCGAGGACTTCGGCCAGATTCACACGAGCGTTCCAGTGCGTCGGGTTGAGTTCGACCGCGCGACGGGCGTGACGGACGGCGTCGTCGGGGCGGAAGTGGGCGGCGTCCGTCCGGTCGATCAGCAGGACCGCGAGGTTGGTGTGCGCCTCCCAGTCCTCCGGCGCAAGACGCAGGGCCTGCGCGTACGCCTCGATCGCCGCCCCTCGGCTGCCGGCGGCGAAGCGAACGTACGCCAGCGCCTTCCACGCCGCGACGTCTTCCGGGAAGCGTTCGACCAGCCGCTCGTAGGCCCGAGCGGATTCCGCCGGGTCGGAAAGCTCGTTCACCTGCGCCCAGCGGCGTAAGAGAGCAGGGTCGTCCGGGTTCTGCGCCAGCGCCGCCCGCGCCGCGTCAATCCGCTCGCGCGGCGACCGTCCCCCGAGCCGCTCCCGGACATCCTCAAGCCCTCGCTGGAACTCGATATTGCCCGGCGCCAGCTCGACGGCGCGAACCCAGCTCTCGAAGGATTCGCGGAGGCGGCCGAGTTGGGCGAGCGCTTCGCCTCGGGCGGCATGCGCGCCCGCAGCCAGGGGATAGGCGGCGATCGACTCCTCCAGGTAGGAAAGAGCGGCGGCGGCGTCCGCCCGCGCCAGGGCGCTTCGACCCAGAAACGCGCACATCGGAGCGCTGCGGCGACCCGGCGGCATTCGCGCGTAGTCCGCGGCGAAAAGCGTCGGCGTGTCCTTCCACGCCGGGTTGCGCAACGCCGTGCGCGCCGCCAGCGCGACGATCAGCGCCGTCGCGATCAGGACGCCCCGGCTGACCGGAGATGCGTCTGATGTCGCAACCGACGATGAATCCGAGGGCGGCCTGCGACGACGAACGTCGTCAATGACCAGCGCCAGCGCGAGACAGACCCAGATCGAGGGCGCGTAGAAAAGGCGCTCCGCCATCAGGACGTCGAGGTGAACGAGCATGTTGCTCGGCAGCGCGTACGACGCCGCGAACCCCGCCGCCGCCGCCGCCCACCGCCGATCCGTCCGCAACGAGCGCGCCGCCGCGGCGACAACGACCGCGGTCAGCGACACCCCCAGCAACACGTGCGCATCCAGCGGTCCGCGCACCGGCAGGACGACGTTGAGCGAGTAATCGCACAAGAGCGGGTCCGGCCAGAACATCAGCGCCGCGTACCGCCCCAGCACCGCCCACGGCGACCAGAACCGGACGGCGGCGCCGGACTCGCGCAGAAAATTGCCCGCGCCGCCGCGCTGCCCGCCGACCGTCAGCCGCCCCGCGCACACTTCGTACCGCGCCCACAAATACAGCAGAAGCACCGCCGACAACGGCAGGACGACCGCGAACACGGAGCGCCATCGCGTTCCGCGGAAACCGGCCCGGGAGCCCGGCTCCGTTTCGCCCCCCCGGAAGTCCGGCTCCGTTTCGCCCGGACGCATCCGCATCCAGCGCCACGCCGCGACCGCGATGACGACCGCCGCTCCGCTTTCCTTGCTGAAGATCGCGACGGCCCCTGCCGCGACGCCGGCCCACGTCCACGCCCGCGCCGCCCCGTGCCGCTTCGCCCTCGCCGCGGCGTCCGTCGCGAGAACCGCGGACGTCAGCCCCAGCGCTGACAACAGTTCCGCCCGCCCCACGACGTTGGCGACCGCCTCGACGTGGATCGGATGCGCCGCGAAGACCAGCGCGACGAACGTCGCGGCCCCCGCGCCGACGCCCAGCCGCGACGCCAGTGCGCGCACGCCCAGACTCACCGCCGCGTGAAGTAAAACGTTGACCAGGTGAAACGACCACGGGTGTGGACCCAGCAGGCGCCGCTGCCACGCGTACGTCTGCACCGTCAGCGGGCGATAAAGGACGTCGATCGCGTCGCCCTCGTTGCTGCCGTGCCAGTAAGGCGTCACCCACGCCCGCCACCAGGGTTCGCCTTCCGCGAGGACCGGATTCCGCTCCACCACCGGCACATCGTCGTAGGCGAAGTCGTTCGGAAGGGACGTGGCGTAGGCCGCAATGCAAACGAGCGGAATGACAACGCCCCAGCGACGCCCCAAGGCATGAAGCCGTCCGATCATCGCAGGGAGGATGTCGCGCGGGAGGTATTCGGGCAAGACGCCGACGCACGCGCTGGCAACCGCCAGGAAAACCGGAAGAACACCAGGAAGGATGAGATGACGGACAACCGCGGGCACGCCGCGTCGGGCGACGTACTTTTCGCCAGGCAATACGACTTAGGGACGCGCCGTCGGCAAAACGGCCCGTGTGCCCCCAAGTCGCCGGTTCCGCCGATCAGACCGCCCCGCCGAAGATCAGCGAAAGCAGAATATTCAGCAGAAGCGGCAACAGGCTGGAGACGAATCCTTCAAAAATCGCAGCCACAAATCACTCCTTTCAAACCTGGCATCGAGTTCCGCTCTCCGTCAGCGGAACCCCGAAGACCACCGTCGCACGAAACATTAACGGAAACTCACGTCAGGGCAAACCCCGGCGCATGAAAATACCCGCCCGAAGGCGGGTATTAAAAAAGTGCGGCAATCACCTACTCTCACCTTTCGACTACCATCGGCCGTACAGGCTTAACTTCCGTGTTCGGAATGGGAACGGGTGTGACCCTGCACGTATCGTCACCGCAAGAGAGAAGGTAGCAGGTGTCCCACGGCTGTCAAGTCCCCGTGACGTCGAGCGAGTGCGTTCCCTTCATTTGACGGCTGGCCGCGTTGGATCACGCGGGCGGCGTCCTTCATAACATCTTTTTATTCAGAATCTTAAGGCGGACGCCCAAGGTTGGGCGGTCCGGTGGGGGGGCCTGTTATTCCTCGTCCACCGTGACGATGGTGAGGCGGACCGGGTCCGGCGGACGGACGAGCTTCAGCCCTTCCGGGAGGATGATGTCAGGCACGATCGAAAGCTCCTGCCCGATGCGATTTTTGATGTCCTCCTCGCGAAGGTTGATGACCCCGTAGATGCGGCTTTCACTGAGCACCGCGTCGATGGCGGCGATCGCGTCGGCCGTTCCTTCGACTTCGATCCGACGGGTGACGATCGTCGCCCCGTCCGCAAGCACGACCTCCATCCGGCGCCCGAGATACTCAAATCCGAGGCACGGGCGGATCGCCACGGCGTCCAGCTTCTTGCGGGCGAGTTGTTCAGGGGCGAGGGTGGCTTCAACTTTCACCCGGTCCGGTTCGCTGGTCGCCTCCCGTCCGAAGAGCGCCGCGGCGTTGACCGGGACGCGGACTTCGACCCGCTCGCCGCGCCGGTTTCGCGAAAGCTCCGCCTCGACGTCGATCATGATGACCGGGAGGCTGCCGCGACCGCGAAGCGCCTGAAGCTGGGACTCCCACATCCGCACGCGCACCTTGTCACGTTCGAGTTTCGGCAACTCCGTATACGCCAGGTTCAAGGGCTTGCGAATCTCGACGGAGACCTCCTGATCGACCCAACGATCGACCGAGACGAGCGCCTCCGGCGGGTCCACCGACAGGATCAGAAGATTGCGCAGGGGACCGCCCTCCTCCCGCAGCAGCCCGGCGAGGTCTTCAATCCGGTCCTCCATCGCCGTCGGGCGCTCCTTCACGTGCAGCGTCATCGCCAGGTTCTGCGCCTCCTGCACGGCGGCGACCGCCCGCCGCGGACCCGAAACGACGACCTTGAACGGCGGCGCCGACGAATCCAGCGGACGGATCACCATCCCGGAGTCCGGCTCGCGCGCCTCGAAACGAAGCGCAACGTCCAACCCGACCGTGACGACCTGCAACTGGTCGGCCGTCATCCAGATCAGGGCGGCCAGAATCGCCGTCGTGCTAAGCAGCTTGACTTGGTTCATCCTCGTTCGCCTCGTCGGATGCCTTGACCGTCTCACCTTTGCGCCTCGCCCCGCCCGGATCCTTCCCGCGGACCAGCACGCGGTGCAGATACCGGCGCAGTTCCTCCGGCGCGAATCCCCGCTTCAACCGGCCGTGCGTGGCGATCGACACCGTCCCCGTCTCCTCGCTGACGACGAGCACGATCGCGTCCGACTCCTGGCTCATGCCCAGCGCCGCGCGATGACGGCTGCCCAGCGACCGGTCCAGTTCGCCGGACTCCGCCAGCGGAAACTGGCACGACGCCGCGACCACCCGTCCCTGACGGATCACGACGCCCAGGTCGTGCAGCGGCGTCCCCGGCCAGAAGATCGTTTCAAGCAACTCGGCGGACACCAGGGCGTCCATCGCCACGCCGGAGTCGACGATCGCGCCCAGTTGCGTCGTTCGCTCGATCGCCATCAAGGCCCCGATCTTTCCGTTGGAGAACTTCGTACACGCCCCGACCAGCTCGTCGATCAGGCGCTCCGACTCCCGTCGCCGGCTTCCGAACCAGATCGTCTCCCCCAGACGGATCAGCAGCCGCCGCAGCTCGTGCTGAAACGCCACCAGCGACACGAGGAACACGGCCTGCAGAAAGTAGGGATACAGGTAACTGATGCGGTCCAGCTCGAACTGGTGGGCGATGAGCTGGACGAAAAGGAAGCCGCCCGTCAGGATCGTCAGCCCCCAGAAGACGCGCGCTCCGCGCGTCCCCTGAAGGAACCGCAATACGAGGTAAACCACCGTCCCGATGAGCGCCAGCTCGACGGCGATCGTCCAGACATTGTAGGCGGACGTTCCGAAACGGGAGAGATACCGCGCTACGCGGTCCAGCAGGTCGAACTCAGCGAGAAGATGAACGATCGGCTGCACGGTTCCACCCGACCCCGGTCCTGACGCGGGTTTCGGCGCGTCTCGACGCAATCCCCGGAGGCGCCCGTCCGTCGGCGCGGCGCCTTGCCGGTGGCGACGTGGTCTTCGCCCGGGGACGGCGAAGATAACACGGATCGGCGATCCTCTCAATTCACGAGGCGGAAGTCGAGGTCGCGCCACGTTCACGCGTCGCGTCGCGCGAAGCCCCGGTCGCGGGGCTTTGACGACCGGCCAGCAGCGCCAGCTCGACCTCGCCGGCGCTGCATCCCAGAAGGGACGCCGTCTGTCGCGGCGTTCGCCCCTGCCCGGCCAGTTCGGCGGCCCGCGCCCGCAGTTCCTTTCGCCTCGTCGTCTGCGACTCGCTCGAATTCGGCGCCGGTTCTTGAGCATCGCGCGACGGGGGTTGTTCGATTTCGCTTTTTTCCGTCTTCGCCGTTCCGCCGGCGCTGCGAAACGATGAATGAAGCAGCGCCATCAGGCTGCGGATTTCGCCCTGCGCTTCCCGCACGTAGCGCTCACAGCGCAACAGCGCTTCGGCGTCGTATTCGGCGGTCGCCTCCGGCGCTTTCCGATGAACGCGCGCTTCGGACCGTGTGATCGCCTTCTCCGTCGCCGCGCGCGATTTCCGCCGGTGCGACCGCAGCACGATGAAGACCAGCGCCAACCCGGCGAAAAAGATGAGCAACTGCCGGGTCGTCATCGCCGCAAGCAGAGGCTCCGCGATTCCCGGCGGCAGACATGAATCCGACATGCAACGCCCCCTTGCGGCGGGGCGTCGGCGTCATCCCCCCGCGGATCCGCCGGGCGACCACGCCCTCACCGCCTCGAGGATGACCTCGCGCAGGGGCGTGCCCGTCCGGATCGCCGCCTCACGGCAGTCCTCGTATTCCGGCGACGCCCGCACCCCGCCCGGACCCTCCGCGACTTTCATCCGGATCGGTCCAAAGCGCGTCCCGACCGTCTCAAACCGCCGCGGCAGCACCCGGCGATGCATCGTCGTGCGTCGCACGCCCAGCGTCGGCGTCTCGCGGAACAACGTCTCCTCGCACGCCGCCACCCGCCCCGGCTCGCACAACACGCAGAGCATCACCCCGCTGCGGCCTTTCTTCATCTGTATCGGCACGGAGTAAACGTCGAGTCCACCGGCCTCCAGCAGCCGCTCCGCGGCAAACGCCAGCACCTGCGGCGAGGCGTCGTCGAGGTTGGCCTCCAGGACGACGACCTCATCCGACGCAGCCCCGTCCGCTTCTCCGACCAGCACGCGCATCACGTTTGCCCGGTTCGGAAGATCACGCCCTCCCGCCCCCACGCCGATCGCGGCAAGGCGCATCGCCGGCGCCGGACCGAACGCGGACGCCAGCGTCGTCAGCAGCGCCGCGCCCGTCGGCGTGGTCAGTTCCGCTTCGACGTCCGCTTCCGCCAGCGGCGCGCCGCGCAGCAGCTCCGCCGTCGCCGGCGCGGGAACCGGCATCACGCCGTGATCGCAGACGATCGACCCCCGCCCCGTCGGGATCGGCGAGCACACGATGCGATCCACCTTCAGGAAGTCGAGGCAGAACGACGCCAGCGCCACGTCGACGATCGCGTCGATCGCGCCCACCTCATGAAAATGCACTTTTTCGACCGTCGTCGCGTGGACTTTCGCCTCCGCCTCGGCGAGCCGGCGAAAGACGGCCTTCGCGCGATCGCGCACGACCCCGCTCAGCGCCGCGGCGTCGAGAATCTTCTCGACGTGATGAAGATGTCGATGCGGCTGCGGCGTCCCCGGCGCCAGCTCCACGACGAACCGCGCCGCCGCCAGCCCCTTCCGCTTCACTCGCTCGAAGCGCAATCCGAAACCGGCGACACCCAACCCGCCCGCCGCCTCACGCAGCGCCGCCTCCGGAACCCCCGCGTCGGACAGCGCCGCGACGATCATGTCGCCGGCCGCCCCGCTGAAACAGTCAAAGTAGGCGATGCGCATCTTCTTTTCCGTGGAGGCGGACTTTCACTTCGAACCCCGCCGGTCACGAGCGCCCTGAACCGCGGACCCCGCGCCGAAGACGCGGAACGCTCACGCTTCGGGGCAGTCTCGCCGGATTCCGACCCGCAATCCGGTTCAACCCCCTGCCGCCTCTGCCGACGCCGCCCGCGCCAGCGGCGCGCGCAGCGCCTCGGGGATCGGGATCGAGCGGAACGTCCCGCTCTCCCCCGTCGCGCAGCAGATCGCCGTGATCTCGCCCTGCGCCACCCGGTCCGGTCCGCGAAGAAATTCAACTTCGTACGACAGCGACTTGTTCCCCACGTGCGTCACCCGCAGCACGATCTGAATCTCATCCTCGAACCGCAGCGGAGCGTAATACTCGCATGTCGCCGACACGCGCGGCCAACTCACCGTCATGCCGTCCAGCTCGCAGACCACGCCGTATCCGATCGACCGGAAGAACGCATGCTCGACCTCCTCCATCAGACGGAAGTAGTTCGAAAAATGCAGCACGCCGGCCATGTCCGTCTCGGCGAACTGAATCCGTCGCTCGATCGTCCACGTCGGCGTCATTGCGTTCGTCTCCCGTCCCTTCCCGCCCGTCGGCGACGCGCCTCACAACGAACCCGTCCGTCCCCCGTCCACCGTCAGGTTCGTGCCCGTCACGTAGCTCGCGTCCGGCGACGCCAGAAACGCGACCGCCGCCGCGATCTCCCTCGCCTCCGCGAAGCGACCCATCGGAATCCGCGCCCGCATCGCCTCCGCCACCTGTCCCGGCGACGTTCCCTCGTGCTTCGCGCGGGCCTCGATCAGCGACTGAAGCCTCGCGGTGTCCGTGTATCCGGGAAGCACGTTGTTCACCGTGATGCCCAGCGGCGCGACCTCCATCGCCCACGTCTTCGCCCAGTTCGCCACCGCGGCGCGGATCGTATTCGAGACCCCCAGCCCCGGGATCGCCTCCTTCACCGACGTCGAAATGATGTTGATGATCCGCCCGTACCCGCGCGCCCTCATCCCCGGCAGCAGCGCCTGCGCGAGAAGCTGGTTGCAGACGACGTGGCGCTGAAACGCTTCGACGAACCCCCGCGCGTCCGCCTGCGTGATCGGTCCGTGCGGCGGACCGCCGCTGTTGTTCACGAGAATCTCGATCGGTCCCGCCGTCGTCACCTGCGCGCTGACCCGCGCCGCAACCGTCGGCGGATCGTTGAAGTCCGCGGCGACCCAGGCATGTTTCTGTCCGGACCTCGCCGGCAGCGTCGACGCGATTCTGCGCAGCTCCCCCTCGTTCCGCGCCGCCAGGACGATCGTGGCGCCTTGTCCCGCCAACGCCTCGGCGCACGCCAGCCCGATCCCCTGCGTGCTCCCGCAGACCAGCGCCGTCCTTCCCCTCAGTTCGCTCATGCGCTTCCGATACCACCGCCTGTCCGCAGCAGCAAGCCGCCCGTCTTACGCCTACCCGAGATGAAGCACGATCGGCGCCGGGTCCGACAGCGCCGTCAACCGACCCGCGTCCACCTGCACGCCCCAACCCGGCCCGCTGACCTCCGGCAGACGTCCGCCGTAACCCAGCCGCAGCGACTTGCGCACGACGTCGGTCCGCAGCAACCACGTCCCGAAGCAACCCTCCACCCACTCCGCGTGAGGGAACGCCTCCAGAAACCGCAGCCCCGCCGCCGCCAGAATGCTCGTCTCGCCCACCATGCAACCCAGTTGAACCCGCACGCCCTCGCGCCGCGCCAGCAGCGCAAGACGCAGCGCCGGCAGAAACCCCCCGCACTTGCTCAACCGCACATTGAACACATCCGCCACCCCCAGCCCGATCAACCGCCGCGCGTCCTCCACATCGATCAGGGATTCGTCGTGAATCCACGGCGCGTTCGTGAACCGACGCAGCCCGGCCAGTTCCGCCTCCTGCCCCCGCGCCAGCGGCTGCTCGATCCCCGCCAGCGGAATCTCGCTCCACAACCCAAGCTCTCGCGCCCCGTCCTTCGACGACCAGCCGCCGTTGACATCGAGACGAAGCGCCGCCCGCCCCGAGCACAACGCGCGCCCCAGACTTCGCCGCACCAGTTCCGCACGCTCCTCGTCCCGATCAAACCCGACCTTCAGCTTGAAATCCCGGAACCCCGCAAACCGGTACAGCCGCAGCTTCTTCCGCAATCGCCCCACGTCCGCCGACGCCAGCACCGCCGACCCGCGCGGGCGTCGACCCGGTTGCAGGGGTTCCCTCGAAACATGCCCCGCCGGGAAACGACCCGCCGCACCAGACCGAGGCCCTGTCACAGGCAGCCCCATCCAACCCACAACGTGCCCGACGCCGCGGTGGAAATGCTTCATGCAGGCATCCAGCAAGGCAAGCTCAACCGCCGTCCGTGACGCATGACGCCGCGCGGACTCGATCGGACCCGGCTGAAGGGCGGCGCCGGACGCCCGCCCCCCGGGTTCCGCCCGCGCCTCCGTCGCAGGACCGGCGCTTGTCGCGCCCTCGCACGGCAGCGCTTCGATCCCCTCGAGCGCCTCGGCGAACGTCGGCGCGTTGAACGACATGATCGCGCTGAGCAGACCGGTCTGGATGAAGTCGAGCGCGTCCTGCCGCGACTCCCCGGTCACATACGGACGGGGAAGCGTCTCCCCGAAACCCCACGTTCCCCCGGCCAGTTCGACGCCGACCACGATCGGGTCCGCCTCATCCCGTCGCGCTCCGGCGTGCTCGACCGCCCCCCGCATCGGAATGCGCAAGGGATAGACCGTGAGTTTTCTGACGATAGCCGGACTCACCGAAGACTCCGCGTACCCGTGATGCCTGACAGCGGGGGTTGTCCGATCCTGACCCGGCGACAATAAGGAAGTCTTGAACCTCCGTCTAACCGTCCGTTGAAAAAGGGGAACGCCTCCCTCCGGAAGGCGAATTTCTCCGGAAAACAACGGGTATCACGAAAGCCGATCGTGAGTTCTTCAACAGGCTGTTAGGCGTCATAATCCTCGGCCGTTGGCGTCGTATCCCTGGCGGTCAGGCGTCATGTTCCTCGGGCGTTGGCGTCATGTTTCCCCGCGGTCGTTGGCGTCGTATTCCCCGGCGGTCAGGCGTCATGTTCCTCGGGCGTTGGCGTCATGTTTCCCCGCGGTCGTTGGCGTCATATTCCCCGAAGGGGAATCACGTGGGTAGCCGTGGGTGAAACCCACGGCGAGCATCCGCCCAAAACCCCCGACCCCGAAGGGGTCGAACCAACCTGGGTGGATCGCGCGGTGCAACCCCTGCCTTCTTGACAATTGTCACATCGCCGGGGTTGAGGATCGAGCGTTCTCGGTTTCCCAGGGTGGGTCGCCGCAGGCGACCTACCCTGGGCTGGAGGACGCGACCCCGTTGGGGTCGAAGAAACGCGACGCGCCGCGACGCCTTCAAGGTGGGTCGAAGATCGTCGCGCGTCGCGGCGCACCGGAGTCAAGTGGGGACTCAGAAGAACGCTTCCTTACGGGCGCGGCTCGGTTATGTTTGCGGCAACCCCGACGCCTCGACCCCGTTGGGGTTGAGAAACCCCGCGCGCCGTGCCGCCTTCGAGGTGGGTCGGCGAACGCCGCGCGCCGCGGCGCACCGGAGTCAAGTGGAGACTCAGGTGATGAGAATTCGCAGGTGCAGGCGCTGGAGCGTACGCAGCCGCTGCTGCCGATGCAGTGCGAACGCCGCGCGCACGATGATCACGCTGTTTCAAGACCCGCGTGAAAGGCCCGACCTGAGCCTCCATCCGGCTCCGGTTGGGGGTGTTGAAATCGCATGAACTTATGATTTGGCATGACCCCGCGGCGCGATCCTGCGATCCCGCGCGATTCTACGATCCCTCATGATCCTGCGGTGATATCGGCGGGAAACGTTTTGCCCCGACCCGAGCCTCCATCCGGCTCCGGTTGCGGGTGTTGGAATCGCATGAACTTATGATTTGGCGTGAACCTGCGGGGAAGAGTCGGCGGAATGTGTTGTGCCCCGAAGGATCATCCGGCGGTCTTAGCCCCGGCAGGGGCGCTGGAAAACAGTCCAGCACGCCAGTGCTGGGAAGCCCGCGCGAAAGAAACGAAGTCCCGGAGGGACGCAAGAAGCCCCGCAAGGACGCAAGCCCGCCGCCGCTCAGCTGTCCCCCCAGGACGTCAGGGCGCGCTGCGTCGCCTTCTCAAAACCCTCAAGACGCCGCGCACCGGAGTCAGATGGAGACTCAGGACGCCGTCTTTCCGTATCGCGCCCTCGAGGGGAAGTCGTCCGCCACGGGACTCTCGGGACTCCCGGTTACACCTCGGACCGATCGACGCAGCGCGGTCGGCGCTTTACCTGACGGGCGCCAGCGCGGTACTGGCGAGGATCAGACTCGCATATAATTATCGGACGTTATGACATCTCTGTGCCTGCACTATCGAAGTGGGTGGTTAATTCGTCCGAAAAACACCCGATAACACTCCCGAACCTGTTGATTCTCGCGTTGTCGCTATGTAGACTGGGTTGCTTGTACTCATTGTTTAATTCATGAAGCCTCTTCAGAGCTGAATGACCATGTCAAAGGCTTCGGCGGCTCAATATTCCTCAGCACGAGAGTGGATCAGCGTTTTTCTTGAGTGGCGATCCAAGCTCGCGGCGGATGCCGCGAAGGATGAATCACTCAGGCATATCGCCGACATCGAGAGCGACAAGTTAGACGAGTTGATCCGTGCATCCACCGACGTAGACCTCGCCGACCGTCGCGTCATCGGTTAGCGGCAAGCTCGGTTTAACACCAGGCTACTCGAGGGGCGGCAGGTTCACGGGAGCCAGACTTCTCAGGCCGGAATGCGCTCCTGAACTGGAATCCCATTCCAGAACCAGGGCACCGGCCTCATCACGTATGAACAACTGGTTCTCAATCCGCAGCGCAAGGAGGGCGCGATGGATTGCGAAACTCGGGACCGTGGCATCCAGAATCATTTCTCCCCTCAATCCGAAGCGATGCATCCCGGAGTCGGGGTCGTGTTCGTACGTTCGATCGAGGATGTCGCACACGTAAAGATATCGCGGCAAGGGTTGCGTTCGGTAGTATTCCAGAATCTTCGTGGGCAGATGGCGACGACCGAACCGGGTGTCGATCAGTTGGCTTCTGAACCGCCGTGACTGCTGAAGGTAAAGTCGAAACCAACTGCCCTTTACCAGCTCCAGCACTCCGCGACGAATCAAATCTCCACCCGCATCCGCCGGAATACGATCCGGCGCCAGAAACGCGGCGAGTTCCCGATGGACCACCTTTTTCGCTTCGGTGTAACTCAGGAACGCGTCGCCGGTCACGCAGGGAATCACGGCGATGCTTCCGGGCCTGTCCAAGGCTCGTTGTTCGGGGTCGTCCTCGTGGACAGGAAATACGGAATACGGTCCTTTCTGATCATCCTGGCAGAAGAACGCATTCACGCAATTCGAGAGCCAGCTCTGATCCACGGCAAGCCGCATTGCGACCGAATCGGTTACGCTCGACAAAACAGGGGAAGTCGGAGGCGCGTCTAGGCGCCCCTGATCAAGCCGGTAACCGTTGATCATCACCACATGCCCTTCCCGGTCCAGTTGCCCCCAGTAGGCCAGCAGCACGGGCAGCGTGGATTCGACGTAACCAAACACGATAGAGAGCAGCTCGGAAAACTCACGATCGCTGTCCATCGTGGGTTTTCCCGTGAGGGTGACGTAAAGGCCGTCCATCGAACAGCCGAGGTTGCGCAGGATGTGGGTCAGTTGAGTCGGCGTCAGGCCTCGGCCGATGTGCTTCCCGCCGTAGTGGGCCCGCGCCATCTCATCGATCTGACGCGGAAACAGTCGGTGGGTATGATAGCGATGATGCAGATAATGCGCGGCGGACCACAGCGCCGCTCCCGCGCAGACGTGCGACGAAGTGTCCTGCTGCATGAAAGGCGTTCCTGTAACGCTCAGTTCCACGCCGTAGGCGTCGCAGCGTTGTTTGTCCTTCACCCGAACGCGGTTGAGCTTCGATCGCTCATAAGGATCTCGGAGGATGGTTCGTCCGACGCACTCCGTTCCGGTCGGTCTGATCACCATGTAACCGAGGTAGTGTTCGCAACGTCCGCTTCCGGCTCCGTAGACATCCAGCTCGCCTATGCCGTTCTGGTTCACGGCAAGCACGCCTTCGTCGTTGAAGAAATGAAGCCGGACGCATTCTCGCCCCAGTTCGTAGAAGGATCGTCCAATGTGGTGCAGGTAGTCGTAGGTGTAATCCTCGTCCAGAAACGGGTACCCGATCAGCACCGCTTTCGCCTTAAGTTGATTAAGGAGCAAGTCTCGGATTGAACAAAGAGGTACTCGTTCCGGTTGGGGATCCGCGGCAGGAATCAGCCGCCGAACCTCATTCAGCATCTCCAGCCAGTTGTTCGGGCTGCGCAGGGGCATGACCTTGGGAACGACGTATTTCATCGCTGGGCCTCTAAACTCAACTCGCGCGTCGCTGCGCAAGGGGCGACTCTGAGCCGCATTTTTCGCATGAAAGTCGTACGTGCTTTCCAGAAGCCGTCGCCGTCAGATCGACTCACAGCCCCACGGCGTTGTATCCCGCGTCGACGAAGATGTTCTCGGCGGTGATGGCGCCGGCCTGGTCGGAGAGGAGGAACGCCGCGGTCCGGCCCACCTCTTCCTGGGTGATGTTGCGGTGCAGCGGGGCTTTTTTCTCGATCCAGGTGAAGATTTCGTCGATGCCGCCGACGGCCATCGCGGAGAGCGTGCGCAGGGGTCCGGCGCTGATCGTGTTGACGCGGATGCCGAACTGCCCGAGTTCGCCGGCCAGATATCGCGTACACGCCTCCAGCGCCGCCTTGGCGACGCCCATCACGTTGTACCCGGGGATCATCTTCTGGCTGCCGTAGTAGGTCATCGCCAGGATGGACCCGCCGTTGGGCATCATCGCTTTCGCCCGGCGGGCGATGGCGACGAGGGAGTAGGCGGAGACGTCGATCGCCTGGGCGAAGGCGTCGCGCGGCGTTTCGTGGAAATTGCCGGGCTTCAGCCAGGTCCGGTCCGCAAAGGCCAGCGAATGCACGACGAAGTCGATCGTGTCGAACTTCTCCCGCGCGGCGGCGAAGCAGGCGTCGAGGTCCGCGTCCTTCGAGACGTCGCAGGGGAAAAGCCACGCGCCGGCCAGACCGATGTCCTCCAGCGCCTTCGACACGCGGCGTTCGTTCTTCTCCCCGGGGAGGTAAGGAAACCCGCAGGTCGCGCCCTGGCTGACCGCTTCCTTCGCGATCGCCACCGCGATGCTGCGATCGTTGGCGACGCCGAACACCAGACCTCGCTTGCCTTTCAGAAAACTCATGTGCTGACCTCCGGCCTGTTTTGAATGCCGCGCCCGCCCGCGGGCGGGACGCTCGGGCTCCCCGGCCTCCCGCCACGATCCGTTTCAGGGTTCCTTCGGCAATTTACCCGAATCCCGCCGCGCTGGAAACCGGGCGCGCCCGCCCGTATATACGGAACGGACGCGAAGGAGCAACGACCCCGGAGACGGCGATGGCGACAGTGACGAAAGAGGCGGTTCTCGAAAAGCTGCGGACGGTCAACGACCCTGAACTGCACCGGGATCTCGTCTCCTTGAACATGATCAAGGAGGTGGCGATCGAAGGCGGCCGCGTCCGCATTCACGTCGAGTTGACGACCCCGGCCTGCCCGCTGAAGGACCAGATCGCCGCGGACGTTCAGCGGGCCGTCGGCACGATCCCCGGCGTCCGCGGCGTCGATCTGGAGTGGAGCGCGCAGGTCCGCGGCGCCCCGCATCCGCGTCCGCAGCTTTCCGGAGTCAAGAACATCCTCAGCGTGGGCGCCGGCAAAGGCGGCGTCGGCAAGAGCACGATCGCCGCGATGATCGCGATGGGGCTGCGCCGCGCCGGCGCCTCCGTCGGACTGCTCGACGCCGACGTTTACGGACCGAGCATCCCGACCTTGATGGGCATCGAGGGCGTTCAGCCCAAGGTCAGCGACAAGATGCTCCTGCCGATCGAGGTGCAGGGCGTGCGCACGATGAGCGTCGGCGTCCTGGTCGAACGCGACCGTCCGATGGTGCTGCGCGGGCCGATGCTGCACGGCATCCTCCGGCAGTTCCTCGACCAGGTGGAGTGGGGCGAACTGGACTATCTCGTCGTGGACCTTCCGCCGGGGACGGGGGACGTCCCCCTCACGCTGGCGCAGTCGATTCCGCAGACGGGCGCGGTCATCGTATGCACCCCGCAGGACGTGGCGCTCGCCGACGCCCGCCGCGCCATCATGATGTTCCGTCAGCTCAACGTCGGCATCCTCGGCATCGTCGAGAACATGAGCTACTACCTGTGCCCGAAGTGCGGACATCGGGACGAGTTGTTCGATCACGGCGGCGCCGCCCGCGCGGCGACGGAGATGGACGTGCCTTTCCTCGGCGAAATTCCGCTGAACGCGACGGTGCGGGCCTTCTGCGACGCCGGCGCGCCGGACAAGCTTTTCACCGAGACGCCGGACTATGTCCGCCGCGCGGTGGACGCGATGGTGCAGAAAGTCGCCGGTCGCGTCAGCGTCGCCAACCTGCTTGGGGCGCAAGGTCCGAAGCTGACCGTCGAGTGACCTTCCGTTTCGAATCTCGCGTAAGCGAACCGAACAACCCGCCTCTGAACCGGGGACCCCCACGACCCGGGTCTCCACCCGGCTCCGGTCGCCTGCGGGGCGCGGGAGACTCGAACCCCCGTGCGGTCTTTTGAGGTTGAATTCGTCTGTCTGGCTGGGTTATCTTAAACGCGGTTGCGAAACCGAGCCGCGCCCGCAAGGAAGCGTTCTGGTTGGGTTATCTTAAACGCGGTTGCGAAACCGAGCCGCGCCCGCAAGGAAGCGTTCTTTTTTCGCCCTGCTTCGAAGGAGTCGAAACCGCGTCTTGAGGAGTCGAAAGCCGAGTTCCCCGCAACCGATTTCAAAGGAGATCAGGATGAAGCCCGCTTCTGTCGCGTTTGCTGCAACGTTGCTGTCGGCGTGCGTTCCGGTTGTCGTTTCATCACGGACGGCCGCAGCGGACACGATCCGCGTGCCCGGGGATGCGGAGACGATTCAGGAGGGGATTGATCTGGCGGTCGATGGGGACGTCGTGCTCATCGCCGCGGGGGTCTACACAGGCCCGGGCAATGTGGATCTCGACCCGCGCGGGAAGGGCATCACGATCCGCGGGGAGGGCGGGGCGGCGGCGTGCATCATCGACGCGGAGGGCGCGTCCCGCGCGTTTGAGATTACCAACGGCGAGCCGGACACGTTGCTGATCGAGAGCCTCTCCGTGCGCAACGGCTTCGCCTCGCTTTCGGCAAAAAGAGGACCGCACGGCGGCGGCATCCTCGTCACGGACGCATCGGCGACGTTCCGGGATTGTGTGTTTGCTTCATGCACGACAACGGACGGCAATTCCGGCGACGCGCCGACGGCGGGCGGCGACGGCGGGGCGTTCTGCGTCATTCGCGGAACCGTGCGGGTGGAAGGGTGCGAGTTCGTCGACAATCGGTGCGGCGCTGGAGGTGAGTCGAATTCACATGAGAAGGACGGGGGTTCCGGAGGGCGGGGCGGCGCCGTGGTTTGCGTCGAGAGTGATGTGCAAATGACCGGCAACCGGTTTGAAGGAAACACGGCCGGCAGCGGCGGAACCAGCAGTCAACGCTACGGAACTCGGGGACAGGGCGGCGCCGGCGGCGCGATCTACGTTTTGAATTCCACGTTGACGGTTTCCAGCAGTGTTTTCGAGGGCAACGCAGGAGGCTTAGGCGGCGGCGGAGAACGCAGGACGACTTCGGGCGGGTTCGGAGGCGCGATCGCCACGGAGGGCGCGACGCTCCTGATGACAAGATCGAGTCAGTTTCGCTCGAATCACGGCGGCGACGGGTTTGACTTCGTGGCGACATACGGCGCCGGCGGTGGAAACGGCGGCGCCGTCAGCATGATGGAAGGCGGCGCCTACACGGCTAAGGCCTGCGTGTTTGAAGGAAATCGCGGGGGAACAGGAGGATTGAGCGAAAGCGTGGGGCGTGGCGGACATGGGGGTGCGATCTTCAGCAGAGGCGCGGCGATAACGGGGAAGCGGTGCCGTTTTTCCGGTAACCAGGCGGGAGACGCGGGGGATGACGGGTTGCCCAGATTCACGGCGTCCGGAGGATCCGGCGGGGCCTTGCATCTCGACGGCGCTTCTTTGATTCTGCGACGATCCTTTGTGACCGACAACCGCGCCGGATTCGCCGGAGGAGGTGAAGAAGCCAGTTGGGGCGCCGACGGCGGAGGCGTCTATGTAAACGGCGACGCCTGGCTGAAGAAATGCGACGTGAGCCGAAATCGCGCCACGCACGGCAAGAAAGGATATTTCAGTCCCGGCGGGCGCGGAGGTCACGGCGGCGGCGTGATCGTCACCGGCACGGCGACGATCACGAAGAGCATCATCGCGGATAATCTCGCCGGAAACGGCGACTACTCCTCATATGAAGACGGCGGTCAAGGAGGTTGCGGCGGAGGGGTCTACGCGGGCCGGGCGTCGATGACCTCCACGGTCGTTTCGGGCAACACGGCCGGGACCGGCGGCGGCGTCGATGAACAGATCGGCGGCGACGGCGGGCGCGGCGGCGGGGTGTTCGCCGAAGGAGACCTGACGATGGAGGATTGTCTCGTCGCGGACAATATCGCCGGAAACGGCGGCGGGGATACGTGGGTCTATTACGGCGGCGACGCAGGGAACGGCGGAGCGGGCGGTGGAATCTGGTGCGGCGGTCGGTTCACGATCTCCGCCACCGTGGTATCGGGAAATCGTTCCGGCGACGCCGGGATCGCCTACGATGCGCCGCGTGGCGGGTCCGGCGGTTCGGGCGGCGGCGCGTACGCCGTCGGCGAAGTCACCGCCAGGAACGTTCTCTTTGCGCGGAACCGCACCGGCGTTGGATCCGAGGGTCATCAGTCGGGCCGCGACGGCGACGGGGGAGGTTTGTCCGCGCTCGCGGGCGGCACGATCGAGTTCTGCACGTTCGCCGACAACCGCGCGGGCGATCCGGACAATGCGTTTGAAGGCGGCGACGGCGGCGGAGTCGCGCTGGCGGCGGCCGGGTCGATCTCACACGGCATCTTCTGGGGCAACGACGCCGCCTCCGGCATCGGCGAGCAGATTCACGGCGAGCCCCGGGTGAGCTACTGCGATGTGATGGGCGGGTTCGACGGCGAGGGCAATTTCGATCTCGATCCGCTTTTCGTTGCCGGACCCGCGGGGGATTTTTATCTCAGCCAGATCGCGGCCGGCCAAGGCGCCGACAGCCCGTGCGTGAACGCCGGAAGCGATGAGGCGTCGTCGTTCCCGCAGCTTCGCGGCACGACGACCCGGACGGATCACGTTGCGGACCGGAGCCGCGCGGATCTCGGCTATCACGTCCCGCGGTCATGAACTCTCGTGTCGGCGCCGCCGCGCGCCGGAGTCGGATCGAGACTCAGGATTGTCAATTCCGCGGTTCGTCACCGCGCGCAAAGCATCGGCGCGGCGGCGCCCGCCGGGTGCGGCAGCGTGTTGACCGACATGCGCGGACAGCCGGGGCGCTGCGCGATCGGCGCCGGCACGGCGGCGCTGCCGCGGGTCGTGCAGATCGCCCGCCGAGGTTGTTGACGCCGGACGCTGCGGCGGTTTCGACGAAACGGCTCGGCGTGACGCGGCGACAGCGGCGACGAACTACTGATATTCCGCCCGCTCGTCCCACGCGCTTTGCAGCACCGCCAGCTTGTGACGGGCGTCGTCCAACCGGTCCTGCAGGTCCGCGATCTTCTCGGGGTCGCGGTAGGTCGCCGGGTCCGCGAAGACGTCGTTGAGCCGGGCGATCTCCTGCTCCTGCTCGTAGATGAACACTTCGATCTCGTCGATTGAGTACCGGTCGTACTCCGCGCGCTCCCGCGCCAGCGAGTCGTCCGGCGTCTCGGCGGAGGCGGCGTCGAGCTTTCGAGTTCCCGCGGCGCTCGCGTTCGCCTCGCGCGCTCCCGCCGTCCCCGCCGCAACAAGTCGGGCGGACTCCGTTGCGGCGCGAGCGGACTCCTGCTCACGCTCCAGCGCCTCGATGTAACCCGAGTAGTTCCCCGTGAAGAACCGATGCCCCTCCGGCCGCATCACCAGCAGGCGCTGCGCGATCCGGTCCAGAAAGTAGCGGTCGTGGCTGACCGCGACGATCGTGCCCGGAAAGTCGAGGAGCGCCTCCTCCAGCGCCTCGCGCGACGCGATGTCGAGGTGATTCGTCGGCTCGTCGAGAATCAGCACGTCCGGCTGCGACAGGATCAGCCGGATCAGGCGCACGCGCGACTGCTCGCCTCCGGAGAGTTTCCCGAGCGGTTTGAAGGCGTCGTCTCCGGTGAAAAGAAACGCGCCGAGGATCGACCGCGCCTGCGTCTCCGAAAGCTCCGGGCGATCGCGCCGAATTTCCTCCAGCACGGTCGATTGCGGATCCAGCGACGTGGATTCCTGGGCGTAGTAGCCCAGCGCCGCCGCTCGGTCCCAGCGCACCGCCCCCTCATCCGCTTCGACCTCGCCGAGCAGGATCTTCAGCAGCGTCGACTTGCCCGTGCCGTTCGGACCGGTGATCGCCAGCCGCTGCCCCGCGTGAAGCTGAAGGTCCAGTCCGCTGAAAAGCCTCCGCTCGCCGTAGCACTTCCGCAGCGACTCGGCGCGCAGAATCTCGCCCTTCAGGTCGCCTTCCGCACCGAACCGCAGACGCACGCCGCGCCGCTGCGGCGGACGGTTCGTCACCAGTTCGCCATCCGCGATCATGCGCTCCAGGCGCGTCCGCCGACCCTGCGCCTCCTTCGTGCGCTGTCCCGCCAGGTGGCGGGCGATGAAGTCCCGCTCTTTCTCGATGAACGCCCGGTCCTGCTCGTACCGCCGCTCCTGCGTCAACCGGCGAAGGTCGCGGACGTGAACGTAATTCGAGTAATTTCCCGGATAACTCGAGGCATTGCCGCGGGCGACCTCGACAATCCGCTCCGCAAGCCGATCGAGAAGGTAGCGGTCGTGCGAGATGATCACCACGCCTCCGTGATGCGCCGCCAGGTACTTCTCCAGCCAGCGCACGGCATCGATGTCGAGATGGTTGGTCGGCTCGTCCAGCAGCAGAAACTCCGGCTCCTCCAGCAGAAGCCGCGCCAACGCCGCCCGGCACTTCTGACCGCCGGACAGCGCGGACACGGGCAGGTCACGGTCCGCCGCGCTGAACCCCAGACCGCCGAGGATCTCGCCCATCCTCGCCTCCATCGTGTATCCGCCCGCCGTCTCGAAGCGCGCCTGAAGGCGATCGAGTTGCGACAGCAGGTCGTCCTGTTCCGGTCCCGCCGGCAACCGCGCGAGGCGTTCGGAGATGTCGTGAATGCGATGTTCGATGTCGAGAATTTCGTCGAACGCGGACGCCACCTCGTCATGCAGCGTGCGCTCTCCCCGGACGACCGGTTCCTGCGAGAGGTAACCCAGCCTCAGCCCGCGCGAACGCGTCACCGCGCCCTTGTCGGGCTCCAGCTCCCCGGTGATGAGGCGGAACAACGTCGTTTTCCCCGCGCCGTTGGCGCCGACCAGCCCGACGATCTCGCCCGCGCGCAGTTCGAGCGAGAGGTCGTCGATGACGACATCGCCGCCGAACTGACGCATGACATTCCTCAGCGAGATCGCGCTCACACCGTCGCTCCTGAATCCCGAGGCTGCAAAGTTCGCAAAAGCTATCGCAACACCGCGATCGCAGACACCCGGATCCCCACCGGCGTTCCGGTCATTTTCGCGACGCCCCTCCTGAGGAATCCACCCCTGGAGCACGGAAGGCGCTGGGTGGTTTCAGTATCCAGATCCCCTGCATCTTGGAGTAACCATCGCAACCTCGCACAAGATATTGTACCCGGACCGCAAGCACCTCGGAACTAAAGTTATAGGACGCGAATAATACCGCAATACAAAGGCCGCGCGTGTCGCCCCCAGCCTATCAATTCACATGTTATCCACAACCAAATCTCAGTGAAATTACACCCCAACCGAAAATCTAAGATGCGCGTAAACTAATGTAAATAAGCATCTTGTAAATTGTCTTCCTTGATATCCCGATGATTCTCGTCGATTGACACACCCCCGTGGCAAGGGTATCCATCGCACCGACGAATGCGGATATGACGCCGATTTCCAATGCGGATGTCTTCGCGCGGAACCCGGCTTCTCGAATCATGCGGCTTACACAAGCCGTGGCGCACTTCCGGGTCTGGGTTCACCCAGGCCCGGAAGTTGTTTTTACGCTTCCCGTGCGGCGGATAACCTGAGGGCGCCGGCCGCGAACCGGATCCGGCCAGAAAAGACGCGTGCAAGTCTGGAAGACCATCAACACGGCTCGTGAGGCGATTCACGTCGGCGGCGCAGACCTGCGACCGCTCGGACTCGTCCCGACGATGGGCGCCCTGCACGAAGGACACCTCGCCCTGGTCCGCGAAGCGCGCTCGCGGTGCGCCGCGGTGATCGTCAGCGTGTTCGTCAATCCGACGCAGTTCAGCCCCGGTGAAGACTTCAGTCGCTACCCGCGCCCGTTTGATCGCGATTGCGAACTTCTCGAAAACGAATCCGTCTGCGCCGTCTTTGCGCCGGATCCCGGCGAGATGTACGACGGCGACGCCACGACGACGGTGCAGGTCTCGGGGCTGACCGATCACCTTTGCGGTCCGTTCCGCCCCGGCCACTTCAACGGCGTCGCCACCATCGTCACCAAGCTCTTCAACGTGCTGTCGCCGGACGCCGCTTTCTTCGGTGAGAAGGATTTTCAGCAGCTTCAAGTCGTCCGGCGCGTCGTGCGCGATCTGAACCTGCCGGTCGACATCGTTCCTTGTCCCACGGTGCGGGATGCGGACGGCGTCGCGCTGTCCAGCCGCAACGCATATCTGACGCCGCCGCAGCGCGTCCAGGCCCGAAGCCTCAGCGCCGCGTTGTTCAGCGCCAAGAACCGCATCGCCTGCGGAGTAAGCGACGTCTCAGTCCTGATCGCCGACATGCGGCGGCAGATCCTGGCCGCCGGACCTGCGCAGATCGAATACCTCGAGATCGTCGATCCGGACACGCTCAAGCCCGTCGTTCGCGCGGACCGCCCCGTGCGCATCGCGCTGGCCGTGCGGATCGGCGCGTGCCGCCTGATCGACAACGTCCCCGCCCCCTGACCGCTCGATTCCGCACGGGTTGAAGGCTGGGCTCCCGACTTTCCCGGACACAGCGGAATAAGAACGCTCCTGAGTCTCCATCTGACTCCGGTTGCGGGGTGTTCGAATCGCATGAACTTATGATTTGGCGTGAACCCGCGACGCGATCCTCGGGCGTGAACCCGCGACGCGATCCTGGCCGCCTGTTGAAGCGCGCGCGATCGGGCTTTGTGATGCCAGTTTTTCCCGGTGAAATTCGCGTCCCGGAAGGACGCGCTACCCTTTTTCAACGGGCTGCTGGGGCGCGACCCGCGGGGAAGAGTCGGCGGAATGTGTTGTGCCCCGAAGGATCATCCGGAAGTCCTAGCCCCGAAGGATCATCCGAGGGTCTCAGCCCCGGAAGGGGCGCTGGAAAACAGCCCAGCACGCCAGTGCTGGGAAGCCCGCGCGACGGAAACGAAGTCCCGGAGGGACGGAAGAAGCCCCGCAAAAACGCAAGCCCCTCGGTGGCACGCGCCGAGGCTCCTCCGGGGCGTCAGGGCGCGCCGCGTCGTTATCCTCAAGACCGTCAGGATGCCGCGCACCGGAATCAGACGGGGACTCAGAAGAACGCTTCCTTACGGGCGCGGCTCGGTTAAGTTCGCGGCGATCCCCCTCGACCGAGCATCGTGCCTCCGGCAAGATGCATCCCGGAATTCGACCGCAGCGCCGGCGGAATTAACAATGCCGACAACACAACCGCGCGCGCCCGTCGCCGGCATATCAAACGCCGGACGAAGCAAAACGCCGCGCGGCGCCTGTCGCGACACGCGGCGAGTCAAAAATCTTCTCCCGAGTCTTCTACTGCCGCGCCGATCCGTCACTCGCACTCTTCGCCGTTAGCGCCGCTTGTTCCGGCAGACCCAGGAGTGCTCGTTCCTATGTTGCCTGGCGCCCCGTTCGTACCCGCGTCCCCGCCTGCCGAACCCGCTCCTCCAATGCCGCCGGTACCGGGGACTCCTCCCATTGCACCGCCGAGGCTTCCGCCAGTACCCCCATTTCCCGGGCCGTCACCGTCTCCGCCATTACCTCCGTTGCCTCCATGCCCCCCCTGTCCATTTCCGCCATTGCCGCCCCTTCCACCGTCGCCTCCATCCGCCTCAGTTCCGTATCCGGTGCCGCCCTTTCCGCCCTTCCCTCCTGCACCCCCAACACCGGCCCCGCCATTTCCGCCTGTCGCTCCGCTGCCTCCGGTACAGTTGCCCGGCGGACCACAGTCGCAACAGTCGCCGCCCGCACCGCCCGGTCCGCCGCTTCCGCCGGTTCCGTGACCGCCGTGGCCGCCGGCGCCTCCATTGCCACCGTGACCGAACGGCGAGGTGCCATTGCCTCCATCCCCGCCAGCGCCGCCGGAACCGCCAGTCGCTGCTGCCCCATTGCCGCCGGTGTCCGTCGAAGACATGCAGTTGCCCGCGGTTTCCCCGCCACTGCCGTTCTCGCCCGAGTTGTTGGCTCCGTTTGAACCGGGAGGTCCATCCGCGCCGTTGTCAGTCGTCGTGTCGCCCCCCCCATCACCATCGCCGACGCCGCCCGGCGAGTACCCGGCGAACCAGGCATTGCCGCCGTTCCCGCCCGATCCCGCGTCGATCAGTCCGGACGCCGCGTCGCCGTCGCCGCCCCGGCCTCCCGCGCCGCCGACGATCGCAACATCGGCAACCCGCGCGCTGATCACCACGTCTCCCCCGTCACCGCCGCGGCCTCCCGCGCCGCCGGCGCCGCCCGACGCGCCGAAGACCGGGTCCGCGCTCGTGATCCGCGGTGCGACGAGCCGGATGTCGCCCCCGTTCCCGCCGACCGCTCCCGTCGTGGTTCCGGCTCCTCCGGCTCCGGCGGACATGCGACCGTGAACCGCGATCGACGCTTTCGACCGCAGTTCAACGCTCGCCCCGTGCGGAATCAGTCCGCCGGCCCTGGTCACGCCGCGCAGCGTCCCCCGGATGACGATCGGACCGCCGCACTCGATCACCACGTCGTCCGCGACTTCGACCACCTCATGCGCGCCGACCGTGAACGACTCCGCCACGACGCGCCCCGAAATCCGACGCACCGCCTCCCCGTCACCGCCCCGGCGCTCCCGCACCGCCCGACCCGGCGCCGCGGCCCACGCCCACGCACACGGAACCGCGAAAACGAAGAACACCCTCCCAGACAAGAAGGACACCCTCCCAGACAAGAATGAGGACGGACGCTTACGTGACATCGCCATCTCCTGTCGAAGCTTCAGGGAAGGGAAGGGAAGGGAAGGGAAGGGAAGGGATCACGCGATCCCGAAACCGCATCCCGATCCGGCGACCTTCCGCAACGCCTATGCCGATAATATACCACGCCGTTCACAAGCCGTCAAGGAAAATCCCAAGAGAATCCAACCGAGTTCGATCTTGGTGCGACACGCAGTCAACACCATCAGGAGACGCTTTCCACTTATGCCACTACTTCCGCCCGTTCTGTGATCTCGGCTGCCGCCGGGACCGATGCACCGCACTCGGGGCATTGCGGACCGGGAAGCCCCTGCCGCGGGTATCCGCAATGCAAGCACAAACCGAGACGCCCTCGGCGTCGCCGACGCAACCATGCGTGAACCCTTGCGACCGCCACCCAAAGCGGCCATATGCCCGTCACGGTAGGAACAACCCACCAACGCAAAAACGTGATCTCGATGGTGGATAGGCTGAGTTTCTTGACCGACGGAACGTACGTTGGGGCCGACTCATACGTATGATGCGCCTCGCGATACCACAAAACAATCATCCAGCCCTCCAGCATGAATCGGTACGTCGTGCTTTTGCCGGATGAGGAAGAATGCGTCGCCGTTCGCACGGGCGCCGCAACCTTGAATTGCATCGCGGAGCCCCACATAATCACAGATGCAAGATCCTTCGATCGCGAAGGAGAGAAAAGCTGCAATGCGCTGATTCTGAAAGGGATTCCCGTGATCGCGGAGATAGATCCCAGCACGAGGAAAACCGTCGTCAGGCACGCCAGGCCGGCGATAACGGCCTTGCGGACGTACTTGAGCCTGATGTATCGGAAAAGGGCCGATCGCACTGGCCTGGTCTCGATTCTCCCGCCCCGATCCCTTCCAGGACATCTCACTTCGCATCAGCGAAACGCACCGGCAGGACCAGGGATTCACCGGGGACGTCGCCGCGACTCAATGCCTCTCCATGATAACCTTCGAAGACGCCGCAAGGATCGCCCCTTAACAGCCTTTTGAAGAACTCGCGATTGGCCCTTGAAATGCCATTTTTCTCGGTGAGACTCGCGTCCCGGAGGGACGCGATACCCTTTCTCAACAGGCTGTCAGGGCTGCCTTGCAAGGTTGTGCAAGCCGGAGGAACCCTTCGCCGCGCCCTCCTTGTCCAGCACAATCTGCTTTTGCTTCTGCGTCGGAATCCTGAAAAGTTCGGGGCGCAGGCCCTTAAGGAACATCTCGTCCTGAATCGGCGCTAACAGCTCATCCCGTTCCCGCTTCAATGCCGCCAACCGGATCAGCACATCGTTCTCTTGGCTCTCTAGAAGCGGCTGGATAGCCTGCTCAATCTTCATGAGCCGCTTTGCGTGATCCTTCATGTACACATCGGCCCGGTCTTTCCATTTCTTATGCAACTCCCACGCAGTAACGGTTTGCTCACCCTTCAGGCCGAATACTTGGATGAACCTGCGAACATACTCCTCCCAAATCGCCGGCCGCCGCGGAACGCCCGCAAGCCCCAAGTGGTCCCCACTCATCGAACTCGGGAATCGGCCTGGAAAATCACCGCGGCTGGCAGCCTCCGACAGTCGTGCCACCTCGCTGAAGTCCAGTTCGCCGCTCGCATGGCGCTCATGGGCCTCCTGCACGGTGATGAGCGTGTCGCCATCCCAGAACTGCACCCCACGCTGCGACTTCACCTGTGTGCCAACCGGCATCCCCATGGAGGCTGGGGTTAATGTTCTCGGGTGTTCAGGGCGATCGAACTCGGCGCGGTTGACCTCGAACGTCATCCAGGTCTCGCCTTCCCGGATGAATTCGATGCGCTGAGGAAACCATAGGCCATCAAATTCAGCGTATGCAGTGACGGACTCATTCGTGACGTGGCCGTCTCGACCAAGTGTCACGCGCACCGGTTGATGGTCAAATGCAGGTTCCAGGTACCAATTAACCTCCGCTCCATTCTCGAATACGCCCTTTACTCTGGGCGGATATTCTTCGGCGTAAACTTCATACGAAGTCACATCTTCCAGATTCAGTTGGGCCCCGGATTCCGAGTCGAGAATGGGATTGGGGCCAAAGCCGATGTTGCGCAGGTCATAGATCGGAGTACTTCTATCGTCAGAGACGGCGTGAATTGATGCGATCGTGGCGTCCTCCGTCCACGACCACTTCTCGCCGCTCGAATGCGACATGAGCAAGTGGCGCGGACTATACACGTAGGGGTTGCCGATCGCCATCTCCTCGTCGATAAAGTAGCACCCGTTGTCAAATCCCTCATCCACGCGGTATTGATCCGGACCCGCGAATTGGGATCTCTGACGCCGCCGCTTTGAATTGCTGTAGACGCTGCTGAACGACCACTCGATCTCGGCCGTCTGAAAAGCGCGCCGGGCACACTCCGCCTGCTGAAGCAACTCGGGCGGTTCGCCAGAACCGAGGAGTACCAATGCGATGACTTCTGGTATTGCCAGCATCTTGCCTCCTGAAACATCTTGCCTCCTGAACCTTGCGCATCACGGCATGTCACCGTTACTCCCAGCACGCCTCAGGAGGTACGACGAACTGGTATTCCGGCGCAAGCTCGGTTCGGACATAATAAAGCGGATCCTCAATCTTGATGCACTCTGAATCATCCGTGCAATTGGTGCTTGTCGAAGATAGCGCGCACCGGTACTCAACGTAGCAGATCACAGACGGAGCAATGACTACCTTATAGGCATCACCCTCTATGGAAGTGCAGACGTACTCCCGAACCTCCCATTTCTTACAGTTTCCATTGTTCTCATTGCAGTGACAGTCGTTGTCCTCATCTCCGATGCAGGGCGGGCAAGTCAGCGTTGTCGCGCACAGGTTCATCCGAACCGTGTGCGGCGCGGCTGAAGCCGGGGCGGCAAAGAGGAGCGTGATTGCAAATGTATTGATCATTTCTGCGGTCTCCACCAAGGAAAGGGAAGGGAAGGGAAGGGAAGGGAAGGGAAGGGAAGGGATCACGCGATCCCGAAACCGCATCCCGTCAGGCGACCTTCCGCAACACCTATGCCGATAATATACCACGCCGTTCGCAGCCGGTCAAGGAATTTCTCAGGATTTTTTTCTCCGGCCCGGGCGCAGACCGCGCCCCTCGGCGGTGCGGTGGTCGGTCAACCTGTGCAAGACGCAAAACCCCGGGGCGGCGCGCTACCACTCTCCCCAGTACGCATTCTGCAACCCCGCCCAGTCGTGCAGATCGGCATCGCCGTCCAGGTCCAGATCGGCCCGAACACATTCTCCGCCGACCTCGACGCCCGGACCGGCGAGGCAGGCCGCAAGCGATGCGTGATCCGCCAGATCGGTGTCGCCGTCGCGGTCCAGGTCGCCCGTGAAGTCCGTCTGAATCGCGCGCCAGACGTCGATGATCCCGAAGCCCTCGATGTAATTCGGATCATATGAGCCCGTCGCCCGGTAGATCGTTCCGCTGCGCAGCAGGGCCGAGCGGAGCTGGGCGATTGTCCAATCCGGATGCGCCTGCACCAGCAACGTCACCGCGGAGGCCACCAGCGGCGTCGCGCATGACGTGCCGCTCGCGGACATGTAACCCCGGTCGTCATCGGGATTGATCAGGTAGGCCACGTCTCCGCACGCCATCGCCTCGGGCTTGACCCGCCCATCCGCCGTGGGACCGTCGCTCGAGAAGCCGCCCGTTTCGCCGAAGACGTTGACCGCGCCGCACGTGAACACGTCGAAAGCGTCGGCCGGCGCGATCAAATGAGACGTCTGCGGATTGAAGTCGTGCCCGGCGTTGCCCGCCGCCGTGCAGCACGCCATGCCGTTCTCCGTCGCCACGTTCACCCCGATCGTCGTCACCGCCGTGCGCCCGTCGAGATCCTCCTGCGTGTACCAGTCGATGTACCCCAGCGAACTGGTCGCCACGTCCACGCCGTTCTGCTCGAACCACTCCAGCGCCGCGACGTAGAAATCCTCCTCCAGCGGAACTTCCCGCGTCACGTCTTCCGTCTTCGCCAGGTAGAACGCCGCGTCGTACGCGCCGCCGACGTAGACGTTCGGCTTGTACCCCCCGATCTCGCTCAAGATGGCCGTGCCGTGCCAATGCTGCCACGGATCGTCGCCCTGCTCCTTCTGCGTATTGCCGTCGCCGCGCACCCAGTCATATTCGCCGAGCACGTCAATCGCGTGCCCCGAGTGCGTGTACGCCTCGTGCGACCGGTGAAACCCGGTGTCGAGCACGCCGATGATCATGCCCTCGCCGGTGTAACCGGCCGAATGCGCGGAGGGGATCCCGATCTGGTGAAGCTGCTCCGAGGCGTATCCGTAGAAATCGGCTGTGCTCCCGCCTCCGTCGTCCGGAACATGCTGAACGTCACGCAACTCATGCGGCGCGGTCCGCGCCAGGGGTTGCACGCGCTCGACGCAGTTGAAGCCTTCGATCGCGCGGCGCTGACCGTCCGTCGCGTCCACGCTGACCGCGTTGACCCAGCGGCTCATCACGCGCACCTGCGCCCCGGTCGCGCGGACCTGCGCGACGTACGCCTCCGAAACCGGAAGATCCCGCTCGTCAAACAATCCCGGCGCGGTCCGTCGCAGCTTCCGCCGCGCCACCGCCCGCGCCGGATACACGCGCTCCAGCTCGCTCAATGCGGCCCGCATCGCCTCGGGCTCGACGATCCCCTTGTCGCGGAAGAACACCCAGACCGACGTGCTCAACTCTTGCGCCGATCCGCTCATCTCGACGTGCCCCGCCTTGAACGAGGGTTCCTTCGTCGAGACGCCCGCGGCGGCAACGCTGACGGACGCCAGCGCGAACCAGATTGGCCCCTGCATCATTCCTGCCTCCTTCGTCGTGATGCGCGGCGGGGACTTCGCGGAGACGACCTGACCAGCTTACCTCCGACGCAGCGCATCACCAAGACAATTGCTGGTCATCGCGCCGCCGCGGCCTTATCTTCCGGAGAAGTTATGACACCTTCGCCCGCCGAGCCTGAGCCCTCACCAGTCCCGCGGTCGCGTCGCCGACGCCGGGTCTTCCGGTTGGCGGTCGCAATTGCGGCCCTGATGCTCGCGGATCAGTTGGCGGGAGTCCTGCTCATCCGGAACGGGCGGTTCCGAGGGCGGCCGGTCCCTCCCTACCAACTTACCTTCAACGACGCCCAGCGCCGGCACGTGCGCGAAATGACCGAGCGCTGGGATTCGTACACCTGTTTCGACCCCGAGCTTGGCTGGTCGATCCGGCCGGGCGGAGTTTCCGACGACGGTCGCTACCGGGCCAACGCCGCCGGGTTTCGCGCCGACCGGGATTACGACCTCGCACCGCCTCCCGGCGTGCTTCGCGTCGCCGCGCTCGGCGAGTCCTTTACTCACGCCGCAACCGGCAACGCCGACACGTGGTGCGCCTGCCTGGAACGCATGAACCCCGCGCTGGAAGCGCTGAACTTCGGCGTGAACGGATACGGACTCGATCAGGCGCTGCTGCGCTACCGGCGCGACGCCGCGCCCTACCGACCGCACGTGGTGATCCTCGGTCTGATGGTGGAAAACCTCCTGCGCCACGTCTCCGTCTACCGGCCCGCGTACCACCACGACACGATCTCCGCCGTGGTGAAGCCTCGTTTTCGGATTGACGACGCAGGCGCCCTCACCCTTATCCCCTGTCCCGTCGAAAGCGTCGCCGCCCTGAAGACGGACATTGAGTCGGAAGCGATCCTGAACACGCTGCGGACCACGGATTACTGGATCATGCGGGCGCCGCTCGCCTACGAACGATCGCCGCTCTTTGCTTCCGGCGTGTTCCGGTTGATCTACGCGGTTCACGAGAACGCCGCTCGCGACCCGAGAGAGCATTATCTCAACCCCGAAGGCGAGCCTTTCCGTGTCACCCTGGCGCTGGTCCGGTCTTTCAACGACGAGGCCCGCCGAAACGGCGCACGACGCGTCATCCTGCTTCTGATGCCGGACGAGAGAGCGCTTTTCGATCGTTATGACGGCCTCGAGCCTTACTGGGAGGGGTTGCTGTCGGAAGCCCGCAACGCCGGCGTCGAAACGCTGGACGTCAGCCCCCGGCTTCTTGACGCAATGACCGCCTTGGGCGTGTCCGCGTTGTTCTCGGAGAATCATTACACGCCCCTGGGCAACCGGCTGGTTGCGGAGGAACTGCTCCAGATTCTCAACCGTGAGAACCCGGGCGCCCCCTGACGACGGGCGCCGCCCCGATCCAGGTTCGCGTTTTGTCGACCCGCCCACCCGGGCGCCTCATTCTCCCGGAAGGTATTGCCCGAGCTTCCGAGGCGGACAAAAGCATCGTGCATGCCTTCAGCAAGCAAGAATGAGGCCCCCGGGTGGGCGGGCAAGACGTCGCCGCGTGGAAACTTCGCGTCGCCGTCATGCCGCCACATCCCTGGACGGTTGAGTCACGGATGCCCGTGGCTCGCAATCTGCGATGACAACCGGTCGGGGGCCCCGGCTGTCGCACGGAACCCGGGAGCTGTCTGCACCCCCACACTCACCACCCCCCGACGCGCCGGACCTCAGATCCGCTGACGCCCGTCGCACCGCATGTCGGACCCGAACCGGCCGGGGGGGTTCCAGTCCCAGCCGGTCGATCTGTTGAAAGCGGAAGGATCTTCGGTGCCCTCCGCTGTCATCCGATCCTCGGGTCCGTCACTACCCTTGTTGCGCAATCCGTAACCGCCTTATTCGGCCTGACATCTTTTTACAATTCACTTGGCCTCCCGCCTGACCTGCTCTCCACGCCTGAAACAAAACCTCCCTCGGTTTTGACCAGTACGCCGGCGCGGGCACGCTGGTTCTCGCGAATTTTCTCTCCGAGCCACCGACCCGTGCGAACCTTCAGCGCCAAGGGAACCCGTCGGAACCGCATACTGCGCCTATCAGCCCGTTGAAAAAGGGTGGCGCGTCCCTCCGGGACGCGAATTTCACCGGGGAAAACCGGCATGACAAAGCCCGATCGCGCGTTCTTCAACAGGCGGTCAGCCCCGGAAGGGGCGCTGGAAAACACCCCAGCACGCCAGTGCTGGGAAGCCGTCGCCGATGACCCGAAAGTCCCGGAGGGGCGACAGAAGTTCGGGAGCTAGGGAAATCGCCGCGCCGCCGATCGCCGTCCCTCCCACGCATCATCGCACGTCGCGTCACAACAACCGAATATCCGGAACCCAGAGCGCCGGAGTCCGTTGTTGGAGACTCAGGTCCGCTCAGACGCGCTCTATCATCGTCGCGACGCCCTGCCCGACGCCCACGCACAACGTCGCAAGCCCGCGCCGAACCCTCGAATCCAGCCGCATCTGGTGAACGAGCGTCGTCACCAGCCGGGCCCCGCTCATCCCCAGCGGATGCCCCAGCGCGATCGCCCCGCCGTTCGGATTCAAACGCGGACCCGGCCCAGACCCGTCGGCCTGCCAGCATCGATCCTCCAGCCCCAGCAGCCGAACGCACGCGAGACACTGAGCGGCGAAGGCTTCGTTCAACTCGATGTGATCGAAGTCGCTCAGCGTAAGACCGGTGCGTTTCAGCAGCTTCTGCACCGCGGGGACGGGGCCGACGCCCATGCAAGACGGATCAACACCCGCGGTCGCCGACGGACCGATGACGGCAATCCCACGCAACCCGAGGCGCGCCGCCGCGCCCGCTTCAACAAGGAGCAGCGCCGCCGCGCCGTCATTGATCCCCGACGAGTTCCCGGCCGTCACGCTCCCGGCTTCCCCCGGTTTGACGAACGCGGGCTTGAGCTTCGCCAGCGACTCGGCGGTCGTCTCCGGGCGCGGGTGCTCATCCTGCGTCACGCGCAGCGGATCCCCCTTCCGTTGCGGGATTTCGACCGCAACGATCTCCTCCGCGAACCGCCCCGCGGCCTGCGCCCGGCCGCATTTGATCTGACTTTCCGCGGCGAAGCGATCCTGATCCTCGCGCGAAATCTGGTGAAGCTTTGCGACGTTCTCGGCCGTCTCGCCCATGCTGAAGGGGTAGTGCTTCTGCGCCAGCTTCGGATTCGTGAAACGCCACCCGATCGTCGTGTCGTACGCCTCGACCCGCCGGTCGAACGCCTCCTCCGCCTTCGCCAGCACCAACGGCGCGCGGGTCATGCTCTCCACCCCGCCCGCGACGACGACCTCCGCGCAGCCGCTCTCAATCATGCGCGCGGCGACGTTGACCGCCTCGAGCCCCGAGGCGCAAAGCCGGTTGACCGTCGCTCCCGGCACGCTCACCGGAAGCCCCGCCAGCAGCGCCGCCATCCTCGCCGCGTTGCGGTTGTCCTCGCCGGCCTGGTTCGCCGCCCCCAGATACACGTCGTCGATCCGCGCCGGGTCAATCCCGCTGCGCACGACGACTTCGCGGATCACCAGCGCCGCCAGATCATCCGGGCGCACCGACTTCAACGCCCCGCCGTAGCGCCCGATCGGGGTGCGGACGGCCTCGATAACGACGGCTTTTCTGGACATCCCGTCCAGTATGCGGTGGAGGCGGAGGACGGACAACACCGGGCTTCCGGCGTCAGGGGCTCTCGTAGATCGTGATCCGCTGCGGACCGTCGCCGTCGGCGGGCGGGAGGATGACGACGCGCGCGCGGGACATCACCCGCTCGAAGGTCTCGATCAGCAGGCGTGTGCGCGTCAGCTCCGCAGACCGGTGGTACTCCGGAAGCAGTCGGACGAAGCGGTCCGCGTCGCCCTGCGCCCGCGAGACCCGCGCCGACGCGAGTCCTCGCGCGTCGTCAATCTGCCGCGCCGCCTCGGCCTGCGCCGTCGAGACCGTCCGCGCCGCCCACGTCCGCGCCTGCTCGACGCGCTGCTCGGCGTCCTTCTGCGCGCTGCCGACGTCGGTGAAGGCGTCGATCACCGGCGCCGGCGGGTTCACCTCGTGCAGGTTCGCGTCGATCAGCGTCAGCCCCGCGTCATAAGCCTCCAGCAGCGCCTGCCCGTCGGAAAGCGCACGCTGCTGAATCTCGTTCTTGCGCGTCGTCAGGATGTCGTCCACCGGCATCGACGCCGCCAACGCCCCCAGCGCCGCGTCCACCGCGCGCTCGACCAGGAAATCCGCCTCCTCCGCCCGGAACAAGTACGCCGACGGATCGCGCACCCGGTACTGAACCGCCATCTTGATCTTCAGAATGTTCTCGTCGCCCGTCAGCATGTCCGACCGCCGCGCCTCGGAGAAAAGACGCCCGAGCATCGTGTACCCGACCTCGACGCGCCGGACTTCGGTGGTCGTCGGCCGGTGGACTTCGCCGATCGGCGGCGGAAAGGCGTAATGCAGACCGGGAGCCACGTCATCCTGCACCACGCGCCCGAACCGCAGCACGATCCCGCGTTGCCCGGGCTCGACGCTGAAAAACCCCGTCGCCAGCCACCCGCAGACCCCCAGCACGAACACGAGGAACCCCCAGCGCCCCCACCGGAAAGACCGTCCTGTCGCACGCCCCGGCATCACTCCGCGCCCTCGCCTTCCGGCGGCGTGATCTGCGGCGCCGGCGAAGCCAGAGGCGGCGCGCCGATCGCCGGCGACAGTCCCCGCAGATAAGGGTGATCGCCCGGCACGAACAACGTCACGTTCTGCGTCAGCGACTTCTCGTAGGACTCGAGGTAACGCAGAAACGCGTAAAACTCCGGATCCCGACCGAACGCCGCGGCGTAGATCGACTGCACCTTCGCTTCCGCGTCGCCTTCGATCCGCTTCACTTCTTCGTAAGCCTGGCCGAGGATCTGCTTCTCCTCCGTCGCCGCCGCCGAGCGGATGCGCACCGCCTCGCTTTCACCCTCATTCAAATACGCCGAGGAGAACTTCTTCCGCTCGTAGCGCATGCGCTCGAACACGCTGCTGCGGTTCGCCTCCGGCAGGTTGATCCGTTTCAACCGGATGTCCACGATGTCCAGTCCGTAAGCGTCCTCCAACTGCTTCTCGCAGGTCTCGTGGATCGTCCGCGTGATCGACGCCAGCTTCATTCGCGCCGGGTCCGTCGAGAAAAGCTCGTCCAGCCGAAACTCCGACAGCACCTTTCCGCACGACGAAAGCACCGCGTCGCGCAGCACCGCCTCCGCCCCCTCGCGGGATCCCAGCGTGCGCAGAAAAAGCAGCGGATCCTTCACCTTCCAGCAGGCGTACGCGCTGACCTCGATGTTCTTCTTGTCGCCCGTCAGGAACTCCCGCGGCGGCTCGTCGAACCTCGGCACATCGAGCACCAGCAGGCGCCGGTCGATCCGCGTCACACGGTCGATCGGCGTCGGCGCCTTGAAATACAGCCCGGCCTGCGACACCTGAAGCGTCGGCTTCCCGAAGCGCGTCACCACCGCAAGTTCCGTCTCATGCACCGTGAAGGCGCAGGACAGCCCCGCGGCCCCCGCGACAAACACCACCAGTAACGCCGTCAATTTCTTCACGCGTCCGCCCTCAACTGACTTCGGCCCCCGCGCCCGCAACCCGGTTCTCATGCCACGTCGTGGTCGCCTCGTACTAACCGAGCCGCGCCCGTCAGGAAGCGTTCTTATTCCACGCGCCTCCGACGGTCTTGAACCAGCGCCTTAGTGCTCCACGTCCGCCGGGGGCGGCGCCATCCGGCCTCCGTCCCCGCGCACGCCGTAAATGATCTCCACCTTCGCCTTCTCGGGATCAACCAGCGCCACGTACTTCTTCAGCCCCGGCAAAACCGCGTCCGTCGCCGCCAGCCACGCCTGAAGCTTCGCCACAAAAGGCTGCGCGGCGAACGACTCCCGCTTCGCCGAAAACAATGTCGCGTCGCCCGTCGCCCGGCTGATCCGCTCCGCCGCCGCCCCGCGCGCCGCCTCGATCCGCTCGTGCGCGCCGGCTTTCGCCCGGCTGACCGTGATCGACGCGCTGTCCAGCGCCAGGTCGATCATGCTCATCTTCTGCTCCGCGCTGCTGGCCACCTCGCGGAACGCCGGGTGGACCGGCGACGGCGCATGCACATCCACCAGCCGGACATCCACGATGTCGATCCCCGCCCCCCACCGCTCCAGCATCGGACCCAGCAACCGCTCGCGCAGCTCCGCCTCAAGCTCGTCCCGCTCAACCGTCAGCAGGGCGTCGATGCCCCGCGTCGCCACCGCCTCGCGCATCGCCGATTCCGCCGCCCCGCGCACCACCTGCTCCGCGTCCTCCACCCCGAACGCCCACGCCCGGAAGCCCGCCTCGCCCGCCGACATCCGGTAATGAACGCTCCAGCGCAGGTCGATGATGTCCGCGTTCGCGGTCACCACCCACGCCTCATCGAGAAACTCATCCAGACTCGGGTCGACCTGCACCATCTCCGGCTGGTTGCTGCGGAAACCCAGCTCCACCCGGCGCACAAGATCGGCGGCTTCGACGCTCCGCCCGCCGAAAGGCCACGGCGCATGCACGTAGACCCCGGGCTGGTCGAGGTACGCGGTCGCCCGTCCGAAGCGAAGGATCGCCGCCCGCTGCCCGGGCTCGACCGTGAACACACCCGATCCGGCGTATATCGCCAGCGCCGCCGCCGCCCCTGCAAACACCACCCGCTTCACCGTCAGCGGCAACCCCGTCCGACGTGCGATGGATGCGACGACGCGCGTCGCAAGCCGCGTCCTCCGGAAGCTCGCCAGCGACAACAGGATGACCAGCGCCGCCGCCCCCGTCTTGACCCAGCTTCGACCTTCCTCCGCGACCGCAAGGTTCAGCACGGGCATCGTGAACCAGCCCCGCGCCAACGCCGCATCGAACGCCAGCCCCCCGGCAAGGCTCAGCACGAGGATGCACGCCAGGTAGAGAACAACACCCCGCCGCCCCATCTCTCGCGCGATCACGAGGAGTCCGGCCATGTTGGTCGCCGGTCCCGCCAGCAGGAACACCAGCGCCGCTCCGGGACTGACCCCGCCGGCGATCATCCCCACCGCCATCGGCGTCGAGGCCGTCGCGCACACGTACATCGGCGTCGCCAGCAGCAGCATCCCCGCCATCGCGATGAACGACCCCCCCGCAAAACGATCGAGACCGATCTTCGGCAGGAGCACCGCGATCAGCCCCCCGATCACCACGCCCGCCAGCAGCGACACGATCAGGTCATCAAAGAACTCGACAAACCCGAACCGCAAGGCGCTCCGCGCAGATGCCCCCAAGCCGCGCGGCGCTTCAGCCGTCGCCGCCAGATCGACATGGTTGTGCTCATGCCCGTGATCGTGATCACACGTCGCCTCGTGTGTGTGCGACGACTCCGCCTCGACACGGACGCCTTGCGCGAGGCCTTCCTTCGCTGACCCTGACGGCCCCTCATCCGGGATCGCCGGCGCGGTTCGATCCGTCCAGGGTTGCAGGTAGTTGGCCAACAATCCGGTGACCAGCGCCGTGATCAACGCCACCACCGGACGCACCACCGCCATCACCGGCCCGAGCAGGGCGTTCGTCTGAAGGATCGACACCATGTCGACCTCGGGGACGGAGATCACGAACGAGTACACCGCCCCGGGCTTCGCCCCTTTCCGCCGAAGCGTCATCGCCACCGGAAGCACGCTGCACGAACACAGATCCAGCGGAACGCCCACCAGCGTCGCCCACAGCACTGAGCGGATATTCCCCTTGCGAAGCCGGTCGGCCATCGCCGTCCAGCGCGAAAACAGGACGTGAAACACCCCCGCCAGCGCGAACCCCGCCAGGAGGTAAACGCCGGACTCGTAAAGCACCCACCAGATCGCGTCGATGACCGGCCGCATGACCCGCGTCCAGGCTCCTTGTGCCCCCCGACCCCCGAATCCTGAACGGAAGGCAGGTCGGGTTAATTCCGCTCCGTGCGCGCATCACCCTCCGACGGCGACGTCAATCCCCGTCGTCGCCGTCAGGGGCCGCCTCATCCAGATACTTCTGGAACTCGCCCATCTTGTAGGAAAGGAAGCAGAATGCGTGATGCAGTGCGACATATTCGAGATCCGACTTGTCGGTCTCGGCGTCATGTCGCAGTTCATTGAGTTTCGCCAGGATCGGCTCCGCCTTCATCCGCGTCGACACGCCCCGCCCTCCCTTCCGAAACGCCGCCCCCGCCACGGCATTGCCGTGCGACCCGCCCCTTCTTGGCGGACGCCGCCGCCCCAACTCTGACCGCGCCTGACCGCGTCCGGACCCCGCGTCCAGCGACCGGACGCCCCGACGCCGCGCATTCTCGCGCGTCCGGCCCGGTTGTCGAGGGTAATACGCCTGAAGGACCGGACTCGCCACGCGCTTGACGGTTTCCCTGACCACCGGTATGAAAGGGCGCTCGAAGGAACCGGAAGGTTCGGACGGCGTCGACAACGCTTTCCCGCCCCGGTTCTCGGGGCCGTAGCTCAATTGGTTAGAGTACCGGACTGTCAATCCGGTGGTTGCGGGTTCGAATCCCGTCGGCCTCGTTCTCTCGCTCTGCAAGCCCATCCCGGCGTGCCTTCGAGTACGTTGCGTCGTTTCCCGTCCCCTGCCGGGCGGTCCGAACTCGCCGACCCCGCCCCGCGGTTGAAATTCCCGCCGGAATCACGACACTGAATCCGTGAAAGTCCGCCGAACCCGGAACTGAGCGGTCGCCGGGCGGCAGGAAGACGGCAGGCGGGTTTCCACGGAGGCGTAGATATGTGCGCAAAAATCAAGGGGATCGGGTTCACGGTTGCGGGCCTGGCGGCGGCGCTGACCTGCCTTTCCGGTTGCGGACCGAAATCGGAGCGGATGATCTACCCGGTCGCGCCGCGTGCAGACGTGGTCGAGGATCTGCACGGCGTCAAAGTCGCCGATCCTTACCGGCCGCTCGAAGATCCGAAGTCGGAGGAGACCCGCGCCTGGATCGACGCCGAAAACCGCATCACCTACGCTTACCTGGAGAGCATTCCTGAAAGAGAAGCGATCCGGCAGCGCCTCACGCAATTGTGGGACTACGAGAAGTTCGGCGCGCCCTTCATGATGGCCGGGCGCTACTTTTACTCGCGCAACGACGGGCTTCAGAATCAGGATGTCATTTACGTCCAGGACGGATTCACCGGCGAACCGCGCGTGCTGCTGGACCCGAACACGCTGTCCGACGCCGGGACCGTGTCGCTGTCCGGGCTGGCGATCAGTGAAGACGGAAAGCTCGCCGCATACGGACTCGCCTCCGCGGGATCGGACTGGCAGGAGTGGCGCGTCCGCAACGTGGACACCGGGGAGGATCTCCCGGACCACCTTCAGTGGGTCAAGTTCTCGGGCGCGAGCTGGTCGAACGACAACGCCGGCTTCTACTACAGCCGCTACGACGCCCCGCCGGAGGGCGAGAAGCTGGAGGCGGTGCTCAAGTTCCAGAAGCTTTATTATCACCAGCTCGGCACGCCGCAGAGCGAGGACGTGCTCGTGTACGAGCGGAAGGACCAGCCGGACTGGGGGTTCGGCGGCGTCGTCAGCGAGGACGGCAAATACCTGGTCATCCACGTCTCGCAAGGCACCGACCCGCGGAACCTCGTCTTCTACCGCGATCTGACCCAGCCCGGCGCGCCCGTCGTCGAGCTGATCAACACCTTCGAGGCCGACTACGAGTTCGTGGGGAACGAGAACTCGACGTTCTGGTTCAAGACGGACTTCGGCGCGCCGCGAGGCCGCGTCATTGCGGTGGACCTCGCCCGCCCGCAGAAGGAGAACTGGAAGGAGATCATCCCGCAGGACAAGGCGACGCTCCGCGGCGTCAGCGTGCTCAACGACCAGTTCGTGTGCAACTATCTGAAGGACGCTTACAGCCAGGTGAAGATTTTCGGCCTGACCGGCGGGTTCATCCGCGAACTGGCGTTCCCCAGCCTCGGATCCGTCGGCGGATTCGCGGGCAAGCGGAATTACACCGAGACCTTTTACACGTTCACCAGCTTCATCGCCCCGCCGACGATCTACCGCTACGACCTGACGACGGGCAAAAGCGAGGTCTTCAAGGAGGCGAAAGTCGCCTTCAATCCCGAGGAATATGAAACCCGGCAGGTCTTCTACCCCAGCAAGGACGGGACGCGCATCCCGATGTTCCTGACGTACAAGCGCGGTCTGAAGCTGAACGGCCGCAACCCGACCCTCCTTTACGGTTACGGCGGGTTCAATATCCCCGTGACGCCGACTTTCAGCGTGTCGAACCTGGTCTGGATGGAGATGGGCGGCGTGTACGCCTCGGCGAACCTGCGCGGCGGCGGCGAATACGGCAAGGAGTGGCACGACGGTGGAAGGCTGAAGAACAAGCAGAACGTGTTCAATGACTTCATCGCCGCGGCGGAGTGGTTGATCGACAACAAGTACACGTCGAGGGACAAGCTGGCGATCCTGGGCGGAAGCAACGGCGGGTTGCTCGTCGGGGCTTGCATGGCGCAGCGGCCGGAGCTTTTCGGCGCGTGCCTGCCGGCGGTGGGCGTGATGGACATGCTGCGGTTTCACAAGTTCACGATCGGCTGGGCGTGGACCAGCGACTACGGCTCGCCCGACGACCCCGAGGCGTTCAAGACGCTTTATGCGTACTCCCCGTATCACAATCTCAAGCCGGGCGTTGCATATCCGCCGACGCTGATCACGACGGCGGATCATGACGACCGCGTCGTCCCGGCGCACAGCTTCAAGTTCGCCGCGGCGCTTCAGGCCGCGCACAAGGGCGACGCCCCGGTGCTGATCCGCATCGAGACCCAGGCCGGTCACGGCGCGGGCAAGCCGACCTCGAAGCGCATCGAGGAAGTCGCGGACCGCTGGGCGTTCCTGGTCCGGACGCTGAACATGAACGTGCGGTTCTGATGAGCGGAACGGGCTCGCGCGGGCAGGACGAAGCGGGGCCGCTCACACCGGCCGCCGCACGGCGCTGTCGTTCCGCGTGGATCGTTCTCGCCTTCGCCGTCGGCGCGTACCTGACGTCGCTGGGCAACGGGTTCGCCTACGACGACGTTCCGATCGTCCTGACCAACCCGACCCTCGACCCGGCGCAGCCGTGGTGGCGGGCGTGGACCGAGCCTTACTGGCCGGGAACCAACGCGGGCGAAGAACTTGATGTTCTTTACCGCCCGCTGGCGGTGCAGACGTATGCGTGGGAACGACGCGCCTTCGGGACGGCTCCCGCGCCGTTTCACATAACGAACGTCATGCTTCACGTGCTTGCCTGTCTCGGCGTGCTCGCGGTGGCGCGTCGGTTGAACTTCGGCGACCCGGGAAGCCTCGCCGCGGCGGCGTGGTTCGCCGTGCATCCGATCCACGTCGAGGCCGTCGCCAACGTCATCGGGCGCGCGGAGATCCTGTCGCTGATCGGCGTCATCGTGGCGATTCTGGGGGAGCATCGCCGGGCGAACGCCGCGGCGCGGATCCCGGCGGACGCCCGACAGGCGTGGATCGGTGCGGCGATGCTGGCGCTCGGGACGGCGATCGCGCTTTTCAGCAAGGAAAGCGGCGTCGCCGTCCTTGTCGTCGTTCCGGCGCTGCGCCTCTGGTGGAACCGGCGGCTCGCGCAAAGCCCGGACGCGCGACCGGGCGTGACCTGGCGGCGCGGCCTGGTCAGCGCGGCAGCGCTGACCGCCGTGGTGTTCGTCGTGTACCTGGCGGCGCGTTATGAAGCCTGCGCAGGAAGGCTCAGCATCGGCGGGTCGCGGTTCGGACCGGGAAACGTGCTCCGCGAAGCTGACTCGGCGGCGCGCCTCTGGACGCCCGTGGCGGTGCTCGGGCGTTACGCGATCCTGACGGCGTATCCCGCGCGTCTTCTGTCGGATTACTCGGTCAACGCCTTTGTGCCGGTTCGTTCGCCGCTGGAGGGCGACGCGCCTGCCGGCCTCCTTGCGGCTGCGGGGCTGCTGCTGGTTGCACTGCATGCGGCCCGTCGTGGCGGCATCGGGGGCGTCCTCGTCATCGGTTTTGCGGCGTCGTACGCCCTGGCGAGTCAGACGTTTCTGCTGATCGACGTGCTCGTGGCCGAGCGCTTGTTCTACGCGCCGTCGATGTGGGTCGCGCTGATGATCGGGGCCGCCTGGGCGAGTTTGCAGCGCACCGTCGAGCAGGGACCGCCGGAGGTCTTCCGAAGCCGGATGCGGCGGATCACGGCGCTGGGTTGCGCCTTGCTGGCGGCGCTGGCGGTTCGGACGGCCGTGCGCAACCCGGTCTGGCGCGACACGCGGACACTGGCGACGCGCGACCTCGCCCAGCTTCCCGAGGGACGCCGCAGCGTGCATCTGTGCTACCTGGTCGGCGAAATCCTCACGCGCGAGGGCGATGTCGCCGCCGCCGAGGCGCTTCTGACCGAGGCCGTGCGCGGGTTCCCGGATTATCCGGATTACCTGCTGAAACTCGGCGAGTTGTATCTTGCGGGCGGGCGGGCGACGGCGGCGATCGCACCCCTGCAACGCGCTTACGAACTCGCGCCGCGCCGACCGGACCTGGCGGTCCGTCTTCAGCAGGCGAAGGACGCGGCGGCCGGCGTTGACCCTCAGTCCCTGCTGGCGTCCGCCCGCCGCGACGCAAAGGCGACGCCCGACGACGCCTCCGCCGTCCGGCGCTGGGCGGTCGCCGCTGAGCGGGCGAACCTTGAGGAAGCCGTCGCCGCCTACCGGCGCCTCCTCGAACTCACGCCTGACGATCCCGCCGCCGTCAACGACCTTGCCCAGGTCTGCGTCGCCACGGGCAGGCGCGCGGAAGCGCTGCGCCTGCTGGACGACGCCGTGCGGAGATTCCCCGCGGACGCCGCGACGCACTGCAATCTCGCCCTGCTCCTGATGGACCGCACCGATCGAGAGCACCACGACCCGGCGCGCGCCGAACGCCTCTCGCGCCGCGCCGTCGAACTGGAACCGACCCGGTGGGACTTGCGCGTCAACCTCGCCGAAGTGCTCGCCGCCGTCGGAAAGGTGCTCGAAGCGGCCGACCTCTTTGACGAACTTGCGGCGCAAAGCGA
>JAJVHU010000001.1:48067-86380 GCA_022072505.1 Phycisphaerae bacterium
GCCGGCGTCCACGGCGCGATCCCGTCAGGCAGAATCTTCATGTAATCGCTGGCGGCGACGACCGGCGCCGGGCGCTGCGACAGCCTTTGCGCAATGAAGGGCGTGCGCGGCGCGGCATCCGGATGCAGACGGTTGTGCCGCTCGCACTCGAGGGCGTCGCGGCGCAGCTCGGTATAACTGGTCACCGACCAGACCTCGGCGGAAACGTCATACTGCTCGGCAAGAATCCGCTGCGCGTCCAGCACGCCGTTGAGGATCGCCCCGCTCCCGAAAAGGTGGACGAAAGGCTTGTTCTTGTCGCGCCCCGCCAGCGGCGACGGCCGGAACCGGTACATCCCCTTGAGAATCCCTTCCGCCACCTCCGCACCTTCCGGCATCGGAGGCATCAGGTAGGTCTCGTTCTCGCACGTCAGGTAATAAAAGACGTCCTCCCGCGCCTCGTACATCCGGCGGATGCCCTCCTGCACGATCACCGCCAGTTCGTAAGCGTACGCCGCGTCGTAGCTGATGCAGTTCGGAACCACGCTCGACAGCACCAGCGAATGCCCGTCCTGATGCTGAAGCCCCTCGCCCGCCAGCGTCGTCCGGCCCGCCGTGCCGCCGATCAGGAACCCCTTCCCGCGGGAGTCCGCGAAGGCCCAGATCATGTCGCCGACGCGCTGGAACCCGAACATCGAGTAAAAGAAATAAAACGGGATCATGTTCACGCCGTGGGTGGCGTAGGCCGTGCCCGCCGCCGTGAACGATCCCATCGAACCCGCCTCGGTGATGCCCTCCTCGAGAAGCTGACCCTCCTTCGCCTCGCGGTAGTAAAGGAAAAGGTCGGAATCCACCGGGTCGTAAAGCTGCCCCTTGTGAGCGTAAATGCCGTACTTGCGGAACAGCGCGTCCATCCCGAACGTCCGCGCCTCGTCCGGCACGATCGGAACGATCAGTTTGCCGATCTCCTTGTCGTCCATCAGACGGGTCAGGATCCGCACCATCGACATCGTCGTGGCGGCCTCGCGGTCCTTCGTTCCGCCGAGGAACTCCGCGAACTTGTCCAGTTTCGGCGCCGTGAACCCCGGGGCTTGCACGCGCCGCCCGGGCTGAAAACCTCCCAGCGCCGCCCGCCGCTCCTTCAGGTAGCGGATCTCCTCGCTGTTTTCCGGCGGTTTGTAAAACGGCATCTCCGCCAGCTTGTTGTTCGGGATCGGAATGTCGAAGCGATCGCGGAACTGGCGCAGCTCCTGCTCATTGAGCTTCTTCTGCTGGTGCGTGATGTTGCGGCCTTCACCCGCTTCGCCCAGTCCGTAACCCTTGATCGTCTTGGCGAGGATGACGGTCGGCTGTCCCTTGTGTTCGACGGCGGCTCGGTACGCGGCGTTCACCTTGACGGGATCGTGCCCGCCGCGGCGCATGCTGAGGATCTGCTCGTCCGTCAGCGACTCCGCGAGCTTCAGAAGCCGCGGGTGGACGCCGAAGAATTCCTGCCGCGTTTCCGCGCCGGGCTGGACGCAGTACCGCTGGTAGTCGCCGTCGAGCGCGTCGGTCATGCGCTCGATCAGCAGATCCGCATCAGGACTTTCCAGCAGCGGATCCCAGTCACTGCCCCAGATCACCTTGATCACGTTCCAACCCGCCCCGCGGAACGCCGCCTCCAGTTCCTGAATGATCTTCCCGTTTCCGCGCACCGGCCCGTCAAGACGCTGAAGATTGCAATTGACCACGAACGTCAGATTGTCCAGCCCCTCGCGCGAGGCCAGCGTCAGCGCCCCGAGCGTCTCCGGTTCGTCCGTCTCGCCGTCGCCGAGGAAACACCAGACCCGCTGGCGCTCCGTATTCTTGATCCCGCGATCGTGCAGGTAGCGGTTGAAGCGCGCCTGGTAGATCGCCGTGATCGCGCCAAGTCCCATCGAAACCGTGGGGAACTCCCAGAAATCCGGCATCAGCCACGGATGCGGGTACGACGAAATCTGCTGCCCGATGCGGACGCGGCGGCGGAAATGCGCGAGGTCGTCCGCCGAGAGTCGTCCTTCCAGAAACGCACGGGCGTAAATGCCCGGCGCGGCGTGTCCCTGAAAAAATATCTGATCGCCTCCGCCTTCCGCGTCCTTGCCGCGGAAGTAGTGATGAAACCCGACCTGGTAGAGCGTCGCCGCGGATTGAAATGTCGAAATATGTCCGCCGATGCCCGGGAACTCCCGGTTCGCGCGCACCACCATCGCCACCGCGTTCCAGCGCATCAGGCTTTTGATCCGCCGCTCGATCGCACGGTCCCCGGGATAAGGCGGCGTCTTGTCCGCCGGGATCGTGTTCACATAAGGCGTGTTCAGCGCCGCCGGGACGGCGACGCCGCGCCGCCGACCCCGGTCAATCAGCCGGCGAAGCAGAAATAAGACGCGCTCGTACCCGCCGTGCTGGGCGAGCACGGCATCCAGGGATTCCTCCCACTCCGCCGTTTCCACCGGGTCGGCGTCCGGTATCCGGTTTACGTCCATTGCAACGTCAGTGCTCATCAGGGATAACCTCACCCGATCGGTCGGGATCGCCGCCGAACACGCGTTCGCCGCGCGCGGCTCGTGAACCGGCGGCCCGAAGGATAAACCGAGCATCTTACAGGAGATCGACCGTGTTGTCAGGTGTCGTGACGTCGGTAGTGTTAACCTTGGTATTTGTCTCTTGTGCGTTTGCGCAAAACGCGCCCTCCGCCGCGCCTCGGCCGTTCTCGGTTCAAGACCTCGTCGCGTTCGACCGCATCAGCGATCCCGTCGTCTCCCCCGACGGTGGTCGCGTCGTTTTCGCCCTCCGCAAAACGGATCTGGACGCCAACAAGGGCCGCACAAACCTCTGGACCGTCAAAGCGGACGGCTCGGATCTCCGCCAGTTGACCAACCAGCCGGAAAGCGACTCCCAGCCGAGGTGGTCGCCGGACGGGAAAGGCGTGTATTTCCTGTCGGGGCGGTCCGGATCGTCGCAGGTGTGGCGCATCGACCTTGCCGGCGGGGAGGCGCGGCAGGTGACCGACCAGCCGCTGGACATCAACGGCTTCGTCATCGCGCCGGACGGATCCAGCCTCCTGCTTTGCATGGACGTTTACGTGGACCTGCCCAACCCCGCCGACACCGCCGCACGACTGAAGGAGCGCGAAGCCCGCAAGGCGACCGGGCGCTTGTACGACGCGGCGCTCTTCCGGCACTGGGATTCCTGGAAGGACGGGCGGCGCGGGCACTTGTTCGTACTGCCGCTGGACGCTTCCGGCACGGCGAAATCCGCCGCGACGCCGATCGACCTCATGAACGGCATGAACGCGGACTGTCCGTCAAAACCCTTCGGTGGGACCGAGGAAATCACCTTCACGCCCGACGGGCGGTCCGTCGTGTTCACCGCGAAGAACGTCGGGCGCGAGGAAGCGTGGTCCACCGATCATGATCTTTACGTCGTGCCCGTCGACGGGTCGTCCACCCCGCGCTGCCTGACCGATGACAACCCGGCGTGGGATACGCACCCGGTCTTCTCGCCCGACGGAAAGACCCTCGCCTGGCTGGCGATGCGCGTGCCGGGCTACGAGGCGGATCGCTTTCGCATCATGCTCAAGAGCTGGCCCGACGGGCCCGTGAAGTGCCTGACGGAAACGTGGGACCGGTCGCCGGCGGGGTTGATCTGGTCGGCGGACGGAAAGTCGATCTTCGCCACGGCGGACAACATCGGGCAACACTCGTTGTTCTCGGTGGACATCGCCTCCGGCGCGGCGAAGGTGATCGTCCCGCAGGGGCACGCGCGCTTCCCGCAGCGGGCCGGCGACCGTCTCCTGATCGGTCTCGATCATCTGCAAAGCCCCGTCGAGCTTTACACGCTCAAGCCCGACGGTTCGGACGTGAAGGCGATCACGAAGGTGAACGCCGAGCGTCTCGCCGCGGTGCGGACGGGGGAGCCGGAGCAGTTCAGCTTCAAGGGCTGGAATGACGAGACCGTCCACGTCTACGTGGTCAAACCGGTCGGGTTCGACTCGGCGAAGAAATACCCGGTGGCGTTCCTCATTCACGGCGGTCCGCAAGGCTCGTTCGGCAACGACTTTCACTACCGCTGGAACCCGCAGACCTACGCCGGGGCGGGCTACGCGGCCGTGATGGTGGATTTTCACGGATCGACCGGTTACGGACAGGCGTTCTGTGACTCGATCCAGAATGACTGGGGCGGCAAGCCGCTGGAGGATCTGAAAAAGGGGCTCGAGGCGACGCTTCAGCGGTACCCCTGGATGGACGGCGCGCGCGTCGCGGCGCTCGGCGCCTCTTACGGGGGGTACATGATCAACTGGATCGCGGGCAACTGGCCGGACCGCTTCCGCTGCCTCGTCAATCATGACGGCGTGTTCGACACCCGGATGGGCTACTTCGACACGGAGGAACTCTGGTTCCCCGAGCGCGAGCACGGCGGAACGCCCTGGGACCGCCCGGAATCGTTCGAGGAGCACAATCCGGTCAATTTCGTGAAGCACTGGAAGACGCCGATGCTGGTCATTCACGGCGGCAACGACTACCGCGTCTGCGACACGCACGGCATCGGCGCGTTCAACGCCCTGCAGCGGAAAGGCATCCCGAGCCGGTTCCTGCACTTCCCGGATGAGAATCACTGGGTGCTGAAACCGCACAACAGCCTCTTGTGGCACGAGACGGTGATCGGGTGGCTCGATCAGTGGTGCAAATAAAATAAGCACCGATGTCGCGGGAGGCGTCGCGCCGTGAACCGGCCCGCGTCCGGGAGGTGGTGCGTGGCGCACTCACTGGAACCCTCGTCGTCGAAGTTGAGCGCTCAACCGGGCGCCGATGTAGTCGCGCCCACCGCCGCAGAGCATTCCCGCGTCACCCTCGTGCTGGCGTTTGCGGCAGTGTACGCCATCTGGGGGTCGACGTACCTGGCGATCCGTTACGCCGTCGAGACGCTTCCGCCGCTTCTGATGGCCGGCGTACGCTTCATCCTCGCCGGCGCGATTCTGGCCGGCGTATACGGACCGCGGTCGCCCGAGAAGCTCACCGCCGCGCACTGGCGACGCGCGGGCGTCGTGGGCGTGCTGCTGCTGCTGGGCGGAAACGGGCTGGTGTGCTGGGCGGAACTGACGGTCCCCTCGGGGTTGGCAGCGCTGCTGGTGGCGACGATGCCGCTGTGGATGGCGACGCTGGACTGGGCGTTTTTCGGCGGACCTCGGCCGTCGCGCGCCGTCCTCATCGGGCTTCTGACGGGGCTGGGGGGCGTGTACATCCTCATCGGCGACGTGCCTCTCGGGGGCGCCGGCGCGGACCTCGGCGGCACGATCGCGCTTTTGTGCGCGTGCGTGTTCTGGACGGTGGGTTCGTTGATCGCGCGGCGCGGCGGGCTGCCGAAATCGACCCTGCTGGCGACCGGGATGGAAATGCTCGTCGGCGGCGCGGCGCTCGTGGCGGCGGGGCTGGTGATGGGCGAGGCCTCCCGGGTGAATCTCGCCGCGGTTTCGTGGCAATCCTGGGTCGCGTGGGCCTACCTCATCGTCTTCGGGTCGTTGCTGGGCTTCACCGCCTACGTGTATCTGCTCAAAGCCACGACGCCGTCAAAGGTGGCGACGTACGCCTACGTCAACCCCGCGATCGCGGTGGCGCTCGGCGCGGCGTTCGGCGACGGCGAGCTTTCCCCGCGCGTCGTGACGGCTGCGGCGATCATCCTCGCCTCCGTCGTCCTGATTCTGCGCAGCGCGCGCCCGGCGGGCAAAAAACAAGCGGAGGGGTGATCCTCCCCGGGACCGGGCGGTTCGGCTGGCTTCCGAACCCGCCGCGGGTATCTTGTCTGCAATGCGGCCGTCGCCTTCGTCCAACTCCGTGATTCACCCGGGCGGCGTCGTCCTCGCGCCCGGACGGATGCTCTCGATCGCCGAGGTCGTCGGGGTCAGCCGCGGCGACGGCGAACACTTCGCGGAAGTGCGGCTGGAGGGGGACTGGCGCGCGCGTTGTCAGCGGTCGGCGGATTACGTGCGCCGCCTGCTGGACACGGTGCAGGGGCGCGACGACGAGGCGCTCGCGTCGCTGGTTCGAGACTTCTTCGCGGACGGCGCGCCGCCTTCCGTGGCGACGCTCCTCGCGCGACCGACGAACGACTCCGCGGCGACCCGGGCGCTGGCGTCGCGGGCGCTCGTTTACGGCGTGACGACCGGATTCGGGAACAATAAGGACAAAGCGCTGCGTTCACGGGAGGACGCCCTGCGCATGCAGGTCAACCTGCTGCGCAGCCACGCCGCCGGCGTCGGACCGCCCGCCCCGGTCGAGGTCGTCCGGGCGGCGATCCTGCTGCGCATCCGGTCCTTCATGGAGGGTTGCTCCGGCGTAAGACCGGAGCTGGTCGAGTTTCTCGTCGAACTGCTCAACCGCCGCGTCCACCCCTGGGTTCCGCAACAGGGATCGGTCGGTTCCTCGGGGGATCTTTGCCCGCTGGCGCATCTTTTCCTGTGCGTGATCGGGGAGGGGCTGGCGTGGGCGGACGGCGCGGCGGGCGCCGGCAGGCCGCCTGAGGCGGATCGTCGCGACGCGCCACTGTCGGCGCGCGAGGCCTTGGCGCAGGTCGGACTTTCTCCGCTCACGCACCTCGAGCCGAAGGAAGGCCTGGCGCTTACAAACGGAACGACGTTCACGACGGCTTACGCGGCGCTGGCGGTGCATGACGCGGAGGTGCTGCTCGGCACGGCGAACGTGGGCGCGGCGATGTCGCTTCAGGCGTTGCTCGGCGGCGCGCGGGCGCTGGACGCAAAAATTCACCGCGTGCGCGGGCACGCGGGTCAGCAGAGTGCGGCGGCGGAGATTCTCGCGTTTGCGCAAGGCGGGAACCTGCTTGACACGTCGGACGACGTGCAGGACGCGTACTCGCTGCGGTGCGCCCCGCAGGTTCACGGCGCCGCCACGACGGCGATCCGCCACGCCGCTGAAGCCGTTGCGCAGGAGATCAACGCGGTCACCGACAATCCGCTGCTTTTTGTCGACGAGTCCGGCGGTGATGCGGGTGACACGGCTCCGGTGGACGGGTTCGCGCGCTGCATTTTCCAGGCGTATTCGGGCGGCAATTTTCACGGCGAGCCGGTCGGGATGGTGATGGATTACCTCAAGATCGCCGTCGCAGAGCTGGCCTCGATCAGCGAGCGCCGCACGCAGCACCTGCTCGACCGGCATCACAATCGGGGTCTTCCCGCGAATCTCGCGGCTGACCCGGCCTCCGGACTGAATTCGGGGTTGATGATCGCTCAGTACACGGCGGCGGCGCTCGTCTCGGAGAACAAGACGCTGGCGCACCCGGCGACGGTGGACTCGATCCCGACGTCCGCCAACACGGAGGATCACGTGGCGATGGCGCCGATCGCCGCCAGACACGCGCGGCAGATTATCGACAACACGCGCCACGTGCTGGCGATCGAGCTGCTTTGCGCCGTCGAGGCGCTTGAACACCGCTGCGCCGAGCACGCCGCGGGAGGATCCAGCGCGCGCCTCAGCCCGGCGGCGGCGGCGGTTCTGCGGCTCGTGCGGGGCGGATCGGAAGGCGTGGCGCCGGCGGCGACGCTGACGGACGACGACCTGTTGTGGCCCCGGATCGCGGTCGTGGCGGCGCACGTGGCGTCCGGCGCGGCGATCCAGGCGGCCCGCGCCGCCGTTGCACCCGGTTGACGCCTCCGCGGGATCGACTTACGCTCCCCGCCGGGTGAGAGCGGCGCCGCCCTCCGCAACACCGCAACACGTAGGTTTCGACCAGGAGAATACGCAATGCCGCACGAATTGCCTTCGCTTCCTTATGAGTTCAACGCCCTCGAGCCGCACATCGACGAGCCAACGATGCGCATCCACCACGGAAAACATCATGCGACGTACGTCGCCAAGTTGAACGAAGCCCTCGACAAGCACCCCGAACTGCACAAGAAACCGCTGGAGGATCTGCTTCGCGGGCTGGCGTCCGTGCCCGACGACATCCGCGGCGCGGTGAACAATCACGGCGGCGGACACAGCAATCACTCGATCTTCTGGAAGAACCTGAAGCCCGGCGGCGGCGGACAACCCGCCGGGGCGCTCGCCGACGCGATCAAGAGCGCGTTCGGCGGATTCGACGACTTCAAGGCGAAGTTCACCGCCGCCGCGGCGAACCGCTTCGGCAGCGGCTGGGCGTGGTTGTGCAGGGACGCCGGAGGGAAGCTGGTCATTCAGGACTTCCCGAACCAGGACAGCCCGCTGACGAAGGGCCTGACGCCGCTGCTGGGCGTGGACGTCTGGGAGCACGCGTACTACCTCAAGTATCAGAACCGCCGTCCGGATTACCTGGCCGCGTGGTGGAACGTCATCAACTGGGCGGATGTCGCCGAGCGCTTCGGGCGGTGACGGACGGGCGGGACGGCGATCACGCTGACGACGCACATGCCGGACTCCAGCAAGAGCGTGGGGATGTTCCCGGGCACGTTCGACCCGGTCACTTACGGACATCTCGACATCATCGAGCGCGCTGCGCGCATGTACGCGCGGCTCATCGTGGCGGTCGGGCACAACCCGGAGAAGGCCTCGGTCTTCACCGCTCCCGAGCGCGTCGAGATGCTGCGGGCGCAGGTGTCGCAACTGGTGAACGTCGAGGTCCGTCCGTATGAGGGGCTGACCGCGAGGTTCGCCCGGGACGCGGGCGCCGGCGTCATCGTTCGCGGCATCCGCGACAACGTCGATCTGCACGCCGAACTGGAACTCGCCAACACGAACATGCTCATCAGCGACATCGAAACCGTGTTCCTGATGGCCAGCTCCCAGCACGCGATGACGTCCAGCACGCTCATCAAGCAGATCGTCGAGATCGGCGGATACGACACGAACCGTCTCGCACGACTTGTCCCGCTTGAGATCGCGCGCCACCTCGAAGATCGCATCCGACGCCTGAAGGGCGAGCCCCCGCGGAGCGCCTGACCCGCGCTTTCGTTGCGACCGAGCCGCGCGCAGGCCGTCCGGGGCATTGCCCCCGGCCTCCGTCGCGCCTCGGGTTCATGATTTTCCCGCCCCGAAAAGCCTCGGCCCGCGTTCTCCCGGCCTGCCGCCGGGTATAACGTATTGCGAGCGAGGAGCCCCCGGAGGACGCAGGATGAGAACGTTGAACCAAGTGGGAGCCGTCGGGCGTGCGGCGACGGCGGTCGCGTCAGGTTGCGTCGCGGTCATCCTGGCGGCATGCGGAGCGCCGGTCGATCCCGACGCGGGTCGAGGTTCCGATGTTCCGCCGGACCTCAGCGACCTGTGCGGCACGCGCACGTCGCGCAACGCCCCCTCGCCGGGAATTCTGCGCGGCATCAGCCGCTCGACGATCGAGCTGTCGCCGGAGGATACCGGGCTGGCGAGAGTGATATCGATCATCCGCGGCGTGGATGCCTGTGACGGGGCGTCCGGGGAGACGGTCGTCGAGTATGAGGTCGGCGCGGACGGACTCGTGCTCAGCGTGGACGGCGAATTGCCGCAGACCGAGCGCCGCTTCGTGATTTCCGACGGCTGTCTTCAAATTCAGTCCGCGGTCCCGGATGCGGACGACGATGACGGCGGCTCGGACGAAAGCGGGTCCGACGACGGAGGGTCGGGGGGCGACGATGACGGCGATCCGGGGCCCTGCGGGGAAAACGGATTCCCGCTCTTTCAGAAGCTGACCGACAACGATCCGGAAACCGATCCGTATGTCTGCATCGAAGTGGCGGAGGGCGAGTCCTGTCAGGATTGCTCCGACGGCGACGACGGCTGGACGTTCACGACGCGGACGACCGTGACCTTCCGCGCGACGCGGAGCCTCGCGTTCGTGCAGGCCCTCGACCTTTGCACGTTCGAGTTGAGTGAGTCCAACATCCGCATCGGCGAAACCGTCACCGCCACGCTGATCTCAACCACGCGGTTTGAGCACGCCGGTCCGGAATCCTGACCTCTGCCGAGGCTGCCGGGTTTGACTGATCCTGATGCGGCAAGTTGGAAGTATCCTGCAATTGAATCGGAGCGCGGAGTTTCGTCGGACACGTGCGGACCGGGATGTCCGCGATCCGTATTCATGCAATGAACTTGCAACTCGGGACACCTGCTCCGCTTTGCGCATGAGAAAGGGACCGCAGCGCCGGTCGCGCCGCGGCCCCCCCTGCTGTCCGTTGCGTTGTGAACGCGTGTTTACGCGATCACGGGCAGGAGTAATTGCGGTAGATCGTCGCACCGAACGCGGCCGACGACGCACTGACCGTGTGCGGACCGGACGCGACGCCGTTGAACTTGATGTTGCAACGACCGCTCGGGCGCACCTGCTTGTTGTTGTTCGCGCCGCCGTCCAGCTTGAACGTCACGCGCTCACCCGGAGGACCGAAGTTCTTCGCACGAACGGTGTAGGTGCCTCCTTCGCAGCTCGCCCTCAGCTTCGGCCACGCCCCGCCGACGCGCCAGAACGAGGTCGCCGCGCCCAGCGGATCCGGACACAGGCCGAAGTTGTACGACTTGCACTCGCCGGAGTCGATCACGTTGTCGTTATCCAGGTCGGAGAAGTGACGCCGAGCGCTGCTGCCTTCATTCAGAAGCTTGCTGTCGCCCCAGAGCATCGGCTGCGCCGCCGTGGCGAGCGTGCCGAACTCGTCCTGCGCATACACGATCCGGTATGAGCCGGAACCGTCGGCCGGGCCCGTCAAGGTGATCCCCGCCAGGCACAGGCTCAGGTCCGTGAAGACATAGCCGACGTCGAAGCTCGACGGAACCACGCCGAAGTCGATCGCCACGCCGTCGAGGACGCCGCTGCTGGTGCAGTTGCCCGCGTTCTCCCAGTTCTCAAGGATGTTCAGGAAGATCACGCAGCGCTCGGACGTGCCCGAACCGCCGGCCTTCCACCACCACGCATGTTCAACGCGACCGATCTCGATCCCGCTGCAACCGCCCTGCATAATGAAGTCTTCGATGAAGACGCGATCCTGGTTGTCGGCATTGATGAAATACCGGCCGCCGCCCTGTCCGCAGTTCTGACCGTAAAAGCCGTCGCTCGGCAACCCCGTCCGGGTGTCCGACTCGAACGCGTCGTAGCACAGGTACGCCCCGCAGTCCTCGGAGACGCCCGGCTCGCCCAGTTCGACCCAGCCGCCGACCACGTTGCCGAACTCGTCGATCTTCGCGATGCGCAACGGGGCGACCTGCATCCCGTATTCAACCGAAGCAAACCCCTCGACAGCGACTTCGCCGCCGACCTCTTCGCTTTCGACCTGCGGTTTCTGAGCGTAGACCGAGACGGTCAAGCTCCCCGCGGCCAGTAACGCCAGCGCCCAAGAAGCGTTCTTCATAACAAGCTGCTCCCTTCCTGCAATTGAACGAAAAACATTCATGCGGCGCCGAACCCGGCGGCGCCGTTCCGCCTCCCTTTGACCGCAGCGATCCGCATTCACCAGGCGGTTTCGCCAACCGCAGGCGGATGCGCGACCGCTATCCCCCGGAACGTGCCGCAAGGGCGCGATCCAAGGTTGTTCAAAACCCAGCCTGCGTGGTTCGGAATCCCCGAAGCAAAAAACGTTTTCACCTCAGCACGAGCCAACATCCCCCGCCCGGCAACACTTTCAAGCACGCTGCCGCGGAACGCCGGACATGACCCCTCCCCGTCGCATGAGCGCAGGTTTCTCATACAAACGCTACCAGCCTGCCGGCCCGTGTTCAACGAAATATCCCATGAAAAACCTTTCATCGTCGCCTCGTGCCGAACCTTGTCACATCGCGTTCAATCCGGGTTCTCTTTTCCGTCTCGTCTATCTGACCAGCACACCTCCTCTGGCCCGATAAACTTCAGTTTGTCGTACTCGCGCTCGTCAGGATAAGGTAGCCGTCATGAGCATCGAACCGGCCAATCCGCTCCATCTCGGTTCCGGTCGACTCGGCTCGGGATCAGCCGAATCCGCTGTCCGCCTGCTGGCCACGGCGGATGCCGACCCGAACCAGCTTACCCCGGCGATGCGGCAGTACGTGGATCAGAAAAAAACCGTCGGCGACGCCGTCCTGCTCTTCCGGATGGGCGACTTCTACGAGACGTTTTTTGAGGACGCCGCCCTCTGTGCCCGGGTTCTCGGCATCGCCCTGACCACCCGCGACCGCAGCGAGAACCCGGTTCCGATGGCCGGAATCCCCCACCACGCCCTGGAGTCCTACCTCCTGAAACTGGTGCAAGCCGGCTACCGCGTGGCGATCAGCGAGCAACTCGAGGACGCCCGATCCGCAAAAGGACTGATCCGACGCGACATCACCCGGATCGTGACGCCGGGAACGCTGACCGACGACACCCTTCTGGCGCGGACCCGATCCAACGCGATCGCCGCCCTTTGCGTGCAGGGCGAGGAGGTCGGCGTGGCGGTTGCCGAGTTGTCGGGCGGTAGTTTCGAGGTGCTGACGGCAAACCGGCAGACGACCGTGGATGAACTGGTGCGCATCGCCCCCGCGGAGATTCTCACGGACGAGAGCGGACCGGCCGCGGAGATCGCCCGGCAGGTTGCGCTGCATGCCCCTCTTTCCTGCACGCGCCGCCCGCCACATGAGTTTTCGAGACACAATGCGGAACGGACCCTGCATGAACATTTCGGCGTCGCCACGATGTCCGGATTCGGCTTCGACGAGGTCGGGGCGGCGCTGTGCGCCGCCGGGGCGCTCCTGCGCTACCTGCGCGAGACCCAGCGCTCCGCCGTCGCCCACCTGACGACGCTGACCCGGCGCGATTCCGCCGACCACGTCCAACTGGACCGGAACACGTGGCGGGCGCTGGAGATCGACAGAACCCTCCGCGCCGGGTCGCGTGAAGGCAGCCTGCTGGACTCCGTGGATCGCACGGCCACGGCGATGGGCGCTCGACGGCTGGGGCGCTGGCTGGCGTTCCCGCTGCGCGACCCTGCCGCCATCACGGCCCGTCACGACGCCGTCGGTTACCTGCGCGACGAGGACGCCGTCCGACGGCGCATTCGGGACGCGCTTCGGACCTGCGCGGACGTGGAGCGGATCGCCGCCCGCATCTCCCTGGCGCGGGCGACCCCGCGGGATCTGGTCGCCCTCGGGCGGACGCTGACGACGGCGCCGGCGATCGTCGAGACCGTCGGGACGCACCCGCCGCGCATCCTCGGCGACGCCGCCCGCCGCCTTGGCGGGTTCGCGGGACTGACGGAACTCCTCGTGAAGTCGATCCGCGAGGACGCTCCGGTCGGTCTGCGCGAAGGCGGCATCATCGCGGAGGGCTTTCATCCCGAACTGGACCGCCTTCGCACGCTGGCGCGCGAGGGGCAGTCGTGGTTGGCGGAGTATCAGCGCCGTCTGATCGAGGAGACCGGGATCGACCGGCTCAAGGTCGGGTTCAACCAGGTCTTCGGGTACTACATCGAGATTTCTCATGCCCAGAAAGGCCGAATTCCCGCGAACTTCGTGCGTCGTCAGACGGTGAAGAACGCCGAGCGTTACATCACCGAGGAACTCAAGCGCTTCGAGGACGACATCCTCACCGCGCGTGACCGGGCCAACGAGTTGGAGCACCAGCTCTTCGAGGAGGTCCGGCGCGACGTGGCGGCGGAGACGAGCCGGCTCCTTCAGTTCGCAGACGCGCTCGCCGAGCTGGACGTCCTGTGCGGGCTGGCGGAACTCGCCGTCGAGCGGCGCTACGTCCGTCCGCGGCTTGTCGAGAGTCGGCGCCTCGAGGTCCGGGACGGTCGGCACCCCGTCCTCGATCAGACGCTCGACGATCACTTCGTGCCCAACGACGTCGTCCTCGGCGAGCCGGACGCCCGCCTCATCGTTCTGACCGGGCCTAACATGGCGGGCAAGAGCACGTACATCCGCCAGGCCGCCCTGCTTGTGCTGCTCGCGCAGTCCGGCTCGTTCGTCCCGGCCTCGGCGATGACGTTCTCGCCGGTGGACTGCGTCTTCGCCCGCGTCGGGGCGTCCGATGAGATCCTCCGCGGGCATTCGACGTTCATGATCGAGATGATCGAGGCCGCCAACATTCTGCGCAACGCCTCGCCGCGATCGCTGGTCGTCCTGGACGAGATCGGGCGGGGAACCAGCACGTTTGACGGGTTGTCGCTGGCGTGGGCGATCACCGAGCACCTCGCGAAACAAACGCAGTGCCTCACGCTGGTCGCCACGCATTATCACGAGTTGACGGAGCTGGCGGAACTCATTCCCGGAATCCGCAACTTCCGCGTCGCGGTTCAGGAGGTCGGGGTGACGACGCTTTCGTCGAGCGCGTCTCAAGCCGTGGGCGACAAGGGGGACGGACTCGGCGGCGACGCGGGAGGCGTCATCTTTCTGCACCGCATCGTCGAGGGCGGCGCGGACAAAAGCTACGGCGTCCACGTCGCACGGCTGGCGGGCGTGCCGACGCCGGTCATCCGGCGAAGCATCGAGATTCTGGACGAACTTCAGCGCGGATTCGAGCGCAAGTCCACGCACCCGCGCCGGGCCGGGGATCATTCCCTCCCCTCGGCGCAGTTATCCCTTTTTCCCGACCCCGCGGACGAGGTGTTGCGCGTCCTGAAGGAACTTCGGCCCGACGAATTGACGCCGCTGGACGCACTGAAGCTGCTTTCCGACTTGAAGACCAGATTCGGCGCGTGATCGCGGGTTCGATCGTTGCTCAGCGCTCGACGCGGCGATCCGTCCCGCCAGCGTCCGCGGGCCGCACCTCGTACACCCGCAGCGGACCGGCGTCGGACGCGATCATGTCCGCGAGACGGTCACACCCCGGTCCCTCGGCAAGGAACTCCCAGCGGTAGTCCGACAGGTGAGGAAACTGCGCTGAAGGCGCGGCGACCGCGCGAAGGTGAGCCTCGAGCCGCTCCCAGAACCGAAACTCGTCGGATCGCGGGTCGCAGTGCCAGTGCTGCGGATCCACGACCACGCGACTGACCCCCTGCCGCAGCATCCACCGAACCGCCTCTTCCGCACCGACCCGGGGCATCTCGTCCGCCGAAACCAGTTTAAGCCCCAGCGCTTCCGTGTAAGGCCGGTACAGCATGACGTTCGGAACGAGGATCGCGCCGTCGGAGGAGGCCAGCTCTCGGGCGAGCGGCGCCAGACCGCTGCGGTGCTTCATGACCCCCGCGGCACGGTATCCCGCGTGCGCAAGCGGCGCAAGCAGCGTCGCCGCGAGCGCCCCCGCCGCCGTCAGGCGTCGCCCGTCGGAGCAGACCTTCGCCAGGGTCGCCGCGCCGACCGCGGCGCACACGCACATCATCGGCACAACGACCGACAGCGCCCGCGCGACGTGATAAGGCTGGAAAAGCAGCGACAGGATCACAAACAGCGGAGCGACCCCCGCGATGCACAACGTGAAACCGCGCCGCACGCAGACGATCGCGCCGATCCCCGTCAGACCGACGAACACCCACCCCTGCCACCGGGCCACGTATCCGACGTACACCGCGATCGCGCCAAGATCGGGCGTCGCTTTCGCGTCTCCGTCGAAGTGCAGCCCGATCCAGTGCAGCGCCGCGCCCACGAACGACTGAAACGGGAAGAAAGCGTCTGACCTCCGCGCGACCAGCGCCCCCGCCTGAAAGAACGCCTCCAGCACAACAACCGGCAGGCCGCACCCGAACCCGATCCACGTCCAGCGCGCCGCGAGACGGCGCGTCTCGACGCCGCTGACCGACCCCGCCCCTCGCACGACCGCATGAACCGCATCGATCCCGAAAAGAACGCTCACAAAGAGGACCGACCGGTAATGACACGTCGCCGCCAGTCCCAGCGCCACCCCCGTGATCAGCAGCCGTCGACGGGGGGCGACGCTTTCCGGTGGCGCGTTCGCCCAAAGCAGAACGCCTGAAAGCACAAAAAACGTCGCCGCCGGGTCCGCCAGGTCCGCGCGGGCGTAGACCAGGTCATACGGCGACGCCGCAAGCAGCAGCGCCGCCAGAAATGCGACGCCGTCCCCCAGCAGGCGCCGCGCGCCCACAAAAAGCGCCCCGACGCACAGCGTGCTCAGAACGGCGTTCGTCATCGGTCCGGCGGACGGCGTGTCGCCGACGATCGTCATCATCGCCGCAACCAGCAGCGTGTATCCCTGGCACGGTTTCGCATAACGCCCCGACCGGTCCACGCCGTGAGCGTCGAGGCGACTCAGAAGCAAGGCCTTGTCTTGTTTGAAGACGGCATGCCACGACAGCGGGTCCGCCGCGACCTTGGCGCACCGATGCCACAACCGTGCGTCGGACGCGTACCAGCTTCCGTCCGCGTAGCGCAGCCCGACCTCGTTGACGCCGGTCAGGCGCAAAGCGCCCGCGAGGCAAAGAACCGCTGCAAGAAGGGCCGCCGGCGTTTTTGCGGCGGTGATCCGGCGCTTCAATCCGTCCTTCTTCCGTCGCTGCGAAAATCCCGGATCGCCGCGGCTCGAACAAGCTTGAAGACCTATCCTCATCAATCAAATCCGGCAGAGGATCCGCTCCGTCACGGTCGGCGCGTCTCCGCGCGCCCGATAACATATCGGCGGCGGCGTCAGGACAGGTTAGATCAGGAAGCGCCGGGGTGATGCGTTGCAAGGGCGTTGCTTCGGCCCGGATCGCGGACCTCCGGTCCGCTGGACAAGAGCGGCGTCTCGTTCCGCGAGTGCGGGCCGGAGATCCGCGATCTCGCAACGATCGTACGACTCAGGATGCCGGAACCGTGTTTCGAAAGAGGCGACCCCCCCGGCGGTTTCATGCATGACACGACGCCAAACCGGGGGCGCCGGCGGTTTCGCAGAACCAGAGGTTGGACCCGTCGTCCGCGCCGGTCGCCGGAGCGGTCGACGTCGTCGTGCGCTGCTTGACCTGCCGGCAGACCAGCATCGCCTGAGAGAATCCGCGCACGGCGGCGGCCGCACGGGAGAGATGCGCGTACACGGTCGGCGGAATCCGGACAAACGCCTCGACCAGATCCGGATCGAACTGCGTCCCGGCGCCGCGGAGAATCACGTCGATCGCCTCGGTGTGATCGAACGCTCGCTTGTAGGGGCGCTCGGATCGCAGCGCGTCGTACACGTCGATGATGCTGAAGAGCCTCGCCGCCAGGGGGATGTTCTCCCCGGACCGCTCTCCAGGATATCCGCCGCCGTCGAACCGCTCGTGATGGCTGCGCGGGATGGCCAGCGCTTCCCGCAACCGCTCCACCTCCGACAACAGGCGCACGCCGACGGAGACGTGGCTTTCCATCACGCGGCGCTCCTCCGGCGTGAGCTTGTCGGGTTTAAGCAGGATCGCGTCGCAGATCCCGATCTTGCCGACGTCGTGCAGGAGTCCTCCTTGAAAGATCATCTCGAAGTCGTCGGGCGAGACGCCCCACTCAATCGCGAAATACAGGCACATCAGCGCCACGCGCCTTGAGTGATATGCCGACTCGTTCTCCCGCAAGTCCAACGCCATCACCAGCGCCGAAACCAGATCCTCAAACGCCTTGTCCGCTCGCTGCGTCTGCACGGCGACCCGGGTCTCGAGGCACGTGGTCCACTCCAGCCGCTCCTGCCCCGTCAGGCGCATCATCTCCAGCCAGCGCGCGAGTCCTTCCACGCCCTCGTCATCCGGCGGCGTTCCCAGGACATATTGCACCCCGCCTTCGTTGATCAGCTCGACCGCCGTCGAAAACGACTCGCCGACAAGACCGACCCGAGCGCATGCCGGCGCAACCCGCGCGCAGTGCCGAAGGAGGGCGCAAGCGTCCAGCTCCGTCATCCGCGCATCAAGCAGCAGCCCGTCCGGCGCTTCCTCGTCGATGCGGGCGAAGGCGCCGGACCCGTCCACGACGGATTCCACGTCATGCCCGCGCCGCACGAACCCGGATCGGATCCGACCCGCAATCTCGTCCGACTCCGTCACCAGCAGTATTCGCATGAGGCTTCCTCCGCATGACCTCTCGCGGGCAACCCGCAATCCGGGAATTCCGCTGTCTTTGTCGCATCGGAAAAGCGCAGCGGACACTGAATCCCCGTCGAACCTCCTTGACGACTCACGCGCGATGCCAGTCCGAAAGCCGCCCCTGCCGGCCGATAATCCTCCGCCTGACGCCCTTCAGCGACTTGCGTCGTGGTTCAACCCGATCACAATGTCGGGGCGCGGTTTTGCGGAGCCGGCGTCAGCGTTCCTTCTGTCCGCGACGAGGTTCCGCCGGGAGGGTCGGTCATCGGGTTCTTCCTTGTTCTGCCGATGTTGTGGTGGCTGGCGTTCTTCACGGCGCTGGGGCTTTGCATCGGCAGTTTCGCCAACGTCCTGATTTACCGCCTGCCGCTGGGGCAGTCGATCCGGGAGCCGCGCTGGTCGCATTGCCCTCATTGCGCAACACGCATCCGCTGGCGGGACAACCTCCCGGTGATCGGATACCTGCTTCTGAGGGGGCGCTGCCGCAACTGCCGCCTTCCGATTTCGATCCGCTATCCGGTGATCGAAGCGCTCGTCGCCCTCGTCTTTCTCGCGCTGGCCGACGCCTTTCTGATCGACCCGTCGCACCCCGGCCTGCGCCCCACCAACGCCGGGGCGACGGAGCGCCTCCTGACGGACTGGCCGATCCTGATGTCGCACTTCGTTCTTTTCGCCTGCCTCTTCGTGATGTCGGCGATCGATCTCGAACATTACTGGGTGGACATCCGGTTCTCCTCCTTCGCCGCCGCGACCGGGTTCGTCCTGCACTCGGTCTGGACGCCGGCATACAGCCTCGCCACGTGGCCCCGGCCGGGCACGACGTTCGCCGCCGTTTCCTTCGCCGTGATCGTCGGGTTGGGGGCGGTCTGGATCCTGCGGATCGTGTCTTTGTCCGGAGCGGACGCTTCCGAAGAGGAGGAGCCGCCGCAGGAGGCCGCCGACCCCTCTCAAAGCCGTTACGTAAGCCGCCGCCCCTCGTCGCGCGCCCCGCTCCTGGCGCTTCTCGTGTTGATCGCGGGTTGCTGGATCCTGTCATGCCTCGAAGTGTTTGAAGTGCGATGCGGCGGTGCGGCGACGCGGCTCGCTCTGGTGTGCGGCGGATTGTTCGTCGCGCTGATCTGGGCGGGGCGGCACCCGCAGGAATCCGACGAGCAGATTGTCGAGACGCTGGAGGAGGAAAGCGTCGACGCCCGCCGCCTGGCGGGGGGAGAAACACTCATCTTCATCCCCGCGGTCGTTTATGCCGTCCTCGCGGTGATCTGGCTTCAGACAGCCCCGTCCTTCTTCAGCGGGTTCGAGGCTCTCCTGACGCGCGCCTGGTCGCCCGGCGAAACCGGGGCGCCGGCGACGTGGCGCCCCCTGCTGGGGCTGGCGACCGCCGGCAGCGGTTTTGTCATCGGCGGGGCGCTCGGCTGGTCCGTCAGGCTCGGTTTCACCGTCCTTTTCGGCAAGGAGGCGTTCGGCGTCGGCGACATCCACATGATGGCCGCCGCCGGATGCGTCGCGGGGTGGCCGGTGGTGGTCATCGGGTTCTTCCTCGCCTGCTTCCTGGCGATGCTGGGGTGGGTCGCCACGCTGCCCTTCAAGCGGACCGGCGCGATCCCCCTCGGACCGTGGTTGTCGCTTTCGTTTCTGATCACTGTCCTTTTCTACCGCCCGATCACGGAGTCGCGGATGATCGTCAATTTCGCCGAAGCTGTGAAATACTTCCTGTAAACGCGCGCAACCTTTCTTCCCGCATAAGCATCCGGCGCACCCGCGCTCGCCTCATGCTCGACCTCGACGCCCCGGCACCCCCTGCCTCCGAAATGCCGCGATCTTGAAGTCCCGACAGGTGCTTGAAAAACGCGGCAGCAAGCCTTAACTTCGAACCGCGCTCCGGAAGAGAAGGATCTGCGTCAACTGAAGCGGCGCAGCGCCATGTCCGCCGGAGCAGGAGTCGCCGACGACGACATCGGCGACGGGGACGTGCCAAGATTGAGGAGGGTCTGTCATGCGCGCAATCCGGGCGGGGTGGGCAGGTGTCATGCTGGCGGCACTCATGATCACAGGCTGCGGACCCGATCCGAAGGCCCAGATTCGCACGCTCGAGCAGGACCGCGCGAATCTGCAGGCCCAGCTTAATGACGCGAACCGCCGGGCAAGCCAGGCCGAAGGCGTCCTGTCCCAGCGGGATCAGGAATTGCTCGCCCTGCGTCGGCAGAACGAGGAGCTTCAAGGCCGGCTGAACGCCCCGCCCGAGGAACCTCGCGTCCTCGAGCCCGGCTGGCAGCCGGTCCGCGGCGGCGTCATGATCGCGATCGACGAGGCGGTCCTCTTTCAGTCGGGAAAAGCGGTGCTTCGCGACGACGCGAAACGCGTGCTGGACCGCATCGCGACCACGCTGAACTCCACGTATTCCGGGAAAGACGTGCTCGTCCTCGGACACACGGATGACCAGCCGATCCAGAAAAGCGGCTGGAAGGACAACTACGAGTTGAGCTGCCAGCGTTCGCTGTCGGTGTTGCGATATCTGGCGACGCGCTCGGTCGATCCGAAGCGCCTCGTGGCCTGCGGCTCGGGCGAACACCGCCCGCGCGCCGCGAACAACAACGCCGCCAACCGGCAGGCGAACCGCCGGGTCGAGATCTTCGCGATGGACGTGCCGCTGGGAAAATGATCCCCGGGAGGTCGGCTCACGCGACACCCGCCCGCGACTCGCGCGGAACGGCGCGGCGCGCCCGGCGAGACCGCCCTCGGAACGTCGTATGATCGAAACACGACCGACGCTTTCCGAGGATCGCGCGTCGGGCATTGAGGGAGCAGACGTTTTGAAACTGGCAACCACGGCGTGGGGAGCGGTCACACTTCTTCTGACGATTACCGCCGGCTGCGGCGAAAAACGCTTCGGCGAGGAGCTTCTGACGCCCGCTTCCCCGCCTCAGGCCCGGCGGCTTGAACTGCCGGTGAGGGTGTCCGGGCAGACGCCGCTGAATGTGCATCACGTCCGGCGGTATGCCTCCGGCGCCGCCGACGCTCAAGGCCAAGCCGGTCCTGACGGCAACGCCGAAGCCAAGGTGGTCCTGAACGGCGCGGGCGCAGCCTGGGTCGAATTCGAGGTGGGCCACGTTTTTGCCGCGGACGCCTTGCCGCCCGGTCCGGTCGCGCTGCGCCTCGCCGCCTCCACCCGGTACGACGTGACCACGTCCGCCGACGCCCCGAAGGGCTTCCTCGCCCTTAAGGCCGTCGTGCTGGATTCGCGCCGGAAAGTCCTCGCCCGCTACAACTTCCGTGACGTCGAGATCGCGCATGCGGCGCGCGCGCTCAGCGGGAAAGAAGACGCGATCCTGACCTTCACGGTTGATGAGGGCGCCGCGTACCAGGTAATCCTTGCCGGACGCGTCGAGGTTGATTCCGGCGAGCGCGCCGCCGACGCGGAAGTCCGCCTCGCCGTCGAAGATCCCTCGTTCGAACTGACCGCCGCGCCTTGAGGCGACCGCCGGGATCCTCTCACGAAACCGTCAGCCCGGGACATAACTCGGGCAGGGCGGCGGTCCGGGTCGCCGACGCCGGGGGCCGGGAGGGCGGCTCCTTGCGACCAGCCGCAACTTCGTAACCCGTCTGCACGGCGAGCCTACCTGCCGGTCTGAGGCCTTGACTCGGGGAGCGGCGGACCCTCCCAGTCCGATCCGAGTCGTCTCGGCCAGTAATCGTTCGGCGGCGGAGCGTTGCGGTCTCCTTCCGGGCGGATGTGATCGAACAACGTGTCCTTCTGCTTGTCGTAGGCCACGCGGGCGTTCACCACCGTCCAGCGCACCAGCGTCATGTAATGCAGAAGGTCGCCGTCAGTGATGCAGAAATCCGCGTCTTTCCCGACCTCGATCGACCCGACGCGGTGATCCACGCCCAGCAGACGCGCCGCGTCGATCGTAATCCCCCGGATCGCCTCCTCCTGCGGCAGACCCCCGCGAACCGCGAACGCCGCCTCCATGTTGAAGTGCGTCAGGTCTTCGCCGACGACGCCCCACGTCGAAACGCTCAGCCCCGGCGGAAGGATCGCCGTCCGCACGCCGTAGTTGTGCAGGATCGCCGCGTTCTCGATCGACGACCCCGTCGGCCGCACGTAACGTTCGTCAAGATCGACGCGCGCCCGCGGCGTCACGACCGCCGAGACGCCCGACCGCGCCAGGCGCGGCGCCATCGTCCAACCCTCGTAGGCCCCACGCACGACGATCCGGATCCCGTAACGATCCGCCAGTTCGCACGCCTGATACAGGTCATGCGCCCGGTCCGCGCTGATCTCCGCCGACGCCTCGCCCTTGAGCAGCTTCAGGTGTTTCTCGGCCTCGCCGCGGATCCACTTGTCATCGGGTTTGACTGCGTTCTTGTTGGTCGCGGACTCGCGCTCGTACGCTTCCACCTTCCGCAGGTGATCGACGAGTTTGTCCAGCGACTCGCGCAGGCGACGGCGCGCGTCAGGGCTTCGCGTCGAGTAATTGAGGTTCACCAGCGGTTCCTTCCGCACGATCATGTCCTCGACGCTTCCGAACGTCAGCTTCGCCACCGTGTCCCCCGACATGCACGTCGTGATCCCCGCCGCCAGCGCCAGCGCCATGTTCAGCGAGTAAACGTCCGTGCCGTCAGACGGGTCCGACCCGCTGTGAAACCCGGTAGCCCGGAACGCCACCAGCCCCGGGTAGACGTGATGCCCCGTGGCGTCCAGCACTTCGGCGTCCTTCGGAATCTCGACGCCCGTCCCGATCGCCTGAATCCGTCCGTTCCTGCAAAGGATCGTCGCCCCGGGCAGATCGCCTCCGCTGACCGTGTGTACGATGCCGCCCTTGACCGCGAAAAAAAACTCCTTTTCAGGCTCGACGGGTTCGTCATCCTTCTTCGGTTCATTTTCCGCAGGCGCGTTCGACGCCGGTGGCGCGGATCGCGGAGGCCCGCCGCCGGGGCGCGGACGCGGAGGAGGCTGCGAAAACGCCGGCGCCGCCGTCAGCAGCGCAACGCAGACCGCCGCGACTCCCGAAACCCAGGGCGATCCCGAAAGCAACCGCTGCTGACGTACGCTCATTCCCGACCGTCCTTCCGCTCGTACACGATCTCGCCCCCGATCATCACCTGAGTCACTTCGCTGCGCGGATCCAGCGGATCGCCTGACAGGAACACCAGGTCCGCGTCCCGGTCTTTCTCGATCGTTCCGAGGCGATCCGCAACGCCCGCCGCTTCCGCCGCATGCGCCGTCACGGATTTCAAGGCGTCCGCCCGCGAAAGCCCCGCCCGGACCAGATCCGCCAGACGAGAACGCATGCGGTCAAACTCCAGCGGCGCGTCCCACCACGGCGCACACGCCACCTTGCACCCGGCCTTTGTCAACTCCGCAGCCAGATTGTATTGCTCGACCGTCAGCGGCAGGTAGAAGATCGCCGGCGGAACCACCACCAACGCCTTCTTCTCCCCCAACGCCTTGACCACGTAGTCGTAGTCGGACGCCCGGTTCGGAAGCCTCGCCCCCAGCCAGTACACCCGCGGAAACTCCGTGTGCGGTTTCAATACGTCCTCCGCATGAAGGTAATCCGACGCCTGATCCAACTCGATGAAAAGCGGGAGGTCATATTTTTTCTGGATCAGGTCGATCAGCGGCATATGCGCCGGATCCATCGCCGGCGGGACGAACTGCTCGGGCTCCTTCTTGTCGCCTTCCTTCGGCGCCTCGACCGGGGGCGCTGCTCCGGGATCGCCCGGCTTGGGGGCAGACGGCTTCGGCGGCTGAGGCTTCTCTTCCGGTTTCGGCGGAGACGGCGAGGGCTTGTCGCCGGGCTTTTGTTCTTCACCCTCTTTCTTCTGCTGCTCCTCCTGCTGCTTTTTCTCCGCTTCAGCCTTCTGCTTCTTCTCCCACTCCTGTCGCGCCTTCTCGACCTTGTCGATCTCCTCCTGCGCCTTCTTCAGCGCGTTGCGCAACGTGCCTTTGTCGGACGCCGGATCGGTCATGTCGACGCGAAGGTACGCCGCGTCCTTCACGCGCCGCGCCGATTCCGATCCGCCCGTGCGCAGCACCCCCGCCACCCCCGCGATCCCGTCGCCGAAGGGGTAGTAACAGGCCGCCGTGAAACCCGCTTCAAGAAGCTCCTCAAACTCAATCTGCGAAATGACGACCTCATCCAGCGCCTTCAGATCCCCGCGCACGCCCGGCCGGTTGTACGACGGAAGTCCGAAGCGCGTCCGCACGTGGATCATCCCGGGTATGACGGTTTGCCCGCGGGCGTCGATCACCGTCGCCCCGTCGGGGTATTCGAGGTTCTGACCGACAAGACGCACCTTGCCGTCGGCGATCACGATCATCCCCGGCGCGTACTCCTCGCCGCCGACCGTGATCACGCGCCCCGCGCGCACGACGACGAACCTCTCGTCTCCGCCCGACTGCCCGGCCGCGGCCCCCGCCGCGAGCACCGCGATGCCCCACGCGGCACAAACCGTGAAGTTCGGTTCTCGCATCCGTTTCAGCATGAAAAGCCCTTCCTGCGCCGGACTTCCCGCCCGACCCGCCGCCGCGCTTACCACCGCCGGCGCACCCCCGCGTCGTAAACGATCCGCCCCCCGATCACCGTCATCTCGCAGGCGCTGCGCGTGTCCAGCGGATCCCCGGTCCAGACTCCGAACTCCGCCTGCTTGCCCGCCTCGATCGTTCCGATCTGGTCGTCCAGCAGCAGCGCCTCCGCCGGAATCCGCGTCAGCCCCTTGATCCCCTCATACGGAACCCACCCGTAGTAGCAACCCATCGCCGCCTGAAACGGGAGCTGCTCCTGCGCCACCACCGGGGCGTCGGTGTTGATCCCCAGCAGCGGGTTGCCCGCCTGCCACCACCGCGCCGCGTTGCCGTGAATTTTCCGCTGCGTCCCGTCCAGGTGATACGCCCGCGGACCCTGGATCGTGTAAATGCTGCGCCCCGCGGCGAGCGCCTCCCGGATCAGCGGCGCGACTTTCCACCCGTCGAACTCGCTGTGATCCAGCACCGTCCGCAGATCCATCTTCCGCGCCAGCATGTCCACCGTCGTCATCACGACCTGGTAAATCTGCGTGTGAACCGACGCGACGAACTCCTTCCGGAACAACCCGCGGAACCCGTCGAAAATCGGGTCGAACGCGGGCTTCTCCGTCGTTTCGCCGCGCTCGAACGCCGCCCACGCCTCGTGATAGGCCTGCGCCTTCTCCAGCGTCTGCCGCGTGTTGAAGTTCATGAACATGCGCCCGACGCCCCACCAGTACCGCTCGGGGTTCCCCGCCTGCGCAACCTTGATCGATCCCGGCGACCGCACCACTACGTCGGACACGCTCTGTCCCGCCGTCTTCGATATTGTCCCGAACCCGCTGATGTTTGTGCCGCTCCCGGGAATCAGCAGCACCGTCGTCACGCCTCCGGCTCGCGCCATCCACATGTCGTCGCTTTCCGGCTGCACCGTGTTCAGGGTGTCCAGACCGGGGTTCGACAGGTACACCATGTCGTTGAGGTCCGACAGCGACCCGGCGGTGTGATTATGACAGTCCACAAAACCCGGAACGATCCAGTGCCGCGGCATGTCGATCCGCCGATATCCCTGCGGGATCGCCACCTCGCTCGCCTTCCCCACCCTCTCAATCCGCCCGCCGGACACGAGAACCACGGCGTTGTTGATCACCGTGTCCGCCTTGTCCATCACCAGCACCTTGCCGACGACGAACGCCAGCTTCGGCGGCTCCTCCGCCCGCGAAACCCCCGTCAACAACGCCAGCACCCCCACCCCCAAGGCGGCGGCCGTCGCCCGTCGTCGCGTCTTGCCTCTTGCCTGCTGCTCGCCGCCTGCCGCCTGTTGCCTGCTGCCTGTTGCCTGTTGCCTGCTGCCTATCACCTGTTGCCTGTTGCCTGTTGCCTGTTGCCTGTTGCCTACCACCTGTTGCCTTCTCATCGCACTTCCTCGCCGTTGATGACCACGCGCCGAACCGACGTTCCCGCCTCAAAAGGCGGACCGTCGAAAATCACCAGATCGCCGTCCCGCCCCGGTTCCAGCGAACCCACCCGGTCGTCGAGGCGCAGCATCCGCGCCGCGTTCGTCGTCAGCGCCGCCAGCGCCGCCTCCGCCGACATCCCGCGCTCCACCGCGTACATCCCCACCTCGCGCAGCGAGCGGGCCCCGTCCTCCGCGTCGCTCTGGAACGCCACCGCGACGCCCGCCCGCGAAAGATCGTCCCCCTGCACATAAGGAACATACTGCCGCGTGCGAACCACGTTCACCGGCAGGATCACCCCGACTTTCCTCTCCGCCAGCCGCGCCGCATGAACCGACGCCTCCTCCGCGTCGACCAGCGTCAGCGGCAGCTCGAACTCCTCGGCGATCAGCTTCACCACCGCGTCAATCTGCGTGTGCGCCGAGACCCGCACGACCGCGGGGATCTTCTTCTCCAGCAGCAGCTTCAGCGGCTCCAGCGCTTCATCCACCTTCGGCGGAAGCGGACGCCCGTCTTTGCCGCGCGTCTTCGACCGCTCCACCTTGAACTCGACCGGCTTCTTCTCGACGCGCTCGCCCTCGACGTTGACCGTGATGCCCATGAAACGGATGACCCCGGTCATGTGATCCGCCCGATCCAGCGTCAGCTCGAACTCGGGGTACCCGTTGCCCTGCGTATCCACCTCGATCTGGCCTTTGATCCCCTTCTCGCCGTCGAACGTGCCCGTGATCTTGTGATCCACCGGAACCGCCGGCTCGACCACCCGACCTTCGATCTGCGTCCCCGTCAGACGCAGCGCGACCTTGCCGGTCTCGGGGCTCGGCAGCGGCCCGCCCGACAGCGTCCCCGACCAGGTTCCCGTGATCGGGTCGTCATCCTTGACCTCGGTCGTCTGCTCTTTCTCCGCGGGCTTCGCCTCAGCCGCTTGCCCGCTCTTCTGCTTTTCCTCCCACTCCTTCAGCTCTTTCTCGTACTTCTGCCAGCTTTCCAGGTACTTCTTGCCGGCCTCGAGGCGCTTCTTGAGCTGCTCCGCCGCCGCCGGCGGGTCCGCGTCCGAGACGTCGAAGATCAACGCCGCCGTGTCTCGGATGACCCGGTCCGCCCGCGACCGCCCCCCCGACTTGACCGCCGAGACCTGCGCCCCCGTCGTCCCTCCGCCCCGGTAAGGGGAAAGCGCCACCGTGGTGACGCCCGCCGCCGCCGTCCGAAGATCCGTCACGTCGGGCGCCCCGATCGCCTTCGACAGTTTCACGTCCGGTCCGGGACTCCCCCCGTCCCCGCGCAACCCGAGGTGCCCCCGCGCGTCGATGAACCCTGGCGTCACCACCGCGTCCTCGCCCGCGTCGATCACCTTCGCATAAGGCGGACGCGGAACCGCGCGCCCGACCGCCGCCACCTTCCCCCCCTCAATCAACACTTCCCCGCCTTCGATCACGCGCTCCGGGCTGACCCAGACCGTCCCCGCCCGCACCACCAGCGGACCTTCCGACGGGGGCTCGAACGCCGCCGCGCCACGTACGTACACCTTCCGCACATGCGTCGTCGTCGAAAGCGGATCCCCCGAAAGCACCAGCAGATCCGCGTCTTTCCCCGGCGCAAGGCTTCCGATCCGGTCGCCGACGCCGAGGATCTCCGCCGCACGCCGCGTCACGCCTTCAATGACCCGCCGCTCATCCAGCCCCGCCCGAAGCGCCGTCGCCGCCGCCAGCCGCATGTCGCTAAGATCGTGCCCCTCCCCCACCGTCAAGGCCACCTGAACGTCTGCAAGCCCCTCCAACGCCTTCACGTTCCGCGACAGCACATCCGGATGCGTCCCGAGATTGCCCGCGGGCCGCCCGGTTTGAAGCGGAACCTCGAACACCAGCGGCAGCTTCGCCGCCGTCAGTTCCGCCCCCACGTCGTTCACTTCCCCGCCGCTGACCAGCACGCCGCCTTTGCGGTCCCGCAGAAACTCGATCGCCTGACGAAGATCCCCGGCCCGATCCGCCCGAACCCGCATCACTCCTCCACCGGACGCCCACGCGCCCAGCGCCCGACGGTGAAAGTCGAATGCCGCATCCGGAGTCGGCGACAGCGCGGCCTCCAGCGCCGCCCGCACCGTCGGCTGCTGCCCCAACCGGGAATCCGGCGCCTGACGCCGACCCGGCTCGATCGCCACGTCCGACGACGCCGGAAAGATGTAGTTGAAATCCAGCGGCGGCGAGTATGCGGATTCAAGAAAGTTCAACTGAAGCGCGGACCGCTCAGACAGGATTCGCTCCGTCGGCGACCCGCCCAGCCGAACCACCGCGCCGACCCCGCTGATCAACCGGTGACGCCCGGGATCCAGATGCACAGCCGTCACGCCTCCGGCGAGGATCACACGGTAGTCCCCGTATGCGTCGAACGCGTCGACCGCCGAGTACGCGCCGCTGACCGACTCCGCCCCGCGATGAAACCCCGCAAGGTCGCACGACGCCGCGATCATCCCCGGCATCACCGTCTCATCAGGAAACGACGCCACCGGCAGATCCGGCGGAAGCGTCACCTCCCCCTCCGCGCCGACCGCCTCGATCCGACCGTCCCGGATCACGATCACGCCGCGCTCGATCACCCACGGCGCCCCGTCCGCAACGGGCATCACGCGACCTGCGCGAATCACCACCGACCCGCCGCGGTCCGCCGGATACGCCGTCGTTGCAGCCGTGACGCAGAAAACCGCCGCGCATCCCAGCAACACAAGACCCGGATTCTTCCGACCCGCGCCGACGCGCCGCGCACTTGTCGGGATCTTTTCGCGGTCAGGCATCCGGACCTCCCTTGCTTTTCGAATTGTCCTTCCGCCGACGCGATTCAGCGCGGTCCGCCCGATCCGATGCCCGCTCAACCGAAGCGCCATCGTCGCCCGGTTCCGGAGACGGCGTTGGCGGCGCGGGCGAGTCCGGTTGGCTTTCTTCCTTGTTCTCAGGCTTCGCGGGATCCGTCGCGCCCTCGCCGGCCCCCGGTTTGTCCTCTTTCTGCGCTGGATCCGAAACCGCGGAGTCGCCCGCGGGCGCCTTCGGTTTCTCCTCGGCGCCCGGCTCCTCCATCAAACGCCGGATCCGGACGTCCTTCGCCCGGTCGTAAGCAAGGATGCCGTCGATGTACACCTGCTCCACCCAGGTGTTGAAATCCAGCGGATCGTCGCTGTAAACGACGACGTTGCCCGCCTTCCCGACCTCCAGCGACCCGAGCGCGTCCCCCAGACCGAGCATCTTCGCCGGGTTGATCGTGACCGCCGCCAGCGCCGTCTCCCGCGCGACGCCCTCTCGGATGCACCGCGCCGCCTGATACGTCAGGTATCGCTCCGCCAGCGACGCATCCGGATGCGGAAGCAGCGCGAACGTCAGCCCCGCGTCAGCGATCACCTTCGGGACAAACGTCTCCTTCAACTTCCCCGTCAGCGGATCGCGCTCCCGGAAATCCAGGTTCACGTCCAGCACCACCGGACGCCCCGCCGCCTTCAACTCGTCCGCCGCCTTGAACGTGTCCGGACCGAGCACGAACACCACCCGCTCGAAAAAACCGTTGTCCTTCGCGAATTTCACGGCAGGACCGACGTCCGTCGCCGCGCCTACGTACACCCACGCATCCAGCCGCCCCTGCGAAAGCTCGTGCAGGTTCGCGTGCGCGTCGTCATAATCCTGCGGCCGGATCAATTCCGCGCCGCGCTTGCGCGCCTCCGCAGGTCCGACGTCGACGTCCTTCTTCAGCTTCTTCTGCTCCTCCTCGTAACGCTGCTCCGCCAGCCGCTCCCGGTAGTCCGCCAGCTCCGCAAACGCCTCCCGCAGGATCGCCCACTGCGCCATCCGGTCGTACCCGCCCTTCGGCGACGCCGACATCTTCACGCCGGCGCGCGGCTTCACCGTCATTTCGTCCACGTCCAGCCCGATCGGCCGAACCACCCGGCTGATCCCGCCGATGACGCAGTTGTTCGCCTGAATGATGTGAACCGTCGTCACGCCGTCGCGCAGGCTGTTCTCGAAAAACAACCGCGACGGGTCGATCGCGTCGTACACGTCCAGCGCCGCCCCGATGTCGAGGTTCTCGTTCGGAATGTCGAGCCCCTGCCAGTCGTGCGCATTGACCAGCCCGGGAAAGAGAACCTTGCCGGAGACGTCCACCTCCATCGCGTCAAAGGGCAGCTCGACAGAGGCGCCCACCGCCGTGATCTTCCCGTGCTCGATGAGGATCGTGCCCTTCTCGATCTCCGGACCCGCGACCGGCACGATCCGACCCCCGGTCAACGCGACCTTCGCCGGCGGAACCGCCCCCGCGCCCGTCGTCGCACATGCCGCGATCAATCCCGCGACACGGCACGACCTCGTCCGCCGCATCAGACGACTCTCGGTTCTCCTCACGCTGCGCCTCCGAACTTGCTTCAAGTCTTTGTCCGCTGTCCCGAATTCACCTCGAACACGATGCCGCGCGCCTAACCCGGTCGCCGATCCACCTGAACGCGCCCCCCAACCACCACCACCACCGGACGCGACGTCGCCGCAAAAGGCGCCCCACTCCAGACAATCACGTCCGCCCGCTTGCCCGCCTCGATCGTGCCGGTGTCGCCTTCGATCCCCAGCAGCTTCGCCGGCGTCGCCGTCACGCTGCGGACCACGTCGTCAAGCTCCGCCCCGAACCGCCGAGCATACATCGCCTGCCTCGCCAGCCCGTCTTCGTCACGAAGCTCCTGCGCGCTCAACGCCGTCTCAATCCCCGCGTCCAGCAGCGCCTTGAACGTGTGCAGACGAGCCCCCGCCGCCTCGCCCGACCAGCCCCGCCGCCCCGGCGCCTGCTCGTAGATCGGACCGAAAACCACCGGAACCCCCCGATCCTTCAAAGCGTCAAGACACTCGTACGCCTGCGTCCCTTCCTCCAGCGTGAAGGACAATCCCAGCTCGTCGCTCAGCCGCAGCGCCGTCTCGATGTCGTGCTGCATCCGCGCCTGAATCCGCAGCGGAATCTCGCCCTTCAGAACGCCGATCAGGTAGGGCATCGCCTCCTCCGGCGGAGCGTCCGCGCCGTGAATCCCCACGCCGTCGGCCCACCGCTGCGCGTCGTAAAACGCTTTCCGGAACACCCACGCCACGCCCATCCGAGTCGTCGGACGCCGCGTGTACATGCTCGCCGGACCGCGGAAAGGCAGCCGGTTCCCCGCTCCGACCCGGTAGGAATCCGAACCCATCACCCCCCGGACCGCCGACTCCGGCTTGACGACGCGCGACGCGACGTCCCCTCCGGTGCGAAGGATCGCGCCGCGCGAACTGATCACCGCGCCAGGGTCGCCGCCGACGTAGACCGTCGTCACACCCTGCGACAGCAGCCGCGAGAAATCCGGTGCGTTCAGGTCGATCGCGTCCAGCGCCCGAGTGTGCGGAATCACCTCCGCCGCGTGCTCCGTCTGACTCAGCCCGACGCGCACCCCCGCCGCGCTGGTCAGTTCGTCGTGAACAAGCGCCCCGCCGCACATGAGGCAGGACGAGTGATCGTAGCCGGCCTCAACGTGCGCATCCGCGCTCAAATACCCGAACCCGACGCCGGCGGTCACCGTCGCGGGGTCCGCGGAATGAACGTGAGCATGCGTGTGATCGCCTGCGCTCCCGTGTCCGCCCTCATCCCCGCCTTCGATTTCGACCTCGCTCGCCGCCGCAACCCCGGGAGGCGGCGCATGCCCCAGCGACAGCGTCGGCGTGGGCATCAGGTCATACGAATCCACCGCGACGTTGGCGTCGATCAGACCCGGCGTAACGCTCGCGCCCGTAATGTCGATGACCGTCGCGTCCGCCGGAATCTCCACGCCGGAGCCCACCGCCGCGATCCGCCCTCCGCGCATGACGATGACGCCGCCTTCGACCGTCCGCCCGTCGCCGAGGTGAACCACGGCCGCTTTGATCGCCAGCGCCTTGTCCGCGTCGCCTTGCCCCGCGACCGGCGCCGTCCCCGCGGCAAGCAACGTCACAGCGAGCAACCCGCGCAACCCGCGCCGTCTCCGCGGCTTATTCCGTCTGCAATGCAGCGTCATACACCTTCACCCCCTTGACGTAGACCTCGAGCACGCGCGACTCCAGCCGCAAAGGATCCCCGGAGAACACGACGAAATCCGCGTCCTTCCCCTTCTCAATTGACCCGACGCGTTCCGCAACCCCCGCGACTTTCGCCGGATTGATCGTGATCGCCCGCCGCGCCGCCGAGGCGTCCAGCCCGTAACGCGCCGCCAGCGCCGCGCTGATCCGCAACGAATCCGCGGGCGCATAAGGCAAAGCCCCCGCGAACGCGACTTCCTTCCCTCCCGCAGCGAGCAGCCCGGCGGTCCGGAGCACGCGCGGCGTCGTCGCGAACGTCATCACGTCCAGCACGATCGGCCCCTCGAACGCCGACAGCCACGCCGACTCCGCTTCGACCACCGTCGGCGTGTACGCCAGCCGGGCTTTCACGCCGACGCCGCCCAGCAATCTTGCGGCAGCCGCCAGATCCTCCGCCGCTTCGCACATCATCAGAACGTCAAGCTGACCGCGCGCCGCGGCGCGCATCCGCGCCGGTCCCTCTCCGCCCTTCCCTTTTGCCAACGCCGTCTCCAGCAGCGTCACCGCCCCGATCCGCGACGTCGGTTCCCGGTCGAACTCGAGCACGGACTGCCCCAGCGTCATCACCAGCGGACCGTCCTCGCGCAGCCGCTCCGCCTCGCCGCCGGCGCCGATCCTCACCGCCTGCGCCGTCCCCCCCACGACATTGTTCCCCGCCGGAAGGATCAACGCCGACGTCACGCCGCTGCGAAGCGCCGTCGCAAAATCACGATGCCGCACGTCGATCGCTTCCCGGATGCTCAGTTCCGGGGCGATCGCCGTCGATCGCTCGACATGACGCCCCAGCGAGGCCACCCCCAGCGCCGAACGCGCATCAATGAGACCCGCACAAAGAACCGCGCGCGAATGATCCACCACCCCGTCGGCAACCGGAGTCGATGCCGCTGGGCCGATCTCGCGAAAACGCCCGCCTTCGATGACCACCGTGCCGGCGCCGCCGATCGTCCCGTCCGGAAGGACAACCCCTCCGGCGGCGATGGTCACGCGATCCGCGCCGCTCGCCGCAAGACCCGACGCGCCCGCCGTCAAACACGCCGCGACGATCCGACTCCGACTCCAGGACGTTCGCTGCATCCGCCTGCCCTGCCTCCACGTGCGCCGATCGTCGCGCCTCATTTGTCCGCCTTCGCCTCGTAAACCACCTTGCCGCCCACGTACGCCCGCTCGACCACCGAAGACGGATCGTGCGGGTCTCCCGACCAGACAATCAGGTCCGCCCGCGCGCCGCGAGCCACGCGACCGGCGCCCTCCAGCCCGAGAAACCGCGCCGCCCGCGTCGTCACCAGTTCAAGCGGGGATCCCTCCGTTTCCAGCGCCCCAACCGTCAACTGAGCGTTCGCCAGAACAAAACGAGACTCCTGCACCCCCCCCCCGCCGCCCACCGCCCACCGCACGCCCGCCCTCGACAGCCGCGCCGCGCTCGTCGCTAGGTGACGTCGAAACTCGTTGTCCGCGCGAAGCTCGGAGCGCTGCGCCGGACCGAGCGCCACCGGCGCCTTCGCCTTCGCGATTTCGTCCGCGACCAGGTAAGCCTCCGTCGCCCCCTCCAGAATCAGATCCAAATTGAATTCCTGCGCCAGCTCCAGCGCGTTGAGGATGTCCTCGCTGCGGTGCGCCTCGATCCGAACCGGAAGTTTCCGGTCCAGGGCCTTCAGGAGAACTTCCTTGGCTCGATCCGGTTTCGGCTCCGCGGGTTTCTTGATCTCCTCTTCTTTCTTGGCGTCTCCCGCCGCGCCTGTCGCCGGAGGCGCGTCCGCAAAAGGCGCGTCGTCCCCTGAGATAAGACTGCGGAACACCTTCACCGGTTCGTCCGACGGAGCTTCGCCGGTGGCGTCCTCAGGTGCGTCCGCGCCGCCGTCCGCTCCGCCTGGCGACGGACGAGGCGGTCCGGGTCGGGGGCCGGGGCGCGGACCTTCGGGCTTCGGGGCGTCCGGTTTCGGCTCGGCGGGCTTCTCGTCCTTCTTCTCCGACGGCTTCGGATCCGCTTCCTTCTTCTCGCCGCCGGATTTCGCTTTTTCCGCTTCTTCCTTCGCCTTCTTCTCGGCGCGCTCCTTGATTTTCTTCTCGTATTCCTCGAGGTCCGCCTTGTAATCCTCGAGCGACTTGCGGTGTTCCAGCGCCTCGCGGAACTGGCGACGCAGGTTGTTGAACGTGTTGATCCGGGCGAGCGCCGACTGACCCGACCCGAGATTGACGTGCAGCGCAACGTCTTCCTTGATCGCGGACCCGGTTCGACCGCCCCCCGGGCGCCCCAGGGAGAAGATCGCGCTCGTTCCGAGCACCCCGACCGGTCCGCGCGGCGCGACGTAGACCGTCGTCACGCCGTTGCGCAGCGCGTCCTCGAACACATCCGCAGCGTACGCATCCCACCCGTCGGCCGCCTTCGACAGCGCGTTGGCGGCGCCTCCACCCGAGATGATCCCCAGTCCGCTGTAAACGTCGATGAAACCGGGCGTGACCGTCTTGCCGGTGGCGTCGAAGGACTTGCCCAGAATACCCGCTTTGACATCCGCGCCGACGTCGCCGATCCGGTCCCCGCGGATTGAAATCCCGCCCTGCTCAATGACGCGACCGTCTCCGGTCAGGATCCGCGCATGCTCGATCGTCTCCCCGCCGCCAAGCCCGAACAATTGCGCATGCGCTGAAGCCGTGACGGATGCGGTGCCCAGCAAGACAATGAAATAAGCCGGGGCGGGCAGGCGCCCGGAACGAGAATTCCCCCCACGCCCCGAACGCGTTACGCGACGCTGTTGCTTGAACGTCACCGGCGATCCCTCCTCTGGACGACTCCAACCGGAGTATCAGAAACCCGCCGTGGCGTCAAAACAATTTCGGCAGGTTCCGCTTCCCGGGGACAAACTTTTACAGCCGCCCCCGCATTCCCTTTCTTGTCCGGATTGCGCGGCTTATCTTCACGACGGAGGTTGTCCCTCCTCCGCATATGAACCCGACTCCTTCCTCCCCGCACCTGCGGCCCCGCCGTCGTACGTCGCGGATTCAAAAAGGCTCATGCACGGATCGGTTCGCATCGGCTCGCTTGAGGGAACCGCTTCGGAACTCCCCTGGCGCCGACCCGCCGACGGGTTCTCAACCCCGCCGTCGCAAGCCGTGCGAATCCAGGCACGCCGCGCGTTTTCTCCCGGATTTTCGGGTTGATCCGTCTCGGCGCTCGCCTAACATTGATGTAGAGAGGCCGCGATCCGGGACCGCCCGGCGCGGGAGGTTGCGCATCAACCGTAACCGTAAGGGAGAAGAGACATGAACCGGTTTGAAATCCACGCAACGCGCGCGGCGAGTGTCACGTTATCGGCACTCCTCTGCGGAGTCCTTCTGAGTTGCACGCCGAACCTCGATGATCTGGTGGCCGCCGCCGTTGACGAGGCGCTCGCCGGACGTCCCGTCCCGGGCGGCGAGGACGGCGCCCCCGGCGCCCCGGGACGCAACTGCTGGGATATCGACGCCGACGGCGAAGACGACCCCGAGGAAGACCTTAACGGCGACGGACTCTTCAACGCCCTCGACTGCGCCGGTCAGTCCGGTCCGCCCGGCGAAGACGGCGCCGACGGCGAGGAGGGCGCGCCGGGATCGCCCGGCGTCGCCTGCTGGGATTTGAACGCCGACGGCATCGCCCAGCTCGACACCGAAGACACCAACGAGGACGGAGTGGTCGATGTCCTCGACTGCCGCGGCGACACCGGACCGGGCGGCTCCAGCGGCGAGCCGGGCGCGGGCTTCCCCGCGGGCAGCATCCTGGTGACTGACTCTCCGACCCCGCCTGCCGGGTTCGCCTACACCGGTCTGAGTCTTTCCGAAGGCGGCGGCTGGGACGCCCGCGCCGCATTGCCGCAAGGACTTCAAACCGCCTCCGCTGCCGCAATGAACAACCGTGTCTACGTCTTCGGCGGTTACGCCGGCGGCGGCAACAACGGGTTCCTCAACACCGTGTACGAGTTCAACCCCGGCAACAACACCTGGTCGTCCCGCGCGCCGATGCCCACGCCGCGCGCCGAAAGCGCGGCCGTGGCGCTCGACGGGCGCATGTATGTCATCGGCGGGTACAACGGTGTCTCGCCGGCTCTCGCCAACGTTGATATCTACGATCCCGCAACCGATTCCTGGTCGGTGGGGACGCCGCTTCAGACCCCGCGGGACTACCCCGCCGCCGCCGTCCTCGACGGAGCAATTCACGTCTTCGGAGGCTGGGACGGGGTTGTGTATTCGAAAACGCTTGAAGTGTACGACGCGGACGCGGAAACGTGGTCGTTCAAGACGCCGATGACCGTCGCCCGTTACGGCGCGGGCGCCGCCGTGCTCGACGGGAAGCTTTATGCGCTCGGCGGGTATTCCGGCGCTTCCGACGAGCGGACCGTCGAGGTCTACGACTCGGACGCCAACACCTGGACCCCCCGCTCGTGGATGCACGCGCCTCGCGAAGGGATGGGCGTCGTCGTCAGCAACGGACGCATCTACGTAGTCGGCGGGTTCAGCGACGTCGGCGGCGTCGTCCGCATCCTCGACAGCGTCGAGGAATATGACCCGATCGCCGAACTCTGGACGCCGTCCACCCCGTTGCGCACCCCGCGCGCCAACCTTGCCTCGGCGGCGACTTCCGACGGTCTTTACATCTGCGGCGGAACCGACCGCTTCCCGGGCACGACCTACCTGTCCCGCGTGGAGGTCTTCACGCCGCCGACCATCCTGTACCTGCACGAGAAGCAGTGAGAACGCGCTGGAATCCGCCGCTGCGGGCGTCGCTCCGTCCCGCGCGGCGACGCGCCAGGGCTGCTTGAGTCAAAGCGTCCGACTTCGTTCATGACGGCGGGCGGCCCTGACGGTAAGGTATCCGACATGAACAGAATCGGTCCGATGTTGGGCGCCGGGTGTCGACTGGGGCTGTCGCTGACGGAGAAGCTGCTGGCGGAAGTGGAGGCGGACGTATTCGGACAGTTCGCCCGGCCGGGCGGCATGACGGTGCGGAGCAATCATCCCGCCTTTGTTCTGGGGCACTTGTGTCTGTACCCGTCGCGCGTCATGCAATTGCTGGGATATCCAGCGGGGCAGACGAGCGCACCTGCGTCGTATGACGCGCTCTTCAAGGCGGGCGTCGAGTGCCGCGATGATCCGCAGGGTCTGATCTACCCGCCGATGACCGAGATAGTTGAGAAGTTCTTCGCCGGGCATCGGGCGGCGATCGCGGCGGTCGAGGAGGCTGGGGACGAAGTCTTCTTCAAGCCGAACCCGACCGAGGGGCGTTCACGCGAGCTTTTCCCGACGATCGGCGCGGCGATCGGGTTCTACCTCGGCGGGCACGTGCAGCTTCACCTCGGTCAGTTCAGCGCGTGGCGGAGGATGATGGGCCTGGGTTCCGCCGCCTGAGACGCCGCAGCACCAGGACGGGCCGGTCGGGGCCGGACATGCTCGATCCGCGCCCGTCTGAACGCGGCAACGTCGTTCGGCGAGCGCGACCCTCCCGCCTTCCGCCACATCGGGATCACGTCGCGCGTCTGCGAGGCGCGTCACTACGCCTCGGGCGGTCGCAGCGCCTCGACGCTCGGAAGATCCTTCAACGACGACAGTCCGAACGCCTCGAGGAACTTCGTCGTCGTCCCGTAAAGCAGCGGGCGGCCGAGCTCCTCGGCGCGACCGACGATCTTCACGAGGTTCATCTCCCGCAGGCGGGCCAGCACCTCGCCGGAGCTGACCCCGCGGATCGAATCCACCTGCGCCCGCATCGCCGGCTGCTTGTACGCCACCACCGCCAGCGTCTCCAGCGCCGCGGGCGACAGCCGCATGTCGCGGCGCACGGCGACAAGCTGCGACACCCACCGGTCGAACGTCGGGAGAGTCATCATCTGATACCCTCGCGCGATCGCCTCGATCCGGAACGCGGCGCCCGCCTGCTCATATTTGCGATTCAGAGCCTCGACGTGCTCACGGACCGACTCCGCCGACGCCTCGACGATCTGCGCCATCCGCGCCGCCGGCACGGGCCGGTCGGACGCAAAAAGCAGCGCCTCCACGACGCTCTGAACGTCGACTGCCGGCGCCTCCGAGACTCCGCCTGTTTCCGCCGTATCCGCAGTGATTGTCTGGGTCATCGCCTTGCATCTTACCGGACGCCTTCCGTTAATTCGAGTCGCCGGATGAACCTGCCCGGCCTCCTCGTTTCCGATGCCCGCGTTCGCCAGGTCCGCCCCTTTTTGACGGTCGTCCGGTATTCAACCCGCAGGTTGCAGGTTCGAGTCCTACTCGGGGAGATTCAATTTCAGCCGAAAAACACGGGTTTTTCCCGGTGTTTTCCGCTTGTGTCATCATCGTGGCACTTTCGCCCGTCATGCCAGCAAATGCCACGTGTACCCCCCGAATGCCGTTGTGAAGTGCAACCGGGAG
>JAJVHU010000003.1:0-82265 GCA_022072505.1 Phycisphaerae bacterium
CGTGATCTGACTCCAAAGCGGGTATCCTTTCCGGCATGGCCCGGAAGACCGAATCCACTGCCGAACCGCACGCTCCGGAGGCCCCGCCAACCCAGCGGGCGTACACCCTCCGCCTGCGCGGCGCCGATCAGCAGGACACCACCTGGCGCGATGCCCTCTGGGCGACCCACGAAGCCATCAATCATGGAACCAAAGCATTCGGCAACTGGCTGCTGACGCTTCGCGGCGGCCTGAGCCATGAACTGGCCGAGCCGCCACCTGCCAAGGGCAAGAGACGCACTGACGAAGAAACAGCCGCGCTCCGGAAGAACCGGCGCATCCTGCTTGCACTGTCATGGCTGAGTGTCGAGGATGAACGCGGCGCACCAATGGGCCTTGCGCGGGTTGCGACGGGCACGGACAGCGAAGCCGCTCGCCGGGAAAAACTCATCGCCGCCCTGCGAGCGATTCTCACCGCCCGCCGGGTTGCCCAGAAGGAAATCGAATCGTGGGTCGCGGACTGTGGCGACTCCCTCTCGTCGAGAATCCGCGACGACGCGGCTTGGATCAACCGCAGCGCCGCATTCGACACCGCGAAGGCCGAAATCGGCCCTTCGCTTACGCGCGACGAAGTGTGGGACGTTCTCGAACCGTTCTTCGCCAGCCGAGAATCGTACTTCGCTCAAATCGAGTTGGCAGAGGATGACTCGGGCGCGGAGGAGAAGGCCAAAGACCTGGTGCAGAAAGCGGGGCAGTGGCTGAGCAGCCGGTTCGGCACGGGGACCGGGGCTGATTTTGAGTCTATGGCCAAGGTGTACGCCGCGATGGTGAAGTGGGCCGCGGGTGCGCCGTCGTTTCGGTCCGGTGCGGCTGCTCTGGCCGGATTGGGCGAATCGCTTTCGCGATTCAAACCCGAATCGACCGACACCGACGGGATTCTTGCGCTCATCAGCGGACCGGGCTATAAGAGTGCGACCCGCAACATCGTCAAGTCGTGGGGAGACCGTGCGGGCACGGTGCCGAAAGCCGATCTCGCGAAGTTCGCCGATGCCGCGACTGAGGACGAAGCCAAGTGCAAGGCCAATGTTGGGGGCAAGGGCCGCCGCCCGTGGTCGGATCAGGTTCTCGCCAGCGTCGAGAAGGCGTGCGGCTTCACATATCTCCAGAAGAACGGCCCCGCGCGTCATTCAGAATTTGCGGTCATGCTCGATCATGCCGCACGCCGCGTGTCAATCAGCCATTCATGGATCAAGCGGGCAGAGGCGGAGCGCAGGCGATTTGAAGCCGATTCCCAGCGACTCAGCCAGGTTCCCGCCGCGACCAAGGTCTGGCTCGACACGTTCGTGCAAGACCGCAGCGGAACGTCGGGCGCTGCTGCGGCGGGGGCTGGATCGTCGGCGTTTGCGAGCGTTGCGGAGTCGCGTTAGGTTTTTCTCATCGTGCAGGGAAACGGCGGCTGCGGGGTGCAGGAACGCCGGACCTCGTTAAAGTGCGCCGTTGGCGCAGGAGATAACCTACCTATGACGCTCTGGATGAGTCTGATGGTCACGATGGCGGGCGCGTCTTCCCTGGCGTTGCCTCAGGAGGATCCGATGCCGCAGGAAGAAACCCAGGAAGAACCGAAGACGGATCCGATCAAGCCGGCTTCGCCCGGCGGCGGGCTGCTGGCGGTGATCGTGACGAACAAAGGCAATCTCTGGGTCACGCTGTTCCCGGAGCAGGCGCCGGTGACGGTGGCGAACTTCGTGAACCTCGCCCAGCGTGGGTATTACGACGGGGTCACGTTTCACCGGGTCGAGCCGAACTTCGTGATTCAGGGGGGGGATCCGACGGGTACGGGGCGCGGGGGTCCGGGGTACCAGTTCGAGGATGAGTTCGACGCCCTGCTGCGGCATGACGCTCCGGGCATTCTCTCGATGGCCAACGCGGGACCGGGCACGAACGGCAGCCAGTTCTTCGTGACGCATCGGGCGACGCCGCACCTGGACGACCGGCACAGCGTGTTCGGAAAGGTGATCGAGGGGCAGGAGGTTGTGAACGAGATCGCGAAGGGTGACGCGATGATCGGGGTGATGATCCTCGGCGACGCGGGAAAGCTGCTCGGCGAGCAGTCGCAGAACGTGGACCGGTGGAACAAGATGCTCGACCGGAAGCACCCCGCTCGGGAAAGCGCGATTCCGGAGGACCAGCGCAAGGAGATCGAGAGTCAGGCGTCGCGCATGCAGGCGAAGGCGGCGCAGGTCCGCTCCCAGCTTGAAAAGGCCGCCCGGGATCGCAAGCAGGCCGAGGAAAAGCAGGCCGCGGACTTCGGAAAGAAGCTTGAGCAAGTGCGGTCAAAGGGCACGACGAGCGATTCCGGTCTGATCTTCTGGGACGAGAAGGTCGGCGACGGCGCTTCACCGAATCCCTCGGGTCAGGTGACGATTCATTACACCGGGTGGCTGGAGGACGGGTATCAGTTCGACTCGTCGCGCGACGGCGAGCCGATGACGCACCGGTCGACCGGGTTCGTGCCGGGGTTCAACGAGGGGTTGGCGACGATGAAGGTCGGCGGAAAGCGCTGGCTGATCATTCCGGGTCCGCTGGGGTATCCGCGCGGCGTTCCGCAGGCGAAGATCCCCGCGGGGGCGACGCTGGTGTTCGAGATTGACTTGCTGGAAGTGCATTGACTCGAGGCCCGGCACGGCGGTCGAAGCAACGGCGCCAGGTCGTCGATACCAGGACGCTGTTTCAAAACCGAGCCGCGCGGCTTCAGCCCGCGCGAATTCTGCCGAGGATTCCAGCGGGCGGAGTCGGCGGGCGACCGTTTTGAAACCGCCTGTAAGGCTGAATCGTCATTTTCGATTTCGCGGCGCGCTACGAGACGAGCGTTCGCGCGGGCTGAAGCCCGCGGCTCGGCGGGCGTTCCGCCTTCGTGAATAAGGATTGGGTTGCGGACAAGGGCGTCGGCGCGAAAAGCGCGCGCCAACAGGGAGGTTCATAATGCTGATTCGATGGATAAGCTTGTGCTGCGCGGGGGTGTTCGGCGTGCTGGGGGTCGCGGGTTGCGCGCCGGGCGGCGGCAACGGGAACGACAACACGCCTTCGGGCAACGTCAACGACAACACGGACGGCAACGTCAACGACAATGACGACGGGGACGGCGACGGTTTGACCGCGGACCAGGAAGCGGCGGTCGAGGCCGTGACGCTGCTGCTGAACGATCTTGCCGCCGCGTTCTCGGGGCTGAAGGAGATGGCGAACCCGGAGAGCTACCCGGCGGATTCGGCGTCGTTCGGAACGTGCCCGGTGGTGTCGACGTCGCGGGACGGGGCGACATGGACGATCGGGCTGGACTTCGGCGACGGCTGCACGAACGAGTACTACGGCGACGTGACGGTTTCGGGACAGGTCACGGCGGTGGTGGATGCGGAGGCGTTGACCGTCGAAATCACGTTCGAGGCGTTCACGGTGGATGACGCGACGGTGGACGGGACGATCAGCGCGACGCTGCTGAGCCGGCCGTCGGACCAGCTTCCCTTCGGGATCGAGGCTTCGGTGGACCTTGAAACGGACAACGGGCTGATCGTCGGGACGGTGACGGTGTTCATTTCGTCGAGCGACGGGGAGATCACGCTGACGGACGGACAGTTCACGCTGGTGGACAACGAAGACACGGCGTACGTCGTGTCGGTGGACGAGTTGGTGATGGACCCTCAGGAGCACGGGAACCTGATTCCCGAGGAGGGGACGGCGTCGTTCGAGCTGCCGACGGGCGTGGGCGACCTGACGGTGCTGGTGACCATCACGTTCACCGAGGAGTCGCCGTCGACGGGCGTGGTGCTGGTGACGGTCGGCGACGCGGAACCGGTCGAGCACACGCTGTCGTGGGTGGGCGAGTAGCGTCCGCGGCTGGCGGCGTGAGAGGTTGATCCGAGGCGCTCCGGCGGCGCGAGGCGTCGTCGGGGCGCTTTCTTGTTGACGGCGTCCGGGCGGCGGCGCGACGGCGGCTTTCCCGCTCCTGAGGCGTCACGTACATTGCGCCGGCGGCGGCGTCCGAGCCTCTCTCGCTCAGCGCCGCGCCACGACACGGAAGGTCATGACGGAAGCGCGCATGCAGCCTGATCCGCCCACCGAGCGATCCGTCGCGGAAGCCGACGCCGCGTGGTCCACGGAGGTCCGCTTGAACGACAGAACGCCTCAGCTCACGGTGCGCGCCGTGCTGACGGGCGGACTGCTCGGCATGCTCCTGTCGATCTCGAATCTTTACACGGTGCTTCAGCTCGGGTGGGCGTTCGGCGTGGCGATCACGGCGTGCGTCCTGTCGTATCTGATGTGGAACGCGGTGCGCGCGGCGAGCTTCGGACGGATCGCGCCGATGACGCTGCTCGAAAGCAACGTGATGCAGAGCACCGCGTCGGCGGCGGGATACTCGACGGGAAGCACGATCGGGACGGCGTTCGGAGCGCTGCTGCTTTCGACGGGTCGTCACGTTCCGTGGTGGGCGCTGGCGAGCTTCACGTTGTTCACGGCGCTGCTGGGGGTGCTGCTGGCGGCGCCGCTGAAGCGACAGATGATCAACCTCGAGCAGCTTCGGTTTCCCAGCGGGACGGCTGCGGCGCAGACGCTGCGCAGCCTTTACTCGCGCGGCGGGGACGCGCTGCGGCAGGCGTATGCGCTGATCGCGTGCCTGGCGTTCGGCGGGGTGATCGGGCTGCTGCGGAATTACGGGCTCCTGGTGGACCGGTTGCAGAAATTGTCGCGGTGTCCGGCGTGGCTTTCGGATCTTCATGCGAGGGTGTTTCTTCCGCATCAGCTCGAACTTCCGACGCAGGCGCTGACGGGGGTGCGCGGGGGAAAACTGTGGAACTTCGGGTTCGACCCGGGGGTGCTGATGATCGGCGCGGGGATGCTGATCGGACCCCGCGCGGGGTTGTCGATGCTGGCGGGGGCGACGGCGCTTTACTTCGGGGTGGGGCCTTATCTTGTGTCGCTGGATCAGGCGAGCCCCGCGAGCGGGTGGACGGCGGGAGCGGAGTCGGCGCCGGTGTATGACGCGGCGAGAGCGTCGCCCGGCGCGTTGCACGTTCCGGTGACGGGGGGCCGCGTGATCCAGGTGGTGCGGTGGGGATTGTGGGGCGGATCGTCGCTGCTGGTGTTCGCCAGCTTGACCGGTTTCGCGCTTCAGTGGCGGGTCGTGGGGCGATCGTTTCTGACGCTTGGGGGCGGCGCGAGCGGTGCGGACGTCGAGGTTCCTTTGAAGTGGTTTGCGCTCGGCATCCTTCCGGCAGCGGCCGGGCTGGTGGCGGTGCAGGTTCTTGCGTTCGGGATCAGTGCGCCGCTGGGCGTCGTGGCGGTGGGCATGTCGTTCGTGGTGTCGCTGGTGTGCTGCCGGGTGACGGGGGAGACGGACACGACGCCGATCGGTCCGATGGGCAAGGTGACGCAACTTGTGTACGCGGTGCTGCCGGGTTCGGCGGGCGACGCGGCGATCAACCTGACGGCCGCGGGGGCGACGACCAGCGCCGGAAGCAGCGCCGCGGATCTGCTGAACGACCTGAAGGCGGGCTATCTTCTTGGGGCGAACCCGCGGAAGCAGTTCGCGGCGCAGCTTGCCGGCGTGTTCTTCGGGACGGCGGCGGTGGTTCCCGCGTGGTATCTGATGGTTCCGGACGCGGCGGCGCTGAGCGGGTTCAACGTTCCTTCGGCGCAGATGTGGAAGGCGGTGGCGGACGCGCTGACGCAGGGATTGCAGAGCCTGCCGATCAGCGCGCGCTGGGCGATCGTGATCGGGGGCATGACGGGCGTGGCGATCCCGACGGTCGGCGCGCTGTCGTCTCGGGCGGCGCGGTATCTGCCGTCGCCGATGGGGCTGGGGTTTTCGTGGGTGTTCGGGTTCAACAGTTCGCTGGCGCTGGCGCTGGGGTCGGTGATCGCGTGGGCGTGGCGGCGCGCGGCGCGGAAATCAGCGGAAGCGTACGCCGTGCCCGCGGCTTCCGGGTTTATCGCCGGCGAGTCGCTGGTGTCGGCGCTGCTGGCGATCGCGGCGTCGGCGGCGGGGCTGGCGTGGGCGGGCGGCGCGGGCGACTGAGCGGATCTCACGGTGTCGGTCTGCGCGGTGCGGTGCGAGATGTTCCTCGGATACAATACGAACGGGCTGCCGCATCACCGGCTGGAGGATGCGCTCGCGCTGATCGCCGAAACCGGGTTTCGAGGCGTCGCCCTGACGCTCGATCATCATCACCTGGATCCGACGGACCGGAACACCTGTCTGCGCGAAACCGGGCGGGTAAGGCGTCTGCTGGATCAACACGACCTGCGGGTCACGGTTGAGACCGGCGCGCGGTTCGTCCTGGATCCGCGGCGCAAACATCAGCCGACGCTGGTCAGTGCGCGGGGTCAGGATCGGGCGCGGCGGCGGGAATTCATTGAGACGTGCGTTCTGGCCGCTGCGGAACTGGGCGCCGAGACGGTCTCGCTCTGGTCGGGCGCGGCGGACGACGACGCCGGTGAAGACGAGGCGTTTGCGCGTTTGATGGAGGAACTTCACCGGCTCCTGGACTTCGTGGAAAAAGCGGACCGGCGGCTGGCGTTCGAGCCGGAGCCGGGCATGTTGGTGGACACGATGGCCCGGTATGACCGGCTGATCGCAACGATGCAGCACCCTCTGCTGGGCCTGACGCTGGATGTGAACCACGTCTACGCCCTTCGGGACGGGTCGGTCCGCGAGCATGTCGAGCGCTGGAAGGGGCTGCTGTGGAACGTCCATCTTTCCGACGCTCGGCTGGGGGCGCACGAGCATCTGCCGCCTGGGGGCGGTGAAGTCGATTTCGTCGATATCCGGCAGTCGCTGGAAGCGATCGGGTACCTCGGTCCGGTTCATCTGGAACTCTCACGTCACGGGCATGACGCGGTGCGGGTGATGCAGGGAGCGTACGCCTACCTGAACGAGCGTGGGTATCTGAATGAGCCGTGACGCTGCATCAGCCGACGGAACGCTGCGGTTTTGGGAAGGGGATTTTGAGGATTATCCGACCGCACCCCCTGCGGTGGAGAGAGATCCCGCCTTTGCCACGTCAGGTAGTCGTTTGAAAAACATGATGAATTTTTAATTTTTCCTTGACATTATGAGGAAAATTATTCATCCTCAGGGGTCAGGGGCCGCGAGGCAATGCCGGGTTGCCGTGAACCTGCACAGTGCAACTGTATTTGTTCGCACGCTCGCGGGAGAAGAGCATCGAGTACAGGCAGGGGAGGAAGTAATGAAAACGACGACGTGGATTGCGACGGGTGTTTTTTGTTTGTTCATCAGCGCCGGGTTCGCCCAGCAGAAGGGCGGTCTGGAGTCCGGGTTGCGGCTGCCCGAGCCGAACCTTGTTTCGATGGGTCAGAAGATCCACCCGCTTCGGGCGGTTCTGGCGGATGAGAATCGCCAGCCGATCGGTCCGTGGGTGGATCTGGGCGACAACGGGGTTGCCGAGGACTGCGGGGCGTCGCTGTGCTTCGACAACGTCGAGACCAACGGACGGGACGTGAACGAGAGCCAGCCGGGCGACGGGTATTACGGTCTGGATTGCGGGATGGGCAGCGGGCGCTGGTTCTTCGGTCCGGGATTCTGCGACACGTTCTGGATCGACGACGCGGATATGACCGAGACGTGCGACGGTCAGGACATCGGTCGGATCCAGCATGCGTTCTGGTGGGATGCCTCGGGACCGGGGTCGTCCGAGCAGGCGATGCTTTACATCGGGCTTCATGAGGATTTCAACGACTGCGCCGGCGTTGCGGGATTCCTGGGGGCGTTTTTGTTTGATTTCGGTCCGCTGCCGTCCAGCCAGGACACCGGGGGGTATTACTACTTCGATATTCACACGTGCGGGTTGTTCGGAACCATCCCGGCGCCGGCGGACGGGCGGGGCGCTTATGAGGGCGCGTACCTGACCGCCGACGGCGGGGCGTTTGCGACGTGCGCGCAACCGATGCTGTGGAGCACGGACAAGCCGCTGAATTACAGCGCGCAGTCGGGGCTGAAATTCGCGGACATCAATCCGCGCGACGGAGTCATCATTTATGCGGACGAGTGTTTCGACTACGGCGCGTTCACCTGTCCCGGGGTGGTAGGGACGGCGACGGCGATGTGGCAGAAAGGCTCGCCGAACGTGACGCCGAAGCTTCGCGCGAAGTGCGGCAACGGGTCGGTCGTGGCGCGGATCCGGGATGCGGCGCCGGGGCAGCTTGTCACGCTTGAGCTGGACGGCATCCGGTCGCGCACCAAGGCGGTCAAGGCCAACGGCCGGTGCAAGGTCCGGTTTGATTTTGTGCCCGCCGGTCCGCACACGACGCGGGAGCTTGAGAATGAGTTGATGCGCAACGTGCCGTGCGAATAAGGCGTTCGCCGGCGCGGGGGACATCCGCGGTGAAACCCGGATAAGGGAGGCGCGACCCGTGGGTCGCGCCTTTTTCGTTGCGCGAGCCGCCGCCGTGACCGAAAATACCGGTTCCCGAAGCGTTCGATCAGGCGGATCGAGCCGGCTTAACAATCTCTCACGTTGACATCCTTTCAAGGCGGGCGAAGAATCGGACAGGGTCTTCGGCCGAGCGTGGCGTCGACCCTTGTCGCCGGATCGTTCAGGGTCGGACGTCCGGCATCCTGCTCGACGAGGGGGGAGAGCATGAACCGAAGCATGACGGGTCTGCGCCTGGGCGCGTTGTTTTTTCTGGGTGCGGGGTTTCTGGGATCGGCGGGCGCGGCGTTCGCGCGTCAGGACGGGGAGGCCGACGGATCGGTCGATCAACCGGCGCTTCAACTGGCGCATGAGCATGTCCGGGTCGTGCCGCAGTACGCGGCGCTGGTGAACCGGCGACATGAGCTGGTGGGCGGGTGGCAGCGGATCGACGACGTTGTGATTCAGGAGGATTGCGGCGCGTCGCTGTGCTTCGACGGGGTCGAGACCAACGGGGAGAACGCGCTCAATTCGCGTCTTGCGGACGGGTACTACGGGTTGGACTGCGGCGTCGGGGGGTCGCGGTGGTTTCTGGGCCGGAACTACTGCAACACGCTCTGGGCGAACGACTTCGACATGCCTCCGGGGTGCTCGGACGTCCACATCGGGCGGGTTCAACATGCGTGGTGGTGGCAGGTTCAGGGGACGGGGACGCGCGAGCGGTGTTACATCGAGTTTTCGTTTTACGAGAACTACTCCGGTTGCGACGGGTTCGACGGATTCGTGTCGGGCGTGGTGCTGGACTTCGGCGAACTGGAGTCGAGCCAGGGGGTGGGCTTCTACTACGTGGACCTGCCGCTGTGCCGCCTGCCGCTGGACAAGCTGCGCGGGCCCGCGGACGGCGAGGGCGTGTACGCCGGGGCGTACTACCGCTCGTTCGGCGAGGTGACGGAGTTTGCGACGTGCGCGCAGCCGATGTTGTGGGGCCTGAACAAGCCGCTGCACTACGCGACGCAGAGCTGGGAGAGCTTCGACGACGTGACGCCGCGCGACGGGGAACTGTCTTTCCCCGATGAGTGCCGGGATTATGACACCGGCGTGTGCCCCGGTCCGCTGGGGGCGGCGACGTCGTTCTGGCGCAAGGGCAAGAAGAGCGGCGAGATGCAGATCACGCCGCAATTGCGCGTGAAGTGCCTTTCCGCGACGGTGCTGGTCGCGCGGGTGAAGAACGTCACCCCGGGCGAACTGCTGACGTTCGAGCTGAACGGGCGGATCGTGGATCAGCGCAACGCGAACCGCAAGGGAAAGGCCCGCTCTCCGAACACGGTCGTGCGGCGCGTGCCTTACACGGTCCGCGTGCCCGAGTATTTCCTGACCCGCAACCAGATCTGCGGGTGATCGCCGACCCCGCGATCGCCGGAGGCGCAAAGCCTGCGCCCTCGGCGCGGGCTTCATCCGCGGGTTCCGGGAGCCGATAACCTCTGTGCCGCCGCGCGGCGGCGACGGAGGTTCATCGTGTCGACGACGGAAATCTGTCCGCATCAGGTTCATCCCCGCGCGCTGTGCGAGAGCGATCGCGTCGGCGAGGGGACGCGCATCTGGGCCTTCGCGCACGTGATGAACGGCGCGGAGGCGGGCGCGGCGTGCAACATCGGCGAGCACGTCTTCCTCGAGCGTGGAGCGCGCGTCGGAGACCGCGTCACGATCAAGAACGGCGTCTGCCTCTGGGACGGCGTGACGATCGAGGACGACGCTTTCATCGGACCGGGCGTCGTCTTCACGAACGACCGGTATCCGCGAAGCCCGCGGCTTGAAGCCGTGCAGGCTCGTTATGCGCACGCGGAGAACTGGCGGGAGCCGACGACGGTCGGGCGCGGCGCGTCGATCGGCGCGGGATCGATCCTCTTGTGCGGGGTGACGATCGGGGCTTTTGCGATGATCGGAGCGGGAGCGCTGGTGACGCGCGACGTGCTGGCGCATGCGTGGATGCTCGGGAGACCGGCGCGGCGGGTCGGGTGGGCGTGCGTGTGCGGGCGGAAGCTGGACGCGGGGCTTTGCTGCGGGGCTTGCGGGCGGCGACACCGGGCGGGCGCCGCGGGGCTGATCTGCGAGGAGGCGGCTCATGTCTGACGGCGGACGAGTCTGCCTGCTGATCCCGGCGTACAACGAAGAAGCAAAGCTGGGGGCGGCGCTGGATCGGGTGCCTCACGGCGTCGTGGACCGGGTGCTGGTCATTGACGACGGGTCGACGGACGGGACCGCCGGCGCGGCGCGGAAGCGCGGGGCGGACGTTCTCTCGCTGGGATGCGTGCGCGGCGTGGGGGCGGCGCTGCGCGAGGGATTACGTGCGGCGCGCCGGGACGGGTTCGACATCGCCGTCATCATGGCGGGCAACAACAAGGACGAACCGAACGAGATCCCGGATCTGCTTGCGCCGATCCGGTCTGGAGAAGCGGACTTCGTCATCGGCTCGCGCTATCTGAAGGGCGGCGGTTACGGGGGCGACATGCCCTTCTACCGGAAGCTGGCGACGCGCCTTCACCCGTATCTGATGGGGGTGACGGCGGGAAAACGGCTGACGGAGAGCACCAACGGATTTCGCGCATTCCGCTTGTCGCTGCTGAACGACCGGCGTATCCGGCTCGATCAGCCGTGGCTCGACGGATACGGGCTGGAGGTCTACCTGCTGTTCAAGACGATCAAGCTGGGCTACCGCCACGTGGAGGTTCCCTGCACGAAGATCTACCCGCCGAAGCGCCTGGGGACGACGAAGATGAAGCCGATCATCGGCTGGTGGGACATGCTCAAACCGGTGTGCCTGCTGGGAAGCGGGCTGAGGACGTGAGGCCGATGAATCAAGGGTTGATCACGGTCAATGCGATCGGGGCGGGGCGTTGGGGTCCGAACCTGGTGCGGAGTCTGCGCAACCTTCCGCTTGTGCGCGTCCACCAGGTGGCGGACCCGGACGGCGCGCGGCTTGAGTTGATCGCCCGGCGTTTCCCGGACGTGCGGACGACGACGGACGTGGCGGCGACGGTGACGGACGACGTCGCGGACGCCGTGGTGATCGCCACGCCGGTGCGGACGCATTTCGACCTGGCGCGGCGGGCGCTTCAGGCGGGGAAGCACGTGTTCGTGGAGAAGCCGCTTTGCCCGACGGTCGAGGAATGCGAGCTGCTTTCGGAACTTGCGGAGGGGCGCGGGCTGACGCTGGCGGTGGGGCATGTGTTCCTTTTCAACGCGGGCATCCGCAAGGTGCGCGAGATTCTCGACGCGGGAGCCCTGGGGCGGGTGTATCACCTTCATGCAACGCGGACGAATCTGGGTCCGATCCGCGACGACGTGAACGCGCTGTGGGATCTGGCGTCGCACGACCTGAGCATTTTTCAGTATTGGCTGGGCACGGGGCCGAGCGAGGTGACGGCGCACGGGGAGAGTTATCTGAAGACGGGCGTCGAGGACGTCGTGCTGGCGTCGTACCGGTATCCGGGCGGGGAGATGGCGTCGGTGCAGGCGAGTTGGCTGAATCCGCGGAAAGTGCGCGAGATCACGATCGTCGGCGAGCGGAAGATGATCGTCTGGAGCGACATGGACGTGATCGAACCGGTCCGGGTCTACGACAAGACAGTTCAGACGCGGTCGCATGCGGCTTACGCGGACAGTCTCGGCGGATTTCAGATGCAGATCCGCGAGGGCGACGTGGTGATCCCGCATGTGAGCGGATCGGAGCCGGTCGCGGCGGAGTGCGAGCATTTCATCGAGTGCCTCCGCGACGGGCGGCCGCCGATCAACGGCGCGGCGCTGGCGACGGACGTGGTGCGGGCGCTGGCGGCGACGGATGAGTCGCTGCGGCGGCGAGGCGCGATGGCGCCGATCGGAAAGGGCGTGAATCCTTCGGGCGGGCGTGTTCGCGCCGCGGGCGCCGCCGCCGGTGCGTGACCGTGGCGTCGGTCACGAGGTTGCGGCGGCGTCCGCCTTCGCCAGCATGCGTTTCAGGACCGACGTGAGTGTCCCGGGTTCGAGGTAGCGCGGGGGCAGCCGCAGGTGGACGGTCTGGGCATCGGGCATCCTCACCGACCCCGGCGCATCCTCGAAGACGGATTGAGCGGATGACATCCGGTCGATCGTGAACACGACATCCGGTCGGCGGAGGATGATCGAGCGGATGCCGAGGCGCCCCGCCCGGATGCGAAGCTCGGCCAGTTCGAGCAGTTGCGGCACTTCGCGCGGCGGCCGCCCGAAAGCGTCGGCCAGATCCTTCTCAAGTTGAGCGAGGTCCGACAGCGTTCGGCATCCGACGATGCGCCGGTAGACTTCAATGCGGGCGCGCTCGGAGGCGATGTAGTCATCGGGGATGTGAGCGACGACTTCGAGTTCGAGATGCACCGGGGGCGGGTTCGGGTCGGCCTCGCCTTTCATGCGGCGGACGGTCTGATCCAGCATCTTGCAGTAAAGATCGTAGCCCACGGCGGCGATGTGTCCGCTCTGCTCCGCCCCCAGGAGGTTGCCCGCGCCGCGGATCTCCAGGTCGCGCATCGCGATGCGAAAACCCGCGCCGAGGTCGCTGAACTCCTCGATCGCTTTGAGGCGCTTGACGGCCTTGGGCTTGATCGGTTTGTCGGCGGGGAGCAGGAGGAAGCAGTACCCGCGATGCTTTGACCTTCCGACGCGCCCGCGAAGCTGGTGCAGGTCCGCCAGACCGAAGCGCTCCGCCTGATGAATGAAAATCGTGTTCGCGGAGGGGATGTCGATCCCGCTTTCGATGATCGTGGTGCAGACGAGCAGGTCGGCCTCGCGGTGCGCGAAGCGGAACATCACGTCCTCCAGCTCATGTTCGTGCATCTGACCGTGCCCGACGAGGATGCGGGCCTCCGGGACGATCTGGCGGAGGCGGTCGGCCATCGCGTGGATCGAGCGGACAACATTGTGAACGAAGAAGGTCTGTCCCTCGCGGTTCAGTTCGCGGAGGACGGCTTCGCGGATCAGTTCCGCGGAAAAGGGAACGACCTGCGTGGCGATGCTGCGGCGGTCGATCGGAGGGGTCTGAAGGGTGCTGATGTCGCGCAGTCCGGTCATCGCCATGTGCAGCGTGCGCGGGATGGGCGTGGCGGAAAGCGTGATGACGTCGACGGTTTCGCGGAGTTGCTTGAGGCGCTCCTTGTGCTCGACGCCGAAGCGCTGCTCCTCGTCGATGACGACGAGGCCGAGGTTGGCGAAACCGACGTCCTTGCTGAGCAGGCGATGCGTGCCGATGACGACGTCCACCTGACCCTTGCGGGCGGATTGAATCAACCGGCGCTGCTCGGCGGCGGTGCGGAAGCGGGACAGGCATCCGATGACGAAGGGGTAGTCGGCGAAGCGTTCGCGGAAAGTCTCGTAGTGCTGCTCGGCGAGGATCGTGGTGGGCACGAGGACGGCGACCTGCCGTCCGAACTCGACGACCTTGAAGGCGGCGCGCATCGCCAGTTCCGTTTTTCCGTAGCCGACGTCGCCGCAGACGAGACGGTCCGTCGGGCGCGGGCGGGACAGATCCTCCTTCAACTCTCCGGCGACGATGAGTTGATCCTCGGTCTCCTCGTAGGGGAAGGCGGCCTCGAACTCGCGCTGCCAGGGGGTGTCCGCCGGGTAAGCCGTGCCCTCGGATTGATGACGCATCGCCTGAAGCCGAAGCAACGAGTCGGCGAGTTCCTCGACGGCGGCGGCGACGCGTTCTTTCGTTTTCTTCCAGCGTTTTCCCCCGAGCGTGGAAAGCGTCGGCTTGTGCCCGCCCGCGCCGATGTACTTCTGAACGAGGTCGATCTGCGACGTGGGGACGTAGACCCGCGCGCCTTCGGCGAATTCGAGGGTGAGGAATTCCTCGAGTTTTCCGTCGTCGCCCTTGCGCATCGTCTCCATCCCGACGAAGAGGGCGATGCCGTGCAGGGCGTGGACGACGTACTCTCCGGGCTTCAGGTCGGTCCAGGACTCGATCGCCCGCCCGGTATGCACGCGACGAAGGCGGCGGCGATGCTGGTAGCGCAGAAAGACCTCATGATGCGGAACCACGACGGTACGGGTCCGCGTCCACTCAAAACCGCGATGCATCCGTCCCAGGTGGAGCCGGATCGCGTCCGGCGACGTTCCGGCGGCGGCGAGCATTTCACGAAGCCGGTCGCGCTCGCCGACGTTGTCGCACAGGACGTGGATCCGGTGCGTCGCGGTCAAGCGGTGCAGCTCCTCGATCGCCCCCTCGCCGCGTCCCTCGAAGCGCGTCAGCGACCGCACCGCGTAGTCCGCGGCGGCGTCGCCCTCCACGCCCTTTCCGAACCGCGAGAACCAGACCTGCCGGAACTTCGCCGCGGACGCCAGGAGATCCCCGATCATGAACACGCCCGAACCCTCGCGTCCGGGACCGCGCAGGCGCTGCACGTACGCCTCCGCAAGCTCCTGAATCTCGGTCGGTGCGTCGAGGGCGATGACCGACGACGGCGGGAGGTAGTCGAGCAGACTCGCCCAGCTTCCGGGACCGGCGGCGGCTTTCAAGGTCGGAAGGAGGATCGAATCCACGGCGTCGCCGGATCGTTGCGTGCCGACGTCAAACCGACGGATCGACTCGACGCGATCGTCGAGGAACTCGATCCGCGTCGGCGTCTCGTCGCCCGGTGCGAAAACGTCGAGGATGTCTCCACGCAGCGCCACGTCTCCGGGGGATTCAACCAGGTCGAGGCGCTCGTATCCGTGCTCGATCAGCCAGGTGAGGGCGTCGCGCGGGGGGCGGGTTTCCCCGGACCGCATCGCAAGCAGGCTTCGCGCCAGGCGGTCCGGCGACGGAACCGGCTGAAGCAGCGCCTGCACCGGGGCAACCAGAATCGGGCGCGGCGTGCTCGCGTTGTCAGCGACGGCGGGGCGTGAGATCATCGAGAGGAGACGCATGCGCTCCGCTTCAATTTCGGAGCTGCCTGCGCCATCGCCGGGTCGTCCCTCCCACGCGGGAAAGAGCAGGCAGGGGCGGTCGCTGAAGGATTCGAGATCGTCGAGGGCGTCGTCCGCCTCCTCGAGATGCGCGGTGAGGTAAAGCACCAGCGATCCCGAGGCGTGCGCGGCGCTGCACGCCAGCGACAGGGGCGCAGAGGATCCCCAGACCCCGAAGATGGAAACCGCCCCGGGGGATTCCTGGACCCACCGCTTTGCAAGGGCCTCATGAACCGGATCGTCCGTGACGCCCGGGATCGCAAGACTCACGCCGCCTGTGATAGGCGAACCCGCCGCCGGCGGCAATCCGCCAACGTAGTTTCGGACCTGCCGGGGAGACGATGCGGCTGGGTGACGCATATCCCGAGTAAAGGTCCGAACACTCGAAGAACTCGCGGCATCATCTCGTCGTGGTGGAAAAAGCGGGGTGTATCCCCCAACAATCCGGAGGAAGGGTCTCATGCGGCGCGATGCCCGAGATCGGGCCGGCGATTGCGATGAGGCGCGGCGGCATGTACTGGAGGGGGTTGTGCGACAGCGGGCGACAGCGCTCATGTTATGCGGATTGATCGGGGCGCTTGCCGGCGGGTGTGCGGCAAGCCGGGGCGGTCCGTCCGCGCCGAGGGTCCGGCCTGACACCGGCCTGCTTTTCAATCCCGGATCACTCTCTGGAGGGTACGCGGGGGCGGCGCGTGCTCCCTGGCCGGTAATCGTTGAGGCGCCGGAGGCTTACGGCGCCTCCGAGGTTCATGTGTTCTTCAGCGACCTTGCGGGAATCGTGCGGGAGGGCAAAGGCGCCGGGTTCTCGACCGGTCAGACGACGATCCGGCGTGTCGATGAGTACCGCTCCGGATACCGCGGCGGGTCCGGTCGGTAGCGTGCGGATCGGGTGATACGTTGCACGTCGAGGCCCGGGCTACCGGGCAATTTCCGCGCCAGACATATTCTGTCCCCGCCCCTCGGTTCAGCGAAGTCGCCGGATTTCGCCCCGAAAACCGCGAAACCGCCGCTCCGGGCGGAGCCGACGATCGGGAGCGGTTTATGCACGACCGGAGCAGGTTACGCCGAATCAAATTTCCTCTTGAACCGTCCGGCGTTGCGAACTAGACTGACTTTGTTTTGACAACACCGAACGCTGAGGCAGGTTTCCGGATTCCTCCCTTCTTGTCACCGGGAGCGCCGATGGCCACGGTCACGAAGAAAGAACTGATCGATCGGATCGCGGAATCCACGGGTCACCGACGCACGCTCGTCAAGGACGTGATCCAGAAATTCCTCGATGACATCATTGATGAGCTGGGTCGCGGGAACCGCCTTGAGTTCCGGGACTTCGGCGTCTTCGAGTGCCGTCGGCGCAAGGCGCGGATGGCGCAGAACCCGAAGACGCTGGACAAGGTTCCGGTGCCGCCGAAGCGGACGGTGAAGTTCAAGGTCGGGCGGCTGATGAAGAAGCGCCTGGCGGACACCGAGCCTCGCGTGGATCCGGCCACCGGGTTGCCTCTTGATGCGTCGTCGGGCGCCGGGCGGTCGCGCGCCGGGGCTCGGGCGGTGGGAGGATAGGCGCCGCGGACCGCGGTGCGATGCTCGACCGGATCGGGACGCCTTACGACGCAGAGCATGACGCGGGGCACGGTGCGGATCACGACGCGAAGCATGACGCAGTCGAACCGCCGGATCGGACCGCCTTACGACGCGGAGCACGCCCCGGTCGAACCGCCGGAGCGGGCGTCGGACTGGCAGCGAGCCTCATACTCGACGATCTTCGCCACCCGGCGTTCGTGACGCCCGGCGTCAAAGCGCGTGCCCAGCCAGACGTCGATGACCCGCCGCATCAGTTCCTCGCCGATGAGGTCGGCAGGCAGACAAAGAACGTTGGCGTTGTTGTGCGCCCGCGAAAGCTGCGCGGTCAACTCATCGTGGCACAAGGCGGCGCGGACCCCGCGGACCTTGTTGGCCGTCATCGACATGCCGATCCCCGTCCCGCACATGAGGATTCCCACGTCGCTTCGGCAGGACGCCACGCACTCCGCCGCGGGAAGCGCGCTGTCGGGGTAGTCGCAGCTCGAGTTGCTGTTGCAGCCGAAGTCGAGCACCTCGTGACCTTTCGACGCGAGGTAGGTCTTGATCTTCTCTTTCGCCGAAAAACCGCGGTGATCGGACGCCAGCGCGACTCTCATGGTTGCACCTCTTGCAGTCTTCGGATCAAGGCCTGCTCGATCTGCGCCGCACACGCCTCGTAGGCGGCGTCGTCCCCGCCGAAGGGATCTTCGATCGCCCGGCGCTCATCCAGCAACCGGACCCGCGATTCCAGGTCCGGCGCGAGATCCAGAACCGCAAGGTAATGACTCGGCGTCATGACGAAAAGGTAGTCGGCCTGGCGGGCGAGGTCCGGGGTCAGGAGCCTTGGGACGTGTCCGGAAACATCGACCCCGCGCCCCGCCATCACCCGACGGGCGCCCTCGGACGCGCCGCCGCCCCCCCCGGACGTTCCCGCGGATTCAACGAGAATCCGTTTCGCCGGCAAGTCCTCCACCCGGCAGCCGATCCGCTCGGCGAGCAGACGCTTGCACAGACCCTCGGCCATCGGACTGCGGCAGGTGTTTCCCGAGCAGACGAAGAGGAGGCGCAGCACCGCCAGCCGCTCGAGCGTCCGGGCGTCGTAAACGCCTTCGCGAAGGATTTCGAACCCGTTGTCGTTCACCCGCGCGACCGTGGACGAGCGGGCGTAGCGCGTCGTCCCGGCGTCGAGCACCAGATCAACGTCGTCGCCAAGCCGGTCGATCGACTCCGCTGCCGTGGTGGGCGGCGGATCCCCTGCCCGGTTGGCGCTGCTGGCGACGACCGGGCCTCCCGCCTCACGCAGCACGGCGCACGCCAGTTCGTGATCGGGGTAGCGGATGCCCACCGTGCCGTCGAAGTAAATCTCGTCCGACGTTCGCGGACCCCGATCCGCCGCGACCGCCTGCCGAACCGCGAGGGGGACGGAGAAGACCAGCGTCAGGGGGCCGGGCCAGCCCTTTGTCGTCATCCGCCGGGCGTAACCCGTCAGCGGGCCGACGTAGGTCTCGACGTGGGAGCGAGAACCGAGGTGGAGCGTGAAAGGCTTTCCGTCATCCCGGATCTTCAGCTCGCGCAGGCGGCGTATTGCCTCAGGGCGGTCGGCGCGGGCCGCGACGCCGTAAACGGTCTCGGTGGGAATGACCACCAGGCCGCCCCGGTCCAGCACTTCGCCCGCGGCGACGATCGCCTCCCGCTCCGCGGAAGAGTTTCGGACCTTCATGACGCGCGCCGCCATCCGGGGAACTCCTGGTGCCGGATTCTGTTCCTGCGGTTCGGGAGTGTCAACACAATTAAGCGACTGTCGAACCTCGGCCGAACCCCGTGGCGGCGCTCGCGCTTCTCCGCCGGGGTGGCGCGGAGTAAAGTTGACGCGACGGGTCGGGGCATCCCGGTGGGCGGATCGATGTCGGGTCGCGGGTTCGGCGCCGCACGCTTCAGGAGTTCGGAGGCATGTTGAACGTGTACCTTTTTCTCGTGGGGCTGACGGGGTTTGCAGCGGCGGCGGGCAGCGCGGAAGAACCGCTCCTGACCGTGGCGGAGAAGTCCGGGTTTCAGACGACCGCCCGGTACGACGAGGTCGTTGATCTCTGCCGACGGATCGACGCCGCCTCGCCGCACGCGGCGCTGGTCGAGATGGGGCGGACCGTCGAGGGAAGGTCGATCCCGGTGCTGGTGCTGGCGGACCCGCCGGTCACAACGCCCGAGGAGGCACGGCGCGGCGGGAAGCTGGTGGTGCTGGCCTTCGGGAACATCCACGCCGGCGAAGTCTGCGGCAAGGAGGCGTTGCCGATGCTGGCGCGGGAGATTCTGGCGTCTCCGAACCCGGCGCTGCTGGACCGGCTGGTGATTCTTTTTGCGCCGATCTTCAACTGCGACGGGAACGAGCGCGTCTCGAAGGACAACCGTCCGGGGCAGAACGGACCCGCGGCGGGGATGGGCGTCCGCCACAACGCTCAGGATCTCGATCTCAACCGGGATTTTGTCAAGCTGGAAAGCCCGGAGGCGCAGGCGCTGGTGCGGTTCATCACCGCGTGGGATCCGGCGATCGTCATCGACACGCACACGACGGACGGCACGCCGCATCAATACACGATGACCTACGAAGGCCCGCGCCACGCGGCCGGCGATCCGCGCGTCATCGCGTACGTGCGGGAGCGGATGCTTCCGGACGTCACGCGGCGTCTTGAGGCGACCACCGGCTACCGCTCGTTCTTTTACGGAAATCTGCACGACGGAGGCGCGACGTGGAGCACCGACTACGCGGATACGCCGCGCTTCAGCACGAACTACCTCGGACTGCGGAACCGCCTCGCGGTGCTGGCGGAGGCGTACGCTTACGCCTCGTTCAAGGACCGTGTCCTCTGCACCCGGGACTTCGTGAAACTGATCCTCGAGCACGCGGCGTCCGACGCGGCGAAGATCCGGGAGTTGCTGTCCGAGGTGGACCGTGAGACGGTCGCGCGAGGCCGTGAACCTCGACCGGAGGACCGCGTGGCGGTGCGCACGCGGGAAGGAGAGTACGACGGACCGGTGCGCATCGCCGGTTACGTCGAGATGGACGAACCGGGTCGCTCGGGACCGACGGAGACGAAGCGGGATTATGAAGCCCGGCACGTTGGGCGGTCCGTTCCGACGGCGTCCATCGCCCGGGCCTTTGCCTACGCCTTCCCCGCGTCGCTGGCGCACGTGAAGGAGAAGCTCCAGCAGCACGGGATCGTCGTCGAGGAGCTGCGTGAAGATCGGGAGATGTCGGTCGAGGTCTACCGCGTCGAGGACGTGCGCCGGGCGGACCGGCCGTTCATGAAGCATGTCACGGTCAATGAGGTCGCCGTGACGGTCCGGGAGGAAAAGCGCCGCCTTCCCGCGGGGACGATCCTTGTCCGGACGGCCCAGCCGCTGGGGACGCTGGCGTCGTATCTGCTGGAGCCGCAGTCGGCCGACGGGCTGGTGACGTGGAACTTTTTTGATGATGACCTGATGGTCGGGCGGGATTTCCCGGTCCTGCGGCTGACGTCGCCGGTGGTTGTTGAGTCCGGGCCGGCGGCGGGATTGCCTCAGAATCGCGGGGGTCCGAGAGAAGTGACGTTCGCGGACGTGCTGGCGGGCCGGGAACCCCAGCTTCGCGGATCTCCGGCGGCGCCGCAGGGCTGGCTGGAGGACGGGGAGCATTACCTTCAGGTGCGCGAGAACCGTCTGTACAAGGTCCACGCGGCGTCGGGCGAGTCCACGCCGTTTCATGATCCGCAAAAGATGGCCGCGGGACTGATGAAGATCGAGGGATTCACCGAGGACAAGGCGAAGACCCTCGCGGAGGCGACCCGGTTCACGATGGATGCGGCAAGGCGGGGGGCGTTGTGGAACCGCGATGGCGATCTGTTTTACGCGACGTTCGATGGCGAGTTCGCCGCACGGCTGACCAAGACCCCGGACCGCCGCGAGGAACTGGCCGACTTCAGTCCGGATGGGCGGTGGGTCAGCTTCGTGTCGGGGCAGAATCTCTTTGTCGTGGACGTGGCGACGCAGACGGAGCGACAACTCACGACCGACGGCGGGGGCCTGATCTACAACGGCAAGGCGGACTGGGTGTACTACGAGGAACTCTTCAACCGCAGCGAGCGGGCGTACTGGTGGAGCAAGGACTCCGCCGCGATCTGCTTCCTGCGGCTGGACGACGGACCGGTCAACACCTTCACGCTCGTCGATCATGAACCGGTGCGACAGCGGATCGAGGAGACGCGCTACCCGAAGGCGGGAGACCCGAACCCGCTCGTGAAGTTCGGCGTCGCGGCGGTGGACGGGAAGACGGGGCCGGTGTTCGCTGAGCTACGGACGTACGACCCGGTGCAGATCCTCATCAGCGGCGCGGGGTTCTTCCCGGGGGATGGAGCGCCGGCTTATTTCTACGTTCAGAACCGGGAGCAGACCTGGCTGGACTTCTGCACCCTGCCGCGCACCGGCGGCGAGCCGAAAGTTTTGTTCCGCGATCAGACGCAGGCGTGGATTGAAAGCCCCGGCGAGCCGAAGTTCCTCGCGGACGGGTCGTTCCTGCTGTCCAGCGAACGCACCGGCTGGAAGCACTGGTATCTTTATGCGGCCGACGGAACCCTGAAACACGCCGTCACCACCGGAGAGTGGGAGGCCCGCGGGCTGGAGGGCGTGGACGAGGCCGGGGGCTGGGTCTACGTCACGGGAACGCGCGACAGCCACATCGCGGAGAACCTCTACCGGGCGCGCCTGGACGGGTCGGCGATCGAGCGTCTGACGCAGACGAGCGGGCATCACAACGTCAGCGTCAGTCCGAGGGGCCGTCTTTACGTGGACACCTGGAGCAGTCATGCCGCGCCGCCGCAGGTGGGCCTGTACCGCACGGACGGGACGCTGGTCCGCATGTTGGACACCAACCCGGTGCGAGAGCTTGAGGAGGTTCGTCGCAGCCCGGTCGAGTTGTTTCAGATCACGATGTCGGACGGCTACAAGATCGAGGCGGCGATGATCAAGCCGACGAACTTCGATCCGTCGAAAAAGTACCCGGTCTGGTTTCAGACCTACGCCGGTCCGCACGCGCCGACGGTCCGCGATGCGTGGGGAAACGGATACACGCACGAACAAAGTCAGGCGAACGAAGGCTTCATCATCTTCAAAGCCGACCCGCGCAGCGCCAGCGGGAAAGGGGCGGTGTCCGCGTGGACCGCGTACAAGCGACTCGGCGTGGCGGAAATGCGCGACATCGAGGAGGCGATCACCTGGGTGCGGTCGCAGCCTTATGTCGATCCGGACCGGATCGGGATGAGCGGATACAGCTACGGCGGTTTCATGACCGCGTACTGCCTGACGCACAGCAAGCTTTTCCGGTGCGGGATCGCGGGCGGACCGGTGACGGACTGGGGGTTGTATGACACGATCTACACCGAGCGGTACATGAACACGCCGCAAAACAACCCGAGCGGGTATGCGGAAACTTCGGTGATCGCCGCGGCGGCGAACCTGCACGGGCGGTTGCTCCTCATTCACGGGACGCTCGACGACAACGTGCATATGCAGAACACGATCAAGCTTGCCGACGCCCTGATCAAGGCGAACAAGGACTTCGAGATCATGCTTTATCCGGGATTCCGCCACGGAATCTGGGGGGAGCATTACAACCGCCTCACGATGGATTTCATGAAGCGGAACCTGCTTGCCGCGGAACCCGCGCCGACCGTTTCACCGGCGGCGGGATCAGAGGAGGCGGCCACGGCCGCGGGAACGCCGTGACGATCAGGCCGTGACAACGGTGAGGGAGATGTCGTCAGCGGAGCAGATCAGCGGAACGGCGGCGGCGGGCGCGCCGGCATCGGGCGATGCGGACGCCGCACGGCTGCCGGAAGCGGTGGTCGCCGGGGCGGGCGTGGCGCTGATCGCGGCGGACCGCGACGGCGTCGTGCGACTCTGGAACCCGGCGGCGGCGAGGATGTTCGGCGCGGAGGCGTCGGCGATCCTCGGCACGCGCGTCGAGAACATCCTCCCGCGGGAAATCCGCGAGGTCGCCGGCGACGCCCTGCGTAGCGCCCTGTCGGATCGGGTGGCGACGGAACTCGAGTTCCGCTATCCGGATGAGCGGGGGCGTTTTCGGGAACTCGCGGCAAACGTATCCGCGCTGACCGGGTGCGGCGGCGAGACGATCGGCGTGCTGCTTTCCGCGCGGGACATCACGCGCCGTTTCGAGGCTGAGCAACGCCTCGGCGAGGCACGGAAAATGTCGGCACTGGGCGATCTGGCCGGAGCGGTCGCGCATCACCTGAACAACATCCTCGGCGGAATCACGACCACCGTGGATTTCGCCCTCGGCGCACGCGAGGCGGAGTCCTACCGGGTCGCGCTGGAGAGGACCGCGGAGCAGACGGCGCGTGCGGCCCGCCTGATGCGGAGTCTGCTGTCCTTTGCCGAGGGCGATCCGCAACGCGGCGGGAGGGAGAGGATCGGCGACGTGCTGGACCAGGTGATGCAAGCGTTGCGGCGGTCCGCGGCGTCGGCCGGCGTGTCCCTCGAGTCGTCATGCGGTCCGCTGCCCGGCTGGGAAGTTCCGCACAGCGCCGTGACCACGGCGCTGCTGGAGATCGTCAAGAACGCGATCGAAGCCAGCATCGCCGGAGGGCGCGTTGAAATCCGGGCGCGAAGCGAGGACGGAGGCGTGCGCATCGATGTTCTGGACACGGGGCGCGGTCTGCCCGCGAGCGCACTCGGACGGATCTTCGAACCCTTTTTTCGCGTTGATGAGGCGACGAAGGGACCGTCCGCCGAGCACGCCGGACTGGGGCTTTCCATCGCATACGGCATCGTGCGGGCCCTGGGCGGCTCGATCGACGTCGCCTCGGATGAGAACCAAGGGTCGTGCTTCACAATCCGGCTGCCCCCGACGCCGACGTAAACGCCACCGGCCGCGGGTTTGGACGCGGTTGCACAACCGAGCCGCGCCCGTGAGGAAGCGTTCTCCTGAGTCTCCATCTGACTCCGGTGCGCAGCATCTTGAAGGTCTTGAGGACAAACGACGCGGCGCGCCCTGACGCCCCGGAGACGCCTCGGCGCGTGCCACGGAGGACTTCCGGGAGTAGTTCAGCGATGCATCGTCGGGGGTGGGGGCATCGAATCATGAAGTCCCGGAGGGACAACGGAGCGGCGGTGCGACAGGACGGTCGAGCGGCGGCGCATCGCGTCAGTCGAGCGTGGTGCGGCGGGACGGTCGAGCGTGGTGCGAGAGGTCTGCGTCCTTGCGGGGTCTCTTTCGTCCCTCCGGGACTTTCGGATCCCCCGCGCGGGCTTCCCAGCACTGGCGTGCTGGGCTGTTTTCCAGCGCCCCTGCCGGGTCTAAAAACTCCCGGATGATCCTCCGGGGCACAACACATTCCGTCGACTCTTCCCCGCAGGTTCACGCCTCAGGGTCGCGTCGCAGGTTCACGCCAAATCATAAGTTCATGCGATTCCAACACCCCGCAACCGGAGCCAGATGGAGACTCAGGTCGAGCCTTTCACGCGGGTTTTGAAACAGGGTGTTATTCTTTGTGCGCCTTGCCGAAGCCGGCCTCGCCGCGGCGGAGGGATTGCAGCAGCGCCTGAAGCGCCTTCAATTCCTCCTGCGTCGGGAGGTCGGCCGGATCGGTCGGGGCATGAAACGTGGCGATTTCGTCCCAGTTGCGGGCTTTGTCACGGTCCGGATCCTGATTCGCAATGCGCTTGAAGCGGGTCAGGAAGTCGGAAGGCTCGCGCGTCGGGACCGGGGCGCGTGAGCCGGGGCGCGTGTTCGCCGGCGGCGTGTCCAGCTTCGCGATCGACTCGCCGAGGGGATTGTGCGGCGCCTTCTCCTCCGGTCCGGTCGTGTCCACGCTGACGTGGCACAGGCGGCAGTCCACGATCATCTCGACGCGCTTCCGCAGCGACGGCGCCGCCGCACCGTCGCCCTCGGCCTCGAGCGGCGGGACGCTTTTCGGATCGGACGGGTCCGTCCCGCAGAGAATTTCCACCCAGTTCAACGCGCCGTCGCCGTCGATGTCGACGCGATCGTCCTCCGCGCCCGGTTCCATCCTGGCCAGGGTCGGCGACACCCGCCGCTCCTGCCGCCGGACGCGCTCCTGCAATGACGCGGTCGTGCCCCTCGCGTTCAGCCGCTTCCCGTAAAGCGTCAGGTCTTTGCCTTTTTCGTCGAGGTGGCAGGTGTTGCACCGCAGGTACAGCGCAAGCAGCTCGAACTTGACCTTCTCGAGATGTTCTTCCTTCCCCGCGGCGGTCGTGCCGGCCAGCAGCATCGCCCCCACGGCAACGGCCGTCCCTCTGTGACAAAACCGAGTCCAGGGGCTTCGGCAGCACGAACGTTCTCGAACCGCGTGCCAAGTCAGGAAGCGATGGCGTGAGCGCATTGAATATCCTGGTCGTGAGCCAATTCGCAGGGTCAACCTGGGTTTGATCCGTCCTTTTTGTCATCGGAGGGAGGGGCGGGATTCTTCGGCGCGGATCCGGATGCACCAGCGCCCGGCGTTGAGGGCGTTGGCGCGGGTTGGTCGCCGGATGCAGCGGCGGCGGGGGGCTTGCCGGTCGCAGGCGCTTGCGGTTTTTCGGTCTTCGGCGCGGGGGTCGCGGGGCGGACGCTGCGGATGAACTTCAGGATGCGTTCCTGCTGCGGCTTGAGGGTCGAGGCTTTTCCTTCAGCCCGGATGAAAAAGGGCCCTTTCGGGTGATGCACGACGGCCGCGATCATCATCTGTCCCGCGATGGGTTTTTCGCTCTTGCCGCCCTTCGTCGCGCCTTCCAACTCGATCAGCGTCACCTTGAGCGAATTGACTTCGAATTCCTGGGCGACTTCGGCGAGGCGCGGCTTCGATCCGTCGTCCTTGATGAACCCCTCGCACCAGTTCTTCAGGACGGTGGACGCCTTGCCCTCGCGCTCAGGAACAAAGCTGACGGCGAGGACCGCCTTGTCGCGCTTCTTCTTCGGGTCGGACATTTTGAACGCATAAAGCACCTTGTCTCCGGCGTTGGGGGCGTCAAAGACCGGCCACCCGAGGGGTTCGGTAAACTCAATGAACGCCTTCTCCGGCTGGCGGGGCGGCGGCATTTTCGCATCTTTCAGGGCGGCTTCCGCGGCCTGCTGCTCGGCGATCCGGCCCGCAGCGCCTTTCTTTTTCGGCGGCGCCTTCTCATCGTCGGCGGGCTTCGGCGCGGGCTTGTCCACGTCGGGAAGCAGCGGCTTCGGCTCCTCCGGCGGCGGTTCCGCCGGTTTCTTTGCATCCGGCGGTCCATCCTGATCCTGAAGCATCGGCAGGGCTGAAGCCCCCCCTTTTGACGCCAAGGCAAGCGCAACCCCGAGAATCCAGAAAGCAGCCGTCGAGCGTTTTTCAGTATTGTGCATCGTAGTTACCTCCAGCCGATATCGCCGTGCGGCGGTTCAACCGCAATATGTTACCCCCCCGCCGCCGCCTCTGCGAATATCGCCTGATCGGCGCGCAGGGATGACTGCCGCGGGCAGACGATCTACACTTGCAGACCTCGTATGCGAGGCGGGAAGCCGCCGTCAGGCATGCGCGGACCTGCAAGCTGCGCGAACGTGGCGGGAGTTGATCGTGGCGAAACCGGGCGGCAACGTGGTCATCGCCGGGGGCAGCGGGTTCCTCGGCTTGTCGCTGGCGATGCGGCTTTCGAGCGAGGGCGCTGCGGTGGTGATTCTGTCGCGGCGGGCGCCGAGGGTCGCCGGACCGTGGCGGCACAGGTCGTGGGATGCCCGGACCGTCGGAGACTGGTGCGACGTGCTCGACGGCGCGGCGGGGCTGGTCAACCTTGTCGGTCGAACGGTGGATTGCGTCAAGACCCCCGACCATCAGGATGAGATTCTTCGCTCGCGGGTCGAGTCGACGCGCGTGCTTGGCGCGGCGATGAAGGCCGTGAGGTCGCCGCCGCCGGTGTGGGTGCAGATGAGCACGGCGCACATCTACGGCGACCCTCCCGACCCCGTCTGCGACGAGGACTCCCCGACGGGATACGGACTTGCGCCGTTCGTCGGACGCGCCTGGGAGGAGGCGTTTCACGCGAGCGTGCTGACGACTCAGCGGGGCGTGGTGCTGCGGACGAGTTTTGTGATCGGGCGGGACCGGGGCGCGGGAGGCGGCGCGCTGACCCGCTTGCGCCTGCTGGTCCGGTTGGGGCTTGGCGGACCGGTCGGGAGCGGGCGGCAGGGCATGAGCTGGATTCACGAGACGGACATGAACCGGCTTTTCATCCGCGGACTGACCGACGCGGGCATGCGCGGGACGTATGTGGCCAGTTCGCCGAACCCGGTGTCACAGCGGGAGTTCATGCGGACGCTTCGGAAAGCGATGGGCATGCCGATCGGGTTGCCCGCCTTCGCGTGGATGGTGCGGCTGGGGGCGCCGCTCCTGCTGCGAACCGACCCGGAGCTGGCGTTGTACGGGCGCTATGTCGTGTCGCGGCGTCTTGCGGAAGAGGGGTTCGAGTTTGCCTTTCCGCGCCTGGACGCGGCGCTGTCGGATCTGCTTGCGACGCGGCGATGACCGGCGCGCAGGGGCCGACACCCGGTTGCCCGGCGACGTGCGCCGCAGGCTTGCGTCGGCGTGCGGTTTCAGAGGTCGAGCCACGTTGAACGATCGGGCATCCCGCCTCAAAAACACGCCCGGTCCGCCGCCGCCTGGCGCTGCTTTCACTTCGTCAAATCCCGCGATAGCATCGAAATCCGTCACGCGAGGCGCTCGCCGCGTCCGACTCGGGCGCGCGGGTTGGAGCGAGCGGGCCTTGGTGAAGACGGGTCGTCTCGGGTTGTTCCAGCGAGCGGTCGCGCCCGAAGAGACAGGCCGGGTGCGTCGCGACATGGGACCGGAAAAAAGCACGCTAGACGCCTTGCGGATCGACCGGACTCAGCGCGGGCGCAACCGATCGGCGGCGCCGTCGGCGATCGTGATTCTTGTCCTCCTCGGCGGGGCCGCGGCGGCCTACTTCTGGACGACGCGTCCCCGCGTGATCGAGGTTCGCACGATCACGGTGCGCGCCGGGGCGTCCGGCGGGGCGGCGACGCTGCTGAACGCCTCCGGGTACGTAACGGCGCGACGGCAGGCGACGGTCTCATCCAAGGTGACGGGCAAGGTCACCGAGGTGGCGATCGAAGAGGGGATGACCGTCGAGGCGGGGCAGGTGCTGGCGCGCGTCGATGCGTCCAACGTCGAGACGAGTCTGCGCCTGGCGGAGGCGGGTCTGGACGCGACCCGGGCGGCGCTGGGGGAGACGAAGGCGAACCTGGAGCACGCGGAGCGCGAGGCGCGACGTTTGCGGGGTCTCGCCGACAAGCAGGCGGCCAGCCCGGTGGAGGCCGATCGCGCGGAAACGGAGAGAAACGCCCTGGCGTCGCGACTCGAGCGTCAGATGGCCGAGGTCGTGGTGCGCGAGCGGGAGGTGGCGTTGTGGCGGCAGCAGCTCGACGACACGGTGATCCGCGCGCCTTTCGGGGGCGTGGTGACGACGAAGAACGCCCAGCCGGGGGAGATGATCTCGCCGATGTCGGTCGGCGGGTTCACGCGGACGGGGATCTGCACGATCGTGGACATGACGTCGCTTGAGATCGAGGTGGACGTCAGCGAGAGTTACATCAACCGGGTGGCGCCGGAGCAGCCCGTCGTGGTGACGCTGGATTCCTATCCGGACTGGCGGATCCCGGCGCGGGTGATCGCGATCATTCCGACGGCGGACCGGCAAAAGGCCACGGTGAAGGTGCGCGTCGGGTTTGAGCAGTTGGATCCGCGCATTCTGCCGGACATGAGCGTCAAGGTCGCGTTTCAGCAGGCTGGTGCGGATTCCGCACCGCCGCGGGAGCTGCGCATCCCGCGGAAGGCGGTGCGGCGGGACGGGGGCCGCGACGTGGTCTGGGTCGTGCGGGAAGGGACGCTGGAGCGCCGGGCGGTGACGGTGGGCGCGGAGTCCGGCGAAGAGGTTACGATCGCCGCGGGGCTGACCGAGGGAGAGCGGATCGTCGTGGAAGGGCCGGAGAACCTGAAGGAAGGGGATCCGGCGGCGGAGGCGAAGTCATGAGTGGACAGAACGGGGCGCTGGTTCACATTGAGAAGGTCAACAAGACCTTCCGTCGCGGCGCGGAAGAGATACACATTCTGTCGCAGCTCAACCTGGAGGCGCCTCAAGGCGAGTTTCTGGCGCTGATGGGGCCGTCGGGGTCGGGGAAGACGACGCTGTTGAACCTGATCGGCGGGCTGGATCGCCCGACGAGCGGTTCCGTGCGGATCGGAGACGAGCAGATCGACCGGATGTCGAACCGTCGGCTGGCGGCGTGGCGGGCGCGGCACATCGGGCTGGTGTTTCAGTTTTACAATCTGCTGCCGGTGTTGACGGCGGAGCGGAACGTCGAGCTGCCGCTGCTGCTGACGGGGCTGTCGTCGTCGCAGCGGAGGCGGCACGTCGAGGCGGCGCTGTCGGTGGTGGGGCTGACGCACCGCGCGAAACATTACCCGCGGACGCTCTCCGGCGGCGAGCAGCAGCGGACGGGCATCGCCCGGGCCATCGTGACGGATCCGACGTTGCTGCTGTGCGACGAGCCGACCGGCGACCTGGACCGGAAGTCCGGGGATGAGATTCTCGCGCTGCTTCAGGCGCTCAACCGGGAGCACGGCAAGACGATCATCATGGTCACGCATGACCCGCACGCCTCGGCCCGCGCCACGCGGACCGTCTATCTGGACAAGGGGCGGCTGTCCTCGGAGAAACCGGAATGAGGGGTCTGGGGCTGGTGGTGAGCAATCTGAAGCGTCGGAAGCTGCGGACCGCGCTGACGATGCTGTGCATCTTCGTGGCGTTTGTGTTGTTCGGTCTGCTGTGCGCGCTGAAGGAGGCGTTCACGGCGGGGGTGACGGTGGCGGGGGCGGACCGGTTGATCGTGCGTCACAAGGTGTCGCTGATCATGCTGCTGCCGGTCACTTACGGGGCGCGGATGGAGCAGGTTCCAGGGGTGTCGTCCGCGGTGCATTTCACCTGGTTCAACGGCATTTATCAGAACGAACCGAAGAACTTCTTCGCCACGATGCCGGTGAATCCCGAGGCGTTTCTGGATCTGTATCCGGAATACGCCCTGTCCGACGATCAGAAGCAGGCGTGGTCGGAGAAGCGCGCCGGGGCGATCGTCGGTCGGACGCTGGCGGAGCGATTCAACTGGAAGATCGGCGACCGGATTCCGCTGATGTCGCCGATCTGGCCGCACAAAAGCGGCGGCGCCTGGGAGTTCGAGATCGTCGGCGTTTACGACGGCGCGAAGAAGGGGACGGACACGTCGGGGTTCTTCTTCCGTTACGACTACTTCGACGAGGGTCGGGCGCAGGGGGAGGGGATGGTCGGCTGGTACGGCGTCCGCGTGAACGACCCGGATCATGCCGACGAGGTCGCGCGGGCGATCGACGCGGAGTTCGCCAACTCGCCTTACGAGACCAAGGCCGAGCCCGAAGGGGCGTTCGCGCAGGGCTTTGTCCAGCAGATCGGCAACGTGCGCACGATGCTGCTTGCGATCCTGAGCGCCGTGTTCTTCACGATCCTGCTGGTGGCGGGCACGACGATGGCGCAGGCGGTGCGGGAGCGGACCGCGGAGATCGGCGTGCTCAAGGCGGTGGGCTTCGGGAACGGGCGGGTGCTCGGGCTGGTGCTGGCGGAGTCGCTGGTGATGACGGCGGCGGGAGGGCTGGCGGGTCTGGGGGCGGCGTGGTTGTTCACCGCGCAGGGCAGTCCGGTTCCGGCGATGTTGCCGGTGTTTTATCTGCCGACGGACGCGCTGATCGCAGGGGTCGGGATGGTGTTGGCGCTGGGGATTGCGGCTGGTCTGCTTCCGGCGTTGAGCGCGATGCGGCTTCCCGTCGCGGTCGCATTAAGGAAACACGTGTGATCAACTGGTTGACGCAGATTGTGACGTTGACGCGGTTCAGCCTCGGGACCGTGCCTCAGCGCAAGGGGGCGGCGACGGCGGCCGCGGTGGGGATCGGCGGCGTGGTTGCGGTCCTCGTGGGCGTGCTGTCGATCGCCGAGGGCTTTCGGGCGGCGATGTCCTCCTCGGGGGATGACGATCTGGTGATCGTCCTGCGAAGCGGGGCGGACAGCGAGATGACCAGCGGGTTGTCGCGCGAGGAGACCCGCCTGATCGCGGACGCGCCGGGCATCGCGCGCACGGCGGACGGACCGCTGGCGTCCAGCGAGTTGTTCGTCATCATCAATCTGCTGAAGCGCTCGACGGGCACGGACGCGAATGTGCCGTTGCGCGGCGTGACGAACGGCGCGGCGGTGCGCGGCGACCTCGAGATCGTCGAGGGACGGGCGTTCGAGCCGGGGCGCAACGAGGTGATGGTCGGCGTCGGCGCGGCGCGGGCGTTCGCGGGGCTGGAGGTCGGGCAGCGGATCCGGGTCGCGCAGGTGGACTGGGAGGTCGTGGGCGTCTTCAAGGGGGGCGGCGGCGCGGCGGAATCCGAGATCTGGACGGACGCGGCGGTGCTGCAACCCGCCTTTCAGCGAGGAGACTCCTTCCAGTCCGTGACCGCGCGGCTGACCTCGGCGTCGGCGTTCGCGGCTTTCAAGGACGCGTTGACGACGAATCCACAATTGCAGGTCAAGGTGTTCAAGCAAAACGAGTACCTCGCCGAGCAATCGAGCATGTTGACGGGATTCATCGAGAGCATCGGCGTGTTCATCGCCGCGATGATGGCGCTGGGGGCGGTGTTCGGCGCGTTGAACACGATGTTCAGCGCGGTGGCGGCGCGGGCGCGGGAGATGGCGACGCTTCGGGCGCTGGGGTTCGGGTCCAGTCCGATCGTCATCTCGGTGCTGCTTGAATCCGTGATCCTGGCGGTCGCCGGCGGAGGCGCGGGGGCGTTGGCGTCCTACCTCGCCTTCGACGGGTTCCAGGCGGCGACGATCAACTGGCAGTCGTTCAGCCAGGTGGCCTTCGCGTTCTCGGTGACCCCGCCACTGCTGGTCTTCGCGATCCTCTGGGCGGTGGGGATCGGGGTCGTGGGCGGTCTCTTCCCCGCGATCCGCGCCGCGCGGATGCCGGTGGCGGCGGCGCTGCGGGAGGTCTGAACGTCCTCGCGCAGGCGCGACGAGGGGAATCGCCACCGGAGCCTGGCGAATCCTTAAGACGGTGGATTGCGGGCCTTGAGATGACTTCGGGCGGGATACCCACAGAACGCCCGGTCTCGGCGGTCTGCTCGAAGTCGTGCCCATCGCGCTATGATAACCAAGCGGCCGGGACGTGAATCCCGGCCGCTTCCCCCTCCTCACGAAGTTGTGGCGTCAAGTCGGAATCGCGTCCCCCCTTCCGTCGAACGCGGTTCCGCCTGGAGTCTGCGTCATTGCCGGGCGCGACTGGCGGATCGCCGGTCGCGCCCAGAGCAGCGGTTCCCGGTCCACTACAGGATTCCGCGGCAGCACCTCACTCGCAGGTCACGGTCGTCGAGAATCCGCAGGCGGGAATCTGCACGTCGTGCTCGCCGTTGGCGACACCTTTGAATGTAAGCTTGGCCTTGCCCCGGTCGTTGGTGCGCCCGATCTGCGCCGAACCGCCGTCCAGCACGGCGGTGGTCAGGCAACCCGTGGGGGCCTGCTTCACCTTGACGGTAATCTTGCCGCGGCGACAGGAGGCCGAGACCGTCCCGCAATCCTCGCAGGGCGCGCCCTCGGCGAAGGACCAGTTCACGACGTCGTGGTTGTCGGCGAGGAAATCCGCGCCGGTCGCGGAAGTAAAGCCGACCCAGGCGTTTCCGCCCTTGTCGAGAATGTTATCCCCGCGCACGTTCATGAGGTCGATCGCGGCGGTGAGCACGGGCGTGGCGAGGTCGTCGATGTAGACGTTCATGACGCCACCGGCGTATTGCACGCGGGCGGTGTGCTCGGCTTCATCGTTCAGATCGACGGGCGACTCGACGATCCCGAGGGAGAACTCGTCTTCCCAACGATTTTCGTTCGCCCCGTCGCTCTGGATCGAGATGTGATTGGAGGATTCCGGGTCGAAGCCGAAGGTGTCGAATTCGACCGCGAGGCTTTGGGCGATGCCGCCCTGGCCGTTGTCGCCGTACCCCATGCCGCTGCCGCCGCTGCCGAGGGCGTCCGCGCTGTCGTTCTGGACCAGGAAAGCCAGGCCGTCCGCGCCGTCGTCCGCGTTGTTGAACATGCGGAAGGTGAAGACGGTGTCGAAGCCGCCGTGAACGTGGTTTTTTTCCAAGGTGTACCAGGCGGCGCCGCGCTCGTCGCCCGCGGTGCCGGTGAGCCGAAGCACCCGTCCCTGCACGCCGGTGCTGCCGACGAGGGTCAGGCCGGAGGGGTCGCGGAAATCGCTGTAGTTGAAGTCCGCGGCGAGCGCCGCGCCGGCCAGACAGACCGAAAGGATGACCGAAACACCGAGGCTCATTCGCGACGATCGGATAGCCGTTTGCACAGAATCTCTCCCCTTACGTTTCAACTGCGCGATCCGCGCCCGCGGACCGCGTTCCGGAATTGCTTCCCTCGCCATGGGGGAAGTCGTTATGCGAGTGATAGTAATGACAGATAGTCGGTAAATGGAAGGGGTGCGCGATTATCGGAAGCAGGCGGCGGACGATGATCGGCAGACCTGTCGGGTTTGAAGGAACCCTGCAAAATGGTGGACGGCGCAATTGGGGGCACGCGAATGGACATGACAAAAAACCGTCACCGGTCGGCACGGTTTCGACAGCTTCTGGCGAGCCAGGCGGTGTGCCTCCCCGGAGCGATCCACGCGCTGTCGGCGCGGCGGATCGAGCGGGAGGGTTTCGAGGCCAGGTGTTTTTCGGGGGCGGACCCGGTAAGGGCGCTGTTCAGAGCGAGCGGGCTTTGCGACCCAGGAAAAGACCCGGCGCGACGAGTGAGTCGTCGCGCCGGGTGTTCTGAGTTGCGCGGGCGTTTTCCGTCGAACGAGCGGACCGTCGGTTCCGGTTCGTCCGGCTGGAATCCGGCCTCGCAGCGCCGCCGCCCGGTTACGGGTTGCAGCTCGTGGTTCCGCAGACGGCCGGGCATTCGTCCACGCAGATCGTGTGTGATCCGCCGGACACGCCGGTCCAGATCGCTTTCGCCTTGCCGCGACTGTTGGTCACGACGTTCTGCGAATCCGATCCGTCCAGAGTCAGGGTCAGCGGAGTGCCGCCGGGCAGCGACGACTTGACCACGCCCTTGAGCTTGAAGGATCCGTCGCGGCACGTCGTCTTGAGCTGGCTGATGAGCCCGCAATCCACATCGGAGCAGACGAACCGGTTGATGGACACGGCGTCCACGCCGGCTTCGGTGACCGAGTCGTTCGGGTTGTCCGTCGCACTGAATCGGACGCGGACCTGCGCCGTGGGCGCGACGTAGTCCGCGACGTTGACGGTGCGCTGCACCCAGCCGTCGAAGTGCCCGACGCTTTCGACCGTCGTCCAGGTTGAGCCGTTGTTGTTGGACAACTCGACGGTAAGCCGGTCGATGTCGCGGTCATCATTGGTGAACCAGCGCGCGTAGCTGAGGACGTACTCACCCGGCGCGGACAGATCCAGCGTCGGCGACAGCAGGCGCGTCGGTCCGCCGTCCACGTCGGAGTTGCCGGACACGTTGTCCGTGACGTAGCAGGAGCCTGACCCATCAAAGTCGGCCGGCGGGTCTCCGCGACCGCCGTTGACGGGCACTCCGCGGGTCCAGGGTCCGTCGGTCAGGTTCTCATTCTGAACCGTCCAGCCCTGGTTGGTCTGGAAGTTATCGGTGAAGACGACGACCTGGCCCGCACCGGCGCTGTAGTTCCCGCCCTGCGGATCGCGGTCATTGCCGCCGCCGGTGGTCATCGCGCTAAGGAAGAAATCCACCGCGCTCCCGCAGGCCACGCCGGGGAGGGTCGCCTCGAACACGCGGCCTCCGAGGTTGTTCAGACCGACCGCGGTGAATCCGCCTCCGTCGACGCGGTAATTAAGGCGGGGACTGTTCTCGTCCAGTTCGCCCGCCAGGTCGTCGATGCGCACCTCGAACGTCGTCGCCACGTTGGGCGTCAGCGACGTCGGAACGCCGTCGGGATACGAGAAGCTGAGCAGCTCGAGCGGCGGCGCGTCCATGTTGTGCTCGCCGAACCCCGCGGCGATCTGGGCGTAGTGGGGCGTGCCGTTGCCGATGTCGCCGTCGGTGTCGTCAAGCGTCAGGTAATCGATGGTGATGTCCGGCGCGATGCCGCCGCCGGTGTGCATCAGGATCGAATTCACCGCAAGGCGGCTCAGGATATCCAGGTACGTGTCCGGATTCGTCTGAAGCAGCTCATCGCGCGTGCTCCAGACGCAGCCGGAGATCAACTGACCGCAGAAGTGAATCTCCCCGTTGCACGGATATTGCAGATTGTTGTTGGCGTTGCGGATGCCGTTGTTGCAGTTGTTCTGGAATCCGTAAGCGAGCACCGGATTATCGACGATGAGCACGCCCATCACGTCGCCCATCCCCTCGCCGTATTCGTTCTGCCCGCTGCCGCCGACCTGCACGAGATGGTGGCCGTACTCGTGATGCACGACCGTATCAAAGGCCGTGTTCGCGCAGCCTCCGCCCGCTGAGTAAAAGTTGATCGAGCCTCCGTCATAAAAGGCGTTGCAGGTGCTCGAGAGATTGACGTTGACCCGGAATTCCTGCTGGTTGTTGATCGTCGGGTAATTCGGGTTCTGGACGAGGGCGAAATCGCGCACGATGTTGGACTGCACGTACGCGTTGACCTCCGCCCGGATCGAGGCGTTGTTGTTCGCCGCGTTGTGCATGAAGTGGGCGGGGCCCGGCGGGGTCACCTGCTGCGTCAACACGGCGGCGTCCGCGCCGTTGCTGTACCGCACGCGGAACCAACGCCCGCGCACGCCGGATTCAACCGTCACGGGGGTGTTCCCGCCGTGCGGAATGACGAAGTTGCCGGCGGCGTCCGCAAAGGCCGTGTTGCCGCCCTGAACCAGGACGCGGGCATAAGGCATGACAAAGGGGATTTCATCGCCGCAGATGTCCGCACCCACTCCGGTCGGCGTCGCCATCCCGCTCACGCTTCCCGTCACGTCGATGTGCCGGATCTGGTTCTCATCGAAAAGAACGGCGCCGGTCAGGGCGTCCACCAGAAGCAGGCGCTTGGCGTAGCCTTCCTGGTTCACCTGTCCGTTGTCCGCGAGCAACTGCATCGCCAGCGTCGGCTGCACCCGCATGTCCTCGACGCCCGCCCAGATCACCGGTTCGAACGCGAGAACGCCGGTCAATTCGGGGTGAACGTTCTGAGCAGACTGGAACGCGGATTCGACGTTCAACCCGGCGAGCGCGTCCCCGGTCACCGTGTATCCGCCCAGATCCCGCAGACCGGAGGACACCAGCACGAGCGGGTAATCCGCTTCGTTGCGGACCAGGAGGCGGACGTCCGCGCGGAACACGGGCACGCCGTCCTTCACCTGGCGGTAGGACATAAGCGTGAAGCGATAACGATCCTCATCCGGAAGATACATCACGGGCACGGTCGAGAGGTTGTCGCCGATCAGACCGCCGGGGACGAGGTCGGCCGCCTCGACTCCGAACACGTCGCTGTAAAGCCCGAGGAACCCGAGCGCGGAGGCTTCGGGCGACTCGCCGCTGCTGAACGCCTGTCCGTAAACGCGCGTGACCCGCCCGTTCAGGATGAACAGATCGGACCCGGGATGATCCGCGCGGAACATCGACCACGCCGGGACGTCCTCGGCGACCGGTTCGCCGATCGAGCCTCGCCCGCGATCGGCCGCCCACGTCGTGGCGGCGGACGCCAACAGGACGACCCACGCCGCACCAGCGCAAAAGCTCACCTTCCTACCCTGCATCTTGGTTCCTCCTCGCATGTTTGCGCGGCGCCTGGACGCCTTCGCCGCGCCATCGGATCGTTTCCTTTTGACCACCCCTCCGCGCCCCGTCCCCGGCGCGGCGCGGTCCGCGGCGAACGATATGCGGCCTGAGCCCGCATGTTGGTGTGCCGTCCCCCGAACCCGCTCTTGATAAGGGTAGCCGATTCGGCGGCGGGGTCCAAGAAAATTCCGATAATGTTCACAGAACCTCGACCTGCCGCCCGCCGCACCGGTTCGACGAGGCCCACGGTTCCGGGGGGCTGCGCTGTCCACGAGCGTCAGGCCGGGCGTGTCACGGTCATCCCTGAATCTGAGGTCCACGGACGCCGCCCCCCCCGGGGCGACTTCAGCGGATCTGTCGGACTCCACGCAGACCTGTAACATAAGGGAACAGACAAAACAGGGGCGCACGCCAATGAACACAACCGTGAACCAGGGCCGATTCAAAAAGCTCCGAGCGATCCTGTCGGACCACGCCGTCTGCATGCCCGGGGCGATCAACGCGCTGTCGGCACGCCTGATCGAGCGGGAGGGGTTCGAGGCGATGTATCTTTCCGGGGCGGTGCTGGCCAACTGCGTGGGCGGCGTTCCGGACGTCGGGTTGATGACGCTGACGGAGGCGCGGGAGCATGCGGCGCGGATCGCGTCGGTCACGTCGATCCCGATCCTGATGGACGCGGACACCGGTTACGGCGGACCCGACAACGCCGCCCGCACGGTGCGCGAGCTGGAGGGTGTCGGCGTCAGCGCGATTCATCTCGAGGATCAGGAGTTTCCGAAGCGCTGCGGACATCTGGAGGGCAAGAAGCTCGTTCCGGAGCACGAGTTTTGTGAAAAGATCGCGGCGGCATCGGCGGCGAAGACCAGCCCGGACTTCCTCATCCTCGCCCGCACCGACGCTCGCGGGGTCACCGGGTACGACGACGCCGTGCGGCGGGCGCACCTGTACCTCCAGGCCGGGGCGGACGGCGTGTTCCCCGAGGCGCTTCAGTCACGCGAGGAGTTCGCCCGCTTTGCGCAGGACGTGCCGACGATCCTGCTGGCGAACATGACCGAGTTCGGCAAAACGCCGATGCTGACGGTCGAGGAGTTCGGCGCGATGGGCTATCGCATTGTCATCTTCCCGGTGACCCTGCAGCGGATCGCGATGAAGGCGATGGAGGAATGCCTGCGCGTGCTCAAGACCGAGCGGACTCAAAGCGCCGTCGTCGATCGGATGCAGACCCGTCAGGAATTGTACGACCTGCTGGAGTATGAGGCGTAGACGGCTGGGTTACGAAGCGAGTTCGCGGGGGTGACGAGTGAGCCGGACCTCAAAGAGGGCGGTGCATTCGTCAGCGGTTTGTTTCCGAGCACGGGTTCCCTCGGCAGGAAGAACGCTTCCTTACGGGCGCGGCTCAGTTGGACGGGCGCGGCTCGGTTGGACGGGCGCGGCTCGGTTGACGGAGCGAGTCGGCGGGTTGCGTTCGCACGGGGTTGGCGGCGCGCGTATCATGGCGCCGATGGACGCCGAGAAGGGAGACGCTTTCCTGGTCGAGGGCATCCGCGCGGGGGATCAGCGCGCGTGGCGTCAGCTCATCGAGCGGTATCAGGGGCGTCTGCTGGCGTTCGCGCGATCCCGCGCCCCGTCCTTTGCGGACGCGGAGGACATCGTGCAGGACACCTTCGTCGGCTTCGCCACGTCGCTGGCGAATTTCGATGCGTCGCGGTCGCTGGAGACCTACCTCTTCACGATCGCCCGGTACAAGCTTTTCGACCTGCTGCGGCAGAAGCGCCTGCCGACCCAGCAGCCGTCGGGCGAGGGAGAGGACTGGCTGGAGCGCGTCTCGCCGGCATCGGGCGAGTCGCCCAGCGGCGCCGCGGTCGCGTTGGAGGAGGAGGCGCGTCAGCAGCGCCTTCTGGCGGACATGCTGCGGCGGTTGATCCACGAGCTGCGCGATCGGCAGGCGTTCGACGATCTTCAGGTGATCGAGCTTCTGTTCTTCGTGGGTCGTCGGAACCTTGACGTGGCGGAGGTGCTCGACCTCGATCAGAAGGCGGTGGCGGGGATCAAGTTCCGGGCGATCCAGAAACTCCAGCGCTATCTCGAGGAGGCGGATCCGAAGACGGCGGCCTGCGCGGAGGGCGAGTTGGGCGACGTGGCGGTGTCGTCGGTGTGGCGCGCGCACCGCCTGACGTGCCTGAAGCGCAGCACGCTGGGGGCGTACGCGATGGGCGTCCTCGAGGAGCCCTGGCGGAGCTTCACCGAGTTTCACCTCGACGTGGCGGGGTGTCCGCTGTGCGTGGCCAACCTTCAGGATCTTCAGGCGGAGGAAGATCCGAACCGCCCGGCGACGGACGTGGAGCGGATGTTTCAGTCGAGCGTGGGGTTTTTGAAGAGCACCGGCGGAGCGACGTGAGTCTGGCGACGAGTCGGGAGCGAGGGATCCGGCGGAAGTATTCTGCATGTTTACGTTGATCGAAGCCTTGAGGTTCAGAAGCTTGCGTTACGTGCATCGCTCCCTCGGTCCGTTCCACGTTCTGGTCGGTCCCAACGCAAGCGGCAAGACGACGTTCCTGGACGTCGTCGGATTCATGAGCGATTTTGTGCGCGGCGGACTGGACGCGGCGATTCAGGAGCGTACGCAGAACCTGCACGATCTGTTCTGGAAGCGCGGGGGGGAGTCGTTCGAGCTGGCCGTTGAAGTGCGTTTCCCGGAAGCCCGGCGGGCGCTGCTTCCGGACCGGGAATTCAGCCTGATCCGGTATGAGCTTGCCGTGGGGATCGATCCCGAGACGAATGAGAATTGCGTCGTCGCCGAGCGCGGGCTGTTGAAGAAGGAGCCGCCTCCCGAGCCCGTCGTTCCCCGCTCCCTCTTTCCCGATGTTTCCAGGGAACCCGGCACGCTGCTGACACCGGACAAGGCAACCGGAAAGCGGGTCGTGCTGAGCAAGAAGCCCGGAAAGAACGTCAACTACTCGCCGGAAACCTACAGCGAAGCCGGCAAAGGCTGGGTGACGCCGTTCAAGCTAGGTCCACAGCGATCCGCCCTTGCAAGCCTGCCCGATGATGAAAAGAAGTTTCCCGTAGCGACCTGGTTCAAGGAGTTTCTGGGGACGGGGATTCAACGCCTGACTCTTAACAGCCTGCTCATCCGCAGGGCCAGCCCGCCGGGGCAGATTCGCGGATTCAAACCGGACGGTTCAAACCTCCCTTGGGTTGTTCACGACTTGAAACAGCATCACCCGAAACATGCCCGAGACTGGCTCGAACACGTTCGCACCGCCCTCCCGGAGATTGAATCGATCGACACGCAGGAGCGTGCGGACGACCGCCATCGCTACCTGACCATCACCTACCAAGGTGGAATTACGGTTCCTTCATGGGTCGTCTCCGACGGAACGTTGCGTTTGCTTGCGCTGACGTTGATTGCCTATCTGCCTGCGCCGGCAAGCGCTTATCTGATTGAGGAGCCCGAGAACGGCATTCATCCTCGTGCCGTGGAGACGCTGCTTCAGTCGCTCTCCTCCGTCTACGATTCTCAAGTGCTGGTCGCCACGCACTCGCCCATCATTCTCAGCAGCGTCGAGGCGTCCAGCGTGTTGTGCTTCGCCAAGGGATTGGACGGCGCCACGGACATCGTGCGTGGCGACCAGCACCCCAACCTGCGGACGTGGCGCGGCGAGGAGAATCTCGGCGTCCTCTTTGCGGGTGGCGTTCTGGGATAGTCAACGTGGCCTTTGATAAAAAGGATGCTGTGCTTCTCGTGGCGGACCGGGACATTGAGGCGACCGTCACGGGCTTGCTGTCCCGCACGCCGTCGCTGGACATCCGTAAAGTAACGTTCGATGTGTTCCGGCATCCCTATCGTGATTCCGGCTGCCGGACGCGGGCCGCCGAGTTCCTGCGTCCGATGGCGGATCGTTACGCTCATGCGTTGGTTCTGTTTGACCACGATGGCTGCGGATCGCCTGATACGACGGCGGAGGAACTGGAGAACATGGTTGAACAGAAACTGGCGCCGGTCTGGTTCGATCGTGCCGGCGTGGTCGTGCTCGAACCGGAACTCGAATCCTGGGTCTGGAGCGACTCGCCGGAAGTGGCGCGGATCCTGGGATGGGCCGGTTCCGGAGATGAACTGATTCCCTGGCTAAGATCGCTGGGGTACTGGCCCGCAAACGCCAGGAAGCCCGTCGATCCCAAAGCGGCGATGATCCGCACATTACAAGAAACGCGCAAACGCCGTTCTGCGGCGATATTTGAGGAACTCGCGGCGCGAGTGAGCTTCAGGAAATGCACGGATCGAGCCTTCTTGAAAATGTGCCGACTGCTGCAATCATGGTTCGAATGCAAACCCGGCGCGAAGCGAGACTTGGACTGAACGGAGGGAATCCTTGAAGCCATCCACGACTCATCCCACCTCAAGGTTGGCGCGGAGGCCTTGTGCGAGGCTGGCGGCGGCGTTGTTTCCGCTGGCCATCCTTTCTCAATCCGCGGCGCAATCGCCCCTTCAGGAACGTTACACCAAGACGGAGCATCAGATTCCGATGCGCGACGGGGTGAAGCTCTTCACCGCGGTGTACGCGCCGAAGGATACGTCGCGGACGTATCCGTTTCTGATGCGGCGCACGCCTTACGGCGTCGGGCCTTACGGGGAGGGGCAGTTCTCGCACCGCATCGGACCCAGCGATCTGCTGGAGGGGGACGGGTACATCTTCGTGCTCCAGGACGTGCGCGGCACGCACATGTCGGAGGGGACGTTTGTGAACATGACGCCGCACGTGCCCGACAAGAAAAGCCCGTCGGACGTGGACGAAAGCAGTGACGCGCATGACACGATCGCGTGGCTGCTGGAGCACGTGCCGAACCACAACGGGCGGGTGGGGATGTGGGGCATCTCCTACCCGGGCTTTTACTCCTCCGCGAGCATGATCGACGCGCATCCGGCGCTGAAAGCCGTGTCGCCGCAGGCGCCGATCGCGGACTGGTTCTTCGACGATTTTCATCATCACGGGGCGTTTTACCTGCCGCACGCGTTCAACTTCATCGTGGGCTTCGGAAAGCCGCGCCCGCTGCCCGTGCAGCACCGGCCGTGGGGTTTCTCGCACGGCACGCCGGACGGATATGACTTTTACCTGAACCTCGGGCCGCTCTGCGACGTGCCGACGAAGCACTTTCAGAGCGAGAACCCGATGTGGGACGAGATCGTGGAGCATCCGGATTACGACGAGTACTGGCGGAAGCGGAACATCCTCCCGCACCTGAAGAAGGTGGCCCCCGCGGTGATGACGGTCGGGGGCTGGTACGACGCGGAGGATCTTTACGGCACGTTCGAGACTTACGCCGCGATCGAGCGTCAGAATCCCGGGGTGTTCAACATTCTCGTCGCGGGGCCCTGGGACCACGGCGGCTGGGGGCGGCGCGACGGCGACCGGCTCGGCAACCTGCACTTCGGCGAGAAGACGTCGGTGCATTATCAGGAGCAGATCGAGCGCGTGTTCTTCAATCATTTTCTGAAGGACGAGGGGACGATGACGCTGTCGGAGGCGCACCTCTTCGAGACGGGGGAGAACCGCTGGCGGACGTTTCCGCAGTGGCCTCCGAAAGAAGCGCAGATGAGGCGCGTGTACCCTGCCGGCGGCGGGGCGCTGACGTTTGACGCCCCGACCGTCGAGGGGTTCGACGAGTTCATCAGCGATCCGGCGAAACCCGTGCCTTACACGGAGGAGATCACGGTGCAGATGACGCGGGAGCACATGACGGACGATCAGCGCTTCGCGGCGCGGCGTCCGGACGTGCTGACGTATCAGACGTCGGTGCTCACGGAGCCGCTGACGCTCGCGGGACCGATCGCCGCGGAGTTGTGGGTTTCGACGACGCAGACCGACGCGGACTGGATCATCAAGGTGATCGACGTGTTCCCTCCGGACGCGAAGGCGCCCGAGGGGTTCTCGCCGAGCCGGCCGTGGGGCGGGTATCAGATGATGGTGCGCAGCGAGGTGATCCGCGGGCGCTACCGCGACAGTTATGAGAAGCCCGCGCCCTTCCGCCCGGGGGAGCCGACGCGCGTGCGGCTGAAGCTTCAGGACGTGCTGCACACGTTCAAACCGGGGCATCGCCTGATGATTCAGGTGCAAAGCACGTGGTTCCCGCTGGTGGACCGCAACCCGCAGAAGTACGTGCCGAACATTTACAAGGCGGTTGCGGAGGATTTCGTGAAGGCGACGCACCGGGTGTACCGGTCGCCGCGGTTTGCGACGCACTTCGAGGTGGGCGTGCTTCCGGCCGAGCCGACGCCCGCGGTTCCGCCCGCGCCCGCGGCCGGCTCGCCGCCGGCGGGCTGATGCGACATGCCGGGAGGTTGGCTGCAAAAGCTGGCGACGGCGCCGCTCCTCGGCAGCGCGGCCGCGACCGTGCAGGCGTGGCGCGTAGCGCGCCGTCGGTACGGGCGCGTGTACGAGGCGCTCGTGCCCGAGATCGAGCGCCGGTCGCGGATGAGCCGCGACGAGATGCGGGCGCACTGCGACGAGCGGCTGGCGGTGCTGCTCGGTCATGCGTATGCGCATGTGCCGCATTACCGGGAGGCGTGGCGGCGTGCGGGGATCCTTCCGCAGGATCTCCGCGCGATCGACGACCTTGCCCGTCGTCTGCCGTTGCTGTCCCGGGAGGAGGCGCGAGCGGCGCCCCAGCGGCTTCTTGACGAGCGTCTTGCGCCGTCGGCGCTGGTCCGCCTGTCCACCAGCGGCAGCACGGGCTCGCCGCTGACGCTGTTCCGCACGCCCGAGGCCGAGGCGACGTCCTACGCCTTCTTCGAGGCGCGCTGCCGGCGACCCGCGGGGATGCAGTTCGGACGCCTTCCCTACGTCATGATCGGCGGACAACTCGTCGCGCCGGTCACGCGGGATCGCCCGCCGTTCTGGGTTTACAACTACGCGTGGAAGCAGCTTTATCTTTCCAGCTACCACCTGTCGGAGCGCTTTCTCCCGCATTACGTCAAGGCGCTGCGCCGCCGCCCGTATCACGCGATCCTCGGATATCCTTCGAGCCTGCACACCGTCGCGCGGCATCTGCTGGAGCGCGGCGAACCGCCGATCCCGATGCGCTGCGCGATCACGAGTTCGGAAACGCTTCTTGAACATCAGCGCGAGGCAATCGAGCGGGCGTTCGGCTGCAAGGTGTTCGATCAATACGGCGCGGGCGAGCTTTGCGTCTTTGCCGCGCAGTGCGGGCGAGGGTCAATGCACGTCAGCCCTGATTACGGACGGATCGAAGTGATCGGCGACGACGGGCGACCTTGCCGACCCGGAGAAACGGGCGAGCTCGTCTGCACCAGCCTGATCAACTTCGGGCAGGTGTTCATCCGGTATCGCATCGGCGACCGCGGGGCGATCGACGAAGGCCGGTGCGCGTGCGGGAGCGCATTGCCCGTCCTGTCGCGCCTCGAAGGGCGGGTGGACGAGGTGCTTCGGACGCGCGACGGCCGGGCGATCGGACGGCTGGACCCGGTATTCAAGGGCGTCGAACATGTGCGCGAGGCGCAGATCGTTCAGGAAGAGGCGGATCGCTTCGTCGTCCGCGTCGTACCGGCGCCCGGGTATGACGCGGGGAGCGCGGAGTTGATCCGGCGGAACCTGAGCGACCGCGTGGGCGACGTGCGGATCGACGTGGTGACGGTGGAAGCAATTGAACGCACCCGGGCGGGGAAGTTTCGCGCGGTGATCAGCCGCGTCAATCCGCCGCGGAACCCCTGAAGCCGCCTCAGTCGCGAGCGCTTGCGGCGGCGAATGATGTGACATGACCTACCTTATCGCGTCCATCCCCGTGCAGAACGTCGAGGCGGCCGCGGAAGCGGTGCGACGCGCCGCACAGGCCGGAGCGGACGGCGTCGAACTTCGGATCGACGGCTACGACGGCGATATCGGCGGCCTCCGCCGCCTGATGGCGGAGCATCCGGGACTGACGTGGGTTGTCACCTGCCGCAGCGCCGACGAAGGCGGGCAGTACCCTGGCGACACGATGCAGCGCGTGTCGAGGCTCATCGAGATGGCGCGAGGCACGGGGGCGTGGGTGGACTTCGAACTGACGGACTGGGAGCGCTCCGCGAACATCCGGCAGAAGGTGTTGCTGGCGGCGGGAGGCGTCGCGGAACAGGACGGACACGCCGGCGCGACGGGAAAAACGCCCGAGGCGCCGAGGAGGCGCCTGATCCTTTCGGCTCACGAATTTCAACGATCGATGACGGATGCGCGATCGCGCGTCGAGCGGATCTCGGCGGGCGGTCATGCCGCGGCGGCGAAGGTCGCGTGGATGCCGGCGGACATCAGCGACAATTTCGCGGCGTTCGACCTGCTGCGGGATGCGGCGGCGGGGGCTTTCGGCGACCTGCGCGTGACGGCGATCTGCATGAGCGAGGAAGGCGTCCTCTCGCGCGTGCTGGCGAGGAAGCTCGGCGCGTTTGCGACGTACGCGGGCGTCGACGCCGCGAGCGCCACCGCACCGGGACAATTGAGCGTCCCGGAACTGTGCGGCTTGTACCGATGGGGGCGGATCGACGCGAGCACCCGCTTTTACGGCGTCATCGGCGATCCCGTGGCGCATTCGCAAAGCCCGGCGTTCTTCAACGCGCGGTTCGAGGCGGACGGCGTCAACGCGGTCTACCTGCCGCTGCGCGTGCGCGGCGGGGACGCGCTCCGAAGGTTCATCGAGGGGCTGCGGCGGCGTCCGTGGCTGGACGTCGGCGGGTTCAGCGTCACGATCCCGCACAAGGAGGCGGCGCTGGCGCTGGCGGATGAAGCCGGCGACGCTTTGACCCGGCGGATCGGCGCGGCGAACACGCTGGTCTGGCGCGACGGCCGGGTCGTCGCCTACAACACCGACGCGGCGGCGGCGCTGGACTCGATCGCGGCGCGAATGAACTGGTTGCCCGAAGACTTCCACGGCGTCACTGCGGACGTGCTCGGGTGCGGCGGGGCGGCGCGGGCGGTGGTCGCGGCGCTGGCGGACCGCGGGTGTCGCGTGCGGATCTACGCGCGGGATGGGCGTCGGGCGTCGGCGCTGGCAAAGGATTTCGACGGCGAGGCGTTCGGCTGGGAGCAGCGCCTTCGCAGCGACGGACAACTGCTGATCAACGCCACGCGCGTCGGCATGACGCCGGATGAGCATGACACGCCGATGCCCCCCGACGCGCTGGCCGGACGAACGCTGGTCTTCGACCTCGTATACACGCCGCCGGAAACCCGCCTGATCCGCGAAACCGCCGCCGCCGGCGCCCCCGCGCTGGGCGGGCTGGACATGTTCCAGCGACAGGCGGAGGCACAATACGCAATCTTTTCATGAATTCCGCCGGACACCGCGTAACGAGAGCCCGGTTGAGGCGGAACTGTCGTTTCAAGTGATGTCGACGACCGACGCCAGTTCGCCGGAGTCAACCGGTTCGGTTCTGGGGTTGTGCTCGTCGTGGGACCAGCGGCCGTCGATGCGGAGGCGGTAGCGGTGTCGTCCGCGGGGAATGAGGAGGCGCATCTCGAATTCGCCGTCGCGCCCGGGGGCGGCGCCGGCGAGTTGCGGCGTCCAGTCGTTGAAGTCTCCGGCGATCTCGATCCGCGTCGCGCCGGGAACGTGATAGCGGAAGAGGACCGTCTCGCCTTCCTGAACGACGCCGTAAATCCGCTCGATCCGCTCGCTGATGCGGGCGTGGTCGGGGTCTCGCTCCGCGGTGAACGCCGGGAAGGCGTCCAGATCCACGCGCGGCGGAGTTGAGTCGGCGGCGGGCAGGTCGATCGGCGACCGTCCGCCCGCGATCGGCGAGCGATCGACGAGCGCTGCGCCCGCGCCGTTGAGCAGGGCGCGGCGTGCCGAGACGGCGTCCGGGACCGGCGACGTGCGCGGCGCGGCGGGGAACGCCGGGATCGCGTCGTCCGCATCAGGCGACGCGCCATCGTCCTCGACGCGCAGGACGCTTCGCCCGTTGATCGGCAGGTCAAGGCCCGGCCGCTGCGGGGGGCGCAGACTCAGCAGAGCGTGCGTGGTCGAAAGGAGGCGATCGGTCTCTTCCGCGAGTCGGTTCGCCTGAAGCAGGATGCGGGCCATCGGGGAAGGCTCGGCGTCCTCCACGAGGATTTCACGCACCAGGCTTTGAAAATCCTTCGCTCCGGAGCTGTTGGGGGCGAACTCGCAGATCGGCTGACCCAGCCCCGCGCCTTCCTTCAGTTTGATGTTGAAGTTGAGGACGGTTTCGAAGACGGCGGAGCCGAAGCGCTGGCGCAGTTCACTGAGAATGTCCCGCGCCTGCCGGGTCCGCACGTCATACTGGTTGGCGAGAATCCGCACCGTCAGCGGCTGCTTATGCCGGACGGTGAACTGCTTGATCGAATCCAACTGCCGGGTCAGCCCGTGCAATGAAAAGTAGCCGGTGTCGACGGGGATGATGACCAGATGCGCGGCGCGCAGGCCGTTGCGCATGAGCGGTCCCCAGTGCGGCGGGCAGTCCACGACGCAGTCGTCAAACCCGGAAGCGTAGCGGGCCAACGCCGAAGTCAGGAGTTCGTCCGCCTGGTCGAGACCGTGCGCGCGGGCTTCGAAGTCGGCGAGGTCGGCCTTGGCGGGGGCGAGTTCGAGATACGGCGCGATCTGCCAGGTGATCTGGGAGAGGGGGATCGGTTCGGGTTCGAACTGGGTGAGCAGCACATCACCGATCGAGAAATCGAGCTGATCCTCCGGAACGGCGAGTCCGACGGCGCAATGACTCTGCGGATCGAGGTCGAGGAGGAGCACACGGCGTCCCTGGTCCGCGAGGGTCGCGGCGACATTGATCGCCACCGTGGTCTTTCCGCAGCCGCCTTTCTGGTTGGCGACGGTTATGACGCGAGGTCTGATGCTGTCCACGTCGCGGTCCCCGCGAGGCTCGTGGCAAACGAATACGGCGGCGCTGCCTCCTGCTTCGCCGAAGCTGAGCCTTCTCAGACGAACCGGGACTTAGGTGGGTGATTGCCCCAGTCCGCCGAGTGCCCCACACGTGGCATTTCACGATGCCACTTCACTGTCATCTTGTATCGGGCGACACCCCTTGATCTCTTGAGGGATTATCGGACAGGCTGGGCGCGATGAGATTGCAACACGTTTACAATTAAGGAGTTGCGGGCGGTAAAAACGATCAATTCACAGCGAAATTGATCGTTACAAGACTGAGGAGCCGACGGCGGCGCGGAGGCTTGCGGCACGTCGGGAGCGCAAAACCTCCGGTTCCGTCGGGACAATTCACCGCCTCCGTCAGCCTGCCGATATCCACGGATATCCGCGAAACCCGCGCTCAATAACCGTGGCGATGACACCGTTGCGCCGCGATCCGGATCAGGAATTGACCACATGAAGAATCTGTTGAATGCGCCGCTGGCGATGATGCTTCTGACGATTGCGGGGACCGGCCTGGCCGGCTGCGGGCTGGGCTACCTGGACGAGGATGATCTGCCGTCGGAGGTGGCGGTTCGGATCGAGAACGCGTCGGACGAGGATATCTTTGTGACGCTGGACGCGGCGGAGAATTCGGGAGACGCCGGCAGCGACGGCATGACGCCGCAGGGAGAGAGCGGCGACGCCACGGCCCGGGTGAAATCCGGCGGGCTTGCCGCGAAGACCTCGGTGATCCGGGTTCCGCCGCACTCGTCTTCGCTGGGGACGGTGACCTGCGGCGAGGGGTTGAGCGTCGTTGCTGAAGTCGGCGATATCGGGGGGATCCCGGTGACGCTTGCCGGCGTCGGGGCCGGGGCGGACGGCTTTGATGAGGGGAGCCTCGGACTGGAAGGAGAACGTCTGCTGGTTCCCGGAGTTCACTTTGCGTGCTCGGATACGCTGATCGTTCGGATCGGTGCGGGTCTTTCCGGCGAGATCGAGCGCGTTCCCGAAGGGGTCGAACTGCCGGAACCCGATGTGGGCGACGACGGCGGGTCAAACGACAACGTTGATGACGGATCGGGATCCGCGGATCAGGCGGTCGGGTTCCGGCTTCAGAACGCGACGGATTCGGCCGTGGAGTTCGTGATTGCTCCGGTGGACGAAGACGGAGAGGAGGCCGGAGAGGAGACGGTAATCCGGGTGCCGGCGCGGCAGTTCAGCAGCGGGATGGCGGCATGCGGTCCGACGTACGTGGTTTCCGCGACGGTTCCGAGTCCGTCGGTGGTCGTGCCGGTGACGTTGCTCGGCGCGGGGAGCGGAACGCCGGGGTTTGACGGAGGCAGCGTCGGCGAGGAGGGCGAGCGGATTCTTGCGTTCAGCGAGCATTACGGCTGCGGCGACGCGATCGTGGCGACTTTGACCAGCGACGGCGGAGCGTCCTCGGGCGACGGCGGCGCGGTGGGTTCGGGGACGGTGGAAGTGTACGCGAGCGGAGAGAGCATTCCGGACCCGGATCTCGGCGACGAGGACGGCGGGGATGACGGATCAGCGCGCCTTGTCGTGGCGATCCGCAACGAGACGGAGAGCTTTGTTCAGGTTCGGCTCACGCCGGAAGCCGGAAGCTCGGCCGGGACGGCGGTCGACGTCCGGCTTCCGCCCGCGGGGACCAGCACCGGCGAGCTGGCGTGCGCGGATTCGTACACAGTCGCCGCGTTTCATCTCGAGAGCGCGGACAGCACGGCCGAGGAAGGGTTTCACACGATCGTACTGACGGGGGCGGGCACGGGGACGGAAGGCTTCGACGGCGACAACGTGGGCACGGACAATACACGGCAGGTTCTCGTCGGGACGCATCTGACGTGCGACGCCGTGCTGGTCATCACGTTGTCGGCGACGAACAACGCGGTCGATCCCGAGTCGGGTGAGACGACGTTCGGGATCGGGGACGGCGTGCTGGCGGTGGAATGAGCGAGCGTCGCCGACCTGGGCCGCGGCGGGAATCCCCGCGGGGCTGGTCGGTCGTTGTTCCCCCTTGCGGGGATCGCGTATGATCCCGCCGCATGATCGCCCGGATGCACAGCGTGGCGTTTCACGGGATCGAGGCCCTGCCCGTCGAGGTGGAGGTGGACGTTGCGCGGAGCGGATTCTCCGGCGCGTCGCTGGTCGGTCTGCCGGACGCGGCGGTGAAGGAGAGCATCGAGCGGGTCCGCAGCGCCCTGCACAACAGCGGTTTTTCGTTCCCCCGGTTCAAGACGCTGGTGAATCTCGCCCCGGCGGACCTTCGGAAGGAAGGTCCTCTTTTTGACCTGCCGATCGCGCTGGGCATTCTGCTGGGCGACCGGCAGATCCAGTCCGACCTCAGTGAGCACTACCTGATCCTCGGGGAGCTGGCGCTGGACGGGCGGGTGCGTCCGATCCACGGGGCGCTGTCGGCGGCGATCCTCGCGCGGGAGGAGCGGCGTCGAGGGTTGATCGTTCCGGCGGAGAACGCGCGCGAGGCGGCGGTGGTGGAACAGGTGGAGGTGATTCCGGTGAGTACGCTGACGGAGGCGATCGGCTTCCTGACCGGGCAGCTTCCGCTGGACGCGGCGAAGGTCAACTTAAGCGAGATTTTCGCATCGGCGTCGGCGTACGACTGCGACTTCGCGGATGTTCGCGGGCAAGAGCACGTGAAGCGGGCGCTGACGGTGTCGGCGGCGGGAGGGCACAACCTGCTGCTGATCGGTCCGCCGGGTTCGGGCAAGACGATGCTGGCGAAGCGGCTCCCGACGATCCTGCCCGCGCTGACGCTCGAGGAGTCGCTGGAAACGACGCGAATACACTCGGTGGCGGGGGAGTTGAAGCAGACCTCGGCGCTGTTGGCGACGAGGCCGGTGCGCACGCCGCATCACTCGGCGTCGATGCCCGCGCTGGTGGGGGGCGGGGCGGTGCCGAAAGCGGGGGAGGTGTCGCTGGCGCATCACGGGGTGTTGTTCCTCGATGAGTTTCCGGAGTTTTCACGGGCGGCGCTGGAGGCGTTGCGGCAGCCGCTGGAGGACGGCGAGGTCACGATCGCCCGGGCGCAGCACACGGTCAAGTATCCGGCGTCGCTGATGCTGGTGGCGGCGATGAACCCGTGTCCGTGCGGATATTTCGGCGACCCCCGGCGACGGTGCAACTGCAACCCGCTGCTGATCGAGCGCTACCTGGGGCGGATCAGCGGTCCGCTGGTGGACCGGATCGACATCCACGTCGAGGTTCCGGCGGTTCCGCTTTCGGAGCTGCGCGGAGCGCGGGACGGGACGCCGTCGGAAGTCATGCGCGAGCGGGTGACGCAGGCGCGTCGGCGTCAGCGGTCGCGGTTCTCCGATCAGCCGACGATGACCAACGCCCGCATGAACGGCAAGCTGCTGCGGAGGCATTGCCGCCTTGACGAACCGGGGGAGTCGGTCCTGAGACAGGCATTGAGCGACCTGGGATTGTCCGCGCGGGCGCACGACAAGGTGCTGCGCGTGGCGCGGACGATCGCCGACCTCGAAGGCCGCGACGACATTCACGCCGAGAACGTGATGGAGGCGATCCAGTACCGGCGGCTGGACCGCGCCGTCTGACGCCTGCGCGCCGCGGCTGCGGCGCGTGACGTCCGCCGGGGGCGCGATAGGATGCGCGGGCCGGGCGAGCGGTCGGAGCGGGCGCAGTGATGGACGCACACACACCTTCATCGGGATCTCCTTCTCCTTCACCCGGCGCCGCGGCGCCGCTGACCACGTTTTCCGGATTGCGGACCGCGGGTCTTGCCCCGACGCCGGTCTCCGGCGCGCGCATGCCGGGCAGTCCCGGGTCCGGATCCTCCGGGGAGATGTCGCGCGGCGCGATGATCGGCTGGTTCGTGCTCATGCTGCTGGTCGGGCTGGGGGCGCGGGCGGGGTTGAGTCTGCGTCCGGGGCTGACGGATGACACCGAGTTGTTCGAGGCGTGGTTGCGGGGCGCGGGGCAGCACGGGTTGAGCGGGTTCTACGACCAGGTCGGCGGCGCGAATTATCCGCCGCTGCACATTCTGACGCTGCGGGCGCAGGCGTGGCTGCTGGAGCAGGCCGGGGTGGATCTGGTTCTGCCGGAGTCGTCGCGGACGATCCGCGTTTTTCTGCGGGCGCCGGCATGCGCGGCGGACGTTCTGATCGCGCTGGTGCTTTACGGGATGTGCGCGCGGCGGTGGGGACGGCGCGCGGGTCTGGGCGGAGCGGCGCTGTATTTCCTGAACCCGGTGTCGTTGTACGTGTCGGCGTACTGGGGGCAGGTGGACAGCATTCACACGTTTTTCGTGCTGGCGGGGCTGGCGGCGCTGAACCGGGATCGCCCGCTGCGGTCGGGGGTGGCGATCGGGCTGGCGATGCTTCAGAAGTTTCAGAGCATCACGTTTTTGCCGCTGTTCATTTTCGATGCGTACCGGTGGCGGGGGGTGCGAGGCGTAGGCGCGGCAGGGGCGGGGTTTGTGCTGTCAGCGCTGGCGGTGATGGCGCCGTTTGCAGCGGCGGGATCGGACAAGCCTGAGGGACGGTTTTCGGTCGCGAAGGAGGCGCTGGAGCGCGGATACCTGCGCGTGCTGGGACAGTACCCGCGGCTTTCGATCAATGCGTACAACCTCTGGCACGTGGGCAATCATCACCTGATCGGCGACCGGAATCCGCCGCGCATCCTGATCAAGGCGGCGGCTTCGGGGCAGACGAGCGTGGCGCGTGACGCGAAGTGGTACCTTCAACTGACGTGGAGGCGGATCGGGTCGATCCTTTTTGTGCTTTTTGTGGCGACGGTGCTGGCGATCTACGCCCGGAGGCATCTGCCGGAGGACCGGGCGCTGGCGGCGGGGTTGCTGGGGCTGACGTTTTTCCTGTTTCCGACGGAGATGCATGAGCGGTATGCGTACCCGGTGATCGCGGTGCTGGTTCCGTGGGCGGTGGTCGGCGCGTGGCGGGAGCGGTGGTTCTGGGGGTTGAGCGTGCTGCTGCTGCTGAACCTGACCGGTCCGCTGCCGGTGACGCAGATTACGTCCGAGGTTTCGGTCGGGGTGCTGCTGCTTTTTGCGGCAGGGATGCTGATGATCGCCGTCGGATCTGGGGGGGGGAGCGGAAGCGCCGCGTTGACGGGGACCAGCGGGGCGGCGCTTGCGACGCCGACCGGCGCGGCGGGGGGGCCGCCGGCGCGACGGGTGCTGGTGACGTGGTTCTGCCGCCTGACTTTCCTGAGCTGGGTGGCGGCGCTCAACGTGGCGTGCGTGCTGGTCTACCTGGGATCGGTGGCGGCGTGGCCTCGGGAGGGCGGGGTCGTTTACTTGTCGGAACTTCCCGCGAAATCGGCGCGTCAGCAGTACGCGTCGGTGCAGGCGGATGCGGAGGTGGACGGCGGTCCGCTTTTTGTCGGCGGGCGGTATTACTTCCGCGGACTGGGGACGCACGCGTCCTCGCGGGTGGTGTACGACGTACCGCCGGGTTACACGCGTTTTCGGGCGCTGGCGGGCGTCAACGGGCACTTCGGCGGGGTGGCGCGCGTGACGGTTCTGGTGGACGGCGAGCGGGTTCAGCAGAGCGACCCGCTCAGCGCGGCGACGGCGCCGTTCGAGGTGGACGTGGACGTCGCCGCGGCGCGGGAGCTTATTCTGATCGTCGAGCCTAACGGACCGAACACCGGCGACCACGTGGACTGGGCGGACGCGCGGTTCGTGAAATGAAGGGTTCGAGATTGTTTGTTGCAGAGAGCGAGAGCGATGGCCGAAGAAATCCTGATCGAGACGCGGGATCGGGTGGGCGTGATCACGCTGAACCGTCCGAAGCAGCTTAACGCGCTGAACCTGGAGTTGATGAAGCAGCTCGTGGCGGCGCTGGAGGCGTTCGACGCGGATGAAAACGTCCGAGCGATCGTGCTGGCGGGGAGCGAGCGGGCGTTCGCGGCCGGGGCGGACATCCACGACATGGCGGACTCGAACGTCGTCGAGCAGGTGAAGCGGAACCAGTTCGCGCGGTGGGAGCGCATCCGCCGGATCAGCAAGCCGATCGTCGCGGCGGTGTCCGGGCATTGCCTGGGCGGCGGGTGCGAACTGATGATGCACTGCGACATCATCATCGCTTCGGAGACGGCGCAGTTCGGGCAGCCGGAGATCAACCTCGGCGTGATGCCCGGCGCGGGCGGGACGCAGCGCCTGACGCGAGCGGCGGGCAAAGCCGTCGCGATGGACGTGATCCTGACGGGGCGGGCGCTTTCGGCGGCGGAGGCGCTGGCGGCGGGGCTGGTCAGCCGGGTCGTGCCGAAGGAGCACGTCCTCAGCGAGGCGATGAAGGCGGCGCGGTTGATCGCGCAGAAGGCGCCGCTGGCGGTGCGGTTTGCGAAGGAGTCCGTCCTGAAGGCGCATGAGACGGCGCTGTCGGAAGGGCTCGAGTATGAGCGGAAACTTTTCTACCTGCTTTTTGCGACGCAGGATCAGCGCGAGGGCATGAAGGCGTTCATCGAGAAACGCAAGCCGAACTTCACAGGGGAGTGACGCGCGGCGTCGCGTCCGAGCCGGCGCGGGGATGTGAGCCGAAGCATGAGCGACATTCGCATTCTCGTCGCGGACAAGATCGCGGAGCCGGGCCTTGAGCTGCTGAAGAAGGCCCGGCCCGGAGTCTCGTTCGACGTTCGCGAGGGGCTGTCCCCGCCGGAGTTGGCGCGGACCGTCGGCGAATATGACGGCATGCTGGTGCGGTCGGCGGTCGACGTCACCGCGGAGGTTCTCAAGTGTCCCGGGAGGTTGTCGGCGATCGCGCGGGCGGGCGTCGGCGTGGACAACATCGACGTGGAATCGGCGACGCGGGCGGGGATTCTCGTCCTGAACACGCCGGATGCGAACACGGTCTCGACGGCTGAACACACCGTCGCGATGCTGCTGGCGCTGTTCCGGCGGATTCCGGATGCGCATGCGCACGTGCGCGGCGGACAGTGGAAGCGGAGCCAGTTCACGGGCGACCAGGTGGCGGGGAAGACGCTCGGCGTGGTCGGATTCGGGCGGATCGGGCGGGCGGTGGCGAAGCGGGCGCTGGGGCTGGACATGCGGGTGGTCGCGTTCGACCCGTTTGTGGCCGGGGACACGGCGCTGGAGGGAGCGGTCCGGCTGGTGCGTTCGCTGGATGAACTGCTGCCGCAATGCGACTGCGTGACGCTTCATGCGAGCCTGTCGGACGACAACCGGGCGCTGCTGGGGGCGGAGCAGTTCCGGCGGATGAATCGCGGGTCGCGGGTGGTGAATTGCGCGCGCGGGGCGCTGATCGACGAGGAGGCGCTGGCGGAGGCGCTGAAGACCGGGCATCTGGCGGGGGCGGCGATCGACGTTTACGAGAACGAGCCTCCGGCGGGCAGTCCGCTGCTGGCGGCGCCGAACGTGGTGCTCACGCCGCACCTGGCCGCCTCGACGGTGGAGGCGCAGACGGCGGTGTCGGTCGAGGCGGTCGAGGTTCTTCTGGCGTACCTCTTGCGCGGCGAGATCCGGTCTGCGGTGAACGTGCGTTCGCTGCCGGCGCATCTGTCGTCGCGTGAGCGCGCGGTCGTGGATCTGATGGATCGGATGGGTCGCGTCCTGTCGGCGTGGTGCGAGCAGGGGCTGCGCGCGGTGCGGGTCGACGTGTTCGGCGAGGGGTTCGCGAAGCTGGGAGAGACGTTGGCGCGGCAGGCGGTGGTGGGCCTTCTGAACCCGCATCTGGACGTTCGCGTGAACGTGGTCAACGCCGCGGAACAGGCGCGGCAGCGCGGCATCCGTCTCGAACACGGGGTTCACGGACCGCGCGACGGCCGGGGCGAGAGCGTGACGCTGACGATCGAGACGTCCGCGCAGCCGCATACGATCGAGGGGACGGTGTACGCGGAGATCGGCGCAAGAATCCTGGCGATCGACGGATATCGGATGGAGATCGTGCCGGACCGGCAGCTGATTCTGATCTTCAATGACGATCGGCCCGGCGTGATCGGCCTGGTGGGGCGGCTTCTCGGGGAGGCCGGGGTGAACATCGCGGACATGGCGCTTTCGCGGCGCGGCAAGACGGCGCTGATGCTGCTGAAGCTGGACGCGGGGCTTCCCGACGCCTTGCGCCGCGAGCTGGAGTCGTGCCGTCCGCCGATCCTGTCGGTGACGACGGTGAGCCTGCCGCCGCTGAGCGAGTAAGATGCCGCTTTGGCGCGCCGTCGGCGGAACCGGCGCGCGATCAGAACGGTTCTTTCGCACACACGAACCTGATGTCATCGACGGGACAAGTCGGAGGGGAGGTCTGCCTCGGCGTGGACGTCGGAGGCAGCAGCATCAAGGCGGGCCTGGTGGACCGGGACGGGAAGGTCGTCGCGTCCGCGGTCATGTCAACGCCGGTCGGGCCTGACGCGGCGGTGGAGACGATCGCGCAGATGTTTGATGCGTTGCTGCGCGAGGGGCGCGTGGCGCGGTCGGGCGTGGTCGGCGTCGGCGTCGGAACGCCGGGACCGCTCAGCCCCAGCAAGGGTGTGATCTACCGCTGCGCGAACCTTGAGGGCTGGATCGACGTGTCGATCCGCGACCTGGTATCGCGTCGCCTCGATCTTCCGGTGGTGTTCGACAACGACGGGAACCTGGCGGCGTTCGGGGAGTACTGGGCGGGCGCTGGGGGGCGCGGTGGCGACATGATCGCGCTGACGCTGGGGACGGGCGTCGGATGCGGGATCATCATCGAGGGTCGGATTCTTCACGGACATTTTGAGAACGCGGCGGAGGTCGGGCACATCATCGTCGAGCGTGACGGCCGGCCGTGCCCCTGCGGACAACGAGGATGCCTGGAGCAGTATGCGTCAGCGGCGGGCCTGACGAAGCGGGTCAAGGAAGCGCTGGCGGCGGGGGCTGCGTCACGGCTTGGCGACGACCACGGGCGTCATCTTGACGAGATCACCAGCCGGTCGATCGCGGAGGCGGCCCGGGAGGGGGACGCGCTGTGTGCTCGGTTGTGGCGCGACGCATGCGCGTATCTGGCGATCGCGTGCATCAATCTGCAACACGTCATCAACCCCGCTACGATCGTGCTGGGAGGGGGGCTTGCCGAGGCGGGGGACTTTCTTCTGGATGGCGTCCGGGGCGCGTTCCTGCATCATCGCTGGAGGCTGGCCGATGATTTTCCGGTGATCCGGCGTGCGGTCCTGGGGTACGACGCCGGAATGATCGGGGCGGCGGGATGGGCGTGGGCGACCCGGTGAGACATTTTTCCCGGCGGCGTCAGCGCCCGCGGTTTCAGAAGATACCTGAGATATCCGGCACGATCTTCGGTAAGATAGGAAGGAGCCGCGTGGCAGGGGGAGCGGCGGGCGCGGGTCGAAGGGGGAAAAAGAGATGAGACGTCAGGAATCGCGGCGGAAGGCGTTTACGCTGATCGAACTTCTGGTCGTGATAGCGATCATTGCGCTGCTGATATCGATCCTCCTTCCGGCGTTGTCCCGGGCACGGGCGCAGTCGAAGCGGACGGTCTGCACGACGCGCCTGCGCACGCTCGGTCAGGGGCTGGTGCTTTACGGCAATGAGAACGGGGATTTTCTGGTTCCGGGGCGTCTGCCGCGGGTCAATGATTTTCACTGGAGCGTGGAGATCGAGGGGGGCAAGAAGTATCGACCGACGTTTCTGGCGATGATGGGGACGCAGGTGGGGATCCCCGCGTTCGATCACCCGATGCCGGATCGCACTCAACAGGATCGGTTCGGCGAGCCGGGAGACCAGCAGAATTACAGCAATGAAGTGTACGTCTGTCCCGAGGCTCCGGACTGGACGGACGAGCGGAATGCGTGCTTCGGGTACAATTACCAGTTTCTCGGGAATTCGCGTCTGCGATCGGATGCCGACGACGACAAGGACTTCAGGAACTGGCCGGTGACGCTGGTGCGGATCAAGTCTCCGGGTTCGTGCGTGGCGGTGGCGGATTCGATGGGTACGGCGGCGACGTTCGGGCGACGAGAGCGAATTCAATACGAGAACAACGCGCGGATCGCCGAGATGCTCGGAAACGAGGGGTTCAACCTGGATCCGCCCCTGGTGGATCCCACCAACGGCGAGATGGCCGGGTTCCCGCTGGATCGCACGGCGATTCACGAGCGTCATCTGGGCAAGGCGGCGACGCTGTGGGTGGACGGACACGTCGACGCCCAGAGCTTGAAGGAGCTGGGTTATGAAGTGGATCCGGAAGGGCGGGTGCTCTTCGGGACGACCGCGACAGCGAACAACCGCTTCTTCAGCGCGGACCAGCGGAACGAGCCGTGGCTGGAGGAATAACCCGGCAGCCGGTTCCGCGACAGCCGGCGTGCGTCCGGTGCGCGCTCCGGGATAGGCATCCGTAACCGGCCCCCCGCGACGACGCAGACGTCGTAGCAACAGCCGTCCGGCGGAAGGCGGAGCACCTCATTACGGACGCGGCTCGACGGGCGCGGCTCGGTATTACATCAACGCCCAAGGCGACACGATCAGCCGGCGGCGTGCCCCTCTTCGGTGGAGCGTTCCTCAAGGATCTTCTTTCGCACGTCCTGAGCGGCGTTTTTGATGTCCTGCATTTTCTTGCGGACGCGGGTTCCCGCCGCCTTGTTGCCGCCGGCGGCCTTGGCGACGTCTTCTTCCGCTTCCTCCACGAGTTGCTTGAGCTTCTCGAATTCCGGCATCGGCATAGTCAGATAATCTCCTTCCCGGGATGTCCGCAGTCCGCAGACTAAGGCAATATCGGCGAAAAGTGCCTTCCGGGGCGAGTGTAACGATGAATCGCCCGGCAGGAAAGCGCCGCCTGCGCATCCGGGGCGGGTAAGCACACGTGGAAAATCGATCCACGCGCAGCCCCCAAATTGCCTCAACCGCTCAATATTGTGTTAATTCAGGAAGTTTACGCGCTTGGACCGGCAAGGATCGACCTTCCGATAAGTATCGGGTCGGTGCCGAACGACGGGTGGCCGGTGACGCGCCGGCGTGTTCCGGGCGGTGGTTCGGTCCAGAACGTCGGGGTTCTCCGCCAGGGGGTTTCGGAAGATGAGCGACGGACGGGTGTTTGCGTTCCTGATCGGGTTGACGACGGCGTGGGTTCGGGGCGGGGAGGCTCCTCCGCATCAGATCGTTCACTCGGCGCAGTTTGATGTCGAGTACGAGGTCGGGGAAGTCGCGCTGCCGCTGACGACGGTGGAGCTGTGGTATCGACGCGAATCCGGGTCGGCGTGGGAATGCTACGGAAAAGATGCGGATCGGCAGAGTCCGGTGAGATTCGTCGCGCCGTCGGAGGGGTTTTATGAGTTGTTTCTGATCGCGGGGAACACGACCGGAATTTCCTCTCAGCCGCCGTTGCCGAAATCTGAACCGCATCTGCGGGTGTTCGTGGATTCGACGCCGCCGGCGGCACAGTTGCACCCGGCGAGGATCGAGTTGCGGGACGGCCGGCGCGTGCTGGTGGTGCGCTGGTCGGCGCTGGATGCGCATCTGCTGCCGCGCGGCATCGAGCTTTCGTACCAGGGCGACGGGGAATCGACGTGGCGGCTGATCAGCGACGAGCGTCTAAGCAACTCGGGTCAGTATGACTGGCTGATCCCGGCGGACTTGACGGGTTTGATCCGGCTGCGGCTTCGAGCGTACGACCGGGGCGGACACGCGGGGGAAGCGTTGAGCGATCCGGTGGACGTGACGGCGCCGGTCGCGCCGCAGGCGGCTTCGAGGGCGTCCGTCGCGCGGAGCACGACCGAGGCGGCGAGGGCGGCGCGACTGCTGGCGGAGGCGCGTGAAGCGCGACAACGCCGATCGCTGCGGCTTGCGCTGGCGCGGGCGACGGAGGCGGCGCGGCTGGATCCGACCAATGTCGAGGCGATTGCCGAGCTGGGGAGCGTTCTTTACGATCTTGGAGAGCGGGATCGGGCCGGGGATGCGTTCGAGTTGGCGCTCGGTCTTGACGCGGGGCATCGGGAATCGCGGTCGGGGTTTGCGCGGGTGCTGGTGCAGCGGCACGAGCTGGAGCGAGCCGGCGAACATCTGCAATACCTTGTCGGTCGCGATCCGAACGACGCGCGGACGTGGATGGATCTTGGCGACGTCATGCTGAAGCGCGGGGACGACGTCGGGGCGCGGGAGTGCTACCACCGGGCGGCGACGGCGGATCCTCGGGCGACGGACGTGGCGGCGGCGGTGCAGAAGCGGCTGGACAATCTTGACGTTCTGCGGCGGCGGTTCAGCGGCGCCGCGGCGGGATCGGATTAAGACGTTGTTGCAAAACGGCCGGTACAGACGGGAAAAAGAACGCTTCCTGACGGGCGCGGCTCGGTTTTGCAACAGCGTCTAAGAGGAAGCGACGTGGCGGCACGCGGGGCACAAGCAGACGGTGCGGCGCCGGTGGAGGCGCCGGTTCGCGCCGTGGTCTCGGAGGACGGTTTTCTGCGTCGGCGGGCGCTGCGGGGGATTCTGGGCTCCCTGGAGCGAGCGTCCGGCGGCGACCTTCATATCTCCGACTTCGACGGCAGGCAGGCGGCGTTGGCGGAAGTGCTCGACGAGGCCCGGACGGTGTCGATGTTCGGGGGGCGTCGCGTCGTCGTGGTCGAGGACGGCGAGACCCTTGTTTCGCGGCACCGTGAGGCGATCGAGCGATACCTGGAGGATCCGTCGCCGACGGGGGTGATCGTGCTGGTGTGCGCGTCGCTGGACAAGCGGACGCGGGTGTACAAGGCGCTGGCGGCGGGCGGGGCGGTCGAAGAGATCGAGACCTTCCGCGGGCGGGCGCTGACCGGCTGGCTCATCCGCCACGCGCAGCAGGAATACGGGAAAGCGCTTTCGGAGCGGACGGCGGCGCTGATCCGGGAGCTGGCGGGCGACGAGATGGGCCTGCTGGACATGGAGCTGGCGAAGCTGGCGACGTACGTGGGCGATCGACGGGATATCCGCGAGACGGACGTGGAGGCGCTGCTGTCGACGTGGCGCGAGGAGAACGTTTTCGCGCTGCTGGACGCGATGGCGGACGGAGACACGGCGGCGGCGATCGCGCACTGGCGACAGGTGCTGGCGACGGATCCCGCCGCGAAGGACCGGTCGATCGGCGGGTTGGCGTGGGGGGTGCGGCGGTTGCTTCAGGCGCGTCGGGCGCTGGACGAGGGGCAGTCGGTGTTCCGGATTGCATCGGGCATGTTGCGCGGCGATGCGCACGTGGTCGAGCGCCGGTTGTCGCGGGTGACGGCCCGTCAGATCGAGAAGCAGCTTTCGGACCTTCACGCGGCGGAGCTGGCGATCAAGACGGGCGGAAGCGCGGCGCTGGCGATCGAGAAGTGGATCGTGACGCACAGCGCGGGCGGGCGGCGCGCGACGACGGCGCGGGCGATGTCGTGATGACGCGGCGCCGGCGGAGATCGTGAGGCGAAAAAAAAAGGGCGGGAGGATTCCGCCCGACGGAGGCGATCGGCATGGACGCCGGACAAGGATCGGATGCGCGCCGCGCATCCTGCGACGAAAGGAATCATGCGGACCCGAGAAGGCGAGCGATCCGGGAGGTTCGCGCTCTGCCCGCGGCCTTCCGTCGGTTCGAAACTCGCGGGGCCGCGGTCTCATCTCGTTTGTCGCGCGTGTTCCCCCTGGATCCTGCTGAACGACGTCGAAGCAAAGGAACCGCGGCGCGGGGATGCGCGTCGCGTCATGGCGCCGTCCTTGCATGCGCGACCGCCTGGTTCCTGCTGGCGAGCATAACCGGGTGCCTCAACCGAGGTCAGGCGGCGCCGAAGGGGGCGGTCGCGTTCGACCCTCAGGAATCCTGGCAGGACACGGACGCGCCCGCGGAGGCGGCGCCCGACGAGACCGCGATCGTTCAGACGGACATCGATGAGTTTCTCGAGGAACTCCGCCGCGCGCAGCCGTCATCCGGGGCGGGTTCGACGTCGTCGGATGTTCCGCCCGCGACGCAACAAGCCCCCGTCGCCCGGACCGCGGACGCCCGGCCGATCGACGGAGATGACAGGGTCTCGTCCAAGACGGACGGCGCCAACGCAGCGGTTTCGATCGATGCGGATGCGCCCGGTCCGGCGATCGAGGCCGCGGCGGAATTGTCCGGGGACTCTGCGGTTTCGACCGAGTCCGCGCCGGCGCTTCCGGTCATCAAGGTCGTGCGCGTCGCCCGGGGGGCCGGGCCGACGGCGAGTGACGCCGGATCGTCCCCTGCGCCAGCGGAAGTGTCGAACCAGCCGGTGGACGCGTCGCCGCCGGCCGCGCGTCTGTCGATTTCGGAATACCTTGAGCAACTCGGCAGCGAGGAATGCGAGCTGAGTCCGGTGGAGCGTGCGTGGCGGGGAAGCCTGATCGGTCTGGCGCTGGGGGACGCGGGGCGCGCCGCGGACCTCTCCGCGGAGCTGGCGCCGAACCAGCGGGAGTTGTTGACCGTCGCGGCGGATGCGATCAGCGCGGCGCGGCGCGCGATGCTGGATCCGGCGACCGGGGCGAACGCGGCGCTGGCTGCGGCGCAGCAGCTTCAGGAGATCCTCTCGCCGCTCGCCGATCTTTCGATGCCGACGACCGCACTGTGCCGCCGCGTGCTGACCTTCGGCGTCTACGAAGCGATGCCGGCGGATCAGTTCGTCGCCGGGCGGGTGAATCACACGATCCTCTACTGCGAAGTCCGGAACTTCGCCTCGCAGCCGGAGGAGGGCGTCTACGTCAGCCGGTTTGAAAGCCGCGTCGAACTGCTGACGGCGGACGGACGATCGGTCTGGGAGCAGCCGCCGGCGAACATCGAGGACCGCTGCACGCGGCGCAGAAGCGACTTCTTCATCGCCCACCGCCTGACGCTGCCGCCGACGATCCCCGCGGGGGAATACGTGCTGAAGGTCGAGCTGCACGACAAGCTCGCGGGCAAGATGAACGAGTCCGCGACGCCGCTGACCCTCCTGGGCGGACTCTCGCTGACGCGGGGGGAGTGAGCGGAGGAGGCGACGCACGACTGGCGCGGGGGCGGCTCAAACCGCGGATTGACGGTCAAAAACCTGCAAGAGACAATCAAGCGTCCTGAATCGGATGCTCGCTCAACGATCCGGGAGTGCGAAGCGTCGCTTTGCACGTGCAGACGGGCGGATTGAATCCCCTGGGATTCCGGGCGTATTTCGCGATCAGGACGCCGGCCTCATGCCGCAGATCGAACTGGTTGGGTTGTCGAAGACCTTCAAGGTTCCCGAGCGCGACCCCGGGCTGGGCGCCGCGCTGCGCAGCGTCTGGCGCCGGAAGCACCGCGAGGTCCGCGCCGTGGACGGGATCGACACGTCGATCGACGCCGGCGAGATCGTCGGCTTCCTCGGTCCCAACGGCGCGGGCAAGACGACGACGCTGAAGATGCTCGCCGGACTCCTGCACCCCACCGCCGGCAGGGCCGCGGTGCTCGGGTTCACCCCCTGGAGGCGCGAGGACACCTTTCTGCGCCGGATCAGCATGGTGATGGGGCAGCGCAGCCAGCTCGCCTGGGATCTGCCCGCGGCGGATTCCTTCCTCGTGCATCTGGCCGTCTACCAGGTGGACCGCGCGGAGGGCAAGGCGGCGCAGGATGAACTCGTCGAGCTGCTCGAACTCGGCGACGTGCTGAAGAAGCCGGTGCGGACGTTGTCCCTGGGCGAGCGGATGAAGTGCGAGCTGTGCGCGTCGCTCCTGCATCGTCCGGCGGTGCTCTTCCTCGACGAGCCGACGCTGGGCCTGGACATCACGATGCAGGCCCGCATCCGCCAGTTCATCGCCGACTACAACCGCCGGACCGGGGCGACGATCATCCTCACCTCGCATTACATGGCCGACGTCACCGCGCTGTGCAAGCGGATCATCGTCATCGACAAGGGCAAGCTCCTCTTCGACGGGCAGCTCGCGCAGCTCTCCGCGCGCCTCGCCCCGTTCAAGGTGATCGCCGTCGATCTGAACCAGGACGTCGACGGGTACGACTTTGAGCGCATCGGCGGCGTCCTCGCCCGGGAGGGGCGGAAGGTCACGCTCCGCGTCCCCAAGGCCGACGCCGCCGCCGCAACCACGCGCCTTCTGGCGGACCTGCCCGTGCTCGACCTGACGATCGAGGATCCGCCCATCGAGGACGTGATCAAGCGGGTTTTCGCGGGGGAAGGAACGTGACGCAAAGCGAGAAGCCCGCGCGATGAAGCGTCCGCAGGGCTTGCTATAATCGTCGTGTGGAAATCCTGGCCCGGATAAAGCGTCTTGGCGGCGCTCGGAAACGTGAGGTTCACCGCCAAGGCGCAGGACGAAATGATGGAGGATGATCTGGGGCCCGACGAGGTCGTGCAGTCGATCCTCAATGCCGACGCGATCGGGAAGACTTTGCGATCCTCCAGTCCGCGGCGCCGCTCGACGAAGGAGAGGCTCTATGTCATCACGAGTTTCAGTGACGCGGGGACGTACATCTACACGAAAGGCAAGATCGCGCGGGAGGACGGCCGGGAAGTCTACTACATCCTCATCTCCGCGAAAATCTCGATCCAGCACGGCTGAGCGACCCAGGATGAAGACGTGTCCGATGTGCGGGGCGAAGGGAATCCGCCGAACTCGCGTGCGCGTCACCCTGCTCAACGGGAGAACGATCCGCGTCATCGCCGAAGCGTGCCCCCGGTGCCGCGAACGATTTTTTGATCCTGAAGCAAGCCGAGCGATCTACGAAGCGAATCATGCCGACGCATGAGACGCCGCGCAGTCAACGCCCCTTGAGGACGTGATCAAGCGGGTTTTCGGGGGGATAGTGCAACAGGTTCACGCTCTTGTCGACGGCGAAGCTCCCGCCGATGGAGTCGCCGCGATCAGCCGGCAGGATCGCACCTGGATTGATGAACCCGCATCCGAGCGACAAGCCGCCGCACGAGGACGAACGCTGGGGCGTCGCGCGCGACGGGAGGCCGTTGTACGCGAAACCCAGACTTCGCTGGTACGCGGACGCTCTGCTCCTCGGAGCGATCGGTCTGGCGCTCTACTTTCTTTTCTACGGATTGATGCGTGTGATCCCGTGGCGCGGCTGGGGCTGGGGCGGTTGGTCGCGAATCCAGATCTTTTTCGGAGCCATCGGACCTGTTCTCGGCATGATCCTTCGGCACTATCTCTACCTCGGCCACAACAACCGCGCCGTCAAGCAAGTGCTCGCGACCGGCCTGACCTCGTGCCTGCGGTGCGGGTATGACCTGCGGCATCTCGGCGAGGCGGGGCATTGCCCCGAATGCGGACAGGCGTTCCGCTGCGAAGACGTCCGCCGGTTGTGGAAGGCGTGGTTGAGCCGTAACTCGAGCGACCACGATTTCATCGGCGATGTGGACTTCGCCGCGGCGTCGGAGGGAAGGCCGTATTGCCTGCGCTGCGGAGGCCCGGTGACGCCTGGGCTTCCGTGTGACGCCTGTCAGCGGGAGCGCGAGGCGGAGCGCGCCCGTGCGTGATATCCGTCCGCGCCGTCCCCTGACCGCGAAACCACGGACGTCATGCCGGCGGGTTCTCAGGCCCTGGCGGATTCGCGCGGGCTGAAGCCACGCGGCTCGGGTCAGGCGATCGGTTCCGCAAACACCGCGCGGGCTGAAGCCACGCGGCTCGGGTCAGGCGATCGGTTCCGCAAACACCGCGCGGGCTGAAGCCACGCGGCTCGGGTCAGGCGATCGGTTCCGCAAACGTCGCGCGGGCCGGCCGCGCCTCGCATCGAGGCCCGGCCGACCCGGCGCGTTTCCAACAGGAGGCTCCGGCATCCCCTGTGCGTTCGTCAGAACCGCGCTTGTCGGCGCGTCCGGTCGCGTTTTCCGAACCCCCGGAAGGAGCGAATCAGGAACGCTTCCTTACCCTTGACCTTGCTTCGCAACGTCAAGGACAGGTGGGCGCAGCTCGGTGTTCAGCGTCCGTGACTTACACGTTGTTTCAAAGTCCGCGTGAAAGATCCGGAATGCACGCTTCCTTACGGGCGCGGCTCGGTGTTCAGCATCCGTGTCTTACTGGTTCGTCGGCGCCGCGACATCGACCACCTGGAACTCGCGGTTGAACGAACCGGCCTTGCGGGCGGCGCCGGTGAGGAGGTTGATTTCATACAAGCGCGACCGGCCGTCCACGGTGAGCGCGGCGAAGCCGAAGTTGTCCGTCGTCTCGCCGTTGCGGACGAGCGTGTAAATGTCGAAGCCCGCGTCCGCGGAGACATCGGAGCGGAGCTTGCCGACGACGTTGAGGTTGCCGTTGTTGGGCGGCGCCTGGATGACGAGCTGGTCGAGGTCGGCGTCGATGTTGAAGAGCGTCGTGCCGGTGTTGGGATCGACGTCGTTGTTGGTGTACGCAGCGCCGGCGACGCCGGTCGCGGTCGTGGTGTACACGAGCGTCCCGTCCACGAGGGCCGCGCCGGTGTCCACGTTGACGCGGAGGTTCTGACCGGTGTTGCTGACGATGCGGAAGCGGTCCACCGTCGGGTTGAAGTCCACGCCGAACGCCGTGCCTTCCAGCGCAACGGTCAGGCGCGACTTGAGCGTCGCCTGTGCGTTGGACGTGTTGATGACGTAGACCCCGCCCGCGTCGCCCAGCCCGTAAAGCTCGCCGGTCGCCGGACGGAAGTCGATGCCGACGATCCGCGTGTCCGTGTCCAGCCCGCTGATCATCCCGACGCCGAACGCGTCGCGCGTCGAGCGCGTCTCGAACGCGATCAGCCGCTGGTCGGCCGTCAGTCCGAACATCTGAATGTTGGGCGCCGCCGCGCTCGCCGCCACCGTCATCGCCGCCAGAATCGAAAGCCCGGGAAAACCTGCACGCATCATTGAAACCTCCCTCCGAAAAGCCCCTGAATTGTTCCCGCTTTGGACGTCATTGCAGAACTCCTTCGCGACCGCCGGGGCGCGAGTTCCTCGCTCCGGTCGCGGATGTTGGAATCCGCGCGTCCCTCACGTCCGCACCCGCGGACGCGATCGCCTTTTCTGCCGCGCCTTGCGCAACGGTTTCGTCCGCCGCGGCCCGGCATGAACAAGTACGGACGAGGGAGGCGTTCGGATTCACCCCCGCGGCTTCCGACCGGCGACGGTGAGAGCACGGGCGCGGCACGCGAGGAGAGCGCGCGAACCCTCCGCGCCTTGACGGCGGTCGGCGAGAAAGCGTCGGGGAAAGACGCCGCTTCAAGCCCTCGTCGGCAGGGCGGAATAAGAGCGCCGCCTTGCCCCTGACTTCGCTGCGCGACGTCAGGCAGAGGCGGACGCGGAAGCCGGTGAGGAGCCGAGGGGCATCAGATCCTGAAGCTGCGCGGCGAGGAAATGCGGGTTGATCCACCCGGTGTGGCCGCCGTGATGATGGCGCGCGGACCAGGCGGGTTCCCAGTACACCTGCTGAAGTCGGCGGTAGGCGTCCGCGCCATCGGGATCGGTCGGCCGGGGAGGGATGAAACCGGTTTGCCCGGCGGAGGCGGTGCGAACGCGGTCGATCGTGCCGAAGAGGCGCGTGCCGAGGCCGAGGAGAAAGCGATCGCGGCGGCTGACGCCGACGACGCAGCACTGCACTCGCCCCAGCGCCGCGGTCAGATCATACGTCGGTGAAATCGCAGGCGCCAGCAAAAGCATCGAGGCGATTGGATGATCCTCGCGAAGGCGTTCCGCGGCGAAAACGGCGACGCCGCACCCGCCGCTGTAAGCGGCGACGTGGATCAGCCGGCCGGGCGATCGGCGCTGCAGGGCGCGGATGTCACGCGCGAGACGGCAGGCCGCGACTTCGTTCTTCCGCCGCCACATCAGGTCGGTGAGGAGGTCGCCGCGCAGCCCCGCGTGCCAGTCAAAGAGGACGGTGTGAACGCGGACGCCCGCCTGGCGCAGCACGCGGCGGATCATCAACGGCGCGAACTGCCAGCCCCCGACGCCGTCGAGCAGAAACAACGAGACGGGTGCGTCCGCGTCCACGTGGCGCGGACAACCGTGGCGGACAAGTTCCTCGGCATAAGCCCGCAGGACGGTCAGGCGGTTCAGCAGGAAGCCCATCGCGCTGATGCTCCCGCGGCTTGACGCGGCGTCGGACCTCTTTCATTCCGGCGTGGGGCGTCCGCCGTCGCGCCGACGCCCGCCGTCAGCTCTTTGTCGGGTCGAGTCCGAAGATGCGGGCGCTGGGCGACGCAACGCGGATCTGCTTCTGCGGACCGACGATTGTCTCGACTTCCTCCGCCGACTTGCCCGCGTCCTCGGCGATGTGCCTCGCCTGCGGCTGCGAGATCTCCTCAACGAGAATCTGCCCGCGAACGACCGCCTTCCGTCCGACGGCTTCGACCGGGATGAGCCGGCCCTCGATCGGACAGGTGAAGCGGATCATCAGTTTCTCGTCGGGGTTGCGTCCGGCGAGGGTCATCCAGCAGCCCTTCATGCGGCAGACGTTCTCGACGCGGCCGCTGACGAGAACGGTGCGGTCGGCGTAAGCGTCGGGGTGGGCGAGAATTTCAGTCGCCGCGACGGGCTTCTCGTCGGTGTCCTGAAGCGGGTCGCCGAACTCCGCGAACGTCTGCGACGAAGCGCACCCGGCGCCCAGCAGCAGGAGAGCGAAGATTCCCGTGACGTTTCTGATCGTGTTCATCCTGAGTGCTCCTTGAAGATCGTGGTCCAACGTTGTCGTCCTTCTCCGGCTGATATTCCGTCTTCGACGCTGTTGCAGACTCGCCGGTGCAGGCGGGAAAAAGAACGCTTCCTGACGGGCGCGGCTCGGTTTTGAAACAGCGTCTTATCCGTCGGTTTTCGAGGCTCCTCGGCGCCGAGGCATCAGGGCGTCGGCGTTTTTCCGGCGCCGTCCGAGGCGGCTTTCGCCAGTTCGGCGTCGATGACCTTGCCCAACTGGTCGGCCAGTCCCGGACCGAACCCGGTCTGGCGGTGGGCGATCCTGCCGTCGGGAGAGATGATGACAAACCCGGGCAGGCTGGACACGCGGTACTCGCGCATCAATTCCGCGGCCTTGAGGACGTGAGTGTAACCGGTTGCTTTCTCCGCGAGCATGCGTTTCGCCGGCGCGGGATCATTCTCCACGTTGACGCCGAGCAGAACGAACGCCTTGTCCTTGTACTTCGCGTGGATCTTCTCCAGGTCCGGCGCCGCCATCAGGCAGGGCTTGCACCACGTCGCCCAGAAATCCAGCAGTACGACCTTGCCCTTGAATTCCGCGAGCGTCCGCTTCGCTCCCGAAAGATCCTCCAACTCCCACGCAGGGGCGGGGTCGCCGACGCTGAGACGATCCCGTTTTTTCCGGGACGCTTTTTCGTCCGGCGATGCCGCCGAGTCGGTTGCGGCGGGTTGCGCCGGAGCGGAGAGCGCAGGGGTCGGGGCGGCGCCGTCCTTTTTCGGCTCCGGCGGCATTGCAAAGGCGTCGGCCGGAGGATCGTGATTCAGGCGGAGGTTCGTCAGTTCCATCACGACGCCGGTTTCCGCCTGCTCACCGGTGATGTCGGGGATCTTGATGAGTTTGTACTCAATGCGGCGGGGGATCGCGTCGGACTCGGCGATGAAGCAGCGGTAGCGGAAGACCTTGCGTTGAAGGCTGTCCGGAGGCAGCAGCCGGCTTTCCTCGGACTCGGAATAAAGCATGACGACGACGCAGGGGACGTCGCCGACATTCTGGCGGCCTTCAAACTCAAACCTCGTCGGTTGAAGCAGGTAGGGCATGCGCGCGACGTTGAAAAGCTCTTCGAGGGCGAGCTTGATCTCCTCGCGGCGGATGATGGAGCGGTCCTCGGCGGGCTTGCCCCTGAAGACGACGTCATCCTTCTCGAAGCGGACGGCGCAGGTTTCGCCGTCGTAGACGAGGTGAAACGGGTTGGACGACCCGTCCTCGTAACCCCCGCGGATGTTGAGCTTCGCCCCGACCGGGTCGTCCAGCGTCAGCGGCTGAAAGACGACGTGGCCCTTCAGGCGCGGGACGCGCTCGTCCAGCGGTTTGCCGACTCCGAAGCGTTGGACATCGTACTCGCCGAACCGGATGCCCTCGACGGCCTTGGCCGTCCTGGCCAGCAATGCTTTGATGTCGGGCACGAGACCAGCGGTCTGCTCCGCGGGCGACCCCGTCGTCGGCGTCTGAGGCAACCCTGAAATCAGAGCGAGAAGCAAGCAAAACATGATTGCGGACTCCCGTTAATAATGAGTCACGCCCCGTGGCGTTGTTAACCCGGACTTCTTATCCTCTCGGCTTCGCGTCCCCGTCCGCATCGTCACGGTGACGCCCGGAGGCGCCGATGATGAACCAAGATAGACGAGACAGGCGTCAAACGACAAGCGCTCAGCGCCGCGCCGGTGGCGGCGGCTTGCACGGATCCGGGTCCGTCGGCGAGACGCTGCGGAGGTCCGGCGCGGGGGCGACGGCGTGACGCGTTTTGATGAAACCCGTTTTGTCGCCGGTTTGAGCCGCGCCCCGCGACGAGGGCGCTTCCGGATCGGGGTGGGAGACGATCTGGCGTGGGTGAGCGGAAGCGGAAGCCGGGGCTTCCTCGTCGGGGCCGACATGCTGCTTGACGGCGTTCACTTCGACTCCGGCCGGCATGCAATGAGGGCGATCGGACGGAAAGCGGTCGCCTGCAACCTCAGCGACTGCGCGGCGATGGCGGTGCGCCCGGTGGCGGCGACGGTTTCGCTCGCGCTTCGACGCGGCATGACGATGCAGCAGGCGAACGATCTTATGCGCGGCGCGGCGGCGGCGGCGAAGGAGTTTGACGCACAGATCGCGGGCGGGGACACGACGGTCTGGGACCACCCGCTGGCGATCGACGTGGCGATCGTCGCCGAGCCTTATGCGGGGGTTCAACCTGTGCAGCGCGGCGGAGCGCGGGCGGGCGACCGGATTCTGGTGACGGGTCCGCTGGGCGGGAGCCTGCTGGGCAGGCACATGACGTTTACGCCGCGGGTCCGCGAGGCGCGGCGCCTGTCGCGGAGGCTTGGCGCGAGGCTTCACGCGATGATGGACATCAGCGACGGGTTGCTGCTGGATCTGCATCGGATATGCGCGGCGTCGGGGGTCGGGGTCTGCCTCGTTGAGGAAGAAGTGCGGCAGGCGGTCAGCGCGGCGGCGCGGCGCGCCGGCGACCGGGACGGGCGGAGCGCCCTCGATCACGCGCTTTGCGACGGCGAGGATTTCGAGTTGTTGATCGCGGCCGCGGTCGAAGATTCCGAGGTACGCCGACTCGGCGTCCCGCTGATTCCGATCGGGTGGATCCGCAAGGGCGGATTCGTGATGCGGCTGGCGTCCGGGCGGATGCGGCGACTGAAGCCGGCAGGGTACGTACACCGGTGAAGCTGATGACGACGTGGAGTTGTGAGACCTCAAGCGTGGAGGAGACGGTGGCGCTCGGGCGGCGGATCGGTCAGTCCCTCGTTGGAAACGCCGTCGTTGCGCTGGTCGGTCCGCTGGGCGCGGGCAAGACGCACCTGGTGAAGGGGATCGCGGCGGGAAACGGGCTTCCGGACCCCGGCGCGGTGACGAGTCCGACGTTCGTACTGGTCAACGAATACGAAGGCCGGCTGCGATTGCGGCATCTTGATCTTTACCGGGTGCGGTCGATCCGCGAGCTTTTCGCGCTGGGTTTCGAGGAAATGCGGGAGGCGGGCGGCGCGGTTGTCGTGGAGTGGGCGGATCGGTTTCCGGAGGCGATGCCGGTCGAGACGTTGTGGATCACGATCACGCCTCAGGCGTCGGAGGGAGGGCGTCAGTTCGAGTTTCGCGCCAACGATGCCGCGGCAGGGCTCATACTGCGAGCCGTCGCCGGAGGTTCGTAATCCGTCTGCGGGGGCGATCACGTTGCCCCGTCGAGCGGGGAGTCGACGGGGGAGGCGCGGGACAGCTCGGCGAAGATCACGCCGTCCTCGACGCGCGTGGCGTAGACGGGGACCCGAGCGAGCGCGGAATGCGTGCAGACCCCGGTTTCGAGGTCGAACTTCCAGTGATGCCACGGACACGCTACCGTGCCGCCCGCGACCTCGCCGCCGGCCAGGTTTCCGCCCGCGTGCGGACAGCGGTTGTCGAGAACGTAGTAGCGAGGAGGATCATCGAGGCGGTAGACGGCCAACTCGAGGCCTTGACGGATCACGAAGACACCCCTGCCGACCGGACAGCGGTCGCACTCGATGATGCGGATCCAGGACATCCGCGGCAGGGTAACGCAGGGCGGCAACACAGGAAAAGGGTTCAGGTTTTCCCGAGGGCAGGCATGTACAAGACGGATCAACCGGCGTTCATCAGCAGTCGTCGTCATCGAAGCGCCAAGGCGGCGCGCCTCGCACGTTCCCGTGCGGCGGGAGGGGGGTTTTGCGCGGCGATTGCGCTGGTCGCGACGACGGTCCGGGCGGAGTTTGTCACGCCGACGGCGATCCTCGACGCCCGCATCGTCACCGGGACCGGGGAGATCATTGAACCGGGAACCCTCATCCTCGCGGAAGGGCGGATTCTCGCGCTGGGCAAGAGCGGAACGGTGGTCGTTCCGCCGGACGCGGAGCGGGTCGACGCGACGGGTCTGACGGCGTATCCCGGGTTCATTGATGCGATGTCTCTGCTGGGCGTTCCGGACGCTCCGCGCGCGGAGGAAGCGCGGCAACGCCTCGAGGATGCGCCTTTCGACGCCCGTGAGGGACCAGCGCCGGAGACGAGCGAGGCTGTCCGTCGGGGAATCCGCGCGCATCTTCGCGCCTACGACGTCTATGCGCCGAAGGAGGAGGCGCTGACGGCGCACCGCAAGGCTGGGTTCACGACGGCGTTGATCGCGCCGCGGGCGGGCATTTTCGCGGGGCGCAGCGACCTGATGAATCTCTCGGACGCGCCGATCCGGCGGACCCTCGTTCGCGGCGACGTCGCGATGCACGCCGCCTTCGAGACAGGCGAGCCGGGCGACTACCCGGGGACGCTCCTCGGCGAGATCGCGCTGCTGAGACAGACGCTGCTGGACGCCCGGTGGTGGACGCAGATGAGAGATTACGCCGCCCGCCGTCCCCGCACGGCGCCGCGCGTGGCGCACGACGCGGATCTCGACGCGCTTCAGGCGGTGCTGGCGCGGCGGCAGCCGGTCATTTTCGAGGCGAACACCGAGGTTGAGATCCGGCGGGCGCTGGCGCTGGCGGATGAGTTCGGGCTTGATCCGATCCTCAGCGGCGCTCGCGAGGCGCACAAAGCGGCCGACCTGCTGAGGGAACGCGGCATCCCGGTGATCGTGAGCCTGCGCTTCGACGAGGAGCCTGAGTTCGGAAGGAAGAGACCGGAGGCGACCCGCAAGCCGGACCCCGCTCCCGCCGTCGACAATCCGCCCGAGACGGGCGCCCCCCCGGACTCCGCGGATCAGAAGAGCGAGGCGCCCGATCCGGATAAGTCCGCGCCCCAGCCGTCGGCAAAGCCCGAGGAAAAAACCGAGGATCGTGAGGCGCGGTTCGAGCCGCTGAAGGTCCGACAAGAGCGCCGCCGGCTCTGGGAGGAGCAGGCCGGCAACCTCATGAAACTCATCGAGGCGCAGGCGCCGGTGGCGATCCGGACGAGCGATCTGAAGAGCGCGGATGAGTTCTGGAAGAACCTTCGGAAGGTCATTGAGCGCGGTCTGACGGAGGAGGCCGCCGTGCGCGTATTGACCAGTTCGCCGGCGCAGATTCTCGCCGGGAGGGGGACGGCGGCGGGTGCGGACCTGCGGCATCAGGTGGGGTCGCTCGCGCCCGAGCGCCTTGCGAACGTGACGCTGATGTCGGCGCCGCTGACGGATGAAAAGGCGAAGGTCCGCTACGTCTTTGTTGACGGGCGGAAATTCGAGTTCGATCCTACCGAGAAGGACAAAGCGTCGGACAAGAAGCCCGGTGAGGACAAGACGGAACCAACCCGCGGCGCCGCCCCGCAAAGCGAGAAGTCCTCCGTCCCGGACGGCGCCGCGGCGGAAGAGTCCGCACCCGCGGCGGCTTCCGCGCCGGAGGATGAGCGCGGTCCGACGTTCGAGTCGGAAATCAAGGCCGACCGCATTCCGAAAACGCGCACCGGCGGCAACGTGCTGGTCCGCGACGCGACGGTGATTCCGGTCTCGGGACCGACGCTCCCCCGCGCCTCGATCCTTGTGCAGGACGGGAAGATCGTGCAGATCGGCGAGGATGTCGCGGTTCCCGACGGGGTGACGGTGATCGACGCTTCGGGGCGCTTCATCATGCCCGGGATCGTCGACGCGCATTCGCACCTCGGGATCGACGGGGTCAACGAGTCCGCGCTCGCGATCAGCGCCGAAGTGCGGATCGAGGACGTGATCAACCCGTCGATGACCGGCGTGTACCGGGCGCTGGCGGGCGGGGTAACGACGGCGCACGTGATGCACGGTTCCGCCAACCCGATCGGCGGGCAGTGCGACGTCATCAAGCATAAATATCTGCGCCCGGCCGCGGAGGCCGTCGTGCCTGATGCGCCGCGGACGATCAAGTTCGCGCTGGGCGAGAACGTGATCCAGTCCAACCGGCCCGCGGCGGGCCCCGCGCGGCGGTTCCCGGCGTCCCGGACGGGGGTGGAGACGACGTACCGCCGGGCGTTCGAGGAAGCGGCGGACTACGCCCGGGAGCACGCCGAGTTCGCCCGCCGCCGGGAGGCCGGGGAGGACGCGCCGCCGCCGCGGCGCGATCTGCGCCTTGAAGCGCTGAGTGAGGTTCTGTCCGGGAGCCTTTTCGTGCATTGTCACTGCTACCGCTCGGACGAAATCCTTCGCTTTCTGGACCTGATGGAGGAATACGGCGTGCGCGTCGGCGTCCTCCAGCACGTCTGGGACGGCTACCGGATCGCGCCGGAGATCGCCCGTCACGGGTGCGGGGCCTCCAGCTTCGCGTCGTCGTGGGCGTACAAGATCGAGGCGGAGCAGGCCGTCCCGCACAACGCCGCGATGCTCGCTCGTCACGGCGTGTGCGCGTCGATCAACTCGGACTCAGCGGATTACATCCGCTACCTCGCGTCGGAGGCGGCGAAGTCGATGCGCTGGGGCGGGCTCGGCGAGATCGAGACGCTGCGGCTGGTGACGCTGGACGCGGCCCGCCAGCTTCACGTGGATCACCGTCTCGGGAGCCTGGAAGTCGGCAAGGACGCGGACCTGGCGATCTTCAACGGGCACCCGCTCAACGCTTTCAGCAAGTGCGTCATGACGCTGATCGAGGGAGAGGTTTATTTCGAGGACGATCGTCCGGAGGCGTCGCCCGGCGCGGCGGAGGCGCCGGCCGTCCGGGACGTTCAACGCGCGATTTCGCCGGCCGAACACCGTGCGTACGCGATCCTCAACGCGACCGTGCATCCGATCAGCGGTCCGCCGATCGAACGCGCGAACGTCATCCTCCTGGATGACCGGATTCATGCGGTGGGACCGGGCGTCGAAGCGCCGCCGGGCGCGGGCGTGCTGGACGCCGAGGGACTGCACGTCTACCCGGGTCTGATCGACGCGGGAACGACGGTGACGCTCGACGAGGTCGAGTCGCTTCGGGCGACGAACATGAGCGGCGAGATCGGCACGTTTCAGCCGGACGTCCGGGCGGCGTCGGCGGCGTACCCCTTCAACGTTCACGTGTTCACCACGCGGGCGTCGGGGTTCACGACGGTGCTCGCCGTGCCGCGCGGGCCGCAGATCGCCGGGCAAAGCGCGATCGCGCAGCTCGACGGCTGGACGGCGAAGGAGATGCTCCTTTCCGAATCCTTCGGGCTGCACGTGACGCTGCCGACGTTGCCGCTGCACCTGCCGCAGGAGGATCGGTCGAAGCGCGAGGAGGAGCACAAGAAGCAGATCAAGGCGCTGGAGGACTTCCTCGCCCGGGCGAAGCATTACGCCGCGGTGAAGGACGCGGGCGCGGGCGACGGGCAGAAGCGGGCGTACGACCCGCGGCTTGAAGCGATGCGGCCCTTTGTGCGCGGAGAGCGGCCCGTCGTGTTCCACGCCAACGCGCATCCGCACATTGTGGAGAGCGTCGAATTCGCGCGGAAGCACGGACTTAAGTGCGTCGTCTTCGGCGGGCAGGAGGCGTGGAAAAGCGCCGCGGAGCTGGCGAAGAACGGTGTCGCGGTGATTCACAGCGGACCGACGGGGATGCCGGGCGAATTCGAGCCGTGGGACTCGGTGTATCGTTGCGCCGGAGAGCTGGACCGCGCCGGGGTGACGGTCGCGTTCGGGTCCGGCGCGGGCGATGTCGCGTTCACGATGCCGATGGACGTCGCGCTGTCGGTCGCGCACGGCTGGACGGCGGAGCGGGCGGAGCGGGCGTTGACGCTGGGCGCGGCGGAGATCCTCGGGATCGCGGACCGGCTGGGTTCGATCGAACCCGGCAAGCAGGCGGACCTGATCGTGACGACGGGTTCGCCGATTCAGGCGGCGACGCGGGTCACGCACGTGTTCATCCGCGGCGCGCCGGTGGATTTGACGAACATGCACAGCGAGAACGTCGACCGGTTCTCGCGCCGTCCCGCGCCGTCGCTGCCGCCCGCGCCGACGTTGCGCGGTCCGAAGAATCTGACCCGGAATCCGTGAATCAAAGGGTTGCGGCCGGTTTTGTCGTCCCTCGGACGCGCGGATGTCGCCGTCCGTCGCCGGGCGGTTGCGGCGCGCGACAAGAAGTCACAACTTGTCACGAGGCTGTACTGGCCTGCGCCGCGCGGGCGTTGTAAGCTTAAAATGCCGAAAAAGATGCAGGCGCCGTGTCGGCGCCTGGGCGGCGAGCGGTCGGTGGCGAGGGGTGTGCGCGACCGGAGGAACGTCGCCGGGCCGGAAGGGTGTCCTTTCCGGCGCGATGGCGTCAACGACATCGGCGAAGGTCGCCGGACGGCGCCCGCGCGGCGACGCACGGCAGGACGGAGGATTTTCAGATGAAACGAATCGGGTGTGGGGGCTTGTGTGTGCTGGGTCTGATGTTCATGACCCTGCCGGCGTCGGCGGGGTCGGTTCCCGAGCAGTTCACGCTCGGGCGCTACGTGCCCGGCAACGTCTGGTTGTACATCCACGAGGTGCATAACCCCGAGCGCGCCTTCATTGAGAAGGAGTACGCCGAGGTCTTCGAGGCGTTTCGCAAGTCAGGCATCATCAACGACGTCAAGAGCCTGGTGATGTCCAACATCCCCTCGGAGGAGGACAAGGCGAAGGCCAACGAGGCGCTGAGCACGGCGATCAAGCTGCTGGAGAGCGTCGAGTGGGGCACGATGGTCGAGAAGGAGTTCGTCTACGCCCACCGCATGCAGGCGCCGATGCCCGAATACGTCTTCATGTTCCGCGGCGCCGAAGGCAGCGGCGAGAAGAATTTCAAGGGGCTGCGCGACATCGTTCACTCGATCGTGGGTTTCGCCGCCGAGGCGATGAAGCAGAACATGCCCCAGGGCGAGGGCGCGCCGCCGATGCCGAAGCTCGAGTTCAAGCAGATCGACGGCAACGACAATCAGTGGTCGCTCGCGTTTCCGATTCCGATGCCGTATTCGCTGGACCTGGTGCGCGACGGCGACGTGATCGGCATCATCCTCGGCGCGTCGATCAGCGGCGAAGTCCGCGGACTGATGTCCGGCAAGGGCGCCGTCCCGTCGATCGTGGACAACGCCCGTTTCCGCGAGGCGCTCAGCCAGGTGCCCAGCCCCGAGAACGGGATGGAGTTCTTCGACGTCAAGATGATGTTCGAGAACATCAACGGCATCGTGCAGATGGCGCTGTCGCAGGGCGGTCCGGGCGAGGAGATCGAGAAGATCCGCGCCCTGATCGGCAAGGTGCGCGGGATGATCGATTTCGTCGATTACGTCCTGGTGACGCACGAGACGGAGGGCGTCCGCGACATCGGCACGTCGGTGTGCCGCATTCAGGCGGAGAAGAAGGACTCGCCGATCTGCAAGGCTCTGACGGACCGCAAGGCGTTCGACGCGTTCGACAAGTACATCCCCGCGGACGCCACCGGGTTCTCGCTGGGGACGGGCATCAACTTCGGGCTGCTTTACACGACGATCCTCAATTTCATCGAGAAGGACGTCCCCGAGGGCGCGGCAGCGATCGCCGAGTACCGGACGAAGCTCGCCGAAGTCGGGTTTGATCCCGAGAAGGACATCTTCAGTTGGCTCAGCGGTGAATACGTGGCGATCGAGCTGCCTTCCTCGGGTCCGGCAAGCCCGATGGGGATGGGCGGCGGCGAATTCGCCTTCATGCTGCGGGTGTCGGATTCCGCGAAGGCAAAGGAGCGCCTCAACACGTTCGTCGAAAAGGCGAAGGCGAACCTCCCGCCTGAGGCGCAGGGGCAGGTGGCGATCAACGCCGCCGCCGGCGTCAGCGCCGAGGGCTTTCACGAGGTCAAGATCATGCAGCTTGCGATGATGATGCCGGGGCTGGTTCCCGTCTTCGGCGTGGCGGGGGACTGGTTGTGCGTCGCCTCCTCGGCCGGTGCGATCAACAAGTGCCTGGCGACCGCCACCGGCGACGCGCCGAGCATCAAGACCAACGAGCGCTTCCAGAAGGAGGGTCTGACTCCGACCGGTCCGGTCACCAGCGTGAACTTCACCGACATGAGCAACATGGGCCAGGAGCTGGGGATGGCCTTCGGCATGATGGGCATGATGAGCATGGCGATCCCGCCCGGACCGGAGGGCAAACCCGCCCGCGACCTGCTCACGATCCTCACGAAGCTCGGTCCGGTGATGGCGAAACTGGATTTCTTCAGCTCGCAGGCGTCGATGACCACCTTCGACGGCACGACCTGGAAGACGAAGAGCGTGATGACCTACAAGGATCCGAAGGCGTCGTCGCCTGCCGCGGATTCCGGCGCCTCCAGCTCGGGCAAACCGTAGCACGGGCGATCCGGAGCTTATGCATCAAACCCTGCCGGGCGCGGGCATCCGCGCCCGGCTTTTTCATGCGCCCCGATCGCACAGGAGAACCGTGGAAAGCTTGCCCGAGCGGCGCGGCTCAGCGTGGCGCGGCATATCGCGCGGGCTGAAGCCACGCGGTTCAGCGTGGCGCGGCATATCGCGCGGGCTGAAGCCACGCGGTTCAGCGTGGCGCGGCATATCGCGCGGGCTGAAGCCACGCGGCTCAGCGCGGCGTCGCCGCTACCGGTTGGCATGCTGCGCGACGCGCGTGCCGCGCCACAGCAGGGTCAATTGAACGAGGACGACGAGGAGGTTCAGGAACCACCAGGTCAACATGCCGAGAACGAAGCGATCCGGACCGAGAGAATGACTTGCAGTCTGAAAAAACGAGCCGCGGTCCAGATCCCGGACGATCGCCGTGGACCACAGCGCCCCCCCCACCGCCCACAACACCAGGTATCCCGACTGATACCCGGCCATCTGCATCGCCGCGGGAAGCAGATTGCGCCGCGCCTGCCACCCCGCAAGCAATCCGATCAGCAGCGCCGCGACCAGCAACTCCGCAAGACCGACGAGGGTGCAGCCGATGCCGAAACAGATCAGGACCGCGACCATCTCCGGACGATCCTCCCGGAACGGATCGCCGTCGGCGCCGACAAGGATCGCGAAGATGAACCCGAACACGGTGGTCACGAAGGTCAGCAGCAGACTCACGCCGACGAAGGACCGCCACTGCGGCGAAGGCGAGGCGCCGCGCACCTGACGACCCAGCTCGCGCGGCGCCGTCAGCGCCAGCATCGCCGTGTCGAGGTACGCCGCGACGCGCCCCACGGTTTTTCGACGCTCCCACGGCGATCCGGCGTGAAAACATTCTCCCAGGGCCCGCTCGGCGGATTCGCCGCATTCCGGACAACGCGGCTCGACCAGTTGCGTCAGGTTGTACCCGCAGAACTCGCAGGTCGGGGCGCGCGGCGGTGCGGACGGCGGGCGAGCGACCCCGGCGCAAGCGAGCAACGCTCGGACGCCGAACGCAATCGCCAGAAACACGAGCAGGGCTCGGGTTTGATCGGGATACCGCACCGGCAGGGGAAGCGACGCGTAGTACGCCTCCCACGCAGCCTGGTGCTCGACGTAATACGTCTGCATCTTACGCTGGTAGACGTCCGTCTTTGTTATGAATTCCGCCCACTCCGCTTCCGTGCCGGGCGTGCCCAGGAGGCTCGGCGGCATCGGCGGCGCTTCCGGAGGGACGCCCTCGAACTCGAACTTGTGTGCAGCGCCGCAGGCGGCGTCGATCAGGAATCCGAGCAACCCCAGCAGGACAAGCAGTACGACGGGCGCCGGCAGGAACAGGTAGACCGTGCGAAGGGCGTGACGAAAGCTCGATGCAAGTCGTTCGCGGACCGCCCCCCACGGCATGATGACCATCGCGGCGGCGATCAACCCGAGTTCCCAGCCTCCTGCGACCAGCGCGATGATCCCGACGTCCGAAGCGGACATGCCCGAGTGCGGGATCCAGTTCTCAAGTTCCCGGTTGAATGCTCGCCACGGTCCTGCGCCGATGTTCCAACTTCCGTCAAAGGTGCTCGTGAAAAAAATGCTCGCCAGGAGGATCAGGCCCGACATGAGGACGTGCCACGCGTACATCCGCCCCAGCCGCTCTCCCGCAAAACGGGACGCGGTCCAACGCGGCGCCGCCGGCAACGTCAGCGGACTTAGGAGGAGGATGAGGAGGTTCGACCGGCTCGCCGTCCCCGACGCAGCGGCGTCGTCTTCGACGGGAACGTCATCCGAAGCGGTCGAAATCCTCACGTCGTCGGTTCCGCTGTCTGCGGCCTTGCGGATCGAAGGCGTCGCGGGTGATGAGGCGTCGTGTCCGTCTGACGTGGCGCTCATGTCGTTGAGAGGCAGCGTACTGCGCGGCTCGAACTTCCGCGACTTGTCGCGTCAGTCGCCGGGGTCGCCCCGATCGTGCCCGGCGCGAGCCGGCCTCCCTGCGGCAGGCCAGAGCAACACCCACCCCGCCAGCAACGCCGCGCCGCCGATCGGGGTCACCCTCGCAAACGCCCTCCCGCCGCCCAGGGCATAAACGTAAAGACTCCCGCTGAAGATCACCGTGCCGAGGAGAAACGCCGTCCCGCCGGCCGACGCCCAACGTGACGGTGATCGCCCCGCGATCCACGCCACGCCGAGCAACGCCAGCGCGTGATACATCTGGTAGCGCGCCGCGGTCTCGAAAACGTCGAGACGATCAGCGGCGAGGCGGGTCTTCAAGGCGTGCGCGCCGAAGGCCCCCGCCGCGACGGCCAGCAAGCCGTTGATCGCGGCGGCTCGAACCCAGAATTGCGATGCTCCCTTCATCCGATCCGCTCCCGGAAAGGTGTAACACGAATCTACTTGACGGCGATGCCTTCTTAAACTCGATGCGAAACTCCCCGAGGGAGATGAAAAAACGTTAATCGTCGCCCTCCACCCGCCGACGGAGGGATGATGCGGTCGATCTTTGCGCCGCTTTCTTAAAGCGTTAATCTTCGCCCAGTCTTCGGACCTGAGGTTAACGCCCCAACGAAGAAGAAGGGGCAGACCTAGGCGGGCGCGTGATCGTCACGCTCCGGGGCGAGCGACATTTCTTTCGAGGGGGTTATCAATGCGAAAACACGGGTGGGTGGCGCTGGCGCTGCTTGCGCTGGCCGGTCAATCGAGGGGTCAGGCGTTCTTAAGCGAGCTTCTGATCGATCCTCCGTCCACCGACAACGGACAGGAGTTCGTCGAGATTCAAGCGACGCCGAACTTCAACTTCAACGGCTGGTGGTTCCTGGTCATCGAGGGGGACGGCACCGGCGGCGGCGTGATCGACGTCGCGCTCAATCTCAGCTCCTACTCAACGGGCGCCAACGGACTGCTGCTGATCCGCGACTCAGGCACGGTGCTTCAGCCGGCGCCGGACCCGGACACGAACGTCGTCATCTTCGACTTCAATCCGGACATCGAAAACGGTACGAACACCTACGTCCTGGGTTTCGGCGGCTCCTTCACCGTCGGACAGGATCTTGACGCCGGGAACGACGGCACGCTGGACGGACCGCTGCCGGATTTCACCACCGTGGACGCGGTCAGTTACAAGGAATTCGACGGCACTCCGGATGACGAGCATGAGTACGCCGACGACCTGGGCGGTACGGCGCTGGGGCGCTTCGAGTCGTTCACGCCGGACGGACTGCACCGCATCCGCTGCGGGTCCAACGCTCTGCTCTGGGCGGGCGGCGTCGTTACGGGCACGTCGCCCGGTCCCTACAACTGGGACACCCTTCAGATGTTCGGCTGGCAGACGATCGGCGTTGATGCGCCGCCGACGCTGAACCCCGGCAACCTCAATTACTCGATCGTGGACTGCGACGGCGACTGTGTGTCGGACTTCCTCGAGGGCGACCGCGATGACGACGGGATCATCGACGACTGCGACGCCTGCCCCGACGATCCGGACAACGACGCGGACGGCGACGGCGTCTGCGGGGACGTCGATAATTGCCCGAATGTGAGCAACTCCGACCAGTCCGACCGGGACGGCGACGGCGCGGGCGACGCCTGCGACGGCTGCCCGGATGATCCGAACAAGACCGAGGAAGGCGTCTGCGGCTGCGGCGTCAGCGACGACGACTCGGACGGCGACGGGACTGCGGACTGCAATGACGGCTGCCCGGATGATCCGAACAAGACCGAGGAAGGCGTCTGCGGCTGCGGCGTCAGCGACGATGACTCGGACGGCGACGGGACTGCGGACTGCAATGACGGCTGCCCGGATGATCCGAACAAGACCGAGGAAGGCGTCTGCGGCTGCGGCGTCAGCGACGATGACTCGGACGGCGACGGGACTGCCGACT
>JAJVHU010000003.1:82365-82580 GCA_022072505.1 Phycisphaerae bacterium
GACTCGGACGGCGACGGGACTGCGGACTGCAATGACGGCTGCCCGGATGATCCGAACAAGACCGAGGAAGGCGTCTGCGGCTGCGGCGTCAGCGACGATGACTCGGACGGCGACGGGACTGCCGACTGCAATGACGGCTGCCCGGATGATCCGAACAAGACCGAGGAAGGCGTCTGCGGCTGCGGCGTCAGCGACGATGACTCGGACGGCGACGG
>JAJVHU010000003.1:82590-85442 GCA_022072505.1 Phycisphaerae bacterium
TCAGCGACGATGACTCGGACGGCGACGGGACTGCCGACTGCAATGACGGCTGCCCGGATGATCCGAACAAGACCGAGGAAGGCGTCTGCGGCTGCGGCGTCAGCGACGATGACTCGGACGGCGACGGGACTGCCGACTGCAATGACGGCTGCCCGGATGATCCGAACAAGACCGAGGAAGGCGTCTGCGGCTGCGGCGTCAGCGACGATGACTCGGACGGCGACGGCGTCGCGGATTGCGTGGACAATTGTCCGGACGTCCCCAACCCCGGTCAGGAGGACTCAGACGAGAACGGCGTGGGCGATGCCTGCGACAGCGGCGGCGACTGCACCGGTCTGGAGTTCCTCCAGATGGGCTGCAAGCTGCACCTGGACAACTCCATCACCGTGGTGTCGAAGCTGTTCAACGGGCGTCCCGGGACGACGGTCACGTTCCGTCTCGATGACAACCCGATGACGGACTTCCCGCGCGTGGTGAAGGACAACGGCCGGGCGAAGGTGAAGTTCTTCCGCATCCCGAACGGGCGGCACTTCGTCGATCTCGTCGAGTGCGGCGTGGAGGCGAGCATCACCTGCGGTCCGCAACCGTGACGCGGTAGGAACGCCAATCCGGCATGTCCCGGGCCGGGGATCAGGCAAGGGATGAAAAGGCGCGGGCCTGCGGTCAAAAGCGGATCGCAGGCCCGCGCTGTCATGGATGATGCGTTTCCCAGGGCCCCGTCGTCCAGACCGCCGTCGGCGCCCGAGTCGTCCCCCGCCTTCACGCCCTCGAACTTCCCGCTGCGCTCGGCCCACAGGGCCACCGTGCCGTGCCCGACGGCGGAATCCGTCGTGGAAAACACCTGCGAGCCCTCGACGCGCACGACGTAGCTCGTGCCCGAGCAGCGGACGTAGGTCGTGTACGGCGCGCTGCCCGAATACGACCCCGACGCCACCGTCGTCTGCCGGCCGTCCAGCATCTTGATCAGGTTGACCGTCCCGTTGTCCCGCAGCTCGACGCCCATGAAGTTGTCGGCGTCAATGTAGCGGACGAGCAACGCCACGCGGTTGCCGGCAACGAACGAGAGGTCCGCCTGCGCGGCGTAGTCGGCCTCGCCGTAGCCGTCATCGCCGTACCACGTGGACACGGCCTCGCCCCCGCGGGTCTGGCCGGTGACGGTCATTGCTGGCTGCAACGATCCTCGTCCCAGAAGCCCCAAACCCAAATCATATCAGGCGGAGCAGCGCAGAGAGGAGGTATAGTCTCTTTTTGTTTCTGAGAGATCGACACTAATTGTATGGACCTTTCCTTGCAGAATTGCTCAGCTCTACAACGTGTACCGAACAACGGTAAAATCAAGTTCTCATCGGCTCCACTCTCCTTATACATCCATAAAAACCCATCATTGCGTTCTAATACCCAATACAGTCGTATTGGAAGCGCCATGATTGCGTAGAAACCTAGTGGATCAGGCTCATCGAGCCGATCTAAGCTGTTATTGTGTAACATTTGAGCGAAACTGCACTTCTGCCGGTTACAGTGATGTAAGTTGACATTGACAGAATCAACTTCTCTGTTTAATTGTCAGCGTCTGTACGGATTGCGAATTACTCCTTTGCAGCCGCCATCGGCATCTGGGCCTGTAAGAACCCACTGCGGTTGTCCGCCGAGATCGAAACAAAGGTAAACACAGTTCCTTGAAGCCGGATTGTCCCAACCTTGAAAAGAGCACCAATCGAGATCGGGGTCCGAAACATCTTCAATCGGTATCGGCTCCACTCTGCATATCGGAATCGCTGGATCGAGTGGTCGTACCACCGGAGGATTGGCTGTCGGCGCTCCTGGCCCTCCATTACCTGAGCCCGATCCGCTGCCTCCAGACCCCGGCGGAGTTGGTGGTATGGGCCCGGGCAGCGGCGGGACTGGAACGGGTCGCCCCAAGTGGTCGGCGATGATCTTAGCGGCTGCTGCGGTACCGAACGCAGCGGCCAGCATCTTGACGGCCTCTGCAGCGGTGATAGCGCCCATGTCCAACAACGTCAGTACGTACTCGAGCAACGCGGCAGGGTTGAGCGACCCTGCGCCTGCAAGGCCGAACGGATCTTTGTTGCTTATTGGATCAAGACCAACATACTGATAGGAAGATAGAGCGTCAACATACCCGAGGCGGTCTCGCTGTTGGAACCTCTGGATTGGCGACGCATACTCCCTCGCCCGATTCTGATACGCCCCGATCTCGGCATCGTAGACGAGGCCCTGGTGGAGGAAGAGGTTGCCTGCGGGTGAGGATCGCCGCGCGTGATGCACGCGGTTGGTGCTGGGGGTGGCGACGATCGCCGTCATGATCGTCTCATCCGCGGCGTCGAGCGTGCCGTCGCCGTTGAAGTCGAAGACGCGGCACGTGCCCGTGGCTGTGCCCCAGCAGGTCTGGCCGCTGCCGAGGAAGCCGTCGTCGGTCGAGTCCACGTCGCCGTCGGCGTCGTAGTCGCCGAAATACGAAGCCGACTGAATGATCGGCTGGCCGTACTCGGTATAGAACACGCGCTCCAGCACGCGGCCTGCGAGGTCGGTCAGCGTCGTCACGTTGTAGTTGGCGTCCTGGCTCACGACCGCGTACCCGTGCTCGAGCTTGAGCGCCACGATCTCGTCGATGTACTGCGTGCCGTAATACGCCTGCATCAGCACGTCGCCCGAGCCGTCGCGCATCTCGATCATCTGCTGGCCATTGTACCCATACCGGAACGTGCCGTCGAGATCGCCCGCATGGCTGACCACCTTCTCGATCCGCCGGCCCAGGGCGTCATACTCCGCCGTGTGCAGCGTCGTCGCGTCCGTCCCGCTGACGTTGTCCGCGGCGATCCGCTGCACCCGCA
>JAJVHU010000030.1 GCA_022072505.1 Phycisphaerae bacterium
GCAATAGGCAACAGGCAATAGGGAACAGGCAGCAGGCAATAGGGAACAGGCAACAGGCAACAGGGAACAGGCAACGACCGCGACGCTCCCGCCCCCAGAGCCCCGCGTCGTCCGGCCGGGTGGCACGCAACGCCGTGAACTAAAAGTGCCCGCGTGTGTCACAAAGAGCTTGGAAAACCGAGGGTTTTTGCGCCCCCGTGCCTGCGCAACCGGGCGGACAAACTGTGGGTTCCCCCGCGGAAATACGACTTCGGGCGTTAAGGGTTCGGGCAGGAGCAACCGCGGAATCCGCAGGATTTCCCGAGAAAGTCGAGCCTCGGCGGTCGCGCAAACGGCCCGAAAATGCGCGACCGCGAGCGATATGTAACGGGTTGTGGGATAAGGCGTTAACATTGATTGTGTGCCGGTTTGGTTCACGGCGTTGGGTGGCACGGCCGAGTGTCATTCGAGTGTCATTCGGGTGTCGTAGCCCCGGAAGGGGCGTCAGACAACAGCCCAGCACGCCAGGGCTGGGAAGCCGTCGCGGAGAATCCGAAAGTCCCGGAGGGACGACAGAAGTTCGGCCGGGTGCCACCCGCCCGAAATTCAACGGATGAATCCAACATGGGCGGGTCAACTTGGTTCACGGCGTTGCGTGCCACCTGCCCGAAACCACCGGTGCAGACGGGAGAAAGAACGCTTCCTTACGGGCGCGGCTCGGTTTTGAAATAATGTCTTAGATTTTTCATTCCGCATTCCACATTCCGCATTCTGCATTCCGCATTCTTTGCTCCCCTTCCCGCCCGCCGCTGCGATGCGCGGGGGCGGGGCAGCGGCGCGAAAAAGCCCCGCGGCCTCGCCGGGTTGGGCGAGACGCGCGGGGCCGCCTCCGTGCGAGTTTCAGAAAGGACCGGTCAGACTTCGGGGAAAGGTCATCAAGCCCTCCGGTCCGCGCCGTCACAGTCAAACACGCGGTTTCAAAACCGAGCCGCGCCCGTAAGGAAGCGTTCTTTCTCCCGTCTGCACCGGCGGTTTTGCAACAGCGTCAAAGTCAACCCGCAGAATCACTTGCCCGTGCCGCGTGGCTTTACCCCGCGCGAAGCATCGCGCGGGGTAAACCCCGCGGCTCAGCGCTTCGGTCTGCGCCGTCACCGCCTTCGGTTCGCGCCGTCACGGCTGAATGCGGCTGCCCTTGCTGTCGAGCTTCGGCTTGTCAGGCTGCTCCTGGTCCGTCTGCTCCTTGATGTCCAGAACCTTCTTGGCCATCCCGTCCACGCGGACATCGAGCATGCGGTTCTCCGCGAAGCAGCGCACCGTGTAGATCAGTTTCCGCTGCGCGGAGGGGCTGCCCTCATCCTGGGACGAAGGCGAGGGTCCGGACGAAGCGTCCGGACGGTTTCCGGGCTTTCCGGGGGCCGCCGCCGGATGCGTCTCGATGTCGGCGGAGGCGTTGTAGGCCGTGCCCTTCACATGTTTCTCCGCCAGTTCGATGGCCGCGGGCAGGTTGAGCTGCCCCTGCGAAATCAGATCCACAACCTGTCGCACCTGCTGCGGATCGTCGGGCGGCATTTCCTTCGCCCGCTGGGCGCTCGCCGGAATCGCCATCAGGCACAAAGCCGCGAGGACCGGCGCCGCCGCGATGAAAAGCATTCGCTTCCCGTTCATCATTCAGACTCCCTGGCGCTCCCGCGGAACCGGACGCCGCGTCCGGTTCGGCGAGTAGCGCGAACTGAAATATCCACCGTCCACTTCCGTAACCGCCGCGCCAATTGCATCCGCCGCGCACAGGCGGACGGCGCCGGTTTGTTGCGTCTTTCGTTGCCGGCGCCCCGGACGAACGCCGTCCGCGGGGGGAAGCGGCGGACGACGACGTCAAGGGAAGAGAAGACGGGATCGTCGTCCGCCGCGCCCGGTCCACGGTCGGAGCCGCGGTGACTTGATTCCCGGCTCCCGAATCCACGCGGGCACGATTGTCGTGGTTCGCAGGATTGTTCGATCGGTCGCGCGGCGAAGTCAATCAGGGTTTCCCCGACGCTCGCCGCCGCGTGTGACCCGGGCGCCGCGCGGAGATCACGCGCACGACGCCGGCATGATCCCCGCGGCGTCCGACGCGTGCAGCGTCATGCGCACCAGGTCGGGCAGCGACCCGGCCTGCATCTTGCGCATCACCCTGGCCCGATGCGCCTCGACGGTCTTGATGCTGATGCCCAGGTCAAACGCGATCCGCTTGTTCGGATCTCCCGCGATCACGCGGGCGAGGACTTCGCGCTCCCGCGCCGTCAGCAGCGCCAGGCGATCGTCCGCGCCGTGGCGCCGGTGACCGGCGCCGCGGCGCGCGGCGTCCGCCTCGACCGCCTGCTCGATCACCGATCGCAGCGCCGCCCCGCTGACGGGTTTGACCAGCAGGTCGAACGCGCCGTCCTTCATCGCCTGCACCGCAGTCGGCACGTCCGCGTGCCGTGAGATGAAGACGATGGGGAATTCAGGACCGTCCGCGCGCAGCGAACGCTGAACCTCCAATCCGACCTCAAACGGCCGACGCAGTTCCAGCAGCAGGCACACGGCCTTGTGCCGGGTGTCCGACGCGAGGAATGCGCCGGGCGTTTCAAACGCCGCCGGCGGCAGGTCCGTCCAATCCACCAGCGCGCACAGGGATTCGCGCGCCCTCGGATCCTCGTCCACGATCGCCACAAGATTTCGCTCGTCGAACATTCATCGGACTCCTTGCTCGGGGCAAGGTCATCGGATCGACGTCGTGCGGCGCGCCGCCAGCCGAACCGGAGTCGAAGAGGCGTCCTCGGCGGCGCCGCGGACGGTGGGCGTGAAAAGGGTCCGCTCCCTGCGCCTGTGTCTCAGCGCGGTTGCTGCGCGCTCGTCATCGCTCGTGCTCGATCCGATGGATGCCCTCTTCCGCCTGACGGCGAGCGCCGACGCCTTCAGGCTCCGACGCGACGCACTTGCGGGTTCCGCCGGCCGGTCCATCGAACCCGGGATGCCCGGTGATCAAACAACGTGCGGTCATCGTGGACCGTGCGGGGCAAGATAAACCTGACCCGGTAAATGCTAGGAGCCGCGCCGGGGGGTTGTCTACCTGCATTTCCGGCGCGCCGACAACGATTGCTGCTTTCGCGCCAATGCGGCGGCGAATCAAATCAAAGTGAGAAAAGAACTCCGCCGTTGCAGGATAGACCGGTCTTTCCGGCTCGCATCGTCGAGTTTGACCGGCCGACATCGTAGCGGTCCGGACCGTCGTCCGAATCCGCACTCACCGGCAATCCGCGTCCCGCGCGAACCGCGGACACTCGATGATGAAGACCGTGTGCGGGCCGGATTGCTCTTTCCACTTCACCTTGCCTCGCCCGTCGGCACCGACCGTCATCGTCAGGCGATCGCCGCTGTTGTCGATCGTCAGGAGCGTCCCCTCGGGCAGCGATGAGCGGATCTTCGCGATGAGTTTGGCATCGCGGCACACGGTTTTGAACGTGTCGATCGCGTCACACTCGACGCCCGCGCATTCATCCGGCAGGCCGTCGCCGTCGGCGTCCCTGCTGCGTCCGGAAGCGATGTCGTCGCCGTCGTGCAGGCCGTTGCCGTTGCAGTCGGGGGCGATGCGGACGAAGTAGACGTCCTGCTCGCCGTTGTAGGTGGCGGCGTAGGCGAGGTTCATGCCGGCCTCGTCGGAGATCGAACCGATGTAATCGCCGATCTTGTTCTGTCGCGGCCAACCGATGAGGCTGTTGAAGACGGGCGCGACCCGTACGTTGGGCGACCAGGTATCGCCGGCATCGGTGGAGTAGGCGTAGAAGACTTCGGACAGGGAGTCCTCTTGCGACGTTCGGGTGTCGTACCACGCGGCGTCGAGCCGTCCCGTGGGCGCGACGCTAAGGGTGCCGAACCACTGATAGGCGCTCGCGCCGGGGGCGTCGTCGTTGACGCGGATCGAGGGTGTCCACGTCGCGCCCTGGTCGGTGCTGCGGGCGAAACGGACGTCGGCGATGTCTTCGCCGGGAGGGTTGACCGAGCAGAGGAGATAGACGTTGCCGCGCGCAGGACCGGCGGAGTGGTCGGTCGCAATCCACGGTTGAGCGAGCAATCCGCCGGGGTTCGGCCCACCACCGGGGTACGGGGGGAACGATCCGCCGAGGTTGACCGTGGCGGTGCGTGTGAACGTGGGCTGCTGATCCGGATCCTGAGCGTTGAACGAGCGCACGACGTTGAAGTTGCGGTCGCAGGCGTAGACGACGCCGTCGGGGTCCACGGTCACGGTTCCCCAGGGCGAGCTGATGAGCGGGATGTTGATCGGCCTCATCCACGTCAGGCCGCCGTCGGTGGAGCGCGTGAAGTGCTCGTTGGCGGACCAGATCGCGTAAAGGTTTCCGCGTCCGATTCCGTCGGACCGATCTACCGTGAACCACTCTTTGTCCCGGAACGCGGGGAACACTTGAACGTAGTCCTCCCACGTGTCGCCGGCCGTGAACGACCGGAACAGGCGGCACTCGGAAAAGTCGATGCTCATGTAGTAGAAGACGCCGTCCGCGTCTGCGGCGAGCACGGGATCGCTGCCGAAGAACCCCGGCGCGAGCGAACCCGGAAAGACCCAGGTGCGCCCGGCGTCGTGGCTGACGCCGTATCCGGCCTGGCGGAAGTCGGAGTCGATCGAGTCGAACTGGCGCCAGCCGATGACGATGTTGTCCGGGTTCGTGGGGTCGATGGCGATGCTGGGTTCGTTGGCGGCGTCGTCCAGGATGTTGAGGCCGTCCCCGTCCACGTTGACCTGCACGCTGGTGAAGCCGCTGACGGTGAGGAGTTCCGGCGGCGGCGGGCAGGAGGTTCGCCGCAAGGACTTCGCGGGGGTCGCCGGCGCGGTGCGGTCTTTCGCGCCTTCGTGCGGCGAGGGCGGGGGGACGGTCGCGGCGGAATCGTCCTGCGTTGCGCTTGCGGCCTGCGCTGCGCTCGCCGGAACCGCCGCCGCCCGGACGGACGTCGCTGACCCGAATACAACAAGCCCGCAGGCGACGGACCTTGAAACGTTGCTCGTCCAACTCATGATCGCTCCTCCTTCATCTCCGCCCCGGAAGGCATTATCCGGTTTAACGATCGCCGATTCAATGCGTTTTTTCGCCTTGATGCGATGCCGACCGCGCGCCGCGGTCCGCACCCGTGCAAGCGGAAAGCACCCTCGGCGGCGAGGGTCGGCGTTGACGCGCGGCGGGGGTCACTCGGGACCGGATGGCGCGGAAGGTCCGAGGACTTCGCTCTGGAGGCGACGGTACTCGTCGGCTTGTTCGGGCTTTCCCCAGGCGTCGTAGAGCGCGACGAATTCGACGAGAAGATTGTCGGGGTAAACGTGTCCCCCCACGCCGCGACGAGGGTCTCCCGTGATTTCGACGACGGCAAGGAGCGTGCGTTCAGCCTCCTCGTAGCGACCGCGCCGCACCAGGTGGCTGCCGTACAGGATCTGCGCCTGCACGGTCCCGCCTTTCGTCAGGTGGGGAATTCGGCTCAGCAACGGGGGGTACAAGGCGTCCGCCTCGTCAAACCGCCCCTGCATCGAGATGAAGTGTGCGACGTAGAATTCGGCGGTCAGGTCGATGAGATCGTGGCCCCCGCCGTAGCTTCGCAGCGCGGCGAGCAACTCGCGCGCCAGCGCTTCGCCTTCGGTCGCCCGTCCCGCGCGGCTGAGAAAGTCCAGGCTTTCGCTGATGGCGGCGAGGAGGATGGGGCTGGCGGGGTCCACTTTTTGCCTCATGCATTCGATCTTGCGTAGCCGAAGCTCCGCCGGTTCATGCTCATCCCCCAGCCCGGCGAGCGCGTCGGCCAGAACGTCCATCGCGTCGAGACGGATCTGATGGCAGTCGCCGAACGCCTCCGTCGTCGCATCGAGGAGGGCGCGCGCCGTCCGCGCCGCGGCCTGGTAGCGGCCCGAGTCGCACTGAAACTCCGCCTGCCAGAGCTGCGTCTCCAGCGTAAGCGGGGCGCCCGGACCGAAGCGCCGCAAGGCGCGCTCGGCGCACTCGGCGGCCAGTTCCTCCAGGCGGCGAGTGATGTCCGGCGACGGTCCGTGCGCGGAGGTCGAGTATTGCAGGCTTTTGTCGATGCGGATCAGGCTGATGAGAATCTCGATCTGCGAGGCGTCATCCTCCGCGAGGACCGGATGCGCGCGCAATTCCGTCAGCAACGCCCTGGCTTCGTCGTACCGGCGGTGCAGCGTGTACACGTCCGCGAGGCCCTTGCGCGTCATCAGCGTCCCAGGGTGGTCCGGTCCGAGGACGCGCTCCAGTCTCGGCAGCACCTCCGTGAGAATCGCGCCGGCTTCGGTCCTTTCCTCGAGGGCGATCAGCGTGCGCGCGAGCCCTGCTTCGCTGATCAGGGTCTGGGGGCTGTCGGGACCGAGGGCGGCGCTCCAGAGCGCGACGGCCCGTCGCCGCTCCGCCTTGGATTCACGGCACTGATTCAGGTTGGAGTAGACTTCGGCGAGCAGGTCGCGCACCGTGGCCTCCTGCGTCGGGTGGCCCGCGAAGCGCTCGCCGGCGGAGACGGACGCGCTGCCGAGAACCTCGACCAGCCGGACGTCCGCCCCGCGGTTTCCGGGCTGGACGCTGGTGAGGATCTCGCGCATGAACTCATTAACGGCGTGGGTCTGCTCGGCTTCGCGGTTGGCGCGTCGCGCTTGAAGGAGCGTGGCGGTCAACCCGACGACGGCGACCCCCGTGATCGCGAACGCGGCGAGCACGGACCCTTTCCGTCGCTGCACGAACTTGCGAATCTGATAGCCTGCGCTCGGCGATCTTGCCAGCACCGGTTCGCGGCGCAGGTAGCGACCGACCTCGTCCGCCAGGGCGCTCGCCGTTCCGTAGCGCCGCCGCCGGTCCTTCTCCAGGCATTTCATGACGATCCAGTCCAGATCGCCGCGAAGCGCGCGGGTGAGCGTTGCGGGTTCGGACCGCCTGCATCGCGCGATGTCCATCGCCGAGGAGGCGGGTTCTCGTTCCGGTCCGGCGGCGACCTCCAACCGCCCGGCGCCGGACGACGACGCCAGGGTCGCCAGGCGCTGGCTGGGCCGGGGCGCCTCCTCCTCGCGGATGATCCGCTGCATTTCCGCCAGCGGCGTGGCGCGAAGGCGCCCGCGGTCCAGCGGCGTCGTCCCCACCAGCAGTTCGTAAAGCAGGACGCCGAGGCTGTAGATGTCGCTGCGCGTGTCGATGTCCACGCCGTGAATCTCGGTCTGCTCCGGGCTCATATACTCGGGCGTCCCGATGAGCTGGTGCATCTCGGTGAACAAGGTCTTGTCGGTCAGCGGCGCGGCGGTCGCCTTGGCGATGCCGAAGTCGATCACCTTCGGCAGCGGCTGCCCGTCCGCCACGCTCACCAGCACGTTGGACGGTTTGATATCCCGGTGGATGACGCCCTTCTGGTGGGCGTGCTCGACGGCGTGGCAGATGTCGCGGAACAACTCGAGCCTCTGGGGGACGGAGAGCTTCTCGCGGTCGCAGTAGCGGGTGACGGATTCGCCGCGGACCAGCTCCATCACGAAATAAGGTCGCCCGCTCTCCGTCGCGCCGGCGTCGAGCACGCGGGCGATGTTGGGGTGGTCCATCATGGCCAGCGCTTGGCGCTCCGCCTCAAACCGCGCGATGACCTGGCGCGTGTCCATCCCGGCCTTGATGATCTTCAGGGCGACGCGGCGATGCACCGGTTCGGTCTGATCGGCCATGAAAACCGCCCCGAACCCGCCTTCTCCGATGAGCTGGAGGAGCTTGTAGCGCCCGATCCGCGATCCCGCGCCTTCGCCGGAGCGGGGTTCCGCGAAAGCCGAGGCGAAGCCCGCGCCGGTCGGCGCGACAAGGAATCCGGGATCCTCCAGGGTTTGAAGCAGATCGACGGCTTCGGCGGCGATCTCGGCGTCGTCGCCGGCCTCGCGCTGCACGAACGCGGCGCGATCGGCGGCGGGGAGCAGGGCGGCCCGCGACAGCAGCTCCTTCACGCGCTCGCGCCCGGCGAGATTCATGACGACGTGCCCCCGCGCGCGTCGAGCTGCAACCGCCGCAGCAGCCAGGAGCGGGCGTAGCGCCACTCACGATCCACGGTGCTGGGGGCGACGCCGAGCGCCGCGGCGGTCTCGTCGATGGACAGGCCGGTGTAGAAGCGCAGATGAACGACGCTGGCGGCGCGCGGGTCTTCCAGACGAAGCGCCTCGATCGCCGCGTCGATCTCGAGGGCGTCGGACAGACCCTCCTCGTCCGCCAGGTCCGCGACGTTGGCGATCTCGCGGACGCGGTCGCCGCCGCGTTTCTTCGCCCCGGCGCGCCGGGCGTGCTCGATCAGGATGCGGCGCATCGCTTCCGCCGCCGCGGCGTAGAAATGCGCCCGGCTGTCCCAGCGGCACTCCGCCGTCCCGACCAGCCGGAGGTACGCCTCGTGAACCAGCGCCGTCGCCTGAAGCGTATGCGAGCGGCGCTCGCCCAGCATCTGCCGATCCGCCAGATCCCTCAGCGAGCGGTAAACGAGCGGCAGCAGCTCGCGCGCGGCGTGTGGATGATGCGCGGCGGCGGCATCGAGCAAATGCGTAATACCGTCCACGAGGGGAGCGGACTCCGCGGGCGGGTGACCGCCCTCCTCGCGTGTTCTTGTGTTCATGTTCCTGAGTATAAGCGAAATCCGCGGCGTCCGGGCGTCAGGCGAACCGCCCCGATTGCGACGATTTCCCGCTCCCGAAGTCCGTCGAGCGGGGTCGTCGGTCCGGGAATGACGCCCGAATGGCGACGTCTGCGCATATCCATTCAACACCCACACGCCGCGTCGCGGGGCTACGCATCAGGGCGATTCCCGCAGGGGCCATCTTGGGAGTTCGTTCGGAGGAGAATCCAATGCGTTCGATATCGGTTTTCGCTACAGCGACGTTGGTCACGCTGCTCTCCAGTGCGACAAGGGCCCAGATCACCCTGCCCTTCGAGGGAAGTGCTACCGCGGATTGGCCCGAAGGCGTGTTCGAGATTACGAACACGGGCGGCGGGTACGGACTGCTGGGCATCGCCAACGGAGCATTTCCCGCCGCGGGCGTCCAGGGGCTCTCGATCGGCGGCGGTGGCGCCGGGGTCTGGGGGCAAAGCGATGGTCAGCATGGGGTGGGCGTGTGGGGGTCGAGTCTCGCAACCACAGGCGTTGGCGCAGGAGGCGCCTTTGAAAGCTACGGCGACAACGGAATCGGCGTCAGAGGAATCGCATACTCGACGACAGGTGTTAACTGGGCCGGCTACTTTCACACCTTCTCCACCAGCGGCTATGGCATCTACTCAGAAGCCCACGCGACCACCGGCTTCAGCTTCGCCGGCTACTTCGACAATAAGAGCACAGACGGCACTGGAGTCGTGGCTAGAGTCCACGAGCCCACCGCCGTGGCGTTATCCGCGCAAAATGACAGTTTCGGCCTCGCCGGAGATTTCATCGGTCGCGTTGAAATCTCCACGGCCGACCCGAGCAACCCGGCCTTGTCGGTCTCTAACGGCAGTGGCGGCGCCCTTGCGGCGGACTTCGACGGACCGATTGCCGTCTCGAACGGCGACGGCAGCGCCGCGTTGAGCGTTCAGAACGCCGCGGGTGGAATAGCCGGCGCGTTCACCGGATCGGTCACCGCGACCAGCGGTGTCAGCAACGCGATAACGGGCGCGTCCAGTGCCAGCAACTCGTCGGGCGGGTTTTTCTCGAGCAGCAGCACGAGCGGGACCGGCGTGACCGGATCCGCCACCGCCACCACGGGCGCCGCCACCGGTGGCCGTTTCACCACCAGCAGCACCAGCGGCACAGGCGTCTTCGGCCGCGCGACGACGACCACCGGCAGCAATTATGGAGGGTGGTTCCAGACGGACAGCGCGTCCGGCACGGCCGTCTTGGGATACGCCAGCTCAACGACGGGAGGAGGATATGGCGGAAACTTCAACAGCAACAGTCCCAGCGGTATCGGGGTGCTCGGTCAGGCCGGTGCAACTACCGGTGCGAATTATGGAGTCTATGGTAATTCCTACAGTTCCGGTGGCTACGGTGTGTTCGGCATCGCGCAGTCCGCAAGCGGTACCGCGATCGGCGTTGGAGGACGATCCTACGCGCCGAACGGCGTCGCCGTACACGGCGCTTCACTGGCCACGAGTGGTACGCCGACTGGCGTTCTTGCCGAGTGTTCCGCCGTGGGCGGCTACGCCATTCAGGCACTCAATTATGCGAGCGGAAACTATGGCTACATGGGCACATCCAAGTACGCCGTTCGAGGCATCGCCACCGCAAGCGGCGATGTCGGCGTCCGCGGCGAATCCGGCTATGGTCGCGCGGGGGAATTCGTTTCCACTTCAACATCCTCGGGGATCGGCGTCTACGGCGAAGCCTGGTATTCGAGTGGAACCAACTACGGCGTTTACGGCCGCACCAACAGTCCCACGGGTTACGGCGTGTATTGCTCAGGCCGGTTTGCGGCCAGTGGCACCAAGTCGTTTCAGATCGACCATCCGCTGGACCCGGAGAATCAGTACCTCAATCACTACTGCGCCGAAGGTCCGGAGCCCCTGAACGTCTATCGCGGCAATGTGACGTTGGACGACAACGGTGAAGCGTGGGTGACGCTGCCTGACTACTTCGCCGAAATCAACCGCGATCCATCCTATCAACTTACCGCCGTGGGCGGGCCGGCGCCCAAGCTGCACATCGCTGAACCCGTCGACGAAAACCAGTTCAAGATCGCCGGTGGAGCTGCCGGGTTGACGGTGTCATGGCGCGTCGAGGCCGTTCGCAATGACCGCTTCGTCCGCACTTTTGGAGCGCCGGCCGAAGTGGAGAAACCGGATCACGCGCGAGGATCCTACCTGCAGCCCGAATTGTATGGAGAGCCCGAGGAGCGTGGGCAGGATTATGAGCCGGCAGGGCCCATGGATCAGCCGGGCTCGACTGAAGGCCCGCGGAACTGAGGACGCGGGCAGAGTAAACGTCGTGTGTAAGCGAGCCGAGAGGAAACGCCGAATCGCATCGGCGCATTGGAGGAAACGCATGTATCGAAACTTGAAGAACGGCATTACGGCGCTGTTGCTGATTCTCGCCCCAGGCGCTGCGCTCGGGCAGGAGGTCGCGTCAGCCGCCGGGCCGACGCCTCCGTCCCCCCCGGGAGGTGACGACCAGTTCCCCGCCGCGTTCATCGCCACGCGCGCGGAGCTGAACGATCTGCTCGTCGGCGGCGGAACGACGGATGATTTCGAAACTTATGTCATCGCCGACGGATCTATTGAAAATACTTTTGTGTTCGATCTCCAGGACACTACGATCGTAAACGGTCAGGGGCCCGGTCTGGTCCATGACGGCGCCATATACTTCAGTTCGCGACACCTCGTGTGGTGCGGCAACGGGTTTAACGGCTCGCGCACGCGCACGATTCTTGCTGATGCCCGGTCGATGGCCATCGCCTTCGACGTCCGTACGCAGCTCATGGGCGTGGATGTGCAGGCATTTGAGGGGTTCGGCGATACGGCCAATGTACGGATTTTCTCCACGGCGGGACAGCTCCTCGGCAGCACGAACCTCACGCTTCCGGACGATGGCACGCCGGTCTTCGTCGGGTTCCGCCATGACGCCGGCATCGGCACGGTCGAATTCACAAACTCCTCTAACAATCAAAGCCCTCTGCTGAACGACCACACGTACGGCGTCATCTGCGCCAGCGATGGGTGCAATGGTGAGGAACAACTGTCGGTTCGCGTGCGCGACAAAAGTTGCGGCTGCCAGGTTCAGGCCTTTGTCAAACAGGGAACACCCGGGAATGCCTATGGTTTCAAGATGCCGAATGATGAGTGCCTATCTGCTGTCGCCAATAGCCGAGGTAAGGCCAAGGTCAAGCAGTGTCCGTCGCGCGGCGGGAAAGTGTTTGTAACGTCGTGCAGTCTTGAGGCGCGGGTGAGGTGCCCGTAGCGGGGCTTGAAAGGCGCCGAGGTCTGCGTCGGCCCCCTGGTGGAACGTGTTGCGAGTGCAAAGCGGCGGCGTCCTGAAGTTTCCGATCACGGGGATCGTGGTCGGCGGCGTTGTGACGAAGACCAATGTGTCCATCAACAACGGGCTGTTCACGGCCGAGCTGGACTTCAGCAGCGTGTTCGGTGACACGGCCTTGATAAGAAGGAGTAACACCATGCGACAACGGAGTATCTTGTTTCCGACCGCGTTCGTTTTCTCCATCATCCTCTGCGGCGGCGGTGCGCTGTACGGCCAGACGGAATGGGAACTCCGCGACAGCGGAGGGGGGTTGGCGCGAAGTTCTCACTCGATGGCCTACGACAGCAGGCGGGGCGTCACCGTCCTTTTCGGTGGGGGTGGTTTCTCACGGTACTTCGGCGACACGTGGGAATGGGACGGGGCGAATTGGACGCTGCGATCATCGACGGGACCTAGGCCGCGCGGGGGTGCAGCCATGGCCTACGACAGCGACCGCGGCGTGACCGTTCTTTTTGGCGGCAGATCGGAGCACGGCCTTATGAACGATACTTGGGAATGGGACGGCGTGGAATGGAGGCTGCGTGCTCTCGTCGGCCCAAGCGAACGGACAGGCCACGCTATGACCTTCGACAATGCTCGCGGCGTGGTTGTGCTTTTTGGGGGTGGGGATGAGTTTGAGGGCATTGAGCACAAAGACACATGGGAATGGGACGGAGCGACGTGGACGGTCCGCTCCACCGGGGGAATCTCTCCGCGCATGTTCCATGCCATGGCCTACGATTCCTCACGCGCTGTGGTCGTACTCTTCGGAGGGGTCGCCTTTGGGGAACCGTTTCATCGGTATGGTGACACCTGGGAATGGGATGGGGACGATTGGACGGTACGCTCGACCAGCGATGCGCCATCGATCCGCTCATCGCATGCGATGGTTTACGACAGCGCTCGCGAGGTGGTCGTGCTCTTCGGGGGAGGCGCGGGGGACTGGAACCTGGATTCTGATGCGTGGGAATGGGATGGCGTTGAGTGGAGGAGGCGGAGGTTCTTCAATGGTCCTGAGGGGCGCTACTCTGGTTCCATGGCCTACGATAGCTCCCGACGGGTCACGGTTCTGTTCGGCGGAAGCGGCGAAGATGAGAACTTGGCCGACACATGGGAATGGGACGGTGCCGATTGGGTCCTGCGCGATGATTCCCCCATCGAGGGACCGGCAGCGCGTAGTTTTCACGCGTTGGCGTACGACGTGAATCGCGGCGTCAGCGTCCTCTTTGGCGGGGTGAGCTTAGGATCGTACAGCGGTGAGACCTGGGAATGGAGCGGGGCGACGTGGATCCTACGCGGTTTTCTCCATGGGTCGGAGCGCGGCTATCACGCGATGGCCCACGACAGCGCCCGAGGGGTCACCGTCTTGTTCGGAGGCGCGAATGGGGACGAGGTGTTCGCCGACACCTGGGAGTGGGACGGATCGTTTTGGAGGCTCCGCGCCAACACGGGCCCGCCGAAGCGCTCAAGGCACGCCATGGCTTACGATAGCCGTCGTAATCGCAGCGTGCTGTTCGGCGGATTCGGCGACGGTGTGCGCTACGGCGACACCTGGGAATGGGATGGATCGGCGTGGTCGCTCCGCGCCACCACGGGACCTTCTCCGCGCACCAGCCACGCCATGGCCTACGACTCCGCTCGCGGCGTCACCGTCCTGTTCGCAGGCCGCGACTCCACGAGATCAAACGGAGAAACGTGGGAATGGAACGGTTCGGCGTGGACGCTGCGTGCCACGGGCGGTCCGCCGCCGCGCCTCGATCACGGCATGGCATACGACGCCGAACGTGCGGTCACCGTGTTGTGCGGCGGCCGGGCGGAGGGCGGGGTTTACTTCGGCGACACCTGGGAATGGGACGGGGCGACGTGGAGGCAGGGACCGGGAGGCCCGTCGGGGCGTCGCGCCCATGCGATGGCCTACGACAGCGCCCGCCAACGCACCGTCTTATTCGGCGGCGGAAACGCGGAGGTGGATAACAGCGAGACCTGGGAATACGGCTTTTCGTGCGTCGGGCAGGAGCAGGTGAAGAAAGCGGTCTGCACAGACCGCAACGGCGCGGGGCTGCTCAAGGTGAGCCTGGCCGGCGGCGCGGAAGGGGATGACTTCACCGTGACACTCGCGGACGGCACGATGAGGTCCGGCACCGTCAATTCCCGCGGCACGGGTAAAGCCAAGTTCAGCGGCCGGCCAGCGGGCGAGCAAGGCCTGGTGACCGCCGAATGGGGCTGTGGCGCACTGGATGCGAAGGCGTACCAGTGTCCCTGACCAAGCGACGCCTGAGTTTGCGCGCAGCGGCTCGGAGCCGGCAAGACCACGCGCTAATCGACCCATGATCTCTTCGTGCACACGCACGGCGCACCCGTCGAAATCGTGAAGCCGGACGCCGCGCGCGGCACTTACCCGCACCCTGAGCTCTATGGTCAACCCGAAGAGCGCGGGCAGGACTTCGACGCTTACGACGCAACCGGCGAGTCAGAAGTATTCGACGCCGGACGAGAATGGTTCTTTATTCAAAAGGAGGAATTCAGGTGAAACTCAATCTACAGTTGGTATCCATTTGTGTGATGTTAGCCACGAGCATCGCGCTCTCCCAGCAATCGGCGCCGTCCGGCGGCGGGAGTCTTCCAGCGGTTCCGGACGGGAGCGAGGATCAATTCCCGGCGGGCTTTATCGCCACGCGCGCGGAACTGAATGAGCTGCTCGCCGACGGAACGACGGACGACTTTGAGACCTTCGTCATCGCCGATGGGGATGCCGTTGACCTCGGCGTATTCGACCTGAACGACACGACGGTCGCGCGAGGTCAAGGGCCGGGATTGGTGCATGATGGGGCGATTTACTTCAGTGCCCAACATCTGTTCTGGCTGGGCCGCAACTTCAATGGCATGCCGACGCGCACGCTTGCCGCAAATTCCTTATCAATGGGTCTGGCCTATGACCATCCCGCCCAGGTCATGGGTGTGGACTTGCACTCGATCTCCGGCAGTGGCGAAATAACGACGGTCGAGGTCTACTCGCCGACGGGCCAGTTATTGGGATCCACGAACGTGACGTTGCCGGAGGACGGATCGGGCGCCTTCGTCGGGTTCCGACACGAGGAGGGAATCGGAGCGATCCAGCTCATCAATCATAGGGCCGCTGTTGTCCTGAACGATCATGCCTACGGCGCTGTGTGCGGCAGCGACGGCTGCAACGGGACCGAATTGCTCTCGGCGAAAGTGCGCGAGAAGTCGTGCGGTTGCCAGGTTCAGGCGATTCTCAAGCGCGGCACGCCGGGTCTCTTCTATGCTTTTAAAATGCCGGACGGCACCTGCGTCAGCGCCGAAGCCAATCGCCGGGGCAAAGCGAAAGTCAAGCAGTGTCCGTCGCGCGGCGGGAAGGTGTTTGTACACTCATGTGGCCTTGAGGCTCGCGTTCGGTGCCCGTAGCGGGGCTTGAAAGGCGCCGAGGTCTGCGTCGGCCCCCTGGTGGAACGTGTTGCGAGTGCGAAGCGGCGGCGTCGGGAAGTTTTCGATCACGGGGATCGGGGTCGGCGGCGCGGCATCGGGAAATTCATAAGACAAGGAGAGAGCGATGAATCGATGGTTGTGGTTGTGCGGGTGGATGGTGAGCGCGTTTGCGGCGGCGGAAGCGGCGGGCGCCGAAGCGGTGGGCACGGTGATGACGTACCAGGGGCGCCTGACGGATGGCGGGCAACCGGCCAACGGTTTGCACGACATTCGGGCGACTCTGTTTGACGCGCTCACCGGCGGCAACCAGGTCGGCGGCGTGGTGACGAAGACCAACGTGTCCGTCAGCAACGGGCTGTTCACGACCGAGCTGGACTTCGGCAATGTGTACGGCGACGTGGCGCTGTTCATGCAGCTTCAGGTCAGCCCCGCCGGATTGAACCAGTTCGAGACGCTGACGCCGCGGCAACGGCTGACGCCGACGCCCTTCGCGCTGAAGGTGCCGGGCATCGACGGGCATTCGCTCAACGCCGCGGACGGCAGCCCGGTTGACGCCCTTTTCGTGGACAACAACGGCAACGTGGGAATCGGAACCAATGCGCCGATCAACAAGCTGCATGTGATCGGCGGACTGCGCTGGGGGCCAACGCCAGATTCTGCCCGTTGCGATGAAGACGCATCAGGACTATTCCTCGAGCAGCGTGGCACTTCAGCCGCGACAAGCAAGGTTCGACTGCAGACTTCGAAGTCCGGCGATCGCACCAACTACTCTCAGCTGAATATTGATCCCAATTCCGGATTCTCGTTCATGGGACTTGGCACGGGAAACGACAGGGTTGGCATTGGCACGGCGAACCCCGTCGGAAGGCTCGATATTCAGGCGAGCAATAACAGCAATGTCTTGTTCGGGCGCCGCACTGGCGGAGGTCTCACGCACAATCTGTACATCGACAGCGCCGGCAACGGCTCCATGCAGTTGCTGGACGGTAGTGGTACGACGCGCGTTGAGATGGCCAATGGTCTTATGTACTTCAATTACGGCAACGTCGGCATCGGTACGGCTTCTCCAGCCCACGACTTGCACATCCGCAACGAAGAGCCCGTGATCATTCTTCAGGATCCGGGTCCATCATCGACTCAATCAGGGTATCTCGGCTTCTGGAACGGCGTTCCCCAGGAAACCGGATGGATGGGTTTCGGCACGCCGGGCAGCCCGCACATGTCGATGGTGAACGCGCGTAGCGGCGGGGACATTCAACTCCTCCCGGGCGCCGGCGGCGTCGTTTCCGTTCCTGTCCTGGAGATCACCGGCGCGGACCTGGCGGAGAAGTTCCCGACCTCCGACGCGGTCGAACCCGGGATGGTCGTGGCGATCGATCCCGCGAACCCCGGCAAGCTCTGCCTGGCGCGGGGCGCCTACAACCGCTGCGTCGCGGGCATTGTCAGCGGGGCGAACAACTTTCCCGTGGGCGCGGTGCTCGGCAGCGCCGCGGGACATGAGGACGCTCCGGCGATCGCGCTGTCCGGTCGCGTGTATGTGTGGTGCGACGCCGGTTCGGAAGCGATCCAGCCCGGCGACCTGCTGACCACCTCCGACACGCCGGGTCACGCGATGAAGGCGTCCGACGCGGCGCGGTCGCACGGGGCGGTGATCGGCAAAGCGATGACCCCGCTCGGCGCGGGCGAGAAGGGGCTGGTCCTCGTTCTGGTCAACCTGCAGTGATTGCGTTGCACGAAAACGAGACATTCATGCGGAGACATCACATGACGAGACAAACGCACGCATTCAGGCTTCTTATCGTGATCGCCGTCGCTACGGGTGGGTTCGCATCGCTCGCCCTGGCGCGGGTCGGCGCGTCCGGCCCCGCGGGGATCGGCGCTGTTCAATCCGTGGCGGATCGTTCGACGGCGGGCGCATCGTTGGCTCCGGGAGCGGTCGAAACGGACGAGGAACCGGGGCCGGTGTCGGGATTCCTGGGAGCAGGCCGGGACGACGTCGCCCGTCGCGCGGCGGGGCTACCGGCCGTTCTGGCGTCGCCGCTGACCGTGAATACGCAGGCCGTCGCGGAGATGGGCGTCCGCCTGGACGTGGCGCCGACGACGTACGAAGCGCTGCACTGCGAATCCGCGGTCGTGCTGACCGGGTTTCCGATTTCCGACTTCGCGCAAGTCGATCTGGAGCTGGAACGGTTCCACGTCACGATGCCGGACACGCAGTTCATGATCGGCACGGACTTGGGCGACGTCGCCGTCGAGCATCCGCGCGTGGCGTTGTGGCGCGGGCGCGTCGCGGGGTTCGAGGACTCCTGGGTGTTTCTGGGCGTGACGCCGGACTTCATCAACGGCGTGATTCACCTGGGCGCCGACGAGGAGTACATCATCAGTCCGCTGTCGTTGAAGGAAATCGTTCCCGGCGACTCGAACCACGGCCTCTACAATCGCTTCGCGCCCGAGGCGCAGTTCGCGCCGTTCGAGTTCGAGTGCGAACCGGAGATTCTTCCGGACACGGAGCCGTTTCTGGACGGTTCAGGCGGCGGCGACGAGTCCATCTCGGGCTTCAGTTGGCGCGTCGCGCGGGTCGCGACGGACGCGGATTTCGAGTTCCGCAACCGGTTCTCCACGGCCGCGCAGGCGATGGAGTACTGCGTCGTGCTTCTCGCCTCGATCAGTACGATCTACGAGCGCGACATGAATCTGAAGCTGTCCGCCGTATTCGTCCGGGTGTGGGATACGTCGAACGATCCCTACACCGCGAACAACACGGCCGACGCGCTCACCGAGTTCCGCAATTTCTGGAACAACAACATGGGTTCGGTCAGCCGGAGCATCGCCCACCTGTTGTCCGCCAAGGGGCTGGGGGGCGGTCGGGCCTCGCTGTCCCAGATCTGCACGAGCAGCGCCTACGGCGTCAACGGGAACATGGTCGGTTCCTTCCCGCGGCCCCTGCGCGACCGCGACAACGGCAACTGGGACGTCGTCGTTTTCGCGCATGAGATGGGACACAACTTCGGAACGCATCACACGCACTGTTTCAATCCGCCGCTGGATCAGTGCTACAACGAGGAGGACGGGTGCTGGGACGGAGCGCGGGTCTGCGGCATCGGCACGATCATGAGTTACTGTCACACCTGCAACGGCGGGCTGGGAAACATCAACCTGGCGTTTCATCCGTCCTGCTCGACGGCGATCCGGAACTACGTGGACGGTCGCGGAAGCTGCGCGCCGCCGGCGCGCGATCCGTGCTTCGTGGATCGGTCGAACGGCGGCGCCGAGGATGGAACGTCCGGCCGGCCTTACAACACGCTCCTGGAGGGCATGTGGTTCGTCATTCCCGGCGGGGCGGTGCGCATTCAGGCGGGGACTTACAGCGAGACGTTTCCGAGCACGGGTCCGCTCAATCGCCCGATGACCCTGAGCACCACGACGGGAACGGTGAGGATCGGCGGCTGACCGGGCCCGAGGGGCCGTCGTTGCCGGAAGTTTGATGAAAGGATCACTTATGAAAAAGACACCGGTCAATCTGGTGAGAATCGCCTTCGGATGGTTCGTCTGTGCCGCGCCTTCCGTGATGGCGCAGGAGTTCGCGGTGGAGTGGTTTACGATCGACGGGGGCGGCGGGATGTTCAGCGCCGGAGGCGGATTCAGCCTCGGGGGCACTCTCGCGCAGTCCGACGCGGGGGTCTTGTCCGGGAGCCGGTTCGCCGTCAGCGGAGGGTTCTGGCCGGGCGCGGGCGACGGGTGCGCCGGGACCGAGCGCGTCGCCAAGACGACTTGCAAGGACCGCAACGGCGCGAATCAGCTCAAGGTCATCCTGGCGGGCGGCCGCGAGGGAGACACGTTCACCGTGACGTTGACGGACGGGACATCTTCGTCCGGAACCGTCAACCGCCGCGGGAAGGGCAAGGCCAAGTTCAGCAACCGTCCGCCGGCCGACTCCGGCGACGCGACCGCCTCCTGGGGTTGCGGGACGAGCGATGCCAAGTCGTACTTGTGTCCGTGATCCGTCTGCGCGGCGCAAAGCCGGAATTCGCTGGAAGATCGGCATCGTAACGGACCGCGGTCACGCCGACGGCATGACCGCGGTCCGGCGTTTTGGATGTTCTGTCGTTGTGACGCGCCGTGTGATGATGTTCGGGAGGGGCGGGGGATCGGCGGCGCGGGGGTTTGCCTTGCTCCCGAACTTCTGTCGTCTCTCCGGGACTTCCGGATCAATTGCGACGGTTTCCCAGCACTGGCGTGCCGGGCTGTTTTCCAGCGCCCCTACCGGGGCTGATGCTCTCGGATGACCTTCGGGGCTGTGACTTTCGGATGATCGTCCGCGACAACGGCTGCCGGACGCCCCTCCGAGCGACGTGAGGGTCGGCTGCCCCGGTGCGTCGGGGCGCGGGGCGAGCTTCGTCGCGTTATCATCGTTGGGATGGACAGGTCGAAGTCCCGGATTTCGAGGGTCATGGCGGCGGTGGCGGCGGCGGTGGCGCTGAGCGCCGGCTGCCGCAGCGCGCCGAGCGAGCAGGAGCGGATCAAGAGCGCGTCGCCCCGTCCTTCGAGGACGGTGTCGGCGGCGGACGTGCGCGTGGACTCCGCCGACCCTGAGGCGCCTGTGCCGCGGATGCGCGTCAACGGACAAGTCGTCGAGGCGTCCGGGGTTCTGCGGCCGTATCTGAAGGAGCTTGAGCAAGGCGCCCGGACGATGTCGCCGTCGGCGTATCAGGCGCTGGTCAAGGAGACGACGATCCGCGCCGTGCAGCAGAGGATTTCCGAGATGCTGCTTTACGGAGCGGCCAGCGCCCGGCTGACCGAAGACGACGAGAAGATGCTGGACAAGGTGGTGGACGCGGAGCTTCGTCGTCGCGTGACCGAGTTCGGCGGGGGCGTGCAGGGCGTTTACGAAGAGCGCCTGCGTGATCGGGGGACGACGCTGATCGCGGAGCGCGAGGCGATCCGCCGGCAGGTGGTGATTCAACGTCACCTGCAGATGTACGTGTATCCGAAGATTCAGCCGGCGACGCGAGACGATCTGCTGGCGTTGTATGAGCAGGCGCGCCCCGAGTTCGTGCGTCCGGAGCGGCGGAAGCTGGAGCTGATCGAGATCGACGTGCTGCGGCGGCTTCCCGGAAATATGACCGCTCCGACGCGTGAGCAGCAGGCGGAGGCGCTGGCGGCGGCGAGGGCGGCGATGAACGACGCGCGCCAGGCGCTGGCGGCGGGGCGATCGTTTTTCGAGGTGGCGCAGGAGCGGTCGGAAGGCTTGAACGCCGAGAACGGCGGGGACTGGGGCTGGGTGGCGCGCGACACGCTGCGGGCGCGGTGGCAGAAGGCGGTGGACGCCTTGTTTGCGCTGAAGGAAGGGGACGTCAGCGGCGTGATCGAGACGCCGGAAACGCTCTTCCTGGTGCGTTGCGGCGGGATCGAGGCCGCTACCGACGCGGATTTTCAGTCGCTCCAGCCGGAGTTGATCCGCCGGCATGAGAACGCGCAGGCCGACCGTCTCATTCAGGAGGTGCTGGCCGACCTTCAGGCGCGGGCGCGGATCGAGCCGGAGCGGATCGACCGGTTCCTGCTGGCGGTTGCGCTGACGGCGCCGCCGCACGCCGCCGCGGCGCCGTGATCGCATTGCGGCGACCCGCGGGGCGCGTAAGATGCGCCGCCGGGGAGCCTCGGGGTCGTGCGACAGCGGCCGAAGTCCGCGACCGGCGTGTTGCGGCGCCCGGTGCGCTCGGCGCAAAAAGGGAGGATCGGACTTGAACCTCGACATCGACGGGTATCTGACTTCGACGGAGTTTCTGGCGCAGCTTGCGGCGTTCGTCGCTGCGATCTTCAACCTTCTGTTCCAGGGCGTGCTGGGCGGCGTCCTCGGCGGTCCTTGACTTGAACTGGGAAGCGCTTGTCGATGAGGCCGTGCGGGTCTGTGAGACCGGGATCCGCGCGGGACAAAGCCCTTTCGCCGCGGTCATCGCCCGGCGCGACGGCATCGTCGTCAGCGCCGCGCACAACACCGTCCGAGCGAGCTGCGATCCGACGGCGCACGCGGAGATCAACGCGATCCGAGCGGCGGCGCGGGCTGCGGGATCGATCGACCTGAGCGGCCACGTGATGTTTACGACATGCGAGCCGTGCCCGATGTGCGCCGCGGCGATCCACTGGGCCCGGATCGATGAAGTCGCGTGGGGCGCGACGATCGCGGACGCCGAAGCGAGCGGATTTCACGAGCTTTCGCTTCCCTGTGCCGACGTCTACCGGATCGGCGGCAGCGGCGTTCGCACGGTGGCCGGTGTTGAGCATGCCCGGTGCGCAGCGCTTTTCGCGCAGTGGAAGGCGGGGCCGCGCCCGGAGGCTTATTGAGACGCCTCGCCTAAGTCTCCAACGGACTCCGGGGCTGCGACTGCGGGATGATCCTTCGGCGACAATGACTCTCGGATGATTCTCCCGAACACGTGACGGCTGGTTCTCCCGGCAACCGGAGCCACGTGGAGACTCAGGTCGCCCCGGTGCGGGGCGCGCCTCCGCGGCGTCATTCCTGTTACGCGGGGGGCGGTGCGGTATACTGCCCGTCATGCAGTCGAACATCGCCCGCATTCTCATCACGGAGGAGCAGCTTCAGGTTCGCGTCGGCGAACTGGCGCGTGAGATCGTCGCGTCTTACGGGACGATCGACGGGCACCTGACGATCCTGACGATCCTCAACGGGTCGATCATCTTTCTTGCGGACCTGATCCGGCGGATGCCGGTCATGATGCGGCTCGAGCTGGTGACGGTGTCGTCTTATCCCGGTCGCGCGACCGAATCCGTCGAAGCGAGGCTGACGCGGGAGATTGCCGGGGACGTGCGGGGTCAGGACGTGCTGGTCGTGGACGACATTCTGGACACGGGCAAGACGCTGCGTCTCGTGCGGCAGGAGCTTCTGCAGCGAGGTCCGCGGTCGTTGAAGGTTGCGACGCTGCTGCGCAAACCCTCGAAAGCGCCGCCGGACGTCCGGGTGGACTTCGTCGGGTTCGACATCGAGGATGAATTTGTCGTGGGGTACGGACTGGACTACGACAATCATTATCGCAACCTGCCTTACATCGCCGTGCTGTCGAAGGAGGCGATGTGACGCGTGCCCCGGCGCGCAACACATGACGCCGCGACGGACCGGACGGGATCGACTCCCGGCGCCGGCGCGGCGCCGACGGACGCCCCCCTGACCCGGCGGCAGCATGTTCTGCTGGGCGGCGTCTTCGCAGCGGCGTTGATTCTGCGGCTGATCTACCTGGCCGGACAATCCGCGGGCAATCCGATGTTCGCCCACCCCATCATGGACATGCGCGTGCATCATGAGTGGGCGGCGCAGCTTGCGGCGGGCGAACCGCTTCGGGTGATCCACGACAAGCCTTATTTCCGCGCGCCGTTGTATTACTACGGGTTGGGCGGATTGTACGCGCTTTTCGGTCCGCAGGCGTGGATCGGGCGGTTGGCGGGGTGCGTGCTCGGGGCGGCGACGTGTTACCTCGTCGCCCGGCTGGGGTCGAAGCTGGCGGGGTTTGCGGCGGGGCTGGCGTCGGGGTTGCTGGCGGCGCTGTACTGGCCGATGTGGTACTTCGACGCCGAGTTGAAGACGGTGGGGCTGGAGGTTTTTCTGGATGTGGCGCTGTTGCTGGCGCTGCTGGCGGCGCAGCGGCGCGGACGGGCCGTCGGGTTCGTCGTCGCGGGATTGATCTGGGGACTTTCGGCGATCACGCGACCGAACGTGCTGGCGCTGCTTCCGGGTTTTGTCATCTGGTTCGCGCTGATGTCGCCGCGCGGTCAGCGGTGGAGAAGGGCCGGCGCCGCTACCGGGTTTCTGACGCTCGGGGCGGTCGTTCCGATCCTGCCCGTGACGATCCGCAACGTGGTCGTCGGGGGCGAGTTCGTCCTGATCGCCTCGCAGGGCGGCGTGAATTTCTACATCGGCAACAACCCGTATAACCAGGACGGCTTCACCGCGGTCGTCCCGGGCACGCGCCCGGGCTGGTGGGAAGGCTTCGAGGATACCCACCTGATTCCGGAGCGGGAGCTGGGGCGCTCCCTGTCCGAGAAGGAGGTTTCGGATTACTGGTTTCAGAAGAGCCTGAGGTGGATCCGGTCGAACCCGGCGGCGTGGGTGCGGCATCTGCTTCGGAAGCTGGTTCTGTTCTGGACGCCGGTGGAGGTCTCGAACAACCAGCCGATCTCGTTTTTTGCGGGGTTGTCGGGATTGTCGTGGGGGTTCTGGATCGGGTTTCCGGTGGTGACGTGTCTTGCGGCAGCGGGTCTGACGTGCATCGCGTGGCGCGACCGTCGGTGGATTCTGCTGCTGGCGTTTCTGCTGCTTTACATGGGCACGGTCGTGCTCTTTTTCTGCCCCGGAAGATTTCGTCTGCCGGTCGTTCCGGTGCTGCTGGTGCTGGCCGGCGCGGGAGCGGCGCGGGGGATCGACGCGGTGCGGCGTCGCGCTTACCGGGCGCTGATCAGACCCGGCGCGGCGGTCGGCGTCGCGGCGGCGGCGATGTTCTTCAATCCGACGCCGAGCAAGGACCGCGGCGCGGACGCGCGTGTCGCGGAGGCGGAGGGACATGCGATCCTGTCGCGCTTGTTCGAGGGTGAGCGAGAGGGAAGCCCCCGCGATTTCGAACGTTCGCTCGAACACATGCGCCAGGCGGTCGATCTGCGTCCGGATGATGCGTTCCTGCGCTGGCGTCTCGGTCGGTTGCTCGCGCTTGACGGGCACGATGCCCAGGCCGAGGAGCAGTTCCGCAGGGGTGCCGCTCTCGCACGGCGCGCCCGCGACCCGGAACCGCATTACCGGTACGGCGAGTTCCTGCTGATGCGGAAGCGTCCGGACGAGGCGCTGGCGCAGTTCGAGGCGGCGCTGCGGATTCAGCCGGCGTACCCGGAGGCGTCCGCCGGCGCGGATCGGGCCCGTGCCGCCCTGCGTCAGGCGGCGGACTCGGACGAGGCGATCGCGGGGTACCGAACCGCGCTGCAAACGAACCCGGACGATCTGGCGACGCTGATCAAGCTCGGAGGCGCTCTGGTGCGCCGCAACCGTCCGGACGAGGCTGTCGCGCCGCTGGAGCAGGCGCTGACGCTGGCGCCCGGAAACGGCACGGTGCGGCAGGCGCTGGCGGAGACGTACCGACGGAAGGGGCGTCGCGCAGACGCGATCCGGGTGCTTTCCGAGACCGAGGGACTTGAATCCAGCGCCGTGCTTCAGACGGCGTTGGCGTGGTTGCTGGCGACGTCGATCGAGGACGATCTGCGCGACGGGCGGCGGGCGCTGGAGCTGGCGCGCCGCGCGGAGCAGTCGGCGGGAAGCGAGGTTCCGCAGGTGCTCGACGCGCTGGCTGCGGCGTTGGCGGAGACCGGCGACTTCGCCGGTGCGAAGGCGACCGCCGACCGCGCGGCGGACCTCGCCCGGCGCCAGCGTCGCACGACCCTGGCCGAAGCGATCCGCAACCGCGCCGCGGAGTACGCTGTCGGTCGTCCTTTCCGTGAAGATCTTTCCTCAAAACCGGAAGGCGAGGGGGTCTCCGAAAATCCTGAACAAGCGCAACTGCTCCCCGGGCTCGAAGCCGATCCGGATCCGAAATGATCCGCGGTTGCTTGCGAGCGCCGGCGAGACTATCTCACGCGGCATGACGGATTCCGCAACACCGCGTCCGCCGTGCCCCGAGTGCGGGTACAACCTGACCGGACTCGCCGGCGGGCGTTGCCCGGAATGCGGCTGGCCGATCGATGAGGAAGTGATCGAAGCCCTTCAGAACACGCAGGCGCTCATGTCCGAGCGGCCCTTCCGCCTGTCCACGACGGCAGTCGCGGCGGCGTTGTCGGTGTTCATCATTGTCGGCGCGTTCCCGCTGACGCGCACCACGGGGTTCTCGTGGTCGAACCGGTTCGACCAGCTTGCGGCGGGGGCGGCGGGCGGCGCCGTGGCGGGGTTGGTCGGGCTGGCGGCGGCGGCGTGGCGCGCGGGCCGTTTCAGCGACGTGGACCGGGGACGGATCCGGCGTGTCCTCCGGGCGTGGGCGGCGGTCTGCGTCGTCGCAGGCGTCGTCGCCGCCGGTGAGGCGTGGGTTCGTCCGCCCGCCGGCGCCGGACCCACGGCGCAGACGTCTTTGCTGGAGTTCGTGTTACGCGCCGTCTTCTTCGCGCTGCCGGGCGCCGCGCTCTTCCTCCTGACGACCGTGACGTTCGAAAGCCCGCGGGGGCGCGTACATCGCGCCGTGCAAAGGCTTCGGATGCTGTCGGCGCCGGATGACCCCGGGGCGACGTTTGTCGTTCAGGCGTTCGGGCGGTACCGGGCGGAGCAGGTGACGCAGGAGTGGCACGAAGTTCGCCGACGCACGACGCCCGAGCTGGAGGCCCTGATCGACCGCACGTGGCGGGTGAAACTCGACGAAGCCCGGCGGTCAGGGACGCTGCTTTATGACGGCGAACTCGCGCGGTTGATCGCGTGCCGGGCGACGGCGCGGACTCTGCTCTTGAAGCTCGGTCCCGGTTCGTACCGCGACTTCGTCGGCACGAACTTGTACAACGCCGCGGCGGCGGCCGAGGTCGGACCGGACTGCCTCGCCGACCCCTGCGGGGTCAGCAGCAACGTGTTCACAAGGGATGGGTATCTCGTGCTGGGACGCCGCAATCACCGTGTCGCGTATCACCCGGGAACGCTGCACCCCTTCGGCGGGGCGCTCGAGGCTGAGGACCGCGCCGCCCGCCGCTTCGACCTCTTCAGCGCCGCCCGGCGCGAACTCTGCGAGGAACTTCGCATCCGCCCGGAGGAAATCCGCGACTTGACCTGCATCGGGCTCGTCCGCGACGCCGAGATTCTTCAGCCGGAGTTCCTCTTCGACGCCGTGCTGACGCTCGCGCTGCCGGAACTTCTCGCCAGGTTTGACCCGCTCGACCCGAAGCAGGAGCACGAACGCCTCGAATCCTGTTACGACCTGCCCGAGGAAGTGATGCCCTTCCTGTCGCGGGCGGCGCCGCTCGCGCCGATCGCGGAGGCATCAATTCTGCTGCACGGGCGACACCACTGGGGCGAGGAGTGGTACGAGTCGACGTGCCTCGTGCATTTCGGCGAAGTCCCGCCGCAGATGCCGCTCGCGCCGGACTAGGGCGTTTTTTCGTTACCGCCCCGCGATCAAGCCTCGAAGAAGACGCGCCGGACGGAGCGGGCGACTCCCGACTCCGCCCGGCGGCCCCTCCTCCTTCCACCGCTGCATGCGCTCGGCGGATCGACAATTCACTCGCGCCAGGTGTTGCTGACCTCGAAGGCGACGCCGTCCACGACCTCGACCTTGATGAGGTATTCACGGGTGCCGACAAGACGGTCCTGAATGCTGAAGCGCCAGTTCAGGAGCCTCGCGTGGAAATCCACGTCGGCGTAGCGCCCGTCGCCGGAAATCCGGGTTGCGATCGTGTACACGCCGTCGTCGATCGTCACCTCATCGGGGAGAAAGACCCGCTCGTATCCCTGCAACGCCCAGACGAACCGTCTCGACTCGAGGTAAGTTCCGTCCGGGCGGATCACGTCCGCGGAAACGTGCATCGAGTTCGACGCATCACGCCAACCGGCGACAACTTCCAGCGGATGCACTCCGGACACCCCAGCCGCGTTCGGCGAGTTCGACTCGGCCCACCCGTTGTACACCACGGTCGCGTCCCCGTCCGTCACATCCACGCCGAGAATCCACTGTTGTGTGCCCGTCAACCGCCCGTCGACGCGGACCGTCTCGTCGAGAATCAAGGCGACGGCGTTGACGTCCGCGTAGCGCCCGTCGCCGGCCAGGTCGAAGATGATCGTGTAATCTCCGTCGGCGACGTCGAGGTCGGAGGGGACGATGATGCGTTCAAGGCCCTCTGTCGCCCAGCCGTGACCGAACTTCTCCGCCTCTGTCCCGTCCGGATAGAACATCCGAACCGACCCGCTGACGGCGTTCGAACCGTCTCGCCAGCCGGTGAACAACTCCACCGCATGCACCCCGGCGGGCAAGGCCGCGTCCGGCTCGTCAACCGCGCGCCACGAATTGAACACCGGACGAACCACGCCCCCCAGCACGTCCAACGCAATGACGCGGCGGAACGAGCCTTGCACGCGACCGTCAAACGTGAACGTGAAGTCGCCGGCGCGAAGGCGGAAGTTCAGATCCGCGTAACGGCCGTCGCCCCTGAAATTGAACTCCACGAAATGCAGCCCGTCCTCGAGCAACTCGACCGGGAGGCGCAGCGACTCGATCCCGCTTTCTCCCCAGCCTCCCCGCGACACCTCCGCCCACGCGCCCGACGGAAGCCGCCAGTCCACCTCGGCGTCCACCGGCGACGACGCCTCACGCCACGCCACGACGACGCCGGCGCCCGCCGGCGCGGGGCCAACGACGACGGTGACCCGGTCGGGAGCGCTGCTTCGCGTCCCGTCAGAGACGACCAGCTCGAACGTCAACGTCGCGCCTTCATCAAGGATCGGCGCGAGGAAGCCCGGGGTTCGCGAGGCGGGATCATCGAGGACGACGAGCGGACCGCCGACCTGCCGCCACGCGTACGTCAACGTACTCGACGCCACGCCCGCGCCTCCTTCCCCTTCAAGATGAGCCCACGCTCCGGATTCGACGCTGAATTCCGCCCCCGCTTCGGCGGTGGGCGCGTCTTCCGCGGGGTTTCGCCCAGGCGCGCCCGACGCGCCCGAGTCATCCCCCTCCCTGCCGCCTTCCGGCGCCGACGGCGGCGCGCAGGCGCTTGTGACGATCGTCAACACCACCGCCGCGATCGCGGCGCTCAACTGCTGCAATACGCTTTGCATCATGCGTTCTCCTGGACCCGCCTTGAAGGTTGAAAACGAACCGCGACGAGGGACGCTCCGCATCGTCCGCCCGGAACCTCGGCGCGGACGGCGACCGTGCTTCATCGTTCGGATGAACCCCTGCGGACGGTCCGGGCGTGCGCTGCGCCAAGCCGGATCGCGCGGACCGTCCGCCCGATCAGACAACCCCCGCCGACAAACGTTAGCGGGCGGTGAGGCTCTGCGGCGGATCGCATGCCGGGTAACGCACCGAGCGCTCGGAAGTGACCAGCGGGATCGCCCGACGCGTCGAGCGGCGCGAACGCGGCATGAGACGGCGGAGGATGAGCAGAAGCAACGCCGATCCCACGCTCGATCCGAAGAGCATCATCCCCGCCGCCAGCGGCGGATCCTCCAGAAACGCAGGGCGGCGCAGGTGATGAACCTCATCTCCGTAGAAACCGTGCAGAACCGTGAACGCCAGCCGCCGCAGCGCCCCGCCGTTCCAGTTGAACGTCGACGCCGTCGCGTAGTCGCAGTCCGGAAGGTTGCGGAAGTGAATGCGCGCCGGCCACGGCGACGTGCGGACCGCTTCGCGGACCCTGGCCGTTGCGGCTTGCGGTGTTCGACGCAGCGACATCACATCGTGATACCCGCCGTCGGGGTGGGGGAAGTGCAGGTCGTAGCTCGGGTCCACCACGAAGCGCCGCCCCTCGGCATACTCGACTTCAACCACGGTATGCACCGGGGCGCCCGTCCCCGAGTCAAACAACATCACCGGGGTGGCGTCAAGATTCAACGAACCCGCCAGCGCCGTCAGCAGACGCGCCTTGTCGGCGCAATCTCCGCCGCTGGACAACACCTGGAGCGGCGTCGCCCGCAGCAAGCGGAACACGAAGCCCGAGGGGTTCCGCGAAGACGGGCGGGATTCATAAATCCACCGCGAAAGCGCGAGAATCTGATCGTCGGGCGGATCCTGAGGATCGACCACCGTGCGCGCAAAACGTCGAAGCGCCGCCGCGTCCAGCGCCGCATGCAGCCAACAGGCTCCGCCGCCCAACGCCAGGGCCGCAGGTACGACCCACGCCGCTTTCCACGCTCTCAACGATGAGGCTCCTTCCTCACAATCCGCGGCGCGTTGCCGGCGGATTCCTCCTTAGATAGGATCCGACACTCGCGGATTATCGGAGATTACTTGCACCGGCTTTCAGCGCTCGAGGCGGCATCGACGACGCCGGGCTCGCTCCCGTTGCCGGAAGGCGCAATTTTCGCCGGGTCCGGGAGGAACGGTATGCGGACGAAGCACATCGCGCTTGTTGCGCTCGTTCTCGGTCTTTCAACGACGGTCGCTCAGCAGCAACCCCCACCCGAAACCGGCAAGCCCGCGCCCGCGGCGGAAGATCCCGGGATCGCCCGGATCAACGAGCGGAAGGTCGTCGTCGAGGATTGCACGATCCACCTCCTCGAATCCGGTCCCGAATACGGCCAGGTCGTCATCCTCCTGCACGGCGGACGCTTCACGTCGGAAGTCTGGCGCGAGCACGGCGTCCTTGAAACGCTCGCCCGCGCCGGCCGCCGCGTCTTCGCCCCGGACCTGCCGGGCTTCGGACAGACGAAAGCCTGCTCGATCCCGAAGGAGAAGCTCCTCGAAAAACTGCTCCCCCTGCTGACGGACCGCAAGCCTGTCGTTCTCGCCTCCTCGATGAGCGGCGCCTTCGCCTTTCCCTTTATCATCGACCACGCGGATCGCGTCGCCGGCTTCATCGCCGTCTCGCCGGCCGGCGTGGACGAATACCGCGAGAAATTGCCGAAGATCACGGCCCCCGTGCTCGCCATCTGGGGCGAGAAGGACACCAGCTTTCCCGTCGAGGTGGGCAAGCGCCTCGTCGAAGCCGTGCCGAAGGGCGAACTCTTCGTCATGCCTGACGCGCCGCACCCGTGTTACCTGAAGGATCCGAAGGCGTTCGCCGAGCGCATCCTCCGGTATCTGGACGAACTGCCGCATGAGCGCGGGGCGCCGCGCAAACTCGGCGGCGACGGCGGCTGACGAAGGTCAGGTCTGGCCGCCGTTCATTTCCGCGCGCAACCGGGCGAGTTCCGCCTCCAGGTCGCGCAGCCGCTGGTTCACTTCTTTCGACCACCCCGGCAGACGCTGCACGGCGATGAACTGGCGCTTCGCCTCGTTGATCTCCACCGCGGGCGCGCCGAGATACTTGACGCCCGCGGGCACGTCCCCGGCGACGCCCGATTGCGCCCCGATCGACGCGCCGTCCCCGACGGTCAGATGTCCGGCGAGCCCCACCTGCCCCGCGAGCGTCACGTTCTTCCCCACCGTCACCGACCCCGCTACGCCGACCAGCGCGACGAACATCGCGTTCTCGCCGACCTTCGTGCCGTGTCCGATCGCAACGAGATTGCTGAACTTCGAGCCCGCGCCGATCCGCGTCATCCCCAGCGTCGCCCGGTCGATCGCGCAGTTCGCTCCGATCTCCACGTCGTCGTCGATCACCACCCGCCCGACCTGCGGAATCTTCAGCCACTTTCCGCCCACCGGGGCGTAACCCAACCCGTCCTCGCCGATGATCGTCCCCGCGTGGATCGTCACCCGGTTGCCGAGAACGCACTCGTCATACACGACGACGTTCGGAAAGAGCACGACCCCGTCGCCCAGCCGCGCGCGATCGCCGATGTGTACGCCGGGGTACAGCGTGCAATCCGCGCCGATCACCGCCCCCTCGCCCACCGTGACGTGCGGCGCGAGGTTCGCGTTCGGACCGATCGACGCGCTCGGGTGTATCTCCGCCCGCGCGCTCACCCCCCACCGCGGGTGACGCCGATGCCCGTGCAGCAGCACGATCGCCACCGTCACCGCCGCATAAGGATCGGCGCAGCGGACCACGCTGCGCCCGTCCGGGACCGCCACGTCCGGCGCCGCGATCACCGCCGACGCCCGCGTCGTCTCCAGCAGCCGAAGGTACTTCCGGTTCGACAGGAAGCTCAGCTCCCCCTCGACCGCGTCCTCCAGCGTATTCACCGACGCGACGGAAATGTCCGCCCCCTCCAGCGACGCCGGAAACCCCGCGGCGCTGATCCGCAGACACAGATCGCTCAGTTTTGAACCCGCCACGTCCCCACCCCGCCCCGGCGCCCCGCGCAGCCCCCAGGCCCGCCGTGACCGCCGATCCTCCGCAAGACTGCACGAATCCGGGGTTTGTTGCAACTTTTTCGGCGTTGCCGTTCGGGGCGTTTCGGATCCCGACCAACCCTGGCAATAAGCCCTCAGGCGTCAAACAGCTTCCCCGAAACGATAATCTGGCCGGCGTGATCGTCACGCCACTGCTTTGAGATTCCCAACTGATACTTGATGGTAGCTGTCGGGGACACGCCGAAGATGTCGTTGATCTCGGCGCCGGTAGCCAGCACCATGACGGATACACGGAACTCCGGAGGCGGCGCCAGGGCGATCAGGTACCGAATATCGCAAACCCGAACGCGAGCCTTCTCATTCCATCGCGCTTCGATCACTTCGTGTGAACCGGGGTGGTGATGGCCAAAGTCAATCGTCACCGATTTTCCAGTATGATGCTTGACTTCCAACAACTGGTGACGGATGTCCGGGAACAACCCTGCGCCAGGCGGGTAATGATAGCCTAACAGTTTCGCGGCTTCGAACTCAAACCAATGCCCTTTCGGTCGAACTTCGCGAATCCGCTGATTTTCATCCCGTGGAGCGTCCAGCCCCATCAACGGCTTCAATATCGTCGCAATTTCCTCCAGGGTGAACAATAACGCAGCGTCCGCAGGCGCATTGGCGAGCGGATCCCCGTCGGCGAGATCCAATGCATGAATCCTGGCGCGTTTGCGGGAGGCGGCTTCATTGAGGGAAGGATGCGACGCCATCAGGCGAATTCTCCGGCGTTCGACTCAAAGCATTCATTCACCAGGCGATCCGCCTCCTCGTCCAGCAAACGAACCGCCGCGGCCTCCCGAGGCCGCTCATGATCTCGAAAAAACTTTTCCACCACCGAAATCAGTTTCTGGGCGACAGAGGAGTGAGGGTCCGGAATCGGGTACTGCGACACATACTGCGTTATGTATCGACGACGCCCCGAGTAGAGCCGATTGTTGAACATGAGATCGTGGAATCGCGACACAAGACTGGAATTCGCGACGGCCAGCAGCAGATAAAGAAGTTCCTTCCGAACTCCGCTCTTAACGGTAATCCAATAGGAATCCCCATCAACGAGGCTTCCCGATTCATCCCAATAAAAGCGAGGCTCGGGGCTGATGTCCGGGAAAACAATCTTCGGACTTTTCCAATCTTCCGGGTTCTGGGGAACCCAGATTTCATACCAGCGTCGCCCCGCCTCCAACACATAATCACGACGTTCGAGCCGTTCGCGATGCATCTCGAGATATCGTTTGGCGCGTGGGTACCGGTCGAGATCAACGGGTCTTCGAATCCCGTCCCTGACTTCGTGAGGGTACAACACGCGCACGTCATGGGTGTCGCCGGTTCGACGCCGCCAACGATCCGCTTTTTCATGTCCGAGCAGCGGGCGCAGCAGCTCGTCCTCCGGCCTGAAATTCACCGGCAGGCTGTCCCAATCCGAGCGGGTGAATACCTCATCCGCGGTTGTCTTGATCCCAACCCGGATTTTGGCCAGCGACGAAAAAACGCCGGCGGACGCCGCCTGAACCCGCTTGATCCATTCGACCTCCGCGCTCGTCGTCAGCGCCCAGACGCGCGAGGAGTCGCGTCGGATATTGATGGTTCCGCAGGCCAACTCAAAGCAACCCTCAGCCACCCGGTACTTGCCGGGCTTGCCGTTGCTTAGAAGTTGATACACCGTGTCCTGCGGATTTTGGCGAATGTCCGAATCTGCGGAGTTGTCATCACAGGTATACAGGCGCAGGAAATCACCGCCGCGTTCATTCGCATCGCCGTAGTTGAAGGTTCGTTTGCCTATGAAGATTGCGGGGAGAACCGCCGCATCGAAGAGCTTGCTGTCGCCGAGATCGAGCAGTTCCTCAAGAACGAAGGCGTTCCCAAGAAACCGCCGCAACGCCGCGCCGGACAACGTGGAAAGGAAGCGATTCGACGTGATGATGCCGATCATGCCCCCGTCGCGCAGCGATTCCGCCATCGCCACAAAGAACGCGTGGTAGAGATCCACCCGGCCCTTTAATCCAAATCGCCCTGCCAGACGCCGGGCCGTCGATGCTCCGAGTACCTGCGTGCGAACATACGGAGGGTTGGCGATAATGATGTCGATATTGCGGTGGAAGCGTGGATCGGATTCAGTCGCATCCCACAGTTGGGATTGACCGTTTTCGTTCGCACAGAGGCTCAAAAAATCAGCGTGAATGATGTTGATGTCGGCGTCGCGCCATCCGGAAAGACGCTGTCGCGCCTTCGCCGCGGCCATCGCATCAGCCTCGACGCCGTAGACTTCCGCCTTTCCGCGCCACGCGAGTCGCAATTCCTTCCCGAGCGCTTCCAGCAGGGCGCCTTCCCCGCAAGCCGGATCCAGAATCCGCAGCCGCGTTCCGGAGGTGGGATCGACATGACGAACGATCCGCGAAGCCACGAACTCGGCTAGTCTTCCGGGCGTATAATGCACGCCCATGGATTTGCGGCGCGAGAGCTTGGTCGGCACGATGTCATGCTCCTGCTTGGTCAGGAGGAGAGCGTACTCTCATGGCCGAATTGCGACAACAGCCCTCGCCCCGCGCATGATGCTCCTCGTGCTCGGTACGTGGAACGCCTTCTACGGGTTCGGCCGCTGGTATCGGACCGCCTCCCCGAAAACCCGCCGACGACTCCGCCGCATCTTCTTCTGATCGCGTCCGCCGACGGCGCGCCGTCAAAACCGAGCCGCGCCCGTAAGGAAGCGTTCTTTCTCTTGGACGAGCGTTGTCCACCCTTTGACAGCCGCCCGCACGGCGTGCCGCATGCTGGAAGTTCTCGCGTCACGGCGATCCTACGCGCAGTCAGATGGGCGATCGAACACCCGGTTCGGCGCCGTGCCCGCCGCGAGCGCGCCACACTCGGGACAGACGCCCGAGGTGTTGCCCGTCAGGTTGTACCCGCAGGCGGTGCAGCGCGGGGCGTCATCCGGGTAGACCGGCTCGCGCGACACGAGAATGAACGCCGCGGTGACGACCGCCACGTACATCAGCGGCGTCGACAGATACGCGGCCTTGTCGAAGAAGCCGAAAAGCATACCCCCGTACCACATCGAGACGGCGCTGAACGCCGATCCGCCAACGACCAGGATCGCCAGTATCCCCAGGTAGATCCGCGCGCCGCGCGGACGCTTGACCAGGCCCAGCACCAGCAGCCCCGTCACTGCAAAGCCCAACCCCGGGGCGAGCACGCGATGTTTGACATAACCCCACGGGAACCGCCCGAGCATCGCAAGGCCGCCAAGTTCCGTCGTCGCCTCAATCCCGGACTGCACAGCCGCCCCGGCCAGCGTCGCCGCCATGAAAGCCCGCAACGGTCGCCGAAACGTGTCCGCGCGCCCCGCGAACCACAACCACGCCAGCGGAACGCTTCCAGCGCTCAGCAAGCCGATGATGTCCAACATTCGTTCGGACGCGCTCATGTCCGCATTGTCGGTGATCGACCACCACACCCCCGCATTAAGCACGTTTTCCGCGAGGACGCCTAACGCGTAGATCATCAGAACCGCCGTTGCCCGGTTCGGCCGCAGAGCGACCGCGACGCCCAACGCGAAAGCGAAGGCGGCATGTCCTTCGCGCACGAGCACGTAACCTTTGCAAAGGAGCGTCCAGTCGTCGGGCGCGCCGCCCGTCCGAATGAGCCTGGCCAGCGAAAACCGCAAAGGATCGGACCTCGAGAGAATCTCGAACGTCGTTCGCGCCGCCCCGCACAGGCTCGCCGCAAGCAGCCCGACCACCAGCAACCAAGCCCAGACGATCGGCCCGCGTGGACCGGCGGGCAACCGCTCATGCGCTGGTCCTCCCTTCTCGTTCACGTCGCCGCGCCTCCGATTGCGTCTGCGTCGCGGAAGCCCCCGCGTGGTTCTCAGCGCCCCGCCTCGCGGGTCACGTCCGCGTGCAGCAGGCGGTGGAACAGGTGCTCCCCGCCCTCGCGGCGGACGCACAGCCGGCCCACGTCGTAGGCCCGCGAGTGCAGGCCGCGCTGCACGGACTGGCAGATCGCGATGTCCTCGTCCTGAATCCGGTCCGCGACGGCGATGCTGCGGCGGTGCTCGTCGTCGCCGCCGCCCTCGAAGTAGAAGTCGAAGATCACGCGGCAGCGGTCCACCCCCAGCGGAAACACCAGGTTGGTGTCCATGTAACCCGCGTACCAGTTGAGCATGAAGTTCGGGTGCAGCCAGAAGTAGTACGCCATCGCGCCGCCGCGGACCGAGGCCGTGTCGCCTTCGCCGCCCTCCGCCGTGATCGGGCTGGATTGAAGGCAATACCGGTCCTCGCACTCGACGCGGTACTCGCTGTAGGACAGCACGCTGCCCAACCCCTTGTGAATGTGCGGCACGTGGTAGCCGCCGTCGAGGTAGTTGTCCACGAACACCTTCCAGTTGCACGCCAGGTCGTACGTCTTCCGCTCAATGAAGCGCAGCGACGCGAGGTTCAGCGGCGCGACGCGCCCAGCCATCCGCCCCAGATGATCCGCCAGCGACGGCGCGGCGGGGTCGAGGCAGACGAACACGAGGCCTTCCCACGTCTCGACCCGCGCGGGGACGAGTCCGTTCTCCGCGCGGTTGAAGTTCAGAACCCCGTCGAACTCGGGCACGCCCTTGAGTTCTCCGTTCAGGGCGTAGGTCCACCCGTGATAGGGACACTTCAGCGCCTTGAGGCTGCCGCACGGCTGATCGACGACGGCCGCGGCGTGATGCCGGCAGACGTTGAAGAACGCACGCAGGACGCGGTCGTTGCCGCGAACGACGACGATCGGCTCGCCGGCGATGTCCGCCGTGACAAACGACCCGGGCTCCGCGAGTTGATCCGCGCGGGCGACATGCTGCCACGTCGCGTGAAAGACGGCGCGACGCTCGCGCTCGGCGAACGCGGGATCGGTGTACCAGGCGCCAGGGATCGTCGAGGCCTCGGCGAGGGGTCGCGTCGGGTCGTAAGCCGCGACGAGGGTGTCCAGATTGAGGTTCTTCATGCGGCCCTCCGGGGATTGTCGCTTTCAGGGCGCGCGGAGGGTTCGTCGTTTCTTGTCGCGTCCGCGCGTCGCGCCGTCATTGTTAACGTTGACGGGGCGTCGCGTCCACCGCTAGCATCCCCCCCGCAAAGGTTCACGAGCGCGCCGGCGCGGCGGGCGTCGCGGACCGGCTTGCCCCACCCTTCGGGCGATGTCCGCGGGGGTTCGGGGGAGTGAGGCATCAGCAGCGGGCGCGATCGACGCGCCGGTCTACGCAGGGAGGTCGGTCGTATCAGGTCGCCTGCCCGTGAAGGCGGACTCAACAATTCAGGTGGATCGTCACATGACCTTGACACGGTGGTTCAGAACCCGCTCAGACGGCTCGAAACGCCCACTCTCTTGCGGTCGCGGCTCGGCGCGGCGCCGAGGGCTTCATTCGTGGATCATCGGCGGAACGATGCTGGCGAGCGCCGCAGGCGCCGTGGCGCAGGAGGAACCCGTCACGCGCGTGTCCGTCGAAGTCGCCGGTCGGCAGGAGGAGTCGCAGTCCGCGGAGCCCGTCACCGAAGCGCTGGATGTCGACCGCGTCCTCCGGCAGATCATCCCTCCCCACCGGATGGACGAATACGGCGAACCCGATGTTCGCGACGGGGACAAGCCCGACCCCGCGTATTATGAACGCCTGCTCAATCGCGTCGCGCACGTCCGCAGACCGGTGCAGGTGCGCCTGACGATCGAGGACGTGCTGGAGCGCGTTCTGCGGCACAACTTCGCTCTCGACGTGGCCCGTTACAACCCGGCGATCGAGGCGACGCGCCTTGTCGAGGCTGAGGCGTTGTTCGACGCCTCGCTCTACTCCAACATCAGCAAGCTCATCCAGGACCGCCCCTCGGGATCGCAGCTTTCCGCGACGGACTTCGACCGGTTCTCCTGGGAGACCGGCGTGCGCAAGCTCCTGCCCGGCGGGATGCGCGTCAACACCAGTTACAGCCTGGAGCGTCAGTCGACGAGCCTCGCGTTTCAGCAGCTCAATCCGCAGTACTTCAGCCAGCTCAACCTCGGCTTCCAGCAGCCGTTGCTGCGCGGATTCGGCATTGATTACAACCGCTCGGCGATCGTCGTGGCGTCGCACGGGCAGCGCATCGCCGATCATCAGTACCGCGAGCAGGTCCGCGATGTCGTGCGGCAGGTCGAGGCGACGTTCTGGCGTCTCGTGCAGGCGCGCGGAGAAGTCGTCATCTCCGCCCGTCTCCTCGAAAAATTCGAGAGCATCTACGACTTCCTCGAAAAGCGGAAGGACTTCGACGTCAACAAGATCCAGCTTGAGGACACCAAGGCGAACCTCGAGACGACGCGGGCGGAGTTCCTGCGCATCCTCTCCGCCGTGCGCAACGCCGAGGACGCGCTGATCGCGCTGATGAACGATCCGGAGTTGAACCTCGGCAACGAGATCGAGATCATTCCGGAGGGGATTCCCGTCTACCCCCGCATCGTCGTGGACCGCATCGGCGAGCTTCAGACCGCGCTCGAAAGTCGCACCGAGATCAAGTCCGCCCAGCTCGCGGTCGTCAACGCGGCGATCGGCGTCGGACAGGCGCGCAACGAACTGCTCCCCCGGCTCGACCTGACGTTCAACTACGCCGTGGACGGCCTCGGAAAAAGCGCCGACCGCTCCTTTGATGAAGTAACGAAGCACGATTTCACGGAGTACTCGATCGGCGTCGAGTTCGAGATCCCGATCGGCAACCGCGCCGCAAAGGCGCGGCATCAACGCGCCCGCCTCACGCTCGCGCAGGCCGAGGCGGAGTTGAAACGCCGCACCGAGCAGGTCATCACCGAGGTCAACGTCTCCGTCCGCAACCTTGAGACGAACTGGGCGGTCATTCTTCCGCGGCTGGAGTCCGTCGAGGCCGGGGTCCGCCAGGTCGAGGCGATCGACGCCCGCGCGGAGCGCAAGGACTACGCCCAGCTCAACGCCGAACTCGGGGCGCACAACGGGCTCGCCGCCGGTCGCCGTCAGCTCCTTCAGGCGCTCGTCGATTATTACCTCGCCGTGATCGACCTGGAGCGCGCCAAGGGCACGCTGCTGGAATACAACAACATCGTGCTCGTGCCGGTCGAGAACGAAGGCCCGTGAGGAACGCCGGCGACGCATCCGCCTCGCTCAATCCCGCCGGGAGCGCAGGCGCCACAAATCCGCCAGCACGTTCAGCGAATCCCGCACCGTGCGCACCCGGCTGTCCGGGTTATTGCGCCAGACAACCCCGACTTCGCGGATGCGGAGCCCGCGCCGCCGGGCGAGTTGCAGCGCCTCGCAGTCGAACGCGAACCCCTCGGTCCGAACGTCGGGGAAGACGCTCCGCGCCGCGTGCCGGGTGAACAACTTGAAACCGCACTGGGTGTCGAGAATGTCCGGCAGCAGGATGCGCCGTCGCAGCGCCCGGAACGTCCGCTCCATCATTCTCCGCCGCAGCGGCTGAGGAGGGTCGAGAACCGAATCCGGCATCCGTCGTGAGCCGATGACGACGTCGTATCCCGCATTGATCCAGGGAAGGAGCTTGCCGACCTCAGACAGCGGCGCCGACAGATCAGCGTCGGTCATCAGGATCGCCCCGCCCGACGCCGCAAGCATCCCGTCGCGCACGCACGCGCCTTTGCCCCGGTGCGAGGCGGCGCGGATGACGCGGAGCCACGCCGCTGCGTGCTCCGCGGCGTAGGTCTCGACGTAACCGGCCGTCCCGTCCGTACTGCCGTCATCCACCACGATCGCCTCCGCGACGACCCCGTCGCGGACGTGACCCGCCAGCGAGTCAAGCGATCGCCGGATGCGCGAAGCTTCGTTGTACGCCGGGATGACCACCGAGAGCTGCATCTGGATGTTCGTTCAATCCGGCGGCGGATCCGCGGGATCTTCCTCGGAGGCCTCCGGAGGCGCCGCTCCCGGTCGCGGCGACCCGCGCATCAGGAGCCCCTGCGCCGCAATCCACGCCGCCAGCGCCGCGCCCACGCCGCAGCCGCGCAGCCACGGCGGGATCGACAGGGGAACGATCCACCAGCCCCAGCACGCGCTGACGCCGCTGAGCGTGAACATCGCCGCCAGCAGCACGCCGGCGGCCGCGCGATCGCGCATCACGAGCCCGGCGCCCGGAACGAGAACGTTGGCGATCCACGCGGATGCCCCCGGCTTTCCGGAGATCCGCCGCGGCGTTCGGCCGGGTTCCGTCGCGGCTTGAATCTGTGCGCGCCCGTCGGATAATGCCCGCATGAGGCGCAAGAATACCGCAGCAACCCGATCTCCGCGAGGCGTGACGACGTGCGTCGCCGCCGCGCTGACCGTCTTCGCCGCGTTCTCCGGCGGGTGTCAGACTGGCGGCGCGTCCACCGCGAATTTCGCCGTCAGGCCTGTGCCCGGCGCCGACGAGGGGGGGGCGTTTCAGGCCGCGCGCGACGCGATGCTCGGACTCGGATTTCAGATCGCGCTGGCCGAGCCCGACCGCGGTCGGCTGGAAAGCGCCCCGGCTCAGGAGGAGGAGCTGGAGTTCGCCGCCCGCAGCCGGACGCACGAGACAGGCCGGCGGCAGCGGCGCGTCGCCTCCGTGCGGATCGAGACGGCGGACGGGGACGTCAAAGTGTTCTGCCGCGTCGAAATTCAGGAGCCTTCGACGGAAGCACACCGCTTCCGCGCGTCGGTGGACTCCTCGCTGGACCGCCCGGGCGAGACGCCGATCGACCGCGACGCCGCCACTACGCCTGATCAGAACACCGTCTGGCGCACGATCGGACGCGACCGCGACCTCGAACGCTCGATCCTCGACGCCGTGACCCAGCTCGCCGGCGCATCGGTGGAGCAATAACGCGCCTTCCCTGCGGAACCCTCCCTGAGTGGGTGCCGACATGGGGTTCACGCCAGGTTAGTCCCGGTGATGTTCCTCCTTGCGGGCCGCCCGGACCCGCTCGATCCCTTCAATCCCCTCGAGTCGCGCCAGTTCAGACAGGATCGCCCGGTGCGACCGGTGATAATGACAGTAGGTCAGCGTCAGCCGCTCCTTCCCGTCGACGGCCTCGACCGTCCACCGCGCGTCCGGGATCTCAAAGTCGTCAAGCACGTCGAGGATCCGGATGCGCGTCTTGCCGTCAGACCCGTCGTAGACGAGCCGACACTCCTGATAACGGCAGGCGCCCAGCGCCCGCTGGTGCAGACGCTGGATCACGGTGAGCACGCTGACCACCATCAACGTCAGCACCACCCCCGCCGCCGCGTACCCGCCGCCCACCAGCACGCCGATCGACGCCATCACCCAGATCGTCGCCGCGGTCGTCAGACCCACAACGTTTCCGCGCTCGCGGATGATCGCGCCGGCGCCGAGAAACCCGATGCCGGTGACGATCTGCGCCGCGATGCGCGTCCGGTCTCCGCCGCCGTCGGCGGAAAGCTGCAGGGACGCGATCGTGAACAACGCGCTCCCCACGCAGATCAGCGTCAGCGTCCGCAGTCCCGCGGGCTTGTGCTTGAACTCCCGCTCCGCCCCGGCGATCAATCCGCAGAAGATCGAACTGATGACGAGAATGACCCCCACCCATCGCGGGTCCAGCCCGGATTCATGAAGGTCGCCGCTGTATGTCCAGAACCACTCCGGCATGTCGCCTCGCGCCGCAGCGCCTTAACACTGCTTCATCCGGTCCGCCACCGACGCCGCGCGCTTCCCCACGATCGGCAGCGCCACCGCGGGACGATCCTCTCCGGAAAGCGCCGCCGCTCCCGAGACCGTCACGCGCACGTGCTTGAATGCCGGGGTGCGCGACAGCGGATCCGCGTCGCGCGGCGCCAGCACGTTGGCCTCGGGATAATACATCGCCGCGCTGCCCGCGCGGATGTCGTAAGGCCTCGCCCGGACGATCAAACTTCCGACGACGCTCCGCACCACGACCGGTTGATCCGGGCGAAGCCCGCGCCCCGCAAGGTCCGCCGGGTTCATCAGGATCACGTCGCGGCGCTCCTGTCCGCGGTAAAGGTCGTCCTCATCATACACGACGGTGTTGAACTGTCCCTCGCTGCGCAACGTGATCAGACGCAATTCCCCCGCCGCGGACGGCGCCGGCGGGAGCGACGTCACATGAAACCGCGCCCGACCCGACGGCGTCGGGAACCGCGGCGCATGCATCGTCCGTCCGGCGACGTGAAACTCCCGTCCGGCGTCGTCGATCGCCCCGATCTCCTCGTAACCCGGGATGATCTTCGCGATCGCCCGGCGGATCGTCCGGTGCTCCAGCATCGACCTCCAGTCCACCGCTCCGTCGTCGCCGAGCACCGCGCGCGCGAGGGTCGCGATCACCTCGACTTCGCCGCGCGGTCCGGGAAGTCGCTCGGGACCGCCTTCGCTGAGCCGCACGAAGTTGAACATCGACTCCTGCGTCGTCGCCTGTGACTCCTCGTCACGGGCCTTGACCGGCAGGATGATCGTCTCCTGCGCGCGACCCCACGCATGTCCCGTGTTCAACGTTGTGCTCAGGTAGACCGCGCTGTCCAGCCGTCGCATCGCTTCCGCCGTCCACCGGGCGTCCGGGTTGCTCCCGAAGAGATTGCCCCCGAGGCACCAGGCATGTCTGACCTCGCCCTGGTGCGCGGCTTCGAGGCAGGCGAGCGTGTCCAGCCCCCTCCGCTGCGGGACGCGGACGCCGAATTCCGACTCCAGCCGGCGCAGCACCTCCTCCTTCAGCTTCGGCGTGACTCCGACGGAACCGATCCCCTGAACATTGCTGTGTCCGCGGATCGGCAGGAGGCCTGCCCCGGGCCGTCCCACCATCCCGCGCATCATCGCCAGGTTCGCGATCGCGCGAACGTTGTCCACCCCGTGAAGGTGATGCGTGATCCCCATCGTCCACGCGAAGACCGTCGCCTCCGACGCCGCGTACCTCCGCGCCGCCGCGTCGATCGTCGCGCGGTCCACCCCGCCGCTGGACTCGATCTCCTCCCACGATCGATGCCGAACGTCGGCGATGAACCTCTCGAACCCCTCGGCGCACGTCGTCACGAACTCTCGATCGATCGCGCCGAGTTCGTCGATCCGCTTCGCCAGCCCCGCCAGCACGCCGAGGTCGCCGCCCGCGTGAGGCTGAAGATACAGATCCGCGATCTTCGACCCGAAAAGCAGGCTGCGCCAGTCCGACGGCACGCTGAAGTTGACGAGCCCCGTCTCAACCAGCGGATTGACGACGATCACCTTCCCGCCGCGCCGCCGCAGCTCGACAAGCTGCCGCATCAGCCGCGGGTGGTTCGACGCCGGGTTCCCGCCGATCAGAAACAGGAGGTCGCACCGCCGCAAATCCTCCAGCTCGATCGTCGCCGTCCCGCTTCCGAAGGCGCTCGACAGCCCCACGCCGCTTGCCTGGTGGCAGTAATACGAGCAGTTGTTGACGTTGTTCGTGCCGAAAACGCGGGCGAACAATTGAAGCAGGAACCCCGCCTCGTTCGAGGACCGGCCGCTGAAGTAGAAGAAATGCTCGTCCGGCGCGTGCGTCCGAAGCAGCGCGACGCAGCAATCGATCGCTTCCTCCCAGGAAATCACGCGGTAGCGATCGTCGCCGGGCGCGGCGCGGACCGGATCGGCGAGGCGGCCCACGTGCTCGAGTTCGCGCGGGCTGAACCGGCGGAGTTCATCAAACCCGTACCGCTCGAAGAAGCGCGCCTCGACGCGCCCCTGCATGTCCGCCGCCATCGCCTGCATCGACTTCTTGCAGACTTCGGGAAACCGGCCGGATTCGTCGGTCATGCCCCCGAGCTGTCCGCCCATCCCCAGCGCGCACGTCTTGCAGGCGTTGCGCGTGCGCAGCGCGGCGTAGAACCGGCGCAACCCCCCCGCCCGCCGCGCCAGGCGCAGCGAGTACCGGATCGCCGCCCACCCTCCTCCGGTCCTGACGCGACTCAATTCCGCCTCCGCTTCTTCTAGGGCAACTCGGTCGCCAGCAACTTGCAGAACTGGTGCTCGATCGTCTTGTAAGGGCTGCTCGGCCCCGCGTAATCGTTGAACATGACGGCGAACGCATACTCCTTCCCCGACGCTGACGTGACGTATCCCGCCAGCGCCCGCACGCCGCGCATCGTTCCCGTCTTCGCCCGCACGCGCCCGGCGAGGTCTTTCATCGTCGCGCGCAGCGAACCCGGCTCGCCGGGGCGCGCCAGGTTCTCCCCCAGCCGCCGCCCCTGCGGATGGCGCGACATCCACGCCAGCGTCTCCGCCAGATGCCGCGCCGTGCAGCGGTTCGCCCGGCTCAGCCCTGATCCGTCCACGACGGTCAACCCCCCGGTCGAGACGCCGCCCTCCCGCAAAACCTCACCGATCGCCGCGGATCCGCTTTCCCAGGATCCTCTCGGCGTCGCCCAGCCCCGCCGCCGCTGCCACTCATATCCGAGACGCTTCATCAGGCACTCGGCGAAAAGATTCTGACTGTTGCGCCCGATCCGCGACAGCACGTCCGACAGCGCCGTCCGATGCATCGCCAGGATGCGTGTGTCCGGCGGGAGCGATCCGTCGGGCCGTCGCACCGGGCGGCGGACGACGTCGCCCGTCGGCGCCACGCCGCCGCGCGCCAGCACGGTCCGCATCGCGTCCACGAACGTCAGGGTCGGATCGAACGTCGCCACCGACTCGAACGTGTGCGGTTTCGAGACCGCGCCCGTTACGCGGTATCCCCTCGCGGTCACGTCGACATGCAGCAAGGGCGTCGGTCCCTTTCCCGTCTTGCACTCGTTGATCAGGCGGATCGTGTCGCGCAGCGGCGGCATCACCGACCAGATCGGCTTCGCGCCCGCGCGGTCGCCCGGGTGCAGCGTGATCTCCACGCAATTGTCGTTCAGGCACAGTCCGCCGACGGGCGCCGCGTACCAGCGCCCCAGGTCCGCGGCTTCCCACGTCGGATGCACCGGCTGATCGTCAAAAACAAAGTCATCAACCACGAACCGTCCGGTTGAGGTCGTCCGGCCGCGCGCACGCAGCGCCTCCGCCCAGCGCTCCAGCGGCGCCGTCACGCTCTCGCCCCGCGCCCGGCAAAGCTCCGGGTCGCCGAACCCCGGGTCTCCCGCGCCGATCACGACAAGATCGTCGCCCTGTTCCGCGAGGACCGTCTCGAACGAAAACCCCGGTCCCAGCGCTGCGATCGCCGCGCTCATGACGAAGATCTTGCCGGCGCTGGCCGGCGTCATCGGCTCATCCGCCCGGAACGCGAACACCGTCTCGCCGCGCGCCGGATCAATGACGCAGGCCCCCGCCGAGGCGCGTCCGTCCGGCAGCTTCTTGAGCAGCGCGCTTAACCGGTCGGCGGCGCCCTCCGCGCCCGCCGCGCCCGCAGCTGCCGCACACGCCGTGACGGCGATCGCCGCACACGCCGGCATCCGTTTTTTCCACTTCCGACATCGCGCCTGCGTCACGCCCCACCTCCCTGCGCCCGTTGCGTCGCGCGACCATCGTAAACCGGCGGACCCGTCGATCAAGGCGTCGTCGCGATCCGCATCGCGCTTCCGGGACGGGTTCGGCGGGGGATGTCCACGCTTGACCTCGCGGCATTTCCCGCCAGACTCTGCCGGACCTTCCACGGAGAAACAAGATGACAGAGGCCGCAACAACGTCTGACGCGCAGGGCGCGCTCGCAAAAATCCTTCGAGGCGTTGAGCGCGCGGGCAACGCGCTTCCGCACCCGGCGACGCTCTTTCTGCTTCTGGCGCTCCTTGTCGTACTCGGATCGGAAGTCGCCGTCCGCGCGGGGATCACGGCGGCCGAGCCGGGGAAAACCGACGTGTTCGTCAAGCCCCAGAGCCTGCTGACCCTCGACGGCCTGCACTTCATGCTCACGAAGATGGTCACGAACTTCACGGCGTTCGCCCCGCTGGGGACGGTGCTCGTTTCGCTGCTGGGCATCGCGGTCGCCGAGCACAGCGGGTTGATCAGCGCGATGATGCGCCTGCTGGTCCTTTCCACCCCTCGGAAGTGGCTTACGCCGGTCGTCGTGTTCTGCGGGATCCAGTCCAACATGGCCAGCGACGTCGGCTACGTGCTGCTGGTCCCGCTGGCGGGCGTCATTTATCACTCCGTCGGGCGCCATCCGTTGCTGGGCCTCGCCGCCGGGTTCGCCGGCGTCTCCGGAGGATTCAGCGCCAACCTCATGCTCGGGAGCATCGATCCGCTGCTGTCCGGTCTGACGCAGGAGGCCGCGCGCATTCTCGATCCCGCCGCGGAGGTGCAGCCTTCGTGCAACTACTACTTCATGTTCGCCTCGACGTTTCTGCTCACCGCGGTCGGAACCTGGGTGACCGAGCGCGTCATCGCCCCGCGCCTCGGCGCCTACGCGCCCGAGGGCGGAACCGGACACGCGGAGAAGCTTGAGCAGCTTACGACGCGAGAGAAAAAGGCGCTCCTGTGGGCGACGTTGGCGGGGCTGGTGTTCGGACTGGGACTGCTCTGGAGCGCCCTGCCGCACGGGTGGTTCCCCGGCAGCGGGTTTCTCCGCGATCCGAAGACCGGCGACCTGCTGCGGTCGCCTTTCATGCAGAGCATCGTCGCGTTCATTTTCGTCGGCGGCGTGGTCTGCGGCGTCGCTTACGGCTGGGTCGCCGGCACGATCCGCAACGACTCGGACGCGATGAAAGGGATGGGGCAGAGCATGAGCGCGATGGGCAGTTACCTGGTCCTCGTGTTCTTCGCCGCCCAGTTCGTCGAGTTCTTCAAGTGGACGAACCTCGGCAAGATTCTGGCGATCGAGGGCGCGGGGCTGCTCGCCGGCATCGGGTTCACCGGACTGCCGCTGCTGGTTTGCTTCATCGTCCTGTCGATGCTCGTCAACCTTCTGATGGGCAGCGCCTCGGCGAAGTGGGCGTTCATGGCGCCGGTTTTCGTGCCGATGTTCATGCCGCTGGGCATCACCCCCGAGGAAACTCAACTCGCTTACCGCGTCGGCGACAGTTGCACGAACATCATCTCGCCCGGGAATTCCTACCTCGCGCTGATCATCGCCTTCTTTCAGCGCTACGACAAAAAAGCCGGCATCGGCACGATGGTGGCGACGATGCTGCCGTATTCGATCGCGTTTTTCGTCGCCTGGTCGATCTTCATGATCGCGTGGTTCCTCCTCGGCATCCCGATCGGGACGGTGGCGGCATGACCGGGGACGCCCGGACGCCGGTGCGCGCGGCGTTGAGCCTCACGGCGTGGTGCGCCGCGGCCGCCCAGTCTCCGCCGCCGGTCGCCGTCGAAGGCGGCGCGGACCCGTCCGGTCAGGTGTACGCGTGGCGCCTCGTCAACCGGTCCGACAAGCCCGTCGCGCGCATCGCCTTCCCGCACTTCCACGCCGATCTTTTCACGCCCCCGTCCGGCTGGGGACAGAACTGCACCTACCTCGTCAACCAGGGGGTGCCCGATCGCCCCGGCGTCTGCGAAGCCGTCGCCCCCGAAGACGGCTGGCTCCCCGGCGCGACGGCGGACATCACGATGCGCATCGCCGCGTCCGGCGCGGTGCGCGCGCCGGGACGGATCACGATCACGTTCACCGACGGCGGGGTCGCGCACGTTGACGGGGTGGAACTTCCGCATGCGCCGTCCCACCTGGAGCGCTTCGTCCCTCTGATGGCTTTCGGGGCGGTGATCGCGATCGTTCTGATCCGCCGCGCTCTCCGCCGCGTCACGAATGCCGCGGCGCCGGACGCGCGGTCAACCGGCGGCAACCCGCCTTCCGTGTGATAGAAACATTCCTCGTTCGGACAACCGGCGCCGCGGCGCACCGCAATCGCAGGGGGTTGCCGCCGGTTCATCGCGGCGAAAGCGCATTCTCATTCGGGACGACCGCGCCATCCCGCGACGCATGACAACGGCACGGGAATCAGCGGCTTCATCGACGATCCGGCTCACGAGGTCTTCGGGGTGCAGGACAGGTCGTCTGGGCACGCGCGGGCAATGTTCGCGCGCAACACCGCCGCGGTGCGTCGGCTGGTTCACCTTTACGAGCGCTGGAGCAAGCCGGACAAGGCTGCGGAGTGGGCGGCAAAACGATCCGGATCGTGAGACTCTGCGTCGTCGGCCGTTTCCGGCGATGCAGGCAGGGCGTGCGCGTCGCCGCGCACGAACTCGCGCGACGCGGCGGCGGTGGTCCCGCTCAAGCCGGCGATGCCCCGCAAAGCCTGGGCGATCCGCTCCGCCGCCCTTCCGTCGCCGAAAGGACTGATCCGACGCGACATGCGGCGCCACGCTTCGCCGTCGCCGAGCATCTCGCCGACGGCGCTGAGCATCTCTTTCGGATCGTCCCCGATCACGCGAGAGACGCCGGCGGCCGTCGCTTCCGGACGCTCGGTCACGCGGCGCAGCACCAGCGTGGGTTTCCCCAGAAACGGCGCTTCCTCCTGCACGCCGCCCGAGTCGGTGACGACCAGCCGACATCGAGAGAGCAGGTGCGCGAAGTCGGGGTAGTCGAGCGCGTCAATCAGGTGACATCGCGCCTGTCCGGACAGTGTCTCGACAAAGACGTTCCGCGCGGCGGGGCTGGCGTGAAGCGGGAGCACGACGTGCGCCTCGGGGTGCGCGGTCGTGATTGCGCGGAAGCCCTCGGCGATGCCGCGCATTGCGAAGCGGTTCTCCCGCCGATGCACCGTGGCGACGATGATCGGTCCTTCGATCCGCGAAAGCAGCGCCCGCAGTTGCGGCCCCGGCGGAAAGCGGTCCGGGTCAGCGGTGACTTCGCGCAGCGCGTCGATCCCCGTGTTGCCCGTCACGAGGATGCGGTCGGGGGAGACGCCTTCACGCAGCAGCGCTTCTCGTGCCGCGGAGGTCGGCGCGAAGTGCCGCTCGGCGATCACGGTCACGAGGCGTCGGTTCATCTCCTCCGGGAACGGCTGGAGAACGTCGCCGGTGCGCAACCCCGCTTCGATGTGACCGACCGGGACGCCGGCGTAGAACGCGGCGAGCGCCCCGGCGAAGGCGCTGGTCGTGTCGCCCTGCGCGAGAACGAAGTCGGGGCGTAGTCCCGCCAGGGCGGCGCCGACCTGCTCGATCAGTTGTGCGGTCAGGGACTCGAGCGACTGCGACGGCCTCATGACGTCGAGGCGCTTCGTGATCGGCACGGCGAGGCGACTGATCACCGGATCAACAAGCTCCCGGTGCTGCCCCGTCAAAAGCGTCGAAACCCGGAAGGCGGGATCCGCCTGAAGGCGCAGGATGACGGGCCAGCACTTGATGACCTCGGGGCGTGTGCCCATCACGACGCAGACATGCAGCGGGTGATTCACGCCACGTTTATCGGTCGTCGCGCGGCGTGTCTGAAGCCGAAGACGTCCGTGACGCCTGTGCATTCCGCAGCACGATCCCGGCGTTGCGCCGGAGCATGTCGAGGTTCGCCCGCGTGACCGCCGTCCCGGCGAGCTTCGAGCGGGATGTCGCCTCGTCCCACGTCAGCAATTCCTGCGCGTCAAGCCGTGGGGCGTGGGGACCGGGTGCAAACGCCGGTTCAGCGGTCTGCGGAACGTCACGGTTGAAAGGACAGACGTCCTGACAGTCGTCGCAGCCGAAGAGGCGGTCGCCGATCGCCGCTTGAAACTCCGCCGAAATTGTTTCACGGCGCTCGATCGTCAGGTAAGAGATGCAGCGCGCGGCGTTCATCCGGTAAGGCTCGGGGAAAGCGTCCGTCGGGCAGGCATCGAGACACCGCCTGCACGTCCCGCAGTGATCCGGCATCGGCGCGTCCGGGGCGATGTCGAGCGTGGTCACGATTGCGCCGAGGAAGAACGTGCTCCCCAGCGCCGGATTCAGCACGAGCGTGTTCTTCCCGATCCAGCCCAGCCCCGCCGCCGCGGCGAACTCGCGCTCGAGCAGCGGCGCGGTGTCCACGCAGATCTTGACGGCGGGTTCGGCGGACTCCGCCCGGCCTTCCCGCAAGAGCGCTTCGGCAAGGGGCGCCAGCTTGCGCCGGATGACGACGTGGTAGTCCTCGCCCCACGCGTACATCGCGACCCGCCCCTCGACGCTGCCCGGTCCCGGGCGCGGGTCAGGTTCGACATCCGTGCCGCCTGTTTCGCGCCGGTGATAGCTCAGTCCCGTCATCACGACGCTGCGGGCCCCCGGTAGCAGCGCGGCGGGATCGGTCCGCTTCTCGAAGTGCCGGTGCAGGTAGGTCATCGTTCCGGCTGAACCGCCGTCGAGCCACGCCCGAACGTAATCACGCCGCGGCGACGGCGTCGCGCTCGCGATCCCGCAAAGGTCGAACCCCGCGCTGCGAGCAAGCGCCTTGATCCAGTTATTACGCTCGGACGGCGTCACGAGGGCAGCTTAGCCCAGGGAAGACGGGGCTGCATGCGGCCCCGGAGCAACGCCCGACCGCATCCTCCGCGGCGTCACGGGCGGAGGCGCGCCACCGCCAGGTCGAGTACGCGGTCGGTGCGCCCGATCAGATCATCCGGGGTTGCGGGGGCGAGGATATCCGGTTCAATTCCGCGCCCGTCATAAAGCCGCCCGTCCGCCCGGAACGACGCCATCGAAGACAGGCGAACTTCGATCCCGCTGTGCGCCAAGGTGTAACCGCGCTTGCGTCCGCTCCCGCCTCCGCTCGGCGTGCCGATCAGCGTCACCCCGGGGCGCCCCTTGAACGCGGAAAGAAATACATCCGTCGCGCTGAAGCAGTTCGAGTCCATCAGGATCGCAACCGGACGGTCAAAGCGGTCCGACGGCTCAATCTCCTCCGCGCAAGCGACAAAGACGTGCCAGCCGCTGAAGGCGTCGGCCGGCACGGTCCACTCCGGTTTGAACGAACGCAGAAAAGCGTCGATCGCGGCGCGTTCGCGCGGGGTCCAGACCGACGCGGTGGGCGGGAAAAGAAACCGATCTGAAAGATAACCCTCCTTCGCGTCCGGCGGTTCACCGGGACCGAGGCGGTACCGCGCCGCGTTGAGGACGACCGGCGGCTCGTCGGGCTTGCAGAAAAAAGGATAGAGCAGGCGAAGCACGTCGCGCGTTCCGCCGCCGTTGCCGCGCACGTCGATGATCAGCCCGCGCGCTCCGCGAAATCGGCTCATCATTGCGCGCAAGGCGTCAAGAAACTCGAGGTCGCCGCGCATCATCTCGATGCGAAGGTAGCCGAGACCGTCCTCGCGGAGTCCGGAGACCTTCGGATGCGGCGGAACGTAACGGGCAGGCTCGGAGGCGACCGGAAACGCCGGCGACCGCGTCCTCGATCCGTCGAGCGACTCCAGGTTCAAGGTGACCGAGCCGGACCCCGGCCGTCCCAGTTCGGCCCGCAGGTACTGGATCCACGTCAGCCGCTCGACGCATCCTCGGCGCACCAGGGCGTCGGAGCCGTGCGGGACGGTCGGTCTGGCCGCGTTCAGCCACGACTCAAGGCGATCTCCGTCCAGTCCGCGCAGCACCGGGTGCTCCGGATCAAGGAAGGATCGCCCGTCGGCCGCCAGCGCGAAGACTTTTCCGCCCGTATCCACGACGTTGCACGGCAGAGCCCCCGCGGGGATCGCGGCGCGAAGCTGGGATCCGCTGACGCCGCTGTGTCCGTCGCCGAAAAGGGCGACGAGCCTCTGTATCTGAAGCGTCAGATCGCCGGTCGTCACGCCGTCCTCAACGCCGCACCGCAGCGCGTCGATCGCCGCTTCGACGCCCACGTTCCGCAGCGTCAGGTAGGCAAAGCGGTTCTTGAGCAGCCACTCCAGTTGGTCCAGATCGTCCCGCGCCTCGGACGCCGTCAGCGTCCGTCCGGCGCCGATCCCGCGTTTCATCAGTTCCAGGTGGCGCGGTTCCGGCGAGGTTGCATGCGCACGGACAACGCGCCGCACGGGCGCTGCATCCTCGGACATTGCCGTGGGAGCGACGGAGCCTCCGCCGTCGCGCTGATACTTGAGCGCCATCAGCGCCGCGCGGTTCTCCGCGGTGAGGGGGATCGCAGGGAATTGCACGATCTCGCCGGAATCCAGCCGCCGCGCCTCGACCGCCACGGTGTTTCCCGGCAGACGCTGCATCTCCCGCAGAACGCGAACTAGGTCTTCATCGAACCGCTTGCGCCACCGGTCCGCGTAGACTCGCCGGCAATGCCGGATGAGTTCGTCCGTCGTGGCGCCTTGGATCGAGAGGAGCTGATACCACGCCCCCTCGATCCGCACCTCAGGACGCTCATCAGCCCAGCGGATGCTCGAAAAGGCGGAGACGTCGTTTTCCTCCGGTGCGGGAAAGACACTCGCTCCCGTGGTGGTGCAGGCGAGGATCAAGGCGATCAGGCACATATTTGAAATCTCCGTGACTTTTTCTCGTCGAGATGACGGACATGCACATGTCTTGTGAACGTCACAGGCAGCCGACAGGCGCAGCGCTTGTTCGCCACCGCGGCGACGGGCATCCCCCGCCTGAGTGAGAATTCGGGAACGCTCAGGGATTATTGCCGTCGCAACGTCACTCGGTTGTGATCGTCAGTCCGGAAAGGTTTCCACCGTCCGAGGCCTTCACGCCGCAGCACACGCCCCAGCCCCCGCTGCCCTGCACGACTTTCACGAGCAGCTCGTTGGCGCCCTCGCGCAGCATCGCCTGCGCCGTGTCCGAGGCGACGGCGAGCGGGCGGAACGCTTTGTTCGCGTGAACGAGTTCGCCGTTAAGCCAGACCTTCACGCAGTCGTCGGAGCCGACTTCGAGACGGGCCGGCGTCGCCGTCGCCGAGGCGACGGTTGCGCGGACGTAGACCGCCTGATGCGAGGCGGCGGAGACGCGCGTCAGGTCGAAAAGCCAGGGGTTCCTCGGATCCGTGACCGGCAGGACGCGCCACGACACTTCGACGGACTCCGCGCCAGGTTCCGGTCCGAGGGGCGTGTCAAACAGATCGTTCGCGTCCTTTCCGGCGAGGCTGAAAGGACCGGCGATCTTCCACGTCGTGACGTAACCCTGATATCGATCCAGGTGTGCCGCGGCCTCGTCCACCGCGCGCTTGACGACGTCGCTTTGCGAATACGCGCGCACCCGCTCCAGCGCAGCGCGAGCCCGGTCCGGCGCCTGCCCGCAGACGGACTTCGCCACGGCGCACAACGCCACGGCGGCCTCGGCCTGAAGCGCCGCGTCCGCCAGGGCGGCTTCAAGCCGGTCCAGCGCCTCGGGACACGCCAGGTCGCTCATTCCGCTGAGGAGGAGTTTCTTCTCGTCGGCGGAGCGAACGAGCGTCAACGCCTCGTCGAACCGGGCGAGCGTGTCCCGCGGCGACCGATCCGGTTCGGTCTTTTCAAGACGGATGAAGGCGCGAAACGCGAGTTGCCGATGTGCCGGATCAGCGGCGCTTCGCATCAGGCTCTCGACGTCGGTGCGAGCCGAGGCGTCCTTCCACCCGCAAAGCGCCCGCACGGCGGCATCCCGCGCCGGGGCGTCCGACGAGGCGAGATGATACCGGATCGCATCCAGCCCCTCGGGTTCGCCGATCCGCCCGAGGATGCGCAAAAGCGTCGGCCGCGCTTCCGCATCCGCGCTTGCAAGGTGCTCAAGAATCTCCGCGCTCCTCGGCGGCGACGTTCGTCGTTGCGCGGCGCTGACGACGGCGTTCTCGGCGGCGGAGGCGACGGCCTCATCCTTTGTCAGCGAAGGCAGGATCCGGCAAAGTTCGGCGGCGGCGCCGGCCGGGCCGACCGTGGCGATGTAATCCAGCGCCGCGATCTGCGCGGCGGGCTCCAGTTCCGGCAGCGTGCGCAGGGACCACGCCAGGGCGGCGTCGCAGCGCCGAGCCTTCAGGGCGGCCAGCAACTCCGACTGCATCAGCGGCGGCGCGTTCGTGACGGCGAAGGCGGCTGCGGCGTTGAAGGCCGGATCCCGCATCTGAATCAGGCTGTCTTGCGCGGCCTTCCGCTCGTCGCCGGAGCGCTCCGCGGCGATGCGGGCGAGGAGTCTGACGTGCGGCGCCTGCCCGACGCGCGCCATCGCCCGCGCGGCCGCGGTGCGGACTTCCACGTCCGGGTGATCGAGGCAGCCGACGACGGCGCCCCGGGCGACGGGTCCGCCTCGCTGCGCGAGTCCGTCAATCAGCCGCACCTGAACGTCCGGCGGCAGCGACGCCCGGCGGTCGGCAAGCCGGCGGGTCACGCTTTCATCGGCGGGAAGCCGGCAAGCGATCGCAGCGGCGGCGATCCGGACGTCCGGATCGGCGTCGTTCATGTAATGCAGCAGGCGCGCCAGGGCCGCCGAACCTTCCGCCCGGGCGCAGGCGGACAGCGCCGCGACCTTCCGGCGCGGATCGTCCACGCGGCGAAGCAGTCGGGCGCACACCTCGGCGGCTTCACGCTTCTTCCGGGCGGCCAGCAGCCGCTCCGCGCCTTCGAGCTGCGCCGCCGCCCACGCATTCAGCAGATTCATCTCCTGCAACTGCCGCCGATGTCCGGGCGTGTCAAAAAGATGATCGAGCAGTTCAATCGCGCCCGACCGTCCGAGCGCAAGCAGCGCGGCTTCGGCGACGTCGGGGTGGCCGTCCTGCAGCGCAAGATGCGTGGCGACCAGCGTGGCCGAGGACGAGTATCCCCGGCGCGTGAGCGAGTTAAGGATTGCCGTGGTCCACGCCGGGTCGGCGATCTTCGGCGCCGGGGTTGTGCCGCCAGCCGGCGGATCGCGCAAGACAACATTCAGGGAATATGCCAGCTCCTGCTCGAGCGCCGCCGTCGCCTTCCGGTCCGGGTTGTTCTCCAGCGCCCGCCGCGCGGCGTCGCGCACGAAAGCGTCTTCGTCGGAGAGCAGGGTCGCAGTCGCCGCGACACTTTCGCCCTTGCCGATGCGGGCGAGCTGCCGAAGCAGCCACAACCGGGCGGGTTGCGCCGTCTCAGGTCCGAGGCGCGCGGACATCGCCCGGCACGCGGCCTTGCGCTCGCGCTCCGCACCCGGCCGGCCCGCGCGTACACCAAGATCCTCCAGCGTCTGCTCCGCGGGCTGGCGGATCAGTTCGTCAGGGTCCGACAGCCCCGGCATCAAGGCGTCGATCACCCGAGCGTAGTCCTCAGCGAGCTGCGTCTCGGAGCGCCACGGCGCTTTCGTCTCGCCGCGGAACTCCTGAATCAGAATCTCCGGCGGGCGCGTCTCGCGCGTGGCGCAGGAGCAGAGGAAAACAAGGGCGATCGACGCCGGCAGCCACTTCATCTGGTTCATAAGCCAACTCTTTCAGACGTTTCGAAAGGAGGCGCGACTCGTCATCATCGTACCGCTTCCCGCCTCATTCAGAAATTGAGGGACGACCGCGCGGCGGCGGGAGGCTGCCGCGGGTCTGCGAATCCGCTACAATGCCCCTGCATGGCGAAGTCCGAGGGGATTCCCGCGCCGGCGGTGCGGCGGTTAAGCTTGTATCTGAGGCACCTGGAGAACTCGCAGGGTCGCAATCGTGCGACCGTGTCGAGCCGGGAGCTCAGCCGCGCGGTGGGGGTCACGGACGCGCAGGTGCGGAAGGATCTGGCGTATTTCGGCCAGTTCGGACACCCCGGCATCGGTTATCGCGTGGACGATCTTGTCGCCCGGATGCGCGAGATCCTCGGGGCGGACAAGGTGCGCTCGGTCGTGCTGATCGGGGCGGGCAATCTCGGCAAGGCGCTGATGTCCTACCGCGGGTTCCGCAAGAAGAACTTCAACCTGATTGCGGTGTTCGACAACGATCCGCAGAAGGTAGGCGAGCCGGCGGCGGACGCGGTCTGCGATCGGATTCAGTCGCTGGACAAGCTTGAAGCGGTGGTCCGGAAGCACGAGGTGAAGCTGGCGATCCTTGCGGTTCCGGCGTCAGCGGCCCAGGTGATCGCGGAGCGGCTGGCGACGGCGGGCGTCCGCGGGATACTCAATTTTGCGCCGGTCATTTTGCAAACCCGCCCCGGTGTCACGACCAGCACGGTGGACCTTGCGGTGCAACTTGAGCAGCTTTCCTTCCTCGTCACAACAGGGCAGACGGGCGACGACCGCGACGGCGACGGACTGAACTGAACCGACGGACCGGGGGCGAGCCCGGATGCAGCGAGAGACGGATCAGCGGATTGAAAAGATGAGCGGACGCGCGTACACGGTCGCGGATGTTTTCACTTCGCGGGCCTTCGAGGGGAATCCCGCGGCGGTGATTCTCGACGCCGCCGGCATGAGCGACGCCGCAATGCAGCGCGTCGCAGCGGAGTTCAACCTCAGCGAGACGACGTTCATCCTTCCCCCGGAGGATCCCGGCGCGGCGGATGTCCGGTTCCGGTGGTTCACTCCGGCGGTGGAGGCCACGATGTGCGGGCACGCGACGATCGCGGGCGCGCATGCGCTGCTGGAGGCGGGCATGTATGCGCGGTTGGCGCAGGGCGCCGGCGGCGTGCTGCGGATACAGACGCTGTCGGGCGTGCTGGAGACCGCGGTCGAGGCATCGCGCCCGGGCGGCGAGGGGCGGATCATCTGGCTCGAACTTCCGACGCCGCGCCTTGAGGCGTTCGCGTTTCCGGACCGCTGGTTGACGGAGGGGTTGCGCCTCGGCGTCGAAGAACTGGCCGACGGTCTTCCGCCGATGCGGACGCAGGAGCGGGACGTCATCCTTTTCGTGAAGCGCTTCACGACGCTTCAGGACATCCGTCCGGACTTCGCGAGGCTGGTGGAACTGGGGCGGGCCGCCGGCGTGCGCGGTCTTCACGTGGGCACGACGAACACGCTGTCGCCGTCGATCTGCGTTCACACGCGGTTTTTCGCCCCGGCGGTGGGGATCAACGAGGATCCGGTGACGGGCAGCGCCCACGGCCCGTTGCTGGCGTACCTTGTGGCGCACGGTCGGGTGGCGTCGCGCGAGGGGCTGGCGGCGGCGCAATGTGCTCAGGGAATTCCCGGCGGACGGTCGGGGTTGGTGCGGGTTCTGGGGCGCGTCGTGGAGGGTCGTCTTGCGAGCGTGCAGATCGGCGGCGAGGCGGTCAGCGTCATGCGCGGCGAACTTCACCGTGAACCTTGAAGCCCGAGACCCGGCGCCGCGGGGTTGCGAACGCCGACGTAAGAAGTTGTTGTCGGCGCGACGCCTGCATTGTCGGTCGCACCTGGGGATCGGTAGGATCGTGTCGCGCCCTCGGTTCGGGTCGGCTGAAGGCAGGTTCATGTCGCGGGGAAATGTCATCCTTGACGGGAGAGTGACCGCATGTCGTTTCAGGTGGTGAGCAGACAGATCGCGTCGGCGTCCGGATTTGTAATGAGTTTGATCGTGTTATCGAGCGCGCCGACGTTCGCGGGGGATACGGACTGGACGCAGTGGGGCGGACCGAAGCGGGATTTCGTGTGCCGCGCGGCGAAAAACCTGGCGACGGCGTGGCCGGAGAGCGGGCCTGAGCGGTTGTGGTCCCGCGAGATCGGAGACGGGTACTCGTCGATCCTGATCGAGGACGGCGTGCTTTACACGATGTGCCGGCGGGGTGAGAGTGACGCCGTGTTGGCACTTGAATCGAAGTCGGGCAAGACGTTGTGGGAGACGACGTACGACGCCCCGACGCGCCCGGGCCAGAACCTGGCGTTCGGTCCCGGTCCGCACGCGACGCCCCTGCTGGTCGGCGACCGGATCATTACCTCGGGCGCGACGCTGAAGATCAACTGCCTCGACAAGAAAACCGGCAAGATGCTCTGGTCGCACGACCTTTATGACGAGATGGAAGGCGACGTCCTGATGTTCGGGTACGGCCCGAGCCCGACGGCATACAAGGATCTGGTCATCATCACCGTCCCGGTGCGCGGCGGTCCGCCGCCCAGTCCGGACAACCCGCTGCCCGCCGCGCCCGAGCCGAAGTCGTTCGTTGCCGCGTTCAAGCAGAGCGACGGGTCGAAGGTCTGGACGAGCGAGAAGTTCACGCGGATCGGGCATCCGTCGCCGCTGGTGGTGACGATCGGCGGGGTCGAGCAGCTCCTGATGCAGCTTGGCGGCGAACTGGTCGGGATGGATCCGGCGACGGGCAAGACGCTCTGGAAACTGACGCTGTCGGGTGATAAGGCGGGCTTCGCAATGAGCACGCCGCAGTTCGGCGAGGACGGCGTGGTGGTCGTGTCAGCGGCTTACGGCGCGGGGACGTGGGCGGCGAAGGTGGAGAAGACGGCGTCCGGGTTCGAGGCGAAGGAATTGTGGTTCAACAAGTACCTGCGCGTGCAGCACGGCAGCTTCGTGCGGGTCGGGGACTACGTTTACGGGTCGAGCGGCGACTTCGGACCGGCGCTGCTGATGTGCGTGGACGTGCGCACCGGCGAGACGCGGTGGCGGGAGCGCGGGTTCGCGAAGGCGAATTGCATGTTGGCGGACGGCAAGCTGATCATTCTCGATGAAAACGGCGATCTGGCGATCGCCGACCCGTCCCCGGAGGGGCTGAAGGTGCGTTGTCGGGCGAATATTCTGACGCATCAGGCGTGGACGGTCCCGACGATCATCGGCTCGACGATGTACGTTCGGGATCGCAAGACGATCATGGCGCTGGAGCTGGGGGGCAAGGGCGCGCCGGTCGGGTAGGCGGAAAAGTCAGAGACGGACGATCGAAGCGAAATTGTGATGGCCGGGGGGCGCAACGCTGAGCGTGGCGCGGGGACGGCTGGCGATCATGACAAGGTTGCGGCGTTGATCCGATCGACGCCGGCAGTGCGGGCTGAGCACATATCATGTTGAATCTGATCTACATCGTAGCGACGTTGGGAGCGGGGGCCGCCGGTTGGTCGCAGTCGGCGTCGGCACCTGCCGCGAGTGCGGAAAAGACCGCGCCGGAAGGACCGGCGGCGATCGAAGTCCCGGCGCGAGCGGACAGCGGGCAGTCGCTGGTCATTGCCGAGTCGCTGCTCGATCAAGGCGACGCGTATCACGTCGTCGCCGGCGAAGACGGGCAGATCGTCGTCACCTCGGATGCGCCGCTGCGCAAGACGGTGGCGACGTGCAACCGCGTCGTCGGTTTCGTCGTGGTGCCTTATGAGTTTGAGGCCGGGCAGAAGATGTTCCTCGGTGGGGCGTTCCGCGTTCCCGTCGCATCGCTGACGACCGGAAGTTCGGAGCAGGATGACCTTGTGCGCGGACCGATGCTGCTGAACGGCGCGGCGCACGCGGAGGCGACTTTCGTCATCACGGACGTGACGCCCGCGCAAGCCGCCGGTCAGGACGGCGAGTTCACCTCGTACACGTTCGATGTCCGCGGGCAGTTGACGGCGCGGGGGCAGACGAAGGAGCTTGAGCTGCCGGTGCAGGCGACGCACATTCCGCAGAACTTCCGACGGACCTTCTCCCGCTACCCGGGCGACTTCGTGTCCTTGAGGGCGCAGTTCGACCTTCCGCTTGCGGATTTCGGGTGGAAGCGAGGCCGCTTTCCGTCGAAGGATCTTCTCACCGACAGCGTGCGCGTGGACGTCTGCCTCTTCCTCAACTCGATCCCGCCCGAGAAATCGCTGGATCCGTCGATCTCGACGGCGGACCGCACGAGGGAATTGAAGCTGATGACGCTGCTTCGGGACTTCCGCGACGCCGCCGCCGGGTACGCCTACGCCCGGGAGCAGATCAAATCCGCGGGGCAGAACGCCGCGGTGCTGAACCGGCTTGCGTGGGCGATCGCCGCCGAGCCCGGACTCGTGAAGCGGGATCTAGCGGTGGCCCTGGAGGCGGCGAACCGGGCGGTCGAGCTTTCCGGACGCAACGACGCGGCGTTTCTGGACACGCTCGCCCGTGTCTTGTACGAGCGCGGCGATCTGCGTGCCGCCGTCGAGGCGCAGCGCGAGGCGGTCGCAAAGCTCGCCGGGTCTGATCCGCAGCTTGCCGGGGGCATCCGCGCCGGGCTGGAGCGTTACGAGTCCGAGGCGAAGGCCGCGGGGATCGAGATCGCCGCCTCAACCGCGGAGGCGAAACCGGATCCCGCCGGGTCGGCGTCGGGATCGACCGGCGGATAACGCCGTGCCCCCCGGATGCCACGTTGCTGCGCCGCACCGCGGGATCCGGGTGATCCTGCTTGTGTTCTCGACGGCGTTGCCGACCGGCTGTGTTTCGAAGCCGCGCGCGGCGGAGGTCGCGCAGACCGCCGCGGCGCCTTCAATCGCCGGAGGGAGATCGGCGCTGGGGGATCGGGACGTTGCGGATCGCCCCGAGTCCGATCACGACCCTCGCGTCGAGCGATCCGCGGCGGCGCGGACGTTCTGGATCGGCGGCGCGGCGGACAAGGCGCCTTTCCTCGGATACGGACCGCATCATCACGTCCTGCACGTGATGAACGCCTGGCGCGACGAACTGCCGGGCGAGCATCATTACCGCGGCTATCACGAACTGAACGAGATCGTCCGGGAGGTCCGCGAGGCGCGCATGCGCGATTCCACGGCGCGGGTCGTTTTCATCGGGCACAGTTACGGCGGGGCGACCGCGATGCGCGCCGCGCGAAGGCTCGAGGACGAGGGGATCGACGTGGATCTTCTCATCACGTTGGATCCGGTCTGGGGCTTTCCGGTCGCACCTCCGCGCCGGCCGGGGCGGTGGGTCAACGTGCATCAACGTCTTGACGTTCGAGATGCGCTGGCGTGTGTGCCGCTGCTCGGTCCGCCGCTGGCGGGGCTGACGTGCGTCGTGACCGGATCCACGTTCAGCGACACCGTGGCGACCGTCGGGCGTCAACTCGGGAGGCAGGCGGGCGCGGACGTCAACATCGAAATGACGCAGTCGCACGGCGCGGTCTCGGCAATGCTTCAACGCGCGCTGGATGCGCTGCCGACGGACGCCGATCCTCGATCCGGACCGACCGGACTCGACGGTGAGCAACCCCCGCGGTAGCTTCGGCGTACAACGAACAAGGAGCGATCAGACATGTGCGGCACAATTCGGCGGTTCCGGCGCGAGGGTTTCATGCTGGCGGGGGCGGCGTGCCTCGCGGCGGCGGGCGGGTGTTACGAGGCCATCTCGATCCAGCCGTCCTGTCCCGCGGAGCTGGCGGTCGGCGAGTCCGGCTCGCTTCAGTCCGGAGCGCGGAACGCGGGGCAGATCGCCACGTTTTTGTGGGAGGTTTTCCCCGCGGAAGCCGGACGGATCGCCGATCCCACCGACGCGGACACGACCTTCACCGCTGTGCAACCTGGGACCGCGACGCTGCGTCTCACCGCCAGTGACGGACTCTTTCAGGTCATCTCGCAGTGCGAAACGGTGATCAACGACGAGTGACGACCGGCGGCGCGCCTTCTCGACGGCGCTGCCTTCGCGTCACTTCGGTCGCTGGGGGGGCGTGAAGCGATCGCCCGCTTTGACGCGCCGGCCGTTAACGTACTCCCGCCAGGTCATGCGCTGTCCGCTGGCGGGCTTCAACTCCAGCACCTCGATCATGCCGTCGCGGCAGCTTACAAACAGCCGCGGATCGATCGTGCCGGGTCGCCCGACCGGCGCGCAGACCGGCTCGGACGCACGCACACGAGCGAGCGTCACGTTCTCCCAGCGGCCGTCGGCGGACTCGAACCGCGCCGCCGCGCCCGGCCAGCTCCACATCCCCAGCACGAACCGGACGACCTCGCTGACGGGGCGGTCGAAATCGAGAACGCCGTCCTCCTTCCGCAGTTTCGCAGCGCGGGTCGCGGCGCCGTCGTCCTGCGGCGCGCCCGGTGGAGACGCGCCGTCGGCGAAAAGATCCAGCGTCGCGCGCACCGCGTCCACGCCGATGCGGGCGAGACGATCATGCAGTTCCTCCGCCGTCTCGTCAGACTTGATCGCCGTCGTGCGCGTGCAAAGGACCGGGCCGGCGTCCATCCGATCGACGATCCGGAACGTGGTGACGCCCGTGACGGACTCGCCGCGGAGGATCGCCCACGAAATCGGCGCGGCCCCGCGGTATTTCGGCAGGATCGAGGCGTGAAGGTTGATGCCGCCGTGCCGGGCCGTCCCGCGCACGCCTTCGCCAAGCTTCTGTCCGAAGGCGATGACCAGCGCCAAGTCCGCCTCGGCGGCGTGCAGCCGCTCGATCCACGTCGGGGCGTTGACGTCCTCGGGTTCGATGACGGGCAGCCCGTGCTCGCGGGCGAAGGCGGCGGCCGGCGTCGGCGTCATGCGCCGCCCCCGTCCGGTCGGCTTGGGCGGCTGAGAGACGACGAGGCGGACGACGTGCGTCGACTCCAGCAACCACCGCAACGTCGGCAGGGCGAACTCTCCGGATGCAAGGAAGGTCAGATTCAACGTCTCATCAATCCGCAAGGCGCCCGCATCCGACCCGCCCGCGAGCCGGGCTTCGCGTTTTGCACAAGGTTATCGCCGCGCGGTCGGTTTGGCGCTGCGCAGCCGGGCTTCGGCGGACCGCTGGTACTCATCCTCAAGCGTGCGGATCGCCCGGCGGTTCTCAATGCGGACGGCCTCCGACATTCCGTCAAGAATCAGCCGTCCGACGAGGTGATCATACTCGTGTTGAAAGATGCGGGACAGAAGGTCGTCCGCGCGCCGCTCAAAGGGGCGTCCGAGCGCATCCTGCGCGTGCAGCGTGATTCCCGCCGCCCGGCGCATCGGCACGGTCACGCCGGGGATCGACAGACAGCCCTCGTCCGCCTCGACCTCTCCGTCGGGATCCGTCAGCGACGGATTGACGCAGACCAGGTCGTCGGATGCGTTGCCCGTGTCGTTGCAGACGAAAAGGCGCAGGGACAGGCCCACCTGCGGCGCCGCAAGCCCGACGCCCTTGTTCGCCCGCATCAAATCCAGCATGCGCCGCGCAACCCGATCGAGCGCTTCGCCGAAATCCTCAACCGTCCGGGTCTTGGCGCGTAGAACCGGATGCGGATATCGGACGAGCGAGAGCTTCGCGGGATCGAGTTGTGAAAGCGGCTTCATGCCCGGCACGATCGTCGGCTCCCCGCACGGGTGCGAACCTGGCGTTTGACAGTGAATTCTCGAAAGATAGTATGACTTGCCGGATTAATGTAAAGTCGCGCCGGGGAGCGCCGTCCGCGGCGGCTTGCGCCCGTCGGCAGACGCGGAAGGAACCGGTCGCGCGTCAAACATGGCCAGAAACAAGACGCCCGAACAACAGGACGGTCCGGATCCCGCGCGCTACGCGGTCAGCGACCTCGACAAGGCGAAAGCCGCGAAGTGGTTCGAACGCGCCTTCGAGTTCGGCAACCGCGACAAGAAATACGACTCCGCGATCGAGTACTACGTTCAGGGGATCAACTTCTGGCCCGACGCGGTCGAGCAGGGACTCAAACCGCTTCACGCCTGTGCGCTGGCGTTCCGGCAGTCCGGCGGAAAGAAGCCCGGACTGAAGGACACGATGAAGCGGTCGATGACCGCGAAGGATCCGAAAGAAGCCCTGATCAACTCGTTGTGGCTTTTCGGACACGAATACGACAATCTCAGCTACGTCGAGGGCGTCCTGAAAAACGCGGACCGGCTGCACGCGGAGGAATGCCTCATGTGGGCGGCCGGCATCTACCGCAAGCTCCTCGATGACGAGAAGAAGCCCAGCACGAAGCGTTACATGCTTTTGAAGGAGACGTTGGAAGGCGCTGCCGACCGCGCTGTGGCGCGCGGGGAGATCCCCGCGGCCATCGCGGCGCTGGAGGTCGGTGTGCAGGCGTTGTCCGCCTTGGCGCACCGCCAGTCCGGTAAGGACCGCGAGTTGGACAATGCCCTGCGCGACCTGACCACGAAGCTGACGATCGTCCGCGGACGGTATCAGGAAGCCGACTCCTTCCGCGAGAGCATCCGCGACGAGTCGGTGGCGAAGGAGCTTCATGACCGCGAGCGCCTCGTCCAGGCCGAGGGCCGCGTCGACGAATTGATCGCTTCGGCGCAGAAGGCCTACGACGCCGCCCCCGACGACGTCGGGAAACTGACCCTCCTGATCGACCTGCTCTGCCGGCGCGAGCGCTTCGAGGAGGAGTGCAAGGCGATCGGCGTCCTCGTGAACCACTTCAAGCGGACGGGAAAGTATCACGCGAAGCAAAAGGCCGACGAAATCCGCATGAAGCAGTTGCGGCGAGACGTTCGCGCCGCTCGTGAGAAGGGCGATGCCGAAGCCCTGCGCGAGGCCCAGGTCAACCAGATCAAGTTCGAGCTGGCGGTCTACAAGGATCGGATGGAGCAATATCCGACGGATCTGCGCATCAAGTTCGAATACGCTCAGCGTCTGTTCCAGGGAGGCCGGTACGACGAGGCGATCCCGCTTCTCCAGGCCGCCCGGAGTGATCCGAAATCCCGTGCTCAGTGTTCGTTGTACCTGGGACGCTGCTTCTACAAGAAGGGCTTCTTCCCGCAGGCAGTCAGCACGCTTTCCGCAGCCTTGGCTGAGCGCGAAATGCAGGATGATGACACGGCGAAGGAAATCGCTTATTATCTCGGGCGAGCGCAGGAATCGGGCGGGCAGGTCGCTGACGCGCGAAAGACCTACGGCCGCCTGCTCGAGTTGGATTACAACTACCGGGACGTGCGCCAGCGGCTTGAGTCGCTACCGCAGCAGTGACCGGCGTATCAGACGGCAAGTACTTGTAATTGAAAGAGTTGCAGATCGCGGAAACCGGGGTTCCCGGGCGGGATCGCGGCGACGATCCTCGGTTTGAAAGACATCAGGAGAGCATTGCGTGGCGAATTCACGATCGAGCGAGAAGCGGGTGCGGCAGAACGAGCGGAACCGGGCATTGAACCGGACGCGGCGAAGCGCGTTAAAATCAGAACTGAAAAAATTTCACGATGCGGTGCGCGAGAACAATCCGCAAAAGGCTGCCGAGCAGCTCCGGGTCGCCACGAAAAAGCTCGACCAGACCGCCGCGAAGGGCACGCTGCACAAACGCGCCGCGTCCCGCCGCAAGTCCCGCCTTGCAAAGCGCCTGAACGCGCTGAAGGCGTCCGGAACGAAAGCGGGCTGACGCGGTGATGTCGGAACCCGGATGCAACGCGGCGCAGCGGGAGCGCACACATCGCGGGATCCGGTGATCTCCGATCCGCGTTTATTCCGTTTCGGTCGGGTTCCCGGGTTCGACGACGGCGAACACGCCCTCGACGAAACCGTCCAGCAGCGTGTTCACCCCGGCCTTGATCGTGTCGCCCGCCGCCGCGCGGAACTCGGTGCCGTATTCCGAGCATCCTGATCCCGCGCCGACCACGGTCAGCAGCCCCGCGATCACACCCGCTTGCGCCTTGCGACTCACCTTCGCTTTGTGCATGTTTCGCTCCATCGTTGCACCGCCGACGTGTTGTTGACTCGGCGCGGCGCGCCGGCTCGGTCGGCTCCTCGCTCGATATCGGAGCCGGGACGGTCGTCGTTGCAGGGCCTCTTGCGACGGGGCGCGAAGCCACCAGAACCGAGCCGGACCGGCTCACCTTCCGGTGAAACCCGCGCTCCCGAAGCGCAGGTGCGGCCGTGCTCAACGCCGGATGTGCTTGCCGCCGGAGGTGCTCGACGCCGGATGTGCCGCTTGCAACTGCTGCCCTCACCGGTCCGGGTCAGCGCCTGGGGGTTCCTTCGCGGGCGGCGCCGGCGGGCTTGACGGACCCATCAGGAACACGTTCTTGATCCGGCGGATCACGTCGATCGGAATGAAAACGTCGTGCTCACGGGAGGTTGCCGACAGGTTCCGCGCCACGCCGCTGACGGCGGTATGCGCCCCCTCGGCCGATCCCGAGGCGCTTCCGCCGACATATTCTCTCAGGACAACGTCCACGAGGCGCTCGACGGCGGCCTCGTCGATGTGCCAGCGACCGAACGTCCCCTGTTCCGGAAGGAACGCGGCGGGCTTCCGGACGTCGGGGGCTTCGACGATCTCCGCCCGCCCGTCCCGCACCGCGGCAAGCACGGTGCTGAAAAATTCCGAACCGCCGCCGACGGTCATGACGACGTGCCGCCCGACAACCGCGACGCGCGCCCGGAAGGCGTCTCGCCCGAGAATCCGCCGCGTCGCCTCCCACGCGCGTCCCTCGCGCGCGCTGATGTCCAGCGTCAGGTGATGCACCGGGGTCTCACCGACGCGCTCCGCCTCCTTTGCGAAGCTCCAGTCCGTCCACTGTCGGTTCAGTTCGGGATCCTCGAAGGGCTTCTCGCGCATCAATTCCGCCCACCTGCCGATCGCGGATACCAGCGGCTCGGGGTCGCCTCCCGTCTCGATGATCTTCACCATCCCCACGTGTCCGTCCGGACCCGGTCGAAGCAGGTTGATCGAGAAGCCGGCGACGCGAATGTGCGCGCTGATCCCGTGATACAGATCCGCGAAGGCCCCAGCCTTGTCAGGCTTGAAGAGCTTGACCGACGTCGTCGGCGTGATGAGGAACTCGTCGAGGGTTCTCCGTGCCTCGGCAGGATCAAAGAACGCCCACCCGCCGCCGAAGACGTAACCCTGCGCGGGAAGCCCGAGCAACAGCCGCGACGCCGGCGCCTCCCCCGATTGAACGACGCGGTCCGGCGGATATTCGGCGATGACGGCCGTGTAAAGACCGTCCGGCGCGAGGCGCAGCGACACCTGAAGCTGCCGCGTGTTCGACCACGACGTCGGAATCGTCATGCCGCTGAGGTTCTCGCGGAGGAACGTCCGAACCGCGTCGGCGTTTGTGACGGCCTCGGCGTTCGTCCACCACGTCAGATCCGTCTCAGCGAAGCGCTCGACGGCGTGCCGCGACAACCCGTCGCGGACGCGCTTCGGCGCGGCCAGCGCCTGCCGGAGCACGTCCTCCCTTTCCGAAAACAGGGCGAAACTCCCGAGCTTCGCCGCGTGCGACGCCTCCTCGCGCAGCACGACGCGCGTCACGACGTCATCCACGCGCTGCGGGTGCAGCGCCTTGATTGCGGCGTCGAAATCCGTCACCGGCAGGATGAGCAGCGTCCGCCCGCCCCAGTCCTCGTCAGCCTCGGGCAATGCGGGGGCCAGCAGCGCCAGCGCGAACTCCCCGGAGTCGTTCACGCCTTCACCAACGTTGAGATAGGCGCGCAACCCCAGCGTGGGCGACAACGCCAGCGGAAACTCCACCTGCTGCTGAAACGTCTTGAGTTTCCCGTCCAGCGCTGCCAGGTCTCGCACGGCCACGAACGACCAGGCATTCGACGGGATCACGTCGAGAACCGATGCAGACCCGGGCGACGGCGTCGGACGCGTTTCCTGACCGCCGACAAGCGCGGTGACCGGTCCCGCGGCCGCAACGATGCCGACCAGTCCGCGCCAAGCCTTCTGCCTTCTCACGGCGGTGCCTCCCTGAGTTGAATTCAACGACCGGGCGGCCGGTCGCGGTCACGGACCCGCCGGAGCCAGCTTCGCGGTGTCGATGAAGGCGTAGGCGGCTTCCGCCCACTTGTCGAGCGTCGCTTTCGGACCGGTGATCTTGATGAAGTGCGGTCCCCTGGGATGATCGATGATCGCCGCGATCATGCGTCCGTCGGCGATGTTCGTCGCCGGCATGCCCGGTCCGCTGATGACGATCTGACCGGAAGCGTCCACGATCGTGATCGACAGGTCGCCGACGTTCCGCGAGGTGATCTTCGCCGCCTCGCGGGTCAGATCCTTGCCCTCGCCATCCTTCATTTGTTTGAGCCAGCGATCGATGTTCAGGTCCGGCGGCATGCCGTGCATGCTCGGAAAATACGTAATCCGCACTTCCGCCAGATCCTGCGCCGCGCCCTCGGGCGGCAGATGCAGAATGCACACCGGCGCCATCGGCGTCAGAGGCAGAGGCTGGTTCGTCCAGCTCTCCGGGATCGTCAGCACCAGACCCGCGTGCTCAAATGTGCCGTCCGCCACCTTCGCTGCCGGGACGGAGGTGAGCGGCGCCGGCGCCGGTCTCGACTCCGTCGCGGCGGGCGGATTCAGCGGCGGGTGTCCGGGCGGCAGCGCGTCCGCCTGACCCGTGGCGGGCGCGGGCGGCGTCGCGGATCCCCCCGCCCCGGCAGCCGGCGCGGCGGATGACGATCCGCTCGGAGCACTGGCGCTCGGTGGTTCGCTCGGCGGTTCCGCCGGCGTGTTCTTCTGGCACGACGCCGGACTCAGCAGCAGCGCAAGGCTCATCAACGAATACCGAAAAGTCATAAGACGCAGCGACATGACAAGTCTCCGTAAGAGCGGGTCGCGGACGCTGTCGCGGATATCCGCCCGGCGGCAACGTCAGCGACGTGGCGCCGGGATCCGAAACCGGCGGGAGTGTCTTACAGCGGAATTCGGGGGTATGCAAACGACGAAGGATCGGTGTGGAGGAGCGCCTCCCAGGAAACGCGGGCAAAAAAGCCGCATCGGCGGCGACGGCGTCCGCGGCTGGGGTCAGTACCCTTTCTGGTGCGGAACCCAGAACCGCGTCAGAAGCACTTCCGCCCGGTCATGATCCGCGTGCAGTTCCAGGTAGCCCGGCTTTTTTCCCGCCGCGAACGAGTTCTCCTCGAACGAGCGCCGCGCGTTCTGCAGGTCCAGCCGCGCATCAAGCGTCCCGAAGTGCGGGTACTTCGGCTGGCCGGACATCGGGGCGCCGCCGAGTTTGTCCGTCACGAAACCGAAGCGGATGTTCCACTGTCCTTTCTCGTTGCGGTTCAGCCCGTTGCGCACGTACCGGCGCCCGTCGAGCAGGCGCAAGGGGCGACCGTCGAAATGCACGTAGTTGCGGATTGCCGGGTCGTTCTCGTTGTTCGTGTAAGCGTCGGGGTGATCGTCATAAGGGATCGGCTTGCCGAGGCGGTCGGCGGTGCTGAACTCGTAGGTCAGGGTCCAGCCGTCCGGACCTCTCGCGGCGGGGAACCCCGCGATCGCCGAGGGACATCGCCAGCTCCCTTTCTCCACGTAGGAGAAGAGGACGTTGCCTACCGAGGCGGGAAAAGCCGGGTCAAACGGATCGTTCTCGGAATTCGTGAGATTCGGATCCTCGAGATAGGGCACGCGGTCGGCGTTTTCGAGGGCATACGCGAGGATGCCCACCCAGATGGACCGCAGGTTGTTCCGGCAGATCACGGTCTTCGCCTGCTCGCGGGCGCCGCGCAAGGACGGCAGGAGGATCGAGATCAGCAGGGCGATGATCGCGATGACGACGAGCAGTTCGATCAGCGTGAACGCCGGGCGGAGTCGAAGTTTCCGGAACATGTTTCACTCCTTGAAAGACGGAGCGGGGTCCGGGACCGGCGCGTCGCATCGACGCGCCGGTCCGCGGCGCCCAACTCAGACGACGGCGGTGCGCGGTCCGGACGGACCGTCGTCGCGCGCCGCGCGGTCAGCGCCACTCTCCGTTACGAGCACTCCACGTCGCGGCACAGCCCGCAATCCGGGGCCGTCAGGCAGACCTCGTGCGACCCGCTCTGATTGCGCAAGCGCAACCGCGCGCGGCGCCCGCTGACGTCGAGCACGTGCGGCGTGCCGTCCACCTCGACGGTGACCTGCCGGCCGTCATGCGACTCGTCCTGGAGCACCACCTTCGACTTGAGCGTTCCGTTGCGGCAGCGCCCGGTGAGCTTGCGCACGTCCTCGCAAGGGATCCCGCCGCCGAGTTCGACGACCAGTTCGCCCGGACGAGCGCCTTCATCCGTGCTTTCCTTCATGTAGAGCGTCGGAAACTCGCTCTGCCCGCCGCCCATCGTCGTGTCGGCCAGCGACGTGACGTAGAAGAAGAGGCGCCCGCCGTCGAGTTGTTCCTGCACGTAGCGGCGAACCCGGCCGTCGGACGCGGCGAGATCGAGCGTGAATTCGATCGCAAAGGGCGTCGTCTGATCCCCCGGGACATATCCGACCGGGATGCCGACCGCCCACGGGGCCGGCGTGAATTGCGTGACGCCCAGCGCCTCGTTATGCAGGCCCTTGACGTTGTCCTCGCAGTGCAGGAGTTCGCCCGTGCCGTCCTGGTACACGAAAGGATAGGGGTCGCGCGGGAGGTCGGTCGTCGAGTCAGACCCGATGTACCCCGAGGTTTCGACCCAGGTGGCGTAGTCCCGCACCGGTCCGAACCCGACGCCGAACAATTCGATCGGACGACCGGGATCCTCGTCGTCGCTCTCGCCGTCGGTATCACCCTCCTCGCCGCGGGGGATGCCGTCGCCGTTGATGACGCCATCCTGATTCAGGTCGAACGTGTACCACGCATCGGGCGTGAGGTCGATCGCCCACTCCGCGCCGGGGACATTCGTCAGGGTCAGGCGGATCGACGTGACGTCGTACGCATCCGGTCCCTGACCGGGCGCGATCAGCGACGAGGTGCTCCACGCAATGATGACCGCGCCGTCGCGGTCGTTGAACCCCGGCATCCCGGCCGTGCCGAAGCATGACGCGACGGACCGCCGCCCCGGGTTGAAATTGAACGGGTAGAACCAGCGATCGTCGGACGGAACCGAAAACACAAACTCCTCCGCGCGGGCGATCATCGGAGCGATCAACACAAAAGCCGCAAGCATCCGAATTCTCATCGGAGAATCTCCTTATCTGCAATCGCGCGAGCGCCGGACGGCGCCGCGCAAACCGTGTTCAAGTCAGCCACGGCACGCTGCGCCGACGCGGCGCAGGTGCGGAACATTTCAGAAGTTCAGTGTGATATTGACGGACGCCGCACATGCCGAGCGGCGCGTCGCGCGGGCGCGGCCGCGCGCCGGCGCTCAGCGCAAACCAGCGTCGTCAGGTTCAGATGGTGGAGCCAGGGGGCGCGCGAAGGGCGCGCGAATGTGGAAGAAGCAGGCAGACCGGAGCCTGCAAGGCGACGGGGTCAACAAAGTCGCCGCGGCGAAGGTCATTCACGGCCCCGCGCAGCGCCGTCAAGCGCTTGCGCCAACCGCCGAGGAACCGTCGAACCGCCTCCCGGGCCGCGCGGAACCACCAGGGCAATGATCCGACCAGAACGACCAGCCCGGCGCGAGGCACGGCGTCGCCCGTCCGTGCGTCGGATCGCTCAATCACCACCGCGTGAAACAGCGCGATCGCCAGCGCGGCGGACAGCACGGACCTTCGACCCGGAGTGAACCGAAGCCAGGGGGCATCGGCGATCTTCAGCAGGAAGAATACGACCGAAGCGGCGAGCCAGACCGCTCGAAGCAACGGCGCGGCCAGCTCCCGCGCCGCACGGACCCCGGCAAGATCGTCCACGATGGACGGCACGGCGAGCAGGTGAGCCGCCAGCAGGACCGCCCAGAACAGACTGCGCAGACCGGCACCCCGGTCCGGGACGGATCTCAACCCGTTCGCCTTCGAGATGCCGACAAGTGAACGCATATCGTACGCGGGATGCAAGTTGCATACCGCCGTGCGCGGGGGAATGTACGCGCCGGCCGTCGGGCGTCAAGCGCAACCCGTCAGGAGCACGAAATGCCCAGCGGGGGATTTACTGGCGGAGCGGTTTGACGGAGTCGCCGGAAGCGTCGACCAGTTGTGATATCAGGGCGTCCGAGAGCGTCCAGCGACGCCCTCCGAGGGGCGGAAGGTTGCCCTTGTTCGCGTTCTTCAGGATGCCGGCCTCTCTCACGGCGGATTGCAATCCGCACATCAGGTAGGCGCCGAGCGCCGCGGCGGGCGCCGCAAGCAGCAGGTCCGTGATCGACGGAACCCGTGACACGATGAAAACCTGAAGTCCCTCGACGACGATCGCCACGCCCAGGGCGGCGGCGGCGGAACGTGCCGTCGTGCGCCGAGCGTCGGATGTCGCGTTGCTCGCGCCGGCTGCGACGAGCGTCGTCCCGAGGAGCAGGTACGCGTAGGTCTTCGCAACAAGGTCCGTGATCGCAAGGTCGAACCGGCCGCGAGCGTACCCGAAAAAGGGAAACACCGTCTCGAGCGACGCCAGATCGGGGAAAAGGCTCGCCGGACGAAGCATGAGCGGAAACGAGCCGCGCAGCACGATGTACCCCACGATCGCAAGCGCAAGCACGCGGGCGGTGCGACGTCCGCAGGGCCACGCCGCGTCATCCTGCCCCGGCGCGCCTCGGCCGCGGCAGATCGCGGCGAGGAGCCCGGCGCATCCGCCGCAGCCCCGGATCACAAGATCGGTGGCGACGAATCCACGGTTGACGATCAGAAACTGCATCACGCTGAATCCGATCGCCAGCGCCGCCACGGTCCACAACGTCAGCAGCGCAGCCCCGGCCGCCCCGAACCGGTATTCCCGCCTCAGGCAGGAGAACACCACCCACGCCAGCATCACGAAAGCCGCCGTTTCGGCGCCGTCATCCAGCGCGGTCGTTTGCACCCGGCGGCGCTCGCTCGCCTGAGCTTCAAGAGACCCGCCTGCCGCGCCGCCGGTGAGGTATTCGTCGAAGGGTTCAGGAACCGCCTTGTTCCACGCCCGCTCCACCCAGAGCGGATCGAGCGAAAAAGAGTAAGGCGCGGCGGCGATCACCGTCAGCAGAAGGACGTAAAACTTGGCGCGCAATTCGAGCGGACGTTCGCCGCGCAGACGCCAGAATTGAATCTGACGACGGCGGGACATCCGCTCTGCCAGCCGGCTTACCAGGACGCCCAGCGCCGCGCCGCTGACGTTGGCGGCGACGTCCACGACGGAAGACACTCGCGTTGGAGAGAACGCCTGCACCGCTTCGACCCCGACGCTGACGACGGCGGCAAACCCCAGCGCTACGACCGAAGCGAGGGGAATACCCGGTCGCCGGTGAACGAGGAGCCGCCGCGCGAGTGCCCCGAAGGGGGCATACAAGACCGTGTTGGCCGCCAGTTCCGCCCACGCCACGCGGCCGAACGTGACGACGAACATCCGCTCCAGCGCGGGCTGCGGCAGCGGTTGCCCGAAATCCAGCGGCGCCAGCGCCGTGGCGAGCAGAAACAAAAGGTACAGCGCGCCCGCCGCCTCGGTCACCGGGCAGGAGCGATCCGTCCGGGACCGCGGCGTCAACCCGTCTTTCATGGGTGGAAGTAGCGCGGAGGCCAGTGAACCGGGGCGAGCGGGCGATCCGGAACCCACCCTTCCGGCGCCTTCGTTTTCTGCGGGACGTCGTTGGCGATCAGGTCGCGAAGGCACGCCACGGCGAGCTTCTTGAACTTGCGCCGCGCGAGCGCCCTCGCTTCATAATCCCACGCATCCACATTGTTGTAGGTGGTCTCGTAATCCTCCGGTCGGGGGGCGCGCTCGCCTTCCGCATGAAGCACGGCGATCGGTTGTCCCGTCGCCGCATCGTGCAGGACGCCGAGCATTTCATAACGATCCTGCGCGACGGCGTTGACCGCGTAGATCATGCTCACGCCGGCGTGAAACGCCCTCGCCGCTGAGAGGACGAGCGCCGCGTCGGCGGGACGCTCGCCCAGGTTCCGCTCCACGACGGGAAACGCTTCGGAGACCGCCGGGAGATTGTCAAAGAGATTGTTCCAGATCAGAAACTCGTTGTGCGGCGTGGCGGGGACGACGAGCGGACCGTCCTGATCCGCGTCCAGAACCTCGCTCGCCATCCGGCTGACCGACATCGCGCAGGGAAAGCGCCCGTGCGTCGGCGCCTCGTCGAGAATGCGATATCCGTCGCGCACGACCGGCACGGGCGACGGCGTCAGGTCATCCCACGCGACGCGGGGCGGCGCGACCCAGGGGGTTTCCCGCGGGGTCGAGGCACATCCGGAAAGCGCCAAGGTGATCAGGAGGGCGGCCGCCGGCGCTGAGGCTGGTCGTCTTTGTGCCGCGCCGACGGCGGCGCCGCGCCGCGCGAGGACGGCGACATTCAAGAATCTGACAGTCGATCGGGTCATGATGTCCTCCGTGGTCCGCACCGGCGGCGGCGGGGGGCGCATTCAGAGAACACGTCCCGCACGCTTTGAATATCGGATGCTGACGGCGGCGACTGTCGCATGCGTCGCCGTTGCGGGCCTCGGGTTTGATCGGGTCGCGCGTCAGCGACCCAGGTGTCCGTTTATCGGGCGTTTGCGGCGGGGAACCGTTACGCCGGGGACGTTCGATCCTCAATGCCCGCGGCAAGTCCGCCGATGCACAGGCGCGGCCGGTCTTATTGCAGTCCACTGAGGGCGCGGGCGGCGGAAGCTGCACGGCGGGGACCGTCCGCGAGTGCTGGGAGATCAAGAGGCATGGATGCGCCGTTGACGGCGAGGGGCGCCCCGGAGGGCCTTCGGAGTTTGCTGACCGTGACGTGCGGCCGCGCGAGCGCGCGGCGGCGCGCTCGCGCGACCGGATCCCGCCTCGGTCAGTTGCTGCTGGAGTTGCCGGACTCCGCCTGGATGTCGCTGGACGCGCTGCTGGTTGCCGTCGGTCTTTTCGCCGGATACGCGATCGTCGGCGAGGTCAGCACCGGTTACGCCGTCGAGCACGTCCACATCTGGACGGCGCAGGCCGTTTTCATGGCCAGTTTCACGGCGGCAAGCCTCGTGTTCGGATTGTACGGGCGCGAGACGCTTCGCAGTCGTTCGCGGATCATGATCCGGACGCTGCTGACCACGTTCGCCGCCGTCATCCTGGCCTACGCCGTCATCTACGTCCTGCTTTATGCGGTGGTCAGCCGACGGCTGGTGTGCTGGGCGCTGGGCGTCTACCTGGCGTCGAGCCTGGCGCTGCGGTTCGGGGCGTGGTCGCTGATTCATGACGTCCGGCGATCGCTGCTGGTGGTGGGGTCGTCGGGGCTGCTCGCGTCGCTGCGGCGGGCGCTCGATCAGGACGGGATCCGCGAGTACCGCCTCGTGGGCTGCACGACGCCCGGCGGGCCTGTACCGGAGGGCGCGGCGGATCCGAGCGTCGTCGGGACGCATGACGAACTGGAGACCCTGTGCGCGAAGCTCGACGTGACGGACATCGTGGTCGGGGCTGACGCGGCGCGGAACCCGAGCCTCGTCACCGGCATCATCCGCTGCCTGCATCGCGGACTGCGCGTGACGAACGAAGCGACGTTTTACGAGAAGGCCGCGGGGCGCATCCTCGTGGACGAGTTGACGCCGGACTGGTTTCTCTTTGCGGACCTGAAGGTGGGCGAAGGCGAGTCGGTCTCGCTCAAGAGGGTGATCGACTTTGTTGTCGCGGCGCTCGGGCTGATCGTCACGCTGCCGTTGTGGGCGCTGATCGCCGTGGCGATCAAGCTGGACGACGGCGGTCCGGTGTTCTACGCGCAGGAGCGCGTCGGGCTGCGCGGGCGCACGTTCCGCCTGCACAAGTTCCGCACGATGCGGACCGACGCGGAGACCGGCGCCAGCATCTGGGCCACGCCGAACGACCCGCGCGTCACGCGCCTCGGCCGCTTTCTTCGGCGCACGCGGCTGGACGAACTGCCGCAGTTGTTCGACATCGTCCGCGGAAAGATGTCGCTGGTGGGTCCGCGCCCGGAGCGCCCGGACATCGTCGCGTCGCTCAACACCGTGCTGCCGTATTATCCGGAGCGCCACCTGATCGCGCCCGGACTGACCGGCTGGGCCCAGATCAACTACAAGTACGGCTCCTCGGTCGAGGACGCGCGGCGCAAGCTGCAATATGACCTTTACTACCTCAAGCACGGGTGCCTCGAACTCGACCTGATGATCCTGTTCCGGACGCTGGGGACGTTTCTGCGCGGCGCGTGCTGAATCTGCGCCGGGGCGAGAACCGCGTCGCCGGCGGCCCGCACCCTGACCGATAACGCGAAGGTCCGCCCGGTCCGGCGCACGCTCCGGAATTGAACCGCATACTCAAAGGGGGGGCGTCGAGCACGAGATCGGCGCTCGCTGGTCGAAGGGGAGAAACGTCCGGGGAACGCTTCATGCGCGACAGCGCCGTGGATCTTTGCCTGATCGAAGACGATCCCGCTCAGCGGCATCTGGCGATCCGCGCGATCGAGGGCTCGGGCTACCGCCACATCGAGGCGGAGGACGCCTCGAGCGGGTTTGATCTGATCAAGGCCGAACACCCGAAGGTCGTGCTTTGCGACTATCTGCTGCCGGGCGATAACGGCATGAGCCTGTGCGGCCGCGTTCGTTCGGATGCGGCGGTGGCGGACACGTATTTCATTCTCATGACCGCGATCACGGACCGCACCGTCCAGCGCCAGGCGTGGGACTGCGGGGTGGATGACTTCCTCACCAAGCCGATCGCGTCGGATGAATTGCTCGCCCGCGTGCGCGTCGGACTGCGGATGTGGACGCTTCAGGACCGCCTCCGCGCCGCGGCGGTCACGGACGGCCTGACGCGCGTCTTCAATCACGATCACTTCAACCGCCTGCTCGACCGGGAGATGAGCCGGGCCCGCCGCTACGGGCGTCCGCTGGCGCTGATCGTGCTCGACATCGACTTCTTCAAGGCGGTGAACGACACGTTCGGGCACCTGGCGGGCAACGACGTGTTGGAGGAGGTCGCGCGCATCCTGCGGGACAACGCGCGTGACACGGACGCCGTCGGACGCATCGGCGGGGAGGAGTTCGCGCTGCTGCTTCCGGAATCCTCGGTCGCCGACGCGCAACGGGTCGCCGAGCGCATTCAAAGCGCGCTGGCGTCCGGGTTGAATGTCCCGGCGCTGGGCGCTCACGCGGTGACCGCCTCCTTCGGCGTCGCGGACACCGAAGACCCTCGTGTCTCCACCGCCGCCGAACTGGTGGATCTCGCCGACCGGGCGATGTACACCGCGAAGCGCCGCGGGCGCAACCAGGTCGCCTGCGCCGCGGACGGCGCCGACGACGAAACGCACGCGGAAACCGCGGACGCCACGCAGGTCGACGTGCTCCGCAAACGCATCGCGATCCTGAACGCCTTCGCCCGCGACGTCTACGGACAGAGCATTTCCTGTCTCGCGCAGGCCGTCGTCGAGAAAGACCCTTATACGGCCCGGCATTGCGTCAACGTGGCGTTCTACGCCGTCGAAGTCGCGCGCCAGCTCGGGTGCGCCTCGGCGACCGTCAAGTCGATCGGGAACGCCGCGATGCTCCACGACGTTGGCAAGGTCGGCATTCCCGACCGCATCCTGATGAAGCGCGGACCGCTGACCCCGCTGGAACAGACGATCATCGCCCAGGTGCCGCACATCAGCACGCGCATCGTGGAGAACCTGCGCATCCTCGAGGCCGAGATCGCCGTCATCCGCCACCAGCGGGAGCACTTCGACGGTTCGGGCGCGCCCTCGGCGTTGAAGGGCGATCATATCCCGATCGGCGCCCGCGTCCTTCTCGTCGCCGACGCCTTCGACGCAATGACCACCGACCGCGTCTACCGTCAGCGCCGGTCAGTCGACGCCGCCGTCGCCGAGCTGCGCGCCGGCGCCGGGAGGCAATTCGACCCGCGCGTCGTCCTCGCCCTCGAGCAGGTTCTCGCCCGCGACCGCGCCGCCTGGCAGGCGCGCATCGACGAAAGCGTCGATCTGTTTCAGTTGCCGTCTCTGACGGGCGCGGCGTCCGCGCCCGCGTGAGAAGGTCCGCACTCCTGAAATGAGCTGGGGGCGGTCGTCAACGTCAGCGCGGATTCACGCCTCCTCGAGCGACGCGCGCAACCGCTCGGCCGTCACGCCCGTGACCGAGAGCGTCTTGAGCGGCGAAGCCTCGCCCGCGACGATGCGGACGTCGCGGCGTTGAATCCCGAGAAGGTTCGCAATGAACGCGCAGACCGCCTTGTTGGCCCGGCCGCCTTCGGGCGGCGCCGCGACGGCGATCTTCGCGCGGCCGTCCCACTCTCCTGCGAAGCGGTCGCGCGAAGCGCCGGGAACCACCTTAACCGGCAGGAGGACGCCGCCGTCGCGTTCCTCGATCTGGATCAAGGCGGGATTCTCCTCATTGAGCCGATGACGAGAGCGGCTGGCGACGCGGGAGCGTCATCGGACGATCCCGGGCGGCTCGCCGTGTTCCGCCGTGATGACGCTGCGCATCCCGCCGCGGACGGTCCAGCGCGTGCGCACCTGCATCCACCGGGGCCGGCACGCGCCGACGAGATCATTGAGGATGACGTTGGTGATGTCCTCATAAAAGATGCCGCGGTTGCGGAACTGCTGGAGGTACAGCTTCAGGCTTTTCAGCTCGACGCACAGATCTCCGGCCACGTAGCGCACCGTCACCGCTCCGAAGTCCGGCTGACCGGTCTTCGGGCACAGGCTGGTGAACTCCCGTGCGACGTGCTCAATGAGGTAGCCGCGGTGCGGATGCGGGTTGGCGAAGGTTTCCAGCATGTTTCGATCCTTGCGCGCTCAGATGCCGCGTCCAACGGCACGAGCGGCTGCGCCGCCCGTGAACCGGATCATCCGTGGTTGAGTACGCGGGTTTCGGAAACCTGGCAAATTGAAGGGCTGTGATGATAAACGCTGGTTTCAGTAAAAAAGAAATAATTGCTCTGACGGTGTATTTTTGCGTGCTTTTGGTGTTGCGATCGGCATACGGCTTACGTCGCAAGATTCAAGGGAACGAGTCGGGTAAGCCCGCAACCGCGGGGGACATCCGTGCAAACCAAGCCGGGCGGGCGGG
>JAJVHU010000027.1 GCA_022072505.1 Phycisphaerae bacterium
AAGTTCACGATCCATGGTTACACCTCCAGCCACCCGGTTGACGGGATTCACGCTTTGTTTGGCACCGGTGAAAATGCTATCGCGCATGGCCTGGAAGACAACGTGCGCCCCGCGCCGACGGAAGGCGTGGTGCGGAGCTTCTTCGGGACGCTGGGGTTGGGCTTGAAAATCCTACGGACCTGCGTGAAGGAAGCGCCGGAGTTTGCGATGAAGAAGAGCCGGCGGGAGGCGGCGTCCGACCCGCGCGCGTAAGGGTGGGGCGTCTCTCCGAGACGCCGATTCGAGCCGCGGGCAAGGGCGTCTCTCCGAGACGTCGATCCGACCCGCGCGGGCAAGGGCGTCTCTCCGAGACGCCGATCCGAGCCGCGGGCAAGGGCGTCTCTCCGAGACGTCGATTCGAGCCGCGGGCAAGGGCGGGCCTCTCCGAGCTTGGGACTCTTTCGATTATGCGCCGTGCTAAGACCCTGGCACGGGCGTGGAACACCACCTACGGAGGGCGAAAACAGCTTTTCGTGAATGGTCAAGTCGAAAAAATCCCAGGCTCTCCGAGACGCCGCTCCGACGCGCGCGTGAGCAAGCGGGTTCCGAGGCGCGGGCTGCGGTGATTGATCGCCGGTTTTTCGGATTCGGATCCCGGTTTCACCCGTCGCCCCGCCGACGCGCCGGAAGACCGTCCTGGCGCGGCCTGGGGGGTTTGTCGTAGCAGCCTGTTGAAGAACTCTCGATCGGCTTTCGTGATACCGGTTTTTTCCCGGCGAAATTCGCCTCCCGGGGGGAGGCGTACCCTTTTTCAACGGACTGGTAGAGGAACGGGCGGAGGCGAACGATCAGGGGGGTCGTATTCATGGAGGCGAACGATCAAGGGTCGTATTCATGGCAACTAAGGCGCTCGGTTACAGCGGGGGATAAGGATAATCGCCGGTGTTATAGGACCAGGAGGCGGGAAAACCTCGCAACCGCGTAAGGTCGCCGGGGCGGGCGTGAACGTCACCTGGGACGAGAACCAGGTTGGTTTCACGGGAGGCCGCGACCATGTTGACACGAGCGATCCGACCGATGTTTCTTCTGATCCTTGCCGGCGCCGGTTTTGACGGGCGGGCGCACGCCCAATGCCTGGCGTTGAAAGTTCACGGGAGCACCGGCGACCGCCTGGGCGCGGCCGTGGACATCAAACGTCCGCTGGCGATGGCGGGCGCGCCCGGATCGGCCCCCGACGGCGGCGCCTATGAGATTCTGCTGGATCATCGGTGGGAGCGGGGGGATCTGCTCAAGCCGCGACCCTCGACGGAGTCGGGCGACAGCCTTTGCATGGGCGATTCCCAGGTGTTCATCGCCGCCACGACCGGGTCGCTCGGGCGCGGACACATCGACGTTTTCGAGGCGAGCGGTTCCGACTGGGTGCAGGGGCAGCGCCTTACGGCGTCCAACGGACAAAGCGGCGAATTGTTCGGATTCTCGATGACGCAGGCCGGTCCGAGACTGATCGTCGGGGCGCCGCAGTGGGACGCCTTCCCCAACGACAATCGCGGACGGGTGCTCCTCTTCGAAAACGAAGAAGGCCGGTGGGTCGAGCGCCACGGACTCGTGCCGGAGTCATACGCGTCGGGAGACTATCTTGGCCGATCGGTCGCCGCGTCGCAGGACTGGGTGATGTCGGGCGCCTGGGGCGCCGACGACGGATTCGTGCGTGACTGCGGAACTGTTCATTTTTTTCACAAGGTCGGCGACGCCTGGCTTAACGTTCAGACCGTGTTTGCCTCGGATCGAAACTCGGGCGACCGGTTCGGCTGGTCGATCCACCTCGACGGCATGAGGCTGCTGGTGGGCGCGCCGAAGTCGGATGCCGGCGCGTTCGACGGCGGGTGCGTCTATGTCTTCGAGTTTGACGGCGTTCGGTGGGTGGAGACCGCCCGATTGATCGCTCCTTCGCCGCAATCGGGCGGGGAGTTCGGCTACGCCGTCGTGTTGGAGGGCGATCGTGCGTTGATCGGCGCGCCCTACGAGGACGCCGGCGCTCTGGACTCGGGGTGCGCCTACCTCTTTGAAAGGAATGAACATGGCGCGTGGAACGCCGTGTCCAGGCTTGCGCCGCCGGCGCCGCAGCGGGGGGGGCGATTCGGGGCGTCGTTGGCGCTCGAGCACCCTCTGGGCGTCATCGGGGCGCCGGGCGAAAGTCATGACAACCAGTCCATCGGAGGCGCGGTCTACGCCTTTTACCTCCAGCCGGATTGCAACGGCAACGGCGTGCCGGACGATCAGGATCTCGGAAACGGGTTCAGCTCGGACTGCAACCGCAACTGCATTCTGGACGAGTGCGAGATTGCCGAAAATCTGGCGACGGATTGCGATGACAGCGGGTTTCCCGACGGATGCGAGTCCGAGGATTGCAACGACAACGGCGTCATCGACTTGTGCGACGTCCGCTACGGAGGATTCGCCGATTGCAACGCGGACGGGCGCCCCGACGTCTGTGAGACGGCGCGGGACAGCATCGACCTCGTGGTGATCGTGGATACGGAGATCGCCTACGCCGAACATGTCCAAGCCTGTTTCACGCTGCTGCCGGGACTCGCCGAGGAACTGGAGACCGAATCCCGGAAACCGGTCCGACTGACCGCGTTGACCATCGATCATTCCGGAAACACGCTGTGCGGCGACGGGACCGTGACGGATCTGCAGCGCAACGTCCCGGGCAATCCGGGAGAATGCGGACCCACGCTGGGCGATCCGCGAAGCTGGGCGCAGGCCGTCTCCATCGTGGCGGAGCATTTCGCCTGGCGCGACCGGGCGCTGCGCGTCGTCGTCCCGGTCGTCGAGCAGGGGCCTTGCAAAGGGGATCCCTGCGGACCGGACCTGGCGGACTGCGACGCCGCCCGGAACGCGATCCGGCAGTGCCGGGAGAACGGCGTGTACGCGTTTCAAGTCACGACGGTCGGGGTGACGGGATGCGGAAAGCATTACGCTGTTGGGTTGGGGATCAGAACCAGTGCTGATTGTAAGAACTGTTTCGAGTACGGCTGGACCGTGGTCCGAGAGGAGCTCATTGAGGATCTTGCCGTACTGGTCAACAAAGATCGATGCACGCGGGTCAGTCGCCCGAAATATCCGTATGACTGCAGCGACTGCGGCCTGATTCAGGACATCAAGACCCGCTGCAAAGCTCAGTCCGATCTCTTTCGGATCACGACCCAATTGAAGACGGGGCTGCCCGGCGGCCACTACTTCACGATGACGCTGGACGGAGGCGACGCCTGTGAGGCGGTCACGAATGATCGCGGGACGGCTCGTTGCCGGTGGACGACCGACGCCCCGGGACCGCACGAGATTCGCGTGCTCACCTGTCCGGGGTTGCGCAGAGTCGTCACGTGCGGCGAATGACGCCTTGTCGCGGTCCTTCGCCGGTCAGGGGCGTCCACCGCGTGACGTCGATCGTCCGTGCGCCTCACCTCTCGCCTTCGGCGCCCCTCGACGCCCGGAGTTCGATCGCCTTGCGAACCAGATCGACGAACTCGGTGCGGTAGCCTGACGGATCGTCGCCGGCGCCGCCGCGGGCCAGCTCTTCCGCGGCCTCGAACGACCAGTCCGCCAGGTACGGCGACTGGCGCAGCAGCAATCCGAAGGACGCCACCGCCGCGGTGAACCGGAAATCCGCCGACCTCTGCTCGATCATCGACCCGTCGTCGTAGACGGGGGCCTCGATCAGGTTACTGACGTCGGCCTCGGGCGCCTTGTAGCGCAGGCGAAGCATGAGCATCGCGTCGCCGGGGATTGCCCGCCCGGCCTCACCGGACGCCAAACCGGCATCCCCTTCGTCCAGCGTTTCCGCATCTTGACGCTCCGACGTCTCGACGTTCGACGTTTCGACGTTCGACGTCTCGACGTTCGCCGCCTCACCCGCTCCCTCACGGGCGCCGCTCGGTGCGGCGGGCGGAACCCGCTCTTCGGGGTTGGAAAATTCGTCGTCGCCGACGCTTCGCCACGCCAGGCCGGCGGGCACGATCTCGTACAGCGCCGTGACTGAGTGCCCTGCGCCGATTTCGCCCGCGTCCTTCGTGTCGTCGGCGAAGTCGCGGTTGTCCATCACGCGGTTTTCGTAGCCGACCAGGCGGTAGGCCTGCACGTGCGCCGGGTTGAACTCGACCTGGATTTTGACGTCCTTGGCGATCGTCTGAAGCGTCGCGCCACACTCGTCGCCGAGCACGCGCTTCGCCTCGATGAGATCGTCGATGTAGGCGTAATGTCCGTTGCCCTGGTCCGCGAGGGCTTCGAGCTTTCCGTCCTTGAGGTTGCCCGTGCCGAAGCCCAGCACGGTGAGAAACACGCCGGACTTCGCCTGCTCGCGGATGAGTTTCACGAGTTCGTTGTCGTCGCTGACGCCGACGTTGAAGTCGCCGTCGGTGCAGAGGACGACGCGGTTGACGCCGCCATCGCGGAAATTCTCCGACGCCATCGCGTAGGCGTCGCGGATGCCGGCCTCGCCGTTGGTGCTGCCTTCCGCGCCGAGACCGTCGATGACCTCGACGATCTCGCGATAGCGCGTGCCCGGCGTCGAGGGCAACGCCACGCGCGACTCGCCGGCGTAGGTCACGATGCCCACGTGGTCGTCCGCCCAGAGCTGCTCCAGCAGCACCTTCAGCGACTCGCGCACCAGCGGCAGCTTGTTCTCATCCTGCATCGACCCGGACACGTCCACGAGGAACACGAGGTTCGCCGGCGGGCGCTGCTCCCGCGCCACCTCGTAACCCTGAAGCCCGATGCGCACCAGCCGATGCCCCTCCGCCCACGGACACTCGCCGACCTCCGCGTTTACGGAGAAAGGCCGGTCCGCCTCGGGCAGCGGGTAGTCGTACCGGAACGCGTTGATCATCTCCTCGATCCGCACCGCGTTCTTCGGCGGAAGCTGCCCGGCGAGCAGATGCCGCCGGATGTTGGAATACGAAGCCGTGTCCACGTCGATGGAAAACGTCGAAGCCGCTTCGTCGGCGGTGAAGACGAAGGGGTTCTCGACGATGGGGGCGTAGGTTTCCTGCGTGCTCAAGTCGAATGCCAACTCGTCGGCGTACGCCGCGCCTGCGTAAAGTTCCCGGAAACACAGGGAATCGTCCCGGCTTCGCGAGGCGTAGCGGCCCGTCGCGTCCGGGCTGTTGAACCCGCGCCACTCGTCCACCCGGGCGTCAAAGTCCATCATGTACGCAACAGCCGGAAGCCCGAGGCGGTCTTGTGTTTGATGCGCTCCGAAAAACCATCGCTCGCCGTCCGCGTTGGCGCCGTCGCCGCCGTCGGAAGGTGTGTAATCAAACCCGAGATGTACTCCTTCAACACTCGGCTGGCCAAGCATCACCTGCGGTCGTCCATCTCCGCTAATATCACGCTTTCGGAAGGGAACCTGGTACTGATAGGATACGCCCTCGATCCCTGCCAATTCAGAAGCGCCGCTCGCCTCCACCGCCCCTGCCGTACCGCTGGTTGGCGCGTTGAACTGTCTGATGATGACGTCGCCGCCGCGTTGAAGCATCCAGTGCGCCCCGGCGCTCGAGGCCGGCTTTCCAGCGGTTTGATAAGCTCTTGTCAGAAAATCTTCCGAAAAGTTAAGGTCGGTTGACGAAAACCCGCCGCCGAAGAGTTGCGGATGAGCCGCGTCCGCGACCGGATTGTCCACTCGGATCAGCCCCGGGCCGCGGTGTTCGAGGCGGATTTCGGGAACGCCGCTGTTCAGGATCACCGTCAGATCGTTCAACGTCTTCGATCCCGATGCGTCGACCAGGTGCATCGCCGCCGGGCGCGTGTCCTGCCACATCGCCCGCCCGATCAGCCAGGCGGCTCCGCCGATCACCGCAAAGCACGCCGCAAGACGGAACGCCCGCTGCACGCGGACCCCGGCGCTCGTCGATCGCCGCGTCCGCCGAAGCTCGTCGGCGCTCGGCGCGGCGATCAGCCCCGCGCCCGCCGCGGCGACCGACAGCGCCGTCATCAGACTCGGCGCATCCGCGGCGGTGACCGGCAGCGCCGTCATCGGACTCGGCGCATCCGCGGCGGCGAGCGCGCTTTCCAGCGTCCTCGCCGTGCGTCGCAGCGCCGCGGCCTCACGCGCCAGATCCGGCGAGCGCTCCAGCATCGCCTCCACCGCGCGCCGCTCTTCCGCGGTCAGCTCCTCCAACACGTACGCCGTCAGTCGTGGATCGTTGATGTTCATGATTCGGGTCTCGGGTATCGTGAATCGGACATCGCTGACAAAACCGAGCCGCGCCCGTAAGGAAGCGTTCTTTTCCCCGCCTGCACCGGAGGTTTTGCAACAGCGTCTAAGGAAGCGTTCCGCCTGCGTGTCGATTCACCGGTCTTCAACTACCTGGAACCTATCCCAGAACTGGGTGAGCCGCGGACTTCAGTCCGCGCGGACGCACGAACTCCATGCGTATTCGACGGTATTGACAATCTCCACACATCCGACCATTCGATTTTGGGATAGGTTCCGGCCGGACTCACACATCGCGGCGGGCCAGGCCCTCCTCCCCCAGCCGCTCGCGGAGCGTCTTAAGCCCCACGTGCATGAGGTAGCCGACGTAGCCGATGTTCAATCCGGTCACCTCCGCGATCTCCTTGTACGAAAGCCCGCACTGGAACCGCAGCACCAGCACCTCCTGCTGATTCGCCGGAAGCCTCGCCAGCTCCGCCAGCGCCCGCGCCTGCTCCTCACGCGCACTCGCCGCATCCGCGGCGGACGCCTGAGATGGGTCCGGTCTTGCGCCGATCCGCGACACGACCTCGCCGCGGAGCCCGTCTGCGTCCAACGGCGTGCGTGCGCCTGACGAAGGTTCCGAGGACTCCTCGCCGCGCCCGACGACGCCGCGCCCGCGCGTCGCCGTCTGCGCCGCGGCCAGATCGCCCGCCGGACGCTCCCGCGCCCGCGACCGGATCACGTCCAGCGCCCGGTTCCGACAGACCGTGAAAAGCCACGCGGTCTCGTTCCCGTTCAGACGCGACCGGTCCGCGGACATCCAGCGCAGCAGCGTGTCCTGCACCACGTCGCGGGCGGTCTCGGCGCAACCCGTCAGGCGCTGCGCGTAACCCAGTAGCGGACCTTCGTACGTCCGAACGCGCTCGCTCAACCCGTCGCTGACGTCACGCAAACCGGCCTCCCCCGCTGCCCCGCTGCCCGGCCGCGATCCGGTTCACCCCAGGCCCCCGCCCGGCTATCACCGAAGTCGCCTCAGGTTCCCGGTGGCCGCCCTTCTCTATAACGCGGGGCGTGCCACTTTCTTAGTTGTACGCCCAAGCCCCCCGGACGTTCCGCCTTTACCGAGCCGCGCCCGTAAGGAAGCGTTTTCTCCTCCGGCCGGCACTCGACGTCTGCAACCGCTTCCGTGTTGTACGCCCTAGCCCCCCGGACGTTCCGCCTTTACCGAACCGCGCCCGTAAGGAAGCGTTCCCATCCCTCCCGCCCGTATGGCGTCGCAACACGGAATGCCCCGCCGCGGTGCAGCCTTCCGGGAATGCCCCGCTGCCGATAATTCCCCGGATTCGAATGGACTTCCGACGCCACGACGCGCGAACCGCCAAATGGACATCTTCCGCGATGAAGCCGTTTTTCACTTCCCACGGGACCGCCGGTCCACTAGAATATCCGCCCGAAAGGCCCGTTCCCGACAGACCGCGCTTCCGCCGACGCCCGGTCGCTGGCGAGAGTCTCGCAGGCCGGCCGCACCAGACCTGAAAACCGAAACCCTGAAAGGACATCCGCCCATGGCGCCCGACGCAACTCCCGCACCTGCGACAACGGCCCTGCCGCATGCTCCGCACGCAACAGACCGTCAGCGAACGTCTTTTCGGCTCCTCGCACTCGCGCTGACCGCCTGCGCGTTGTTTGCCGCCTCGATCCCGGTGCGTGCCGACGACTGCACAATCTGGGTGGACTTGATGCCACGCGAACGTAGTTGGCATGGTGCCGCGTTCGACGCCGCCAGAGGCGTGACGGTCGTTTATGGCGGGGACATGCTTGGGGAGATGCAAGGTGACACGTGGGAATGGGATGGAGACGCATGGACCGAGCGGCAACCATCGGTGTCTCCCTCACCCCGCAACAGCCATACGATGACATTTGATGAGACTCGTGGCGTCGTTGTGCTGTTTGGGGGAGCTGATGGCACACATGGGAGGTCTCGGGAGATTTGGGAGTGGGATGGCGACACGTGGTTGCTCGTGGGCGAGGCGCCTATCGGAGGCGTTGTAGACCATGCGATAAGCTATGACTCGCGGCGCGATCGTATTCTAGTATTCGGTGGAGTGGAGGACTCTGTGGCCACAGGTCGGACGGTCGAGCGCGTCCCGGACTGCAACTGCAACGGCCGGCGCGACTCGATCGACGCGCGCGACGGCACGAGCAAGGACGTCAACGGCAACGGCGTCCCCGACGAGTGCGAGCCGTGTGGACGCGTTCAGCGCATGAAGGCGCGCTGCCGGGTACAGCAGACCGGCCGCACGGTGATCTGCCGTCTCCAGTCGAATCTGCCTGAAGGAACGACCTTCATCGGCATTCTGGATGAGGGCGAGGAGCGCACGCTGGCCATCGGCCCGGACGGCCGCGCGCGTGCGGCGTGGAAAGGCGTGGACGCCGGGCAGCGCGAGGTGTGCCTGACCGACTGCCGCGACTTCAACCTCTGCCGCGCCGTTCCGTGTCCCTGACGCGAAACGCCGCCGTACATCTCCGCCGCACGGTGGCGATGTCCAGGATGCCGCGTTGCCAGAGTACCGGCATGCCAAGCCGCATGGCGCCGGGGCGTCGGTGGAAAGAGCGACACAAGAGTGAGAAACAATCGGTGTTGCGGATGGAGTTCAAGAAGTTCGTGAACGCCTTCATCCGTGTGCCGGCGCTGGTGATCCGCGGGGGACGACGGGTGGTATTCAAGTTGTTGTCGTGGAACCCGTGGCAGAGCGTGATGTTGCGCGCGGCGGACGCGCTGTGGGGTCCGTTCACCACCGCGACGGCCGCGCTACAATGGCCGCTGCGCTGTTGAAAACAGGTGATGGATGCCGGGGTCCGGATGCTCCGGTTGGCGGGGGCCTTTGTGAAAACGCGGTCGAGGTGTGAATGCCGCAAACCACAACTGACCGACCATCAAACGACCCTGCGAGATCGCAGCGATCACGCCGCGCGCCGCCGCCGCGGCCGCCGTTCGCTGAAAAACGGGCTTCTGTTTACGCTTGATTTGGGACTAATAGCGGTCAGCCAGAAGCGGCGGGGACTCGGGCGGCGGGGATAACCCTCCCTACGGGTTTCTTGACCAGACGCGGCGTGAATCGCGAGTCGGGGATCGAGGATCGGATTCCCTCTGTCCCTCTGTCCCTTGGTCCCGCGGTATGCAAGCGGCGCCGGTTTTTCGTGCTGATCCGGCCGCTCCTGCTCAGATCAAGGAGCGGAAGCCCCAGATCGTCTTGTAGAGGCCTTGCATGAGGGTGGCGATGAAGAAGTCGGTGGCGAGGATGGCGATGAAGCTGACGACGAAGGCTTCGGTGCAGGCGCGGCCGACGCCTTCGGCGCCGGGTCGGCAGGTGAAGCCCTTGTAGCAGGCGATCAGTCCGATGGCGCCGCCGAAAATGATGCTTTTGATCAGTCCCGTGGCGACGTCCCACCACTCCACGGCGTCGGCGATGAAAAACCAGTAAGGCTCGGACGGGATGCCCTTAAGTCCGACGGCGATGACCCACCCGGCGATGGAACCGATCAGGTCGCAGAAGAACGTCAGGAGAGGCGAGAGCAGAAGGCACGCGAGGAACCTCGGCAACACCAGGTGGCGGATCGGGTCCACGCCCATCACACGCAGGGCGTCGATCTGCTCGGTGACGTGCATCGTGCCCAGTTCCGCGGTGAGCGCTCCGCCGATGCGCCCGGCGAGCATGACGCCCGCCAGCACCGGTCCCAGCTCCTTGACCAGCGACAGCGTGACGAGCACGCCCATCCGTTCCTCGAATCCGGCGGCCTTGAGCTGGTCGTAGCTTTGCACCGCGAGGACAAGCCCGACGAACATGCCGGTGATGAGGATGACGGGAAGGGTGCGGTTGCCGACTTCGTAAAAGAGGGGCATGGCGCGGCTCCAGGTGCGCCGGCGCGGCGCGTCCGGCAGCAGCCAGACGGCCATGTGCCAGGCGAAAACCCAGAACTGCCCGAAGGCGCCCAGGGACGTGACGACTTGTGACCCGACGAAGCTGAACACGTTGATCGCGTCGCCCCTGGACCCTCGCGACGCGTCCTTTCCGGATCGCGTTCGCTTGACGATTGACGCCGCCTCGACCGCCCCGCGCGCCGACGGCGCGCGGGGCGCGTCGAGGCGCAAGAGTAGAACTCCCCGTGAGCGTCCGTCAACCCGGGAACGGCGCGGCCGGTCGCCGGGTCGCCGCCGCGGCGCCTGTCACGCCGAAAAAGGAGCACGGTCAGGGGCGGCTTGCGCCGTTCCTGACCGTGCTACGGAGAAGAGGAGGATCGTTCAGATTCGTTCGGACGGGTTTGTTTCGCCCGTCGGGTGATATCCTGTTCGTGCGAGGTCTGATCTGGGATGCCGGGTTGGCGTCCGGCGTGACCTCACGTTTGCACGATCGCGGCGGTCGGCGCCGCGGCGCGGGTTCTTGCGGCGCCGGTGCTGAGGATGTGTTTCCGGAGGGCGAAAAGCTCCTTGAACGCCTTGAGAATGACCTTGAGGTTCGCGCCGGTCTGGTGGCCCGCGGTGCGCGGGTAATGATGCACGCCGACCTGCCCGATGCGGTAGCCGAGGCGCGTCGCCTTGGCGAGGATCTCGGTGTCGATGAGCGCGCCCTTCGAGCGCATGTCGATCTCCTCGAAGAGCGTGCGCGGATACAGCTTGAACGCGCAGTCGATGTCGCGGATTCTCATGCCGAACATCAGGTTGACGAGCGTGGTCCAGCAGAAGGCGTTGAATCGGCGCATCGCCGGATCCTGGCGGTTGAGGCGGTAGGCGCTGACGATGTCGAACTTGCGCGCCAGCGGCAGGACGGTTTCCAGCTCCTGAAAGTCGAACTGCCCGTCGCCGTCGGTGTAGAAGACCCAGTCCTTGCGGGCTTCGCGGAAGCCGCGCTGCAGCGCGCCGCCGTAGCCCTGGTTCGGGCGGTTATGCACGGCGCGGACGCGTTCGTGCTCGCAGGCGAGGCGCTCGGCGATGTCGCCGGTGCGGTCGCGGCTGCCGTCGTTGACGATGATGATCTCGTAGTCATCGACCAGCCGGTCGCAGGCCATCAAGGCCGCCAGGGTGACGCGCTCCACGTTGGCTTCCTCGTTGTAACACGGGAAGAAGACGCTCAAGCTCGGGAATCCGCCTTTGCTCATGTGTTTCCGCTCCTTTGCGGACCGGACGGTTGACATCGATCGTCCGGTCCCGTTCCGCTCAAAAATTCAGGTCTTTCTTATGCCCGCAGCCGGCAGGAAGAACGCTTCCTGGCGGGCGCGGCTCGGTTTCCCGGCATCGCCTCCCGGCGATGACCCGCGGATTCGGTTTCAAGGGCGCACAGCGGCGAAGGAGCCGGCCAGTTGATCCGGCGCGGGCAGAGCACTGCCCCCCGTTATCTGTCCCGCGCGCCCTTCCGGGCCGAGGAATCTCGTGGCGCGGCTCCTTCGCTTCTGCCGTGCGGGCGGTCTTTCGCGTGCCCTCGACAGGCTTCGCCCCCCGGCGCTGTGCCAACCCTGAAAACTTCAGCGACCGGTCCGCTTCCGGTTTCCGCCGGCTTCGGTCCCTCTCCGGATCGCCCGTCCGAACCCCCGTGGGTCCGGGTCGTGTTGGCGAGGTTTGAGCAAGGCGCGTGCCAGGGGACAGGATTGCCGAAACCACGGTTTTTTCGTCTGCGGCGACAGGCCCTTAAGGGTTAGCCGTGTCATCGAAGCCTTGCCGTCACGGTGGTGCGCGACCAGGGTCGCAGCCGATGTGGCGCTACACACAGACGGACCGACGCCTTCCGACGGAAACGGGGGCTTGCACGACAAGCGACAGGCGTTCGAGAATGCGGGAATGACCTCGCAGCATCTTGACCCGGACGAAGGTGGACCGCCCGGAGCGAACTCGCGGGAACCCGCCCGGCCGGGGTTCGGACTGACCTCCGCGACGCTGCGGGGGCTGCCGGAGCTGGGGTACTTCGAGTCGCCGCAGCAGCGCGAGGCGGCGCTGCGGGAGATCGAGTCCGAGGCGTCGAACCCGAAGTCGTTTGATTTCTGGTTCGGGGTGATGCTGACGGCCGCCGCTCCGATCCTGACGTTTTTTCTCTCGCGGATGTTTCTTCGGCGGATCATCTCACTGCTGGGCGTGACGGGGCTGGACCGGGTGGTGGAGATTCTGCTGGTGGCGGGGGTGGCGTGGGCGACGGTGAGGACGCTGCACCGCCGGGGTTTGATTTCAGCGGTGCGGGAGAAGCTGATCGCGCGCGGGATCGCGGTCTGTCGGGGGTGCGGTTACCTGCTGCGCGGGCTGGGCCCGGGGTCGGGAAGGTGTCCGGAATGCGGTCGCCGGTTCGATGTGGATGTCGAGACGATCCTTCGCGATGCAACCGGCGGTCGTGGGGGCGACGGCGGCGTCGGCTGACGCGCGGCGCGACGTTATCCGGGAGCGCGTCGCGGAAGTCTTCGACGCTGCATGCGGCGTCAACTCGTGAAAACGGGGGACATCAGTGCCTGTGCGTCCGAAACAAGCGAAGATTTTCGGCGGAAGGGAGGGGGAAAGTTAAAGTGCCGGGTCAGGCGTTCCGATGCGAAGCGCATTCGATCGCGCGATCGAGTGAAAGAAAGGTCATTTTGGAGAGTTTTGCATGGCCAGTGGAACGTATCGTCGCAGCACGTGGGGTTCGTCGAACCGCGGCACTTCGCGTAACACGGGGACGGGGACGACCGGTCGGACGACCGGGAACTGCGCGCCGGGTTACAAGAACTGTTACTCGACGTTCAACAACAAGATCAACGCTTATCGGACGCTCGCCAACCAGACGACCGGGAGCGCCACGTACAAGCGTCCGTCGCCGACGCAGTTGACCAGCTTCGCCAACTGGGTGAACAAGGGGTGCAACGTGTTCTGCGTCAGCCCGACGCAGATTTCGCGCTACGCGCCGCGTTACTCGAACTTCAATCCGAACAGCATCAGCAGCGTCAAGACGACGCTGTGCAACAAGTTCGGGCGCAGCACGATCAAGGCCGTCTGCCGCGACAAGCAGGGCAACTTCCTGATCTGCTGCTCGCCGACGAGCAAGGGCAAGCCGTTCTGCTTCCCGTGCTAAGCGGGGCAGACTGAAACGCGCTGCTGAACGACGCGGCGGTCCGGGAGGGACCGCCGTTTTTCTTGCGCCGAGGCTCCGGCGCGTCGCAACCGGAACGCTAACGAGGTTCGGGCGCGGTCCTGGCGCGGCGACGCGGTTTACACCGCTCCTCCTCCCACTCCCGCAGGATGAGCCGTCCCAGGTGACGGCGGAGGAGGACGTGCGGGGGAAGGTGCGTCTCACGGCTGACGCCCGGCGGAGCGTCCACCCCGAAGACGTTGATCGTTTCGCCGGCGACGCGCGCCCGGGCGACGGCGTAGGTTTCTTCGCCGACGGCAAATGCGGCGAGGATCTCGACGGACTCGATGACGGCGCCGGGCGCAAGGCGGGCCAGGAACTCCTCGAACCAGGCCTCTGCGGTTGGCGGAACGCGATCCGAGGGAAGCTGCGACACCTCCACCACCAGCATGAAGCGCGTGCCGAGGTGAAGGCAATACATGTCCTGCGCGTCCAGACCGCAGTCGGGGTAGTAGTTCGGCTGAGTTCGGCCGGCGGCGACCCAGAACCCGCGCGGTTCGCCGCCGTCGGGGGCGGCGGCAAAGCGAAAAAGGGTCGTCGCGCCTTCGCCCTCGAGCGGCTCACCGTCGAAGCGCGCGACGGGCTCCAGCGTGGCAGGCGCGCGGTCGCCGAACTGTCCGGCGAGATAGGCGCGGGCCTGGGCGAGCGGATCGTCATGTGCGTCTTCGGGTTTCACGGCGTTTCCGGCGGCCTCTGCGAGTCCGGGATGATGAACTCCCGCATCCGCGGGTAATAACCGCTCGATCGCCGCAGGGCGAGTCCGAAGCGCACGTCGCCGAGATGCTCCCGGTCAAAAACCTCGTACTCGGTTCGGAACCGCTCGCTGTCGCGCAAGGCGGCGTTGAGGGAGGCGTAATCGGGATGCGGGAGGTAGATCAGGTCCGGGGCGTCGCGCTCGATCATTGCGTTCATGTCGAAGCCGTGCAGGAGGAGTCGTGCGTCGTTGAGTCCGGAAAGGTCGATGATGCGCTTGCCGGGATTGAGAGCGGCGACGTGGCCGATTTCGGTGGTGGCGATGATCAGGTCGTCGGGCAGATCGGAGAAAGCGTCGAGGCGGAACCAGTACCGCGTCCACTTGGCGCGGTAGTTGGCGCGGATGTCGAAGCGGGCGGTCGTTCCTTGATCGGCAAGGCGACCGATCATGTTCAGGGTGTCCCAGCCCCCCGGTCCGTCGGGACGCAACGGCGTCGGGAGGATTCGGGCGAGCGTCGCCGAGGGCAGGAGCGCTCGCGCCGCGATCGTCAGCGCGAGGATGACGCCCGCGGCCGTCAGGCGTTTGCGGTTGATCGCGGAGACGCCGTCGGCGATCGACGCCGCGGCGGACTTGACGCCGCGGAACGCCAGCCACGCCACGGCGGGCAACGCCGGCATGAAGAACCGCTGGTAGTAGTGCATGATCGGAATGACGAAGAAGAGGTGATACGTGAGGAAAGCGACGACGCCGACGACAACGCCCAGGTCCAGCGGTCGCGTCCGTCGCCAGGACGAGAGGACGACGGCGAGAGCATACACGCCGGCCGGGACGAGCAGGACGACGTAGCGCCGTGCGAATTCGACCCACTCGTGCCGCGCCGTGCCGGAATAAGCGGCGCGGACCGCCTCGTCGTAGACGCCTGCGCTTTTCGCGAAGAACGAGAGCGGGACCGGCGTCCCGAAGTACACCCAGCAGACCGCCGCCAGCAGCATCAGCATGAACGCCGCGATCGCCAGTTCGCGCCGTCCCTGCCGACAATGTCCGGGGTCCGAGGCACACAAGGCGCGAGCGCCGGCGATCGCCAGCGGAAAAGGAAGGAGGTCCGGTCGCAGGAGAAAAACCAGCGGCGTTGCAAGAGCGGCAAGGACCGCCCACGACCAGCCCGTCTTTCGCGCCAGGGCGTCCAGGGCGAACATCGCGCACGCCAGGCCGAACACCGCGAAGGCCGTCTCCATCCCGGTGAACCCGTGTGTCAGCAGCAGATGCTCGGTCAGGGGGCGCTGAAGGATGACGATCCAGATCGCCGCCAGCGCTCCGGAAAGGGCGCGCGTCGGCCGGACATGCCGCGCCGCAAGCTGAAGGAGGAGGACGGGGGTGAAGAACGCGGGAATGAAGCCCGCGATCACCAGTGTCCGGAAGGGATCACCCGGCGTGACGGCCCTCACCCCCGTGACCCACGCGAGGTAGCCCAGCGACGTGAGACCGAACGTGGGGGGGTTGCCCCGGTTCCAGCAGACGCCCGCTCCGTCGAGCAGGTGATCCGCATAACGGACGTACATGTAAGCGTCATCAAGAATCTGGTCGGGGAAGTTGCCGGGTGACAGAAACAGGGGGACGGGAGCAAGCCCGATCAGGACGGCCAGCCCCGCGCCGACGAGGCGCCACGTCCAGACCGCGGCGGGGTGTTTCAATTTGTCCGGTTTCGGAGTATTTGAAGGCGGCGGCGCCTGAGCGGGCGGGGGGGACTGATCGTGACGGGCGTCGGGTTTAACGGGCGTCGGCGGCGTCATCGAAGACTAAGTCCTTGAGCATGTTCCGGTCGCCGGCGATTCCGAGCGGCATTGTCGCCGTGGGAGTCGCCCTGACAAGCCGGACCCCGATCTCGCGCGTCGAAAGGAAAGCGGCATGTGCAATCTCGTCATCCTGATTGCGGCGATCGCGGTTTCAAGCCCGGCGTGGACGCACGGCGCAACACGCGCGGACTCGTCCGCGCAGCCCGCGAAGACGTGGACGATCGGCATGAGTCAATGCAACAGAGGGGAGCCGTGGCGGGTTCAGATGGACGCGGACATCAAGGCCGCGGCGGCGCAACATCCGGAGCTGAAGGTCGTTTTCAAGGATGCGCAGAACGACTCGTTGAAACAGCGGGCGCACGTCGAGGAGTTCGTCGCGCAGAAGGTGGACGTGCTGATCATCAGTCCGAAGGAGGCGGCGCCGCTGACCGACCCGGTCGCGCGGGCGTACGACGCGGGCATCCCGGTCATCGTGCTGGACCGGGCGGTGATCGGGGACAAGTTCACGTGCTTCATCGGCGCGGACAACCGGAAGATCGGCCAAGCCGCCGGGGCGTGGATCGTCAAAGCATTGGGCGGCAAAGGGCGCGTCGTCGAGTTGAAGGGGCTGATGACGTCGGTCCCGGGGCAGGACCGCAGCGCCGGGTTCCGCGAGAGCGTCAAGGGATCGCGGATCGAGATCATCTTCGAGGCGGACATGAAGTGGCTGGAGCCGGACGCGCGCAAGGAGATGGAGTCGGCGCTGTCGCGGTTTGAGAAGATCGACCTGGTGTATGCGCATAACGATCCCGGCGCGCACGGCGCGTACCTGGCGGCGCGGGCGGCGGGCCGGGAGAAGGAGATCCGCTTCGTCGGGATCGACGCGCTGCCTCACGAGGGCGTGCAGTACGTGCGCGAGGGGATTCTGGCGGCGACGTTCCAGTATCCGACCGGAGGCGCTGAAGCGATCGACACGGCGCTGAAGATCCTCAAGGGAGAGGACGTTCCGAGGCACGTGACGCTCGGATCGCGTCTTTTCACGAAGGAAAACGCGGACAAGGGCGGTGAGCCGATTGAGTAGCGAACCCGGCCGGGACGCCGCTGACGCGCCGGTCCGCGGGGCGTCCGCGGGCCTTTATGTACACATCCCTTTTTGTCATACAAAGTGCGGATACTGTGATTTTTACTCGGTTCCGCTGGGAGACCGGGCTACGGAGCCGCTGGTGCAGGCCGTCACGCGGGAGTTGGCGGCGCGCGTCGCCGCGTGTCCGCTTCCGATCCGCACGATCTTCGTCGGCGGAGGAACGCCGACGGTGCTTGACGCGGCGCAGCTTCGCGCCTTGCTGGCGCCGCTGGCGGAGACGGCGGGCGAGCATCGCGTGATCGAGTTCACCGTCGAGGCGAACCCGGCGACGGTGGACGACGAGAAGGCCGGCTTGCTCGTCTCCTGCGGCGTGACCCGGGTCTCGATGGGGGCGCAGTCGTTCGACCTGCGCGAGCTGGCGGCGCTGGAGCGCCTTCACTCGCCGGACGACATTCCGCCGTCGGTGCGCACGCTGCGCCGCGCCGGCGTCGCGCAGGTGAACCTCGATCTGATTTTCGGAATCCCGGGGCAAACGCTCGAGAGCTGGAGCACGTCGCTGTCGCGTGCCGTGGCGCTGGAGCCGGATCACGTGGCCTGTTACGGCCTGACGTACGAGCCGGGGACGCGGTTGACGACGCAGCTTCAGCACGGGCGGGTCGCACCGTGCGACGAAGACCTTGAAGCGGCGCTCTTTGAGCACACCGCGACGGAGCTGTCCCGCGGCGGATATGAGCAGTACGAGATCAGCAATTACGCGCGTCCGGGATGCTGCTGCGAACACAACCTGATGTACTGGAGAAACGAGCCGTATCTGGGGGTCGGACCTTCGGCGGCGGGGTGCATCGGCGGGCGGCGTTACAAGAACGTCGCGGACATCGGGCAATACGTGCGTCGCGTCGAGGAGACCGGGTCGGCCGAGCAGGAGACGGAAACGCTGACCGCCGACATGCTTGCGATCGAATTCGTCATGATGCAGCTTCGGCTGACGGAGGGACTGTCGATCCGGGATTTTCGTGATCGGGTCGGGGTCGATCCGCAAGCCTGGTTCGCCGGGGCGCTGGAGAACGCTCGGGAGCGGGGGTGGGTCGAGATCGACGAGGAGCGGATCGCGCTGACCCGCGCCGGGCGGATGATAGCGAACCACGTGATGGCGGAGCTGGCGGCGGGGGGGCGCCGTCGGGTCCGGTCGCTGCCGGTGCGCCCCTGACGAGACGCGATAAAGGATCGTCCGGCGGCGCGGTAAGGAAGGCGTGCCGGGTCCGGGCGCTTTGTCGCCCCGCCGCCGGAACCGGAAGGCGTCTTTCGGTTGGGGATCGACAGATTTCGACAAGAAAGGCGGCGGTTCGGCTTGTCCGGACACCGCGCTCCAGTTAGAGTAATGTTTGTATCTTGTGCGGTGCGTAAAGGCGGCGTCGGCGGCGCAGTCCGGGATCGGCCTGGGCTACGTCGGCAAAGCGGCATCCTTGGATGATGAAAGGACGGAGACGATGGCGGGAAAGGTCAAACCGATACCGGACGGGTTTCACACGATCACGGCGCATCTGATCGTCGGCGGCGCCGGCAAGGCGATCGACTTTTACAAGACGGCGTTCGGCGCGGAGGAGTTGTTCCGCATGCCGGGCCCGGACGGGCAGAGCGTCATGCACGGTGAAATCAAGATCGGCGACTCGATCGTGATGATCTGCGACGAGTTCCCGGAAATGTGCCGCGGACCGAAGACGATCGGGGGAAGCCCGGTGACGCTGCACCTGTATGTCGCGGACGCCGACGCGTCGTTCAACCGGGCGGTCAAAGCCGGATGCGAAGTGACGATGCCGCTTCAGGACATGTTCTGGGGCGATCGTTACGGCAAGCTGCGCGATCCGTTCGGGCATGAGTGGAGCATCGCGACGCACAAGGAGGATCTGACGCCGGAGCAGATCGGCGAGCGCGCGGCGGCGGCCTTCGGCGGTTGCGGGCAGTAGCAAAAGGCAGGACGGGCGGACATCGCCGAACCTGGTGGGAATCTGGCGGGGGCGGGGATCGCTGGGGCGCGGTCTCCGCCCTTGCTCGTTGCCGGGGAACGCCTCGATCGGACCGGGAGGTTGCCGCTGCCGTGGGTTGCGCACACACTTCCGGTATGTCGGATCAGGCGCGGTATGAGCGGTTGCTGGAGCGGATGCGGGGGGTGCCGGTGTTCTCGGCGCTGCGCTTTCACGTGGAGGAGTTCGGCGAGGGACTTTGCCGGATGACCGTGCCGCATGATCGCCGGTTTGACGGGATTTATCGCTCGTATCACGGGGGTTTGCTCGCCACGGTGGCGGATTCCTCGGCTTGCATGGCGATCCTGACGCTGACCGGTCCTGACGAGCACGTGACGACGACGGACATGACGATCCGGTTCCTTGCGGCGTGTTTGACGGACGTGACCGCGGTGGCGAAGGTCATCAAGCTGGGCCGGACGCTGTGTCCGGTTCACGTCGAGTTGTTCGACGCGGGGGGCAGGATGGTGGCGGTGGCGCAGGTCACGTACATGCGCCTGCCGGCGGCGCCGAGCCACGCGGGGCGCGGCGCGGCGACCCCGGCGTCGCGGAGAGATTCGGAATGATGCGGGTTGGGCTGACGTACGATCTTCGCGTCGACTACCTGGCGATGGGATACTCGGAGGAGGAGACGGCCGAGTTCGACCGGCCGGACACGATCGACGCGATCGACGGCGCGCTGAAAGAGCTGGGTTACCGGACGGACCGGATCGGCCACATCCGGCAGCTCGCCGCGCGGCTGGTGGCGGGGGACCGGTGGGACATCGTGTTCAACGTGGCGGAGGGGCTGCGCGGGGTGGCGCGGGAGGCGCAGGTTCCGGCGCTGCTCGACGCTTACGAGATTCCTTACACGTTCTCGGATCCGCTGGTGCTGGCGCTGACGCTGGACAAGGGGCTGACAAAGCGCGTCCTGCGTGATCTCGGCGTGCCGACGACGGATTTCGCGGTAGTGGCGTGCGAGGCGGACGTGGACCGGGTGCGCCTGAATTACCCGCTTTTCGCCAAGCCGATCGCCGAGGGCACCGCGAAGGGCATCGACGCGAAGTCGAAGATCGACGGACCGCCGGAATTGCGCGAGAAGTGCGTCAGCCTTCTTCAGCGCTTCCGCCAGCCGGTTCTGGTCGAGCCGTATCTGTCGGGGCGCGAGTTCACCGTGGGCATTACAGGGACGGGGGAGCGTGCGGCCGCGATCGGAACGCTGGAAGTCGTGCTCAAGCCGGGCGCGGAAGCCTTCGGTCACACGTATCACAACAAGGAGCACTGCGAGGAACTGGTCGGGTATCCGCGGGCGGACCGGGCGTCGGCGGACGAAGCGGAGCGGATCGCGCTGGCGGCGTGGCGCGGGCTGAACTGCCGCGACGGGGGGCGGGTGGATCTCCGCTGCGACGCCGCGGGGCGGATGCAGGTGCTGGAGATCAATCCGCTGGCCGGGCTTCATCCGTCGCATTCGGACCTTCCGATCCTCTGCACCGCCGTCGGTTTGTCCTATCTCGATCTGATCCAGCGGATCATGATGTCCGCGCGGGAGAGGTTGGCGTAGATCCAGCCGCGTTCGGCACGTCGTGTGTGTTCGTCACCGTGTTGGACAGGAACGTTTTCCGACCGGCGCGGTTCGGTAAGAGGAACGGTTCCTCACGGGGGCGGTGCGGCGCGAGATGAGCGTTCGCGCGGGCTGAAGCCCGCGGCTCGGGGAGGGGCTTCACTTAGACGCGGTTTCAAAACCCTCGGAGCAGGGCGAAAAAAGAACGCTTCCTTACGGGCGCGGCTCGGTTTTGCAACCGCGCCTTAGAACCGGTAGCGGAACGCCGTGGTGATGTTGTAACCGTTGTATTCCTCGGGGCGGTAGAAGTGAAACGTGTAGTGGATCGACGCCGCGAAGGAGCAGCGGTCGTCGATCGGCAACTCCCAGCCCAGCCCGATCAGGTAGGAAAACAGCCAGTCCTCGATCGACTGCGTGTCCTTGTAAATCTTGACAAGGGGCGCCAGTCCGACGTAACCGCGCCCGCGGGCGCGCACGTAACCGATCTCAACGCCTGACAGCAGAAAAGGACGGCTGGCCTGAAAGCGCTGCCGCCAGTTCGGGTAGTTGGCGTGCTTCGGTTTTCCCCAGGGATAGAGGTCGGTGGTCAGCCCGGTGAAGATGAAATTGTATTGAAAGTCGACGTCGATGTTGATCAGGGCGACGCGATCGTGATTCACGTCGCCGCCGAACCCGTATCCGAGATAGAAGTTCCAGGTGAGCCAGTCTGTTTCCCTGCGGCCGATGCCGAGGTACTGCGTGGTCATGCCCCAGTCCGTTTTTCGGTTGCGCGGGGTGTAAGGCTCATCAAACAAGCCGACGGCGTCGAGGGCGAGGAGGGGGTCAAGTCGAAGATCAAGTTTCTTCGAGGTCTCCTCAAGGCGAACCTGCCCGAGACGGAACCCGACGTCGAGATACCAGAAATCCTCGTCTGCATGCACGCCGTGGGAGAAAAGTCCCGGTCGTTCGGTGAGGGCGTCCAGCGAAGGCGGCCGGGCCTCGGCGGGCACCCCCGGATCCGTCGCTGACGCAGGAGCGGTCTGCGCCTCCTCGGATTGCACATCCCGCGACGTCGTCGCGTCCGAGGATTGCCCGGGTTCGGCGCGTGATTCGTTATCCGACGCAAAGATGCGGAAGGGGCCTTTCAGCTCCCAGGGTTCCGCGACGCGAAAGTCGCGGCGGTCGCCGGGGGCGGACCGGCATCCGGCAAGAGCGAGGAAGGCACAGGCCAGAACCGGACTTGCCGCGTGGCGGAAGCGCTGGCGCGGGGTTGGGCGAGTATTCATGCGGCGTGCCTGCCGTTTCTGGACTGCGAGGATTTCACAAGGAATTTGGTGTTTCCTGGACTTATCCGCCGAGATCGCCCGGAACGGAACACACAGGGTATCGACAAATCGTTAATCCTTTTTTGACAAAAGGTTGGTACAGGTTCTCGGACGTTGACCGGGTGGCGTTGATTCGGACCGGCGGTTAGGTTACCGGTCGGCGCAAGGCCGCTCGGGTGTTCGCCGAGGTTCGGCGTCGCGCCTACGATCGGTTGAGCGGAACGCGGAAAGAAGCACCGCCTTCGCCAGGGGCAGGGAAAGAAGCGCTCTCCCCGAAGGATGCCGAACGTGGTGCAGGGGCCGCTGCGTCCGACGGACGCGGCAGGGTTCCTGTCGTGGGTGGGTTGCGGGGGGAAACTCATGTCATCTCGCACGAACGGGTGGTCGATCGAGTGCGTCGCGGTCGACCTGAATACTCAGCGGGATTTCTGCCATCCCGGCGGCGCCTACCCGGTGGCGAATCTCGAGACCTTCCTGCCGGCGCTTCAGCGCACGGTGGAGTGGGTCAGCCGCCAGGAGGTTCCGATCGTCTCGTCGCTCGACTCCCATCGCAAGTGGGAGGTGGACCGCGAGGGCATCCCGCGTCACTGCGTGGACGGCTCGGAAGGGCAGCGGAAACTGGAGTTCACGCTGATGCCCCCGTGGCGCGTGGTGGAAGGCGACAACACGCTCTGGGCCCCGATCGACGTCTTCACCTCCTGCCGCCAGGTCATCTTCCGAAAGCGGACCCGCGACTTCTTCGCCAACCCCAAGGCCGACCGGTTTCTGACTCAGCTTCCCGCGCTGGAATACGTGATCTTCGGGCTGGCGATCGAGACCTCGGTGAAGAACGTGGCGCTGGGGTTGATTGCAAGGCACCGGCGGGTGCGGGTGGTGGCGGACGCCTGCGGATACTGGAACAAGTCTGAGGCGGACCTCGCCTTGCGTCAGATTGAGGCGAAAGGGGCCCAGCTTCTGACGAGCGCAGAGCTGGTCGGACAGTCGGTCGAGCGTCGGCGCCTGACCTGGGCGGAGCGTGACGAGGCGGCCGCCGGGTCGAACGGGCTTTCCGCGGCATATTTGCACGCTCCGGCTCCGCCGACTAGCATCCCCGCGTCGATGAACGGAAAGCGAACGCCGGGCGGTTCTGGAGACGCGGCGGCGGCGCGGCGGTGATTCATCGGCCATCGAGCGAAACCCACGGTCATGGCGAAGAAACGGAAGCTTCCGAAACAACTGGCGATCCTGGACGAGGATTTATGCACCGGTTGCGACGCGTGCGTGACGGTCTGCCCGGTGGACTGCATTGACAAGATTTCCGACCCGAATCACCCCGGGTACGCGATGGGCGTGTGTACGATCGATCTTTCGGTCTGCATCGGGTGCAAGCTCTGCGCGCAGGTCTGTCCGTGGGACGTGATCACGATGGTTCCCACCGAGGAAGTGCAGCGCGTTCCGCGGTATCAGGAGCTGCTCGAAGTGTAGCCGCGACGCGCGTGACGATCTGATGCCGACGGTGCAAGAACGTCCCGCCCCGCCTGTCAGCCGCCGATCGAGATCCGCTCGCCTCCCCGTCGGTTGCATCGAACGTCCCGTCTTCCGCAAGGGCGCGCCGGACCGTCGGCGGTCGCAGCGGCGGCGAAGAAGGGCTGAAGATGCGTTTGCGGGGTGCGGAGGGCGCGATTCAGGCCGTTTCGCGGCGGGATGAACGACGGAGTCGGAACGAGATGCGGGAGCAGGTGACGTGAACGTGTCAGCGGGCGTGGAGGGAGCTTCAGCGAAGAAACCCGGCGCGGAGGGCGCGTACCGGATGGTGACGCGTTCGGCCGACCTGGCGGAGATCGCGGCGCGGGCGCGGGCGGCCGGGCGGTTCGCGCTCGACACCGAGTTCGTGATGGAGGACGTTTACGAGCCTGAGCTTTGCCTCGTTCAGATGGCGCTGCCGGACGGCGTGTTTCTGATCGACGCGAAGACGAAAGTGGACCTGGCGCCGCTGTGGGATCTGGTGACCGATCCGGCGGTGGAGACCATCGTCCACGCGGGGCAGGAGGATCTGGCGATCTGCGCCGCGGCCGCGGGCCTGCCGCCGCGCAACGTCTACGATGTTCAGGTCGCCGCGGGGCTGGTGGGACCGATCTACCCGATCAGCCTGTCGAAGCTGACGCAGCAGGTGCTGCACGTGCGGATGCACAAGTCGCAGACGCTGACCGACTGGCGCAAGCGCCCGCTTTCGGAGGAGCAGCTTCGTTACGCCGCGGAGGACGTGGCGCACCTCCTGCCGATCCGCGACAAGCTGCACGCAAGGCTGACGAAGCTGGACCGCCTCTCGTGGGCGGAGGAGGAGTTTGCGGTTTTTGAGCAGATGCACCTTTATGACCGCCCGCCCGAGGACCGCCTGCGCCGCGTGAAGGGGACGGGATCGTTGTCCGGGTCGGAGCTTCGGGCGGCGCTGGACCTGATGGCGTGGCGCGAGGAGCTGGCGGGACGCCTGAACCGTCCGGCGCGGGCCGTCCTGAAGGATCATCTCCTTGTCGAGATCGCCCGGCACGGGTGGACGCGGACGGAGCAAATACGCTCGTTGCGGGGGCTGAACCTGCGCAAAGACCACGTGCGCGAAATGTGCGAAGTTCTCGAAAAATCCGCGAAGCAGCCGCCCGCGCCGAGGACCGGACATCGCAGCGTGCGCTCCGAACATCCGCTGGACGGCGTTCTCATCTCACTGCTCACCGCCGTCCTGCGCAGCGAGGCGGCGCGCCTCGACGTGTCTTACAGCCTGCTGGCGACGAAGCAGGCGATTCAGGGGGTCGTCGAGCCGTTCGTGGACGGCGGGCTGGACAAGCTTGCCGAACCGCCGCTGCTGATGCGCGGGTGGCGCGGCGAGGCGGTGGGGCGGACGCTGCGCAAGATTCTCCGTGGCGCGTGCGCGATCCAGGTGAATCCGTCCGGGCAACGCGCCCCGCTGCGCATCCGCCGCCTCGCCTCCTCGCGCCCCGGGAACCGTCCGTCTTCCGATCGCGAGACGGTTGACGACGGACGGTGATGCCGAAGCCGCGAACTTAACCGAGCCGCGCCCGTAAGGAAGCGTTCTTTTGAGTCTCCGCTTGACTCCGCTGCGCCGCGGCGCGCGACGCTCTTCGACCCACCATGAAGGCGTCGCGGCGCGTCGCGTTTCTTCGACCCCAACGGGGTCGCGTCCCCCAGCCCAGGGTAGGTCGCCGCAGGCGACCTACCCTGGGGAACCGAAACCGCTCGATCCTCAACCCCAACGGGGTGACAATTGTCAAGAAGGTAGGGGTTGCACCACGCGATCCACCCAGGTTGGTTCGACCCCTTCGGGGTCGCGTTTTGATCCCGCACGCCACCGTGGGTTTCACCCACGGCTATCCACGTAATTCCCCTTCGGGGAATACGACGCCAACCGCCGGAGAATATGACGTCTGACCGCCGGGGATTACGACGCCGATCCCCGAAGGGGATCAACATGAATAGCCGTGGGCGCAGCCCACGGAAGACGAAGGCAAGCGCGCCCAACCCCGAAAGGGGTTGTACCGCTCGGTGCAACCCGTTCAACTCGGCGCAACCCGTTCAACTCGGCGCAACCCGTTCAACCCGGTGCAACCCTTCCAACCCATCGCAACCCGTTCAACCCGCCGCAACCGTTTCATCTGGCGCAACTCCTTTCAACCCGCCGCAACCGTTTCATCTGGCGCAACTCCTTCAACCCAGCGCAACCCCTTCAACTCGGTGCAGCCGTTTCATCTGGTGCAACCCGTTCGACCCGGCGCAACCGTTTCGTCTGGCGCAACTCCTTCAACCCATCGCAATCCTTTCAACCCGCCGCAACCCCTTCAACCCGGCGCAACCGTTTCATCTGGCGCAACCCCTTCAACTCGGTGCAACCGTTTCATCTGGTGCAACCCGTTCGACCCGGCGCAACCCCGTTGAGCCTGGGAATTTTTCCAGCCGACGCCTCACGAACGCGCGTCTTTCGGGTCACGGACCCGCCTTTCAGTCTCGGATTTGGTGTTTGATGCGGAGGGCTTCCCAAAAATTCCCAGGCTCGTTGGGGTTGGTCGAGGGGTGGATCGCCGCGAACCCAAGGTAGGCCGCCTTCGGCGACCAACCCTGGGCTGGAGGCCGCAATCCCTTCGGGATTGAAACACAACAACGGACATTCGCGCGTGTTTTTCGGGTTTGAAACACAACAACGGGCGTTCGCGCGCCTCCTCCGGGATTGAAACAAAACAACGGACATTCGCGCATGTTCTTCGGAATTGAAACACAACAACAGACGCTCGCGCGTGCTCTCCGGACGTTGGCGCGGATTCGTCGGGGTTGAGGCAAATGCGCCCGACGATCCTGCGGGGCTGTCGGCGAAGCGTGTTGATCGAGGTCAGGCGAAGCGTGTTGCACCGGAGTCAGCCGGAGTCAGGTGGAGATTCGGGCCGCGCCAAATCTTAAGTTCATGCGATTCCGACACCCCGCAACCGGAGGCAGATGGGGACTCAGGGGAACGCTTCCTGACGGGCGCGGCTCGGTTTCGCGGGGAACGCTTCCTTACGGGCGCGGCTCGGTTTCGCGACAGCGTCTTGAGCGTGGGAGCGAGCCTGACATTATGCTTCCCTCAGGACCACAACGGAGCGGAAGTCGACCGGTGCGAGGGGGTTGAATTCGTCAGCGGGGTCGATCAAAATGCTCCGCCGGAATTTCAAAGGCCTCTCGGCTAGGATGCCCCCGCCAGGATTGCAGGCGCCGTCGGCGTCGCGGGGGACCGGGCGATCGGCCTCGGGAGTCGTTCATGAGCGCTCAACCGTCACCCGGAAAGATCTGCCGTCTGTGCGGGGTGGATTGCGCGAACCGCCCGCGGACGCGCGACTCGAAGGGGCACTACTACTGTCAGCCCTGCTTCGACAAGGTCAACAAGGCGGCGCAGTCGGGCGAGCCGGTCGTCGCGCGTCCGGTCAAAGCGCGCGGACCAGCGCCGTCCGCCCGGGCGAAGTCCGGCGAGCCGGATCTGCTTGCGGAGCTCTCCGATCTGGAAAGCAGCTCTGAAGCGATCGACGGCGGTCCACTCTGCGAATCCTGCGGGACGCCGATGCAGCGCGGGGCGATTCTGTGTACGTCCTGCGGTTTCAACAAGCGGATCGGACAGAAGCTCGCGGTCAAAATCGACGGCGCCGCGCCCCCGACGTCGCCGCGCGCCGCATCGGCGCGGCGGGCGAGTCGCGGCGGATCGAGTTCGCTCGGCGGGCTTTCGGACAAGCCGTTCCTTTTCGGCGTGGCGACGTTGGTCGTGATGCTCGGTTTGTTTCTCGTGGGGCGTGCGAGTCCGGAGATCGCGCCGGTGATGGGCATCGTGTCGAACCTGGTCGGAACGGGCATTTTCATCTGGCTGCTGATTGTGGCGTTTCGCGAGGGGGTCGGTCACGGACTCGGCTGTCTTTTCTGTCCCATCTACGGACTCTACTTCACCTTCGCGGTGAATTCGGATCTCCGTCTGAAGTGGGCGTACGTGGGGTCGTTGCTGGCGGGCGTCTTCACGGTGGTCTTAAGCTGGGACGACATTATGTCCGGCAACTACCTTGGCGGCGGAGGGGGCGGATTCTGACGCCGGATTCATGCCTGTTTCGGCCACAAAGCCCGAGGAACAAGCGCCATCGAGCGTTCCCGTCGCTGGATTCTCCGGGTTGCGGTCTTTGCGCTGCGGGACCGTCATCGCCGTGTTGATCCTGACCGCGGCGGTGCTGCACCCGCCGCACGGTCTGGGTCCCGTGCTCTGCCCGTCGCGGTGGGTCACGGGCCTGCCCTGTCCCGGCTGCGGACTGTCGCGGAGCGTCAGTTGCGCGGTGCGCGGGATGTGGGCGGCGAGCTTCGGGCATCACCCTTTCGGGATCCCCGTCGTCGTGCTGCTCGTCGGCGTGGCGGCGACGGGGCTGCTGCCGCGGCGCGTCCGCGAGCGGCTGACCGCGCGCCTGCAACCGGTCCGGCCGCTTGCCCGCTGGGGAATCCTGGCGTTCATCACGGCGTTCGTCGCGTTCGGCGCGATGCGGATGCTGCTTGCCCGGAGTTAGAGCAAACTCCGTTTCCGTGTAGCAACCCCGACGCGACGAAATGGCCCATTCAAACGCGCGTTCGCGCGGGCTGAAGCCACGCGGCTCGGTACACAAAAACAGAGAATGCTCTAGCCCGGGGCGCAAACAAAAAAGCGATGCGGGCGAGGATCGGGTCGTCCGTTTCCGATCGTCGTGCGGGCGGCGCGGCCGGTCACGGACGATAGTAATAGTGCCACGCATAATTCAGTTCCCTGGTTTGGTTCGGTTCCAGGGGCACGTCCCAGCTTAATTCGATCGCCCCGTTCATGCGCCACCACCACCAAGGCCAGGAATACCAGCGCCACCACGTTGGCACCCCTGCGCCACTCGTGGCCGCGGGCGCCAATTCAAGCACGTTCTGCATTTTCGCCTCACCATCCTGCCCGACCCTGTCGCAGTGCCCGATGACGTAGCGACGTACATGGACCTCAACCGCATGGGCGCGGTAGTTGGTCAGCGTCACCGTTCCCTCCAGCGACACTCGATCGTAGTGATCGCCCCGCCACACCTTCGCCCCGAGCAAGCGCTCGATCTCCAACTCGGACTTGGACACGCCGATCCCCACGGCCGCCGTAATTTCTACTTCGGTCGTGCCGCGCGGCGCCGTGTAGGTCATCATGCCCTGGCCCAGCGGACGACCCTGGCGGATCATCAGGACCGGCGCCGTCGTGAGCGGATGCGTCGCGGAATTCGTCAGCCGCAGACGATGCATGACCTTCGGAGCGGCCAGAAGGCGAGCCAGCTCCGCCTCATACTGGGATTGAAACTGCTGGCGCATTTCCGGGAGCGGAGCGATAGGAATCTCCAGGATGTAACGATCTTCGCAGGGGATTTCAAACGCGACAATCGGAAGCACCATGCGTTCGCCCTTGCGGAGGGTGACGCGTTCGAGGGTCCAGACGAAAAGGTCTTCGACGCTTTCCCCCGGAACGTTCACGTCTCCGACGTCGCCCGTCGCGTCGGCGGCGCCGTGTCCTGCGCCGGAGTACTCGCCCATGCGCGCGGTCTGCGACATGATGGCGTTACTCAGAAAGTTCGGCGTCCCTCTCGGATCGGTCGCCTCCCGGAAATAGGGTGAAAGCTGCGCGAGCGCCTGCTGCATCGACATTGGATCGAGCGTGTCCTTGAACCTGAACGTGGGAACGCCGATGACGAGGTGAACCGCAGCCTCGTCAAGGTCGGCCAACTCATTGATCAGCGTGGCCTGCATGTTCACCTTCGCCGTCCCCTCGCCGGTCACTTCAAGACGGTAGGACGGGATCCAGCGCAATCCCCGCTGAACGTAGCCCATCCCGACGGCCGCGGTTTCAGGAAGGCGGGGGGCATACCGCTGCCCCTGGTCCACCGGCGCAAAACTCAGCGTCAGGACGTTGCGTTCCTCCTCGCGGGTCAACGCGGGACTATGTCCCTCGGGAAACGTCAGCTCCCGGACGCGATTCAGCGGCATGACCCGGACGCCGTCGGCCAGCCGGAAAGCCACGAGCTCATTGCCCTTGACCGAGGATGGGGATGGAGGCGCCGTCCCTGGCGCATCGGCGGCGGGATGGGCATACGAAGCGTCCTCGATCGTCGCGGGAAAACCGACCCCGTCAACGTCGGTGACGACAACCGCCCGACCGATGTTGCCCTCAATCAGATCCTTCAGCTCCAGTGCCGGACGGCGCACCGGAACGCGCTGTTTCCCCGCCACCACACCCTTGAGGCGGACGCGATCGTCGGCGGAGGCCGCCCAGAACGCCCCCATGATCGGCGCGGGCAGCTCGTCAAGCCGGACGCGACCCTCCGTATCCAGCCTGACGACGCCTTCGTGCAGCACGAAGGCGTGACCGTCCTTGAACACCGTCACCTCCTTCACGGGCAGCTTCGACAAGGAGAGGTCTCCTTCGAAACCCCGTGAGACGCTGGAAGATGCAAGAAGCATGACCATCGCCGCGATGCCCCGGAGAAACGACATGCGATTCATCGGAAAACCTCCCGTAAGGACGGGTTTCGTTGTCGGATTGGATTCGACACCAGCCGGCGGCGTCGATCCCGCGGGTCAACTTCGGGTCACGTTCGCCGGTCTGGCGGATTCATCATCGAACCACGCCGCGGTCGTTACAAGTCACATTTGCGCAACGTTGCGCCCGTGTTGCACAACGCACGATGACGCGGCGCCTCATTTCCGGATCGGCGGATGTTTTTCCTCGAAGACGTCGCCCGGCGTGGACCCATCTCCGGCAAGCCTTCGGGCGGAACCTCGACCCGTGCGGGCATCTTCGCGAGACGAGGGATTCCTCGGACTGCCGCCATGTCGTTCAGGGGCGTAAGGCGATCACCTGCGTTGTACAGTTTCCCACAAGAACCGCCCTTTCACGCGACGGGAATCGTTTATCATGGAGGGGTAAAGCGGTTTGACCCTTCTCGAGCGGGAGACGGTTCATGTTCATGAAGCGGATGAAAGGTGCGGTCTGGACCGTGGCGTTGCTGGTCGGCGCCGCGGCGGCGTGGGGATGGCAGGCGGGGGCGGTCAAGCCTGCCGCACAGGAGGGCGCGAAATCGGACGAAGCGTCGGGCCTGCCCGTGTCGCTCGCCGGTTTTGAGGATGAAGGCGTCTTCTTCATCTTCAAAGGCGAGGAGCGGATCATCACGATCCGCTACGCCTGGAAGCCGGACGGGCGTTACGAAACCGACGCCGTCCTCGCGATGGCCGGGCAGGAGGTCCAGTTCGGTTACACCCTCACGCCCGACGCCGACGGACGCTTTGCGCGGATCGACCTGCGTCAGCCGCAGGGTCCGGCGGTCGTCGAGCGCGACGGTTCGACCGTGCGCCTCACGTTCAAGGAGATCAAGCGGACGGCGACGCTCAAGCCGGACTCCGTGCTGCACGAGGATTACTCGCCGGCGCTGATGTCGATCCCCGTGAGGCGCTACGACCGCGCGAAAGCGGGGGTGCAGAGCTTCCCCGTGTACGTCGTCGGCGCGGTGGTGGTGGAGGCGTCGCTGGAGCGGATCGACCCCGCGGAACGCACGATCGGCGGGCGCGACGTGGCGTTCGAGCGCTTCACCTACCGCTTTCCCGGCGTGGACATGACGGTCTGGGCGGACGAAAAGTCGAAGATCTGCTTCATCGACGTTCCCGCGCAACGCGCCGCGTACGTCCGAGAGGGGTACGAGGCGCTGCGGACGGCGGCCGACGCCGATCCGTTGATCTCCAAGCCGACCTTCGAGGTCGTCGAGAAGCGCGGCGAGGGCGTGCCGATGCGCGACGGGCTGAAGCTCTCGACGGACCTCTACCTGCCGAAGACCGATGACAAAGTCCCCGTCGTGCTCATCCGCACGCCGTACAAAAAGGAGATGGCGGAGCTGGACGCCAGGTTCTACGCCCGGCGCGGGTACGCCGTCGCGGTGCAGGACGTGCGCGGACGCTTCGCCTCGCCCGGGGAGTGGGAGCCTTTCGTCAACGAGAAAAAGGACGGGTACGACACGATCGAGTGGCTGGCCGCGCAGCCGTGGTCTTCGGGCAAGGTCGGGATGATCGGGGCGTCGTACCTGGGCTGGGTGCAGTGGTGGGCGGCGAGCGAGAACCCGCCGCACCTCGTGACGATCATCCCCAACGTCGCCCCGCCGGATCCGTTTTACAATGTCCCCTATGAATACGGGACGTTCTTCCTGCTCGGGGCGATCTGGTGGGCCGACGTCGTCGAGCAGGAGGCGACCGGAGACCTGTCCGGCGTGGCGATGGGCAAAATCATGGAGAAGAAGTTCGCCCAGCTCCTCCGCGGCCTGCCGGTCATCGAACTCGACAAGGCGTTTCTCGGAAAAGAGAGCAAGCACTGGCGGACGTGGATCGAGCACAACACCGAGGACGAGTACTGGGCGCGGGCGAGCTTCCTGAAGTCGCTCGACCAGGTGCGCATCCCCGTGTTTCACCAGTCCGGATGGTTCGACGGCGACGGCATCGGCTCGAAGCTCAATTACGCCGCGATGGCGCGTCACGGGCATCCGCATCAGAAGCTGATCCTCGGTCCGTGGGGGCATCAGGCCGAGGCGTCGCGGCGCCTGGGGGACTGGGACTTCGGCGAGCAGGCGGCGATCGACCTTCCGCGCGAGTACCTGCGCTGGTTCGATCACTGGCTCAAGGGCATCGACAACGGCATCGTGAAGGAGCCGCTGGTGCGGATCTTCGCGATGAACTCGAACGTCTGGCTCACCGGCGACGCCTATCCCCTTCCGCAGACGCGCTTCGAGAAGTGGTATCTGTCCAGCGGCGGAAACGCGAACACCTCGAAGGGTGATGGAAAGCTTACGCGCGAGGCGCCTTCGGCCGACGGCCCGCCGGACCGCTACACCTACGACCCCGGCGATCCGACCCCCAACCCGGCCTATCGCGAGGAAACCGAGGAAGAGGAGAAGATCGAGCGCACGCAGGAGGAGCTGAAGAAGATCGCCAGGGAGCACCACGAGTCGGTCACGGCGCAGCGCAAGGACATCCTCGTGTACACGTCCGAACCGTTCGAGGCGGATTACACCTTCGCCGGACCCGTCTCGGGAAAACTTTTCGCAACCAGTTCCGCGAAGGACACGGACTGGTTCATGCGCCTGCTGCTGGTGGAGCCCGATGGAGAGGTGACCAACCTCGTCGAGGGACGCCTCCGTGCCCGCTTCCGCAACTCGATGAGCCGCCCCGAGCTTCTCGAACCGGGCAGGGTCTACGAGTACGACCTCGACCTGTGGCAGACGGGCCTGACCGTGAAGAAAGGCCAGCGCCTCCGCGTCGAAGTCGCCTCCGCCACCTTCCCGTTCTTCTCACGCAACCTCAACACCGGCGGACACAACGAAAAAGAGACGACATACGTCACCGCCGATCAGACGATCCACCACGACGCCCAGCGCCCCTCGCACGTCGTGCTCCCGATGATCCCGGCGGACGAGATCGCCAAGAAACGGTAGGGGGGAAAGGCAATAGGCAATAGGCAACAGGCAATAGGGAACAGGCAACTGCCACCGAGCCGCGGGCTTCAGTCCGCGCGATTCCTCGACGGCGCGATGCGGCTTCAGCCCGCGCGATTCCTCGACGGCGCGATGCGGCTTCAGTCCGCGCGATTCCTCGACGGCGCGATGCGGACATTCCCGGAGCGCCCGCCGGCTTTCGGCAGGCAACCCCCGCGCCGCTGTAATCCCGCCGACGGCTCACGAAATCGGCCGTTGCGTTATATGCCCCAACGCACCGCCGCTCGGCGCCGGCAGATCCCTCGATCGACGCAGCCGAGCGGAATCAAGGCGTCACGGTCACGTTCTCGGACGCCAGGTCGCCCGAGCAGACGGTCTCTCCCGTTCCGTCCTTGATCTTCTTGAGCGTGCAGGCGTAGTCGCCCGCCGGGAGGTTCTTGATGACCGCCTTCGCCTTGCCGTCGGGCTTGATCTTCTTGCTCTTTGAGCCGCTTCCGGAGGTTCCTGAGCATTCGACGGTGACTTTTCCTGAGGTCAGCGTCGTTTGCGTCGTCGTCGTGGCTTTGCCGCTGCCGCCCTTGGCCTTGAAGCTTTCGAGCACCGGACATGCGTCGCCGAGGTACACGGCGCGGGCGGTGCGGTCGGCGCCGGTGTTCATCTCAAAGGTGAGCGTCGTCTGATCGGTGATCTGCTCTCCGTCGAGCGTCCAATACAGGAACGGATCTCCCAGGGGGGAGAAGCTGAACGCGCGCAGCGTCACCGAGTATCCCTCAGCCGTGGAGACGGTGAAGGGCGTCGGTTGAAAGCCTTGGCCGGCGTCCACGAGCGCGGCCTCCGCGTCCGACTCGACAAACACGGTGCGCTCGACCAGATCGGTGTACACGGCGGTGGCGGTCCGGTCATCGCCGGTGTTCATCGGGACGGCGATCGAGCGGTTCGACGAGAAGAACTGCCCGTCGAGGTTCCACTGCACGAAGGGGTCGCCCTGCTCGGAGAATTGAAACGCGGTCAGGTTGACGGAGTTCCCTTCCTCCAGGCCCGTCACGTCAAAAGGCGTCTCCCGATATCCGTCGCCCGCGTCCACCAGCGAACCCGGCTGATCCGACCGGATCATCAACACGCGCGTGAGATCCTCGGTTTCGAGCACGGCGCGGATGACGAAGTTCCCGCTGGAGACGTTGCACCAGTTGACCCACCCGCCGAGGTTCGGCGCGTACAAGGCGTTCTTCTGCTGACGGCAGGTGCTGATGTCGCGGACGATGCTGGGCGTGCCGTTGCGGATGTCCGTGCCCTGGGAGAACTCGATCGAGACGACGATCGTCTGCCCCGCGGTGACGGGAATGCGGATCGGATCCTGCTGCTGCTCATCCTTGTAACGAAACTCGTTCAGGTAAAACGGAACCATGTAAGGCGCGGGCAGACGCAGCATCTCGTCGCCCGGGCGCGGAAAATTCCCCGCCTCGCGGATCCAGATGTTCTCCTCGATCGTCGGGTCCGCGCCGTTGTCGATGGACCACCAGAGGATCTGCACGGCGATGATGTGCCCGTCGAAAGGCGCCGTCAGCCACGCCGCCGCCTCCTCATGCGGGGCGAAGTCGCCCACGATGTACCCGCTGTCGCCGTCGCGGAGGTTCTCGTTCTGGAGAACGATCTCATCCGCAAGAACCGGCACGACCGGCAGGATCGCAAAAAAGGAAAGGAACCTCCCCCCGAACGAACAACCGGCGCAGCACCGGCGCGTACTCTGCAACGACATGCGCGACACTTTCGTCAAGCAGCCACCACGGAGACGGCCGCCTACCGCCTCCAGGTCGCCGCACCGCGATATTCCCCTGATTGTCCCACGCAGGAGGGCGAATTGCAATAAAAATCCAGTACCGGCATGCAAAAAGCGGATGCCCGACGCGGCAGGCTCCCCCTCCGGCCCGGCAGGACGCCCCGGCGTTCGAGATCAGCGATGAAACTTCGCCAGCAGTTCGCCGATGCGGGCGAGGTGGTAGTCGTCGTGTTCGCTGTCGAAATACAGGATATCGACGATGCGCATCGGCTGGCGCAGGCGCGGGTGGATTGCGGACCGCGCCCGGTCGGATTCCGCCACCGTTTCGAACCGTGCGACGCCGGCGGACCGGTTCCGTCGGAATTCGGCGAGCAGGTCCGCGACGGGACGCGCATTGTGATCGGCGTCGTTGGTCCTGCGGTTCGAGATGTCCGCCGGGACAAGCGTGGTTTCTCCAGCCAGAATCTGCGCCAGCCGCCGGACCGGCAGCCCGTCCAGGTCGATCAGGTGGCCCACGTTCTGCTTGATCGTCCAGCCGCCGTCCCCGCGGGCCAGAACGTCCTCCGGAACGCCGCGGAGCCGATCTTCAAGCCGGGCCGGCGTTCCGCGCCAGCGCTCCAGCAGGTCAGGGAATTTCTCGACCGGATAATCAAAGGAAAACGTGCGTTCCAGCCACTTCCAGCGAGTCATGTCGTTCTCCCTTGCCGCGGCCCGTCACGGCGAGCCGGTCCGCCCGCCGATCCTGCCGAATCCTCGCTCCATCCCGCCCCGGACGGGCCGGCGTCGCCGCCGCGTTCCAAAGTTGCTTGGCAATTATAACGGATTGGCCGATAATATCCGTGGAGAATACGCGCGGACCCGACGGATCCGCGGGAGCGGACGGGGCGGGTCTCGCACTCGACGAACACTTTTTCTGGCAAGGAGCAAGAGGACATGCGCAAGTTGCACGCAGGTTGGAGCCGAACGCTGTGGATGATCGGGACGCTTGCCGTTCCGGTCGCGGCGTCGGCGCAGGACACGGAGACGCTCACCAAGGACAACGTCATCGTCGGAACGATGAACATCGACTTCCGCACGCGGACGGAGATGGACACCAGCGGCGACTACAAGGCCGGGTCGCCGAAGATCGGCGTCAAGGACGAGTACAAGTTCGACATCACCGTCGCGGACACGACCCAGTTCACGGGGACGATCACGCGTCAGCCGAACATCTTCACCAAGACGCTCCAGCGGTCGAAGCAGAGCGCACAGCTCGGATTCGACGTTTCGTTGACGGTGATGAACCCGAAGGATCTCAAGCAGAAGAAAGTCGTGGGGAAGTGGGTCGGCACGGTCCCGATCGACACAAGCTCGGGCGCGTATCAGCTCGCCGGCGGCAAGGCGCAGCAAAGCGCGTTGCGCATCGCGGTGGACGCGATGGGCAAGGCCTCGGCGTTCACCGACGAATTCGCCGGCCGTCTGATGGGCAAGGCGGAGAAGAAGGAAGGGCTCGCCGCGTACACGTACAAGCGCGTGGTGGGCAAGAAGACGGTGGAGGTGAAGGTGTCGAAGAGCGACCCGATGCGCTTCGACAACATCGTGCTGGGGAAGGGTCCGGCGGAGGTGTATCCGCGCACGACCGTCAGCGGCCGCCTCGACTACGATTACGAGACGGGGAACTGGTACACGGACGGCATCCGCTTCACCTACAACCTCAACGGCAAGGAGTACGAGGACATCGTGACCGGCTCGATCAAGTGGGTGGAGGATCCGAACCGCGAGAGCAACGGCAAGGGGTATTACGACTTCAACCTCCGGTTCAACGAGGAGAAGAGCCGCACCGCCAGCGGCGAGTCGGCGGCGTTCGAGAACATGTCGGATGAGGACGCCTTCTTCGCCGTGGACAACTCGATCCCGTGCATGACCGGCATGATCAGCTACGTGGACGCTTTCGGCGGGGACAACGACCTGCCGACATCGAGCCAGGTGGCGTTCAATCTGAACGCGAATCAGTTGACGAAAGCGCAGATCATGAACTTCTTCAAGTTGTGGATGGTCTGCATCGGACCGACGAACGACGAGTAACGGACGGACAACCGCCTTGTTTCGCCGGGCGATCCGGTCCTCGCAGGGGCGGCCTTGCGCGGACCGGGTCGCCCGGCGCGTTTTCACCCGCTCCCCCGACCTTCCGGCCCGCTCGCCCGCCCGGTTCCTGATCCTCCGCCCGACCCCTGATTCCCCCGCTCCTCCGCGTTATGATCGTCTCCGATGACGTTGAGGGATTCCGGATTCGAGTTGGCGATCGAAACCTCAGGGCGGCACGGGTCGGTCGCCGTGGGGCGTGAGGGGCGCGTTCTCGCCTCGAAGTCCTTTGTCGCCACGCTCAACCACGCCACGCAGCTCGTTCCCGCGATCGACGAGACCGTCCGCGCCGCGGGCGCCGCTCCGGACGCCCTGCGCTTCGTCTACGTCTCCGGCGGACCGGGCAGCTTCACCGGTCTGCGCGTCGGCGTCACGACGGCACGGATGCTGGCGATGGCGGTCGGGGCGAAGCTCGTGCGCGTACCCACGTTTGAAGGGATCGCCCGGAACGCTCTCCGCGCCGATCCGCCCCCCGCGCGCGTCATCGTCATGTCCGACGCGAAGCGCGGACACGTCTACGCCGCGACCTTCGCCCTGGAGGGCGGCGCTTGTCATGAGCTTTCGCCCGCCGTCGAAGCCGACGCGGCCGAGTATCTTTCCGCGCACGGCGCGGCCGCCGGGACGGCGATCATCGGAGACGGCGTCGCGGAGCAGCTCGCGAGGGCGCGCCTGGAGAACCGCCGCATGCTGCCGCCCGACTTCGCGCGGCCCGAGGCCGCGGAGGTGCTGGCCCTCGGCCGTGCCCGCGCCCGCCTGAACCGCTTTGACGAGCCCGGGAACCTGGTTCCGATCTACATCCGCCGACCCGAGGCGGAAGAGCGCTGGGAAAAACGTGAGGGGAACCCTCGAGACGGCTCCTCTGCGGCCAAGTAAGGATTTGCACACGCGACATGGACCGCTTCCGCATTCAAACGCCGCTTACGCCCGCCGGGGACCAGCCTCGCGCCATCGACGCGATCAACCGGGGGTTCCTCTCCGAGCACCGCGCGAGGCAGTGCCTCCTCGGCGTCACCGGTTCGGGCAAGACGTTCACCATGGCGCACGCCATCGAGCGTCTCAACGTCCCCACGCTCATCATCTCGCACAACAAGACCCTCGCCGCCCAGCTCTTCGAGGAGATGCGCGAGCTCTTCCCGCGCAACGCCGTCGAATACTTCGTCAGCTACTACGACTACTACCAGCCCGAAGCCTACATCCCCCAGCGCGACATCTACATCGAGAAGGACGCCTCGCGCAACGAAGACATCGACCTCCTGCGCCTCCGCGCCACCAGCTCCCTCGTCTCCCGCCGCGACGTCATCATCGTCGCCAGCGTCTCGTGCATCTTCGGTCTCGGCTCGCCCGAGGATTTCCGCCGCAGCGTGATCGCCCTGGAGGTGGGCGCCCCCTGCGAGCGGCAGGATTTTCTGCGGCGTCTCGTCGAGCTTCAGTACACGCGCAACGACGTCGCCCTGGACCGCAAGATGTTCCGCGCCCGCGGCGACGTCGTCGAGGTCTACCCCGCCGGCGAGGATTTCGTCACCCGCATCGACCTCTTCGGGGACCAGGTCGAGCGGATCGAGAGGATCAACCCCCTCACCGGCGAGTCGCTGGGGATGCTGGACAAGACCTTCATCTTCCCGGCCGTGCATTACGTCATGCCCGCCGAGCGGATCGAAGGCGCCTGCCGGTCGATCCTCGAGGAGCTGGATCAGCGCCTGAAGGAGTTCCGCCGTCTTGGGAAGCTCCTCGAAGCCCAGCGCCTCTCCGCGCGCACCAAGTACGACGTCGAAATGATCCGCGAGGTCGGCTACTGCTCGGGCATCGAGAATTACACGCGCCACCTCAACGGCAGCGCCCCCGGCGCGAAACCCTTCACCCTGATCGACTACTTCCCGAAGGACTTCCTCCTCATCCTCGACGAGTCGCACGTCACCGTCCCGCAGCTCGGGGCGATGTACAACGGCGATCAGGCCCGCAAGCGCACCCTCGTCGAGCACGGCTTCCGCCTGCCGAGTTGCCTGGACAACCGTCCGATGCGCTTCGAGGAATTCGAGGGGATGTGGAACCGCACGCTCTTCGTCTCCGCCACCCCCGGACCTTATGAGCTGCGCGCCGTCAGCGGCGAGGTCGTCGAGCAGATCATCCGACCCACCGGGCTGGTGGATCCGGAGATCCTCGTGCGCCCGGCGCGCGGACAGGTTCCGGACCTGCTTCAGCGCATCAGCGAGCGCTCAGCCGTCGGCGAGCGCGTGCTGGTGACGACGCTCACGAAGCGTCTCGCCGAAGACCTCGCCGCCTACATTCAGCAGGAGGGGCTGCGAGGACGCTACCTGCACGCGGACATCGACACCCTGGAGCGCATCCAGGTGCTCAAGGGGCTGCGCGAAGGCGAGTTCGACGTGCTCGTCGGCGTCAATCTCCTGCGTGAGGGGCTCGACCTGCCGGAGGTCTCGCTCGTGGCGATCCTCGACGCCGACAAGGAGGGGTTCCTGCGCAGCGAGACCTCGCTGATCCAGATGATCGGCCGCACCGCCCGCAACGTGAACGCCCTCGTTGTCCTTTATGCCGACACCGTCACCCCGAGCATGAAACGCGCCATCGACGAAACCAACCGCCGCCGCGCGATCCAGCTCGCGTACAACGCGGAGCACCACATCACACCCACGACGATCAAAAAGGCCGTCCGCGCCTCACTCCTCAACGACGTCAACGCCCGCAAGATCGCCGCCGAGGCCGTCCGCGCCTCCGAAGGAGACCTCGACCGCCTCGAACTCGTCCGAATGCTCGAGGACGAGATGCTCCAGGCCGCCGAAGCTCTCGATTTTGAACGCGCCGCCAAGCTCCGCGACCGCATCAAGGAACTCAAAAGCCTGCCCGGTGCGGCGCCGTCACCAGCCCGCGAGCACAAACGCCCCGCCCGCCCCAGAACCAGGGCGCGCCCGTAACCGCCCGTCGAAAAAGGGCGGCGCGTCCCTCCGGGACGCGAATAAAAGGTAGGGCACCCTTCCGGGACGTCCTACCCTTTTTCTTTACTTTCGACGGCTTGTCAGGAGTTGCGTTTTCGGACTGAAGCCTCGTCGAGGCAGGAATTGCGCCGCTCTCGCCTCCCACCGTGAGTGAGCGGACGCACCGACTGTCGGTGTCGCACAGCCTCCGGCATTTTGCCGATGCAGAATAATACACGGGAGTGTGAACCGGTCCTCAAGGCCGTCCTTGTCGGGCGGATACGGACGATCGGCGCCTCCCCGTCACAGGACGGGTCTGTGTCCGGCGATGATGCATGCCGGCGGGCATTCCCGTGCGACGAGCGGGTTGGGAGGCTGCACCCCCTTTTGCAGGCTCCGGTTGAAGGCAATTGAAGGCGCGAGGTGCGCGCAGGTTGAGGAGTCCCGACGGCGCCCCGGCCGGCGCGGAGTTCGCCGACATGGTCGTGTTGATCACGGGGGATGAGGATGGGGCGGAACGAGTTTCTTGCGGCGGTGTGCAACGTCGAAGACCTGCCGTCACTGCCGGCGGCGGCGCTGGAGGTGATGCGCCTTTCCCGAAATGAAGATGTCACGCTGGACCAGATCGCGTCGGCGCTTCAGAACGATCCGGCGCTGGCGGCACGACTGCTCAAGGTGGTGAACTCATCGATGTTCGGACTGTCGCGCGAGGTGACCTCGATCCGGCAGGCGGTGGTGATCGTCGGATTGCGCGCGGTGAAGGCGATGGCGATGGGGTTCTCGCTGACCGGATTGATGTCGTTCCGGTCGACGGAGGGATTTGACTACCGACGGTACTGGCGGCGGTCGCTGACGACGGCGGCGGCGGCGCGGCAACTGGGGCGCGGAAAGGGAAACGGCCTGGCGGACGAGGCGTTTGTGGCGGGTCTGCTGGCGGACATCGGAATGCTGGCGGCGCACCGCAAGGCGGGCGAGGGGTACCGGAGCGTCCTGGAGGAGGCGGGGGCGACGGGGACGGCGATCGAGGCTGTCGAGCAGGCGCGGCTGGGGGTGGATCACGCTCAGATCGGGCAGGCGGTGCTGAACACGTGGGGGCTTCCGTCGCTGCTGTGCGAAGCGGTCGGCGCGCATCACGCAATCGACCTGGAGGGTGTTTCAGGCGAGGGGCGTCCGCTGGCGGCGGTTGTGATGGGGGCAGCGCGGATCGCGGCGCTTTTCAACCGGGATCCCGGGGCGGAGAGCATTGAAGAAACGCGGACGAACGTGACGCGGCTGACCGGACTGGGCGCGGATGTTGTCGAAGAGACGCTCAACGCGCTGGACGCCCACGTGAACGAGATGGCGTCGTTTCTGGAGATCGAGATCGAGTCGCCGGTGTCGTACGCGCAGATTCAGGCGGAGGCGGCGGCGGCGATGACGCGCTTCGCGCTGGAGGCGGAGGCGGATCGGGCGGCGTCGGTGCGAGAGGTCGAGGACGCGCGGCGACATGCGGAGCGGCTCGAGGAGGAGAAGAAAGCGATCCTCGAGATTGCATCGACGGACGGGCTGACGGGGATTGCGAACCGGGCGGTCCTCGATCGGCGGCTCGAGGAGGATATCCGCCGGGCCAAGGCGCAGCGGGAAAGTCTGAGCGTCATCTTCGTGGACATCGACCTCTTCAAGCAGTTCAACGATGAATACGGGCATGCCGCGGGGGATGCGATCCTGAAAAGCGTGGCGTCGACGCTGAAATCGGCGGTGAACGGGCGCGGGCTGGTGGCGCGTTACGGGGGAGAGGAGTTCGCGGTGGTGGTTCCGCGAACATCGCGCGCCGGGGCGGCGTCGCTGGCGGAGGAGCTGCGCAGCACGGTGGCGAAGCTCGTCATACACTGGTCGGGGCGAGCCCTGCGCGTCACGGCGAGCCTCGGGATCGGACACGTCGACGTCGTGGAGGACGGGATGACGGCCGGGCAACTGCTGCACCTGGCTGACCGGGCGATGTACACGGCGAAGCGCAACGGACGAGACCGGGTGGAAACCACGGCGGGCGCGGGGGGGCCGGGCGGAGCGCCGGGATCCTCGTCGCGCCGCGTCGCCGCCGCCCCGAACTGACCTCGATCGGCCGCGTCAGTTTCGATCGAGGGCGGGCGACGCAGCAGGTTCGGAGGCGCACGCATTCAGTCGTCGGTCAAAGGGCATCGGGACGATTTCATACCCGACGGCGGAGGTGAGGCGCGCCCGGACCGCTTCATCCGCCAGCAGGTTCAGCGCGTTCACGAGCGTTCCGTGGGGCGTATTCATCCTTCTGCGATATCCGTCGGTCAACGCTTCCCGGCGATGGTGAAGGAACAACGCGACGAGGATGCGCTCGCGGGCATGATCGAACCGCAGCACGCCGTCCCGGGCGAGCGCCGCGCGGGCGATCGCGTCCAGTTGGGCGTCCAGACCGTCCGGGCGGAGCGGCGTTGACGGAAGCGGAGCCGCGCCGATCGCCGGCTCGCACAGGCAGAATTCAATGCGCGCATCCGCGCCCGCGGCCTCGCGCGCGGCGCGGCGCAGGTCCGCCAGGGTGACGCGCCGCTCGTCCACGACGAAGGAGAACCGAAGCTCCGGAGAGGCGCGGCCGAGTTCATACATGCTTTCGGGCGCCCCGGCGTCCAGCACGGCGCGCAGCGCGCAGGCGTTGTACGCGTTGACGTAGTAAGCCAGGACCGAGGCGCGCGTGGGGAAGGCCTCGGGGCGGGTGCGCGGTCCGACCCGCTCGATCCGCGCAAGAAACTCGATCAGGGGTTCGGGGTGCGCGCGAAGATGATCGTAATTCACGCAACCCTGGGATACGTTCTCCAGCAGCGTCAGCGCCCAGCCGTGATCGTCGAAACCGTCGGCGCGCGGCGCCTCCGCCGTCGCCAGCGCGGGCAGATGTCGCATCGCGGCGCCGCATCCCGCGCCGAAGATCGCGGCAGCCGCGGCGAGGACCGCGCAAACCCCGCGCCCGCCGCATCGAAGACCAACGATCGCCGCGCCTCTCAACGTCGTTGCCGCCACGGCTTACTCCAGGGGATACATCGTCATGCCCGTGACAAGCTTGGGGGCGAAGAAGGTGCTCTTCTGGGGCATCAGATCGCCCGCCTCGCTGACGGCCTTGAGATGTGACATCGGAGTGGCATTGAGCAGCAGCGCGACGCCGCGCTCCGCCCGGGCGGTGTCCCGGGCCTGCTCGGCGGACTTGACGTAAGCGACCTTCGGTGGGTCCGCCGCGCCGGCACGAAGATCCTCGTCGATCAGCACGCGGTGAAGATACGCGACATCCAGCTTGCGCCACGCGGCGCTTTTGTCCGGCGCCAGCGCGTCCAGGCGCGACCGCCGGGTGAACTTCAGGGGGACGGTCCGCTGCGTTTCCGGGTCGAAGAGGCGCAGGTCGGCCTCGGCCTCGCCGCACGTCGCCGTCGACGCTCGCCAGGCGGACAGGACGTCGGCCAGCGCCCGACCCGGCAGCACACGGTTGTAGGGGAGGATCAGGCAGCCCGGGTCGTCCATCGAGGCGAGGACGAACAGGATGAAGCTCGCGGGATGCTCGCCGCCCGGTCCTCCCGCGCCGCCGGAAAGCCCGTCGCGGTAAAGCAAGGCCGTCCCGTAGCGGTGATGCCCGTCGGCAATGAACACGGTCTTCTTCGAGAGCAGGGCGCCGACGGCGCGGTGGACGCCGGCGTCGGTCGTCGTCCACATCCGGTTGTCCACGCCGTCGAGGGTTCCGACCACGGAGGGGCGGCTCCGCGTCACCGGACGCAGCGCCGCATCCACCTCGCCTTCCGGGTCTGCGTACAAGCCGAAGATGGGCGAGAGCTGGCATGCCGTCGCCTTCATCAGCGCGAGACGATCCTCCTTCGGTCCGCCGAACGTCTCCTCGTGCGGAAGGACATTCCCCTCGGAGAAGGGCGAGAGTCTGAGCGTCGCGATCAGCATTTTGCGGGTGTAGCGGCGTCCCTCATGCACAAACTCCTGATGATAAGCGTACATCGCCGGGAAAGGCTCACGTACAAGCGTTCCGTCGTTCCGCCAACTCCGAAGGATATCGGCCGCGCGACGGTAGGCCTCCGGCGGACCGGCGGACTTCGGCGGCACGTGCGGAAGATCCGCGGCGACGACGTTGCGGTCCGACCGGCGAAGCAGCGCCTCCTTGTCAGACAGGTCAAGGACGTCATACGGCGGCGCGATCAGCGCGGAGATGTCCGGATACCGGTCGAAATTGTAGCGCAGGGCGCGGAACGGTCGTACCTCGATCATGCTCGATGCTCTCCGTCAAGAGGAAGCGCGAAGATGCGCCGTGCGATCGTGGCGCTCCCTCAGGGGCATCATAACGCAACCCGCGCGGCGAAGGCGAGACCGGACCGCGGAAGCGCCGACGGCGCGACGCCGCCTCGGGTCATCGCGCGGCGCGCGCCTTCGGGGAGGAGGCGAAGGGCGCACGGACCGGGCGCCCCGCGACCCGGCGTCGCTGAGGAAGCGGGGCGAGGGGTTTCGCGGCGTCGCGGTCCGGCCGGCGCCCGTCGCGGGACGGTCGGTACATCCCGCCGCACTGTCGGCAGCGGTGCGGTTCTTCCACGAACGACCCGGGGAAGATCGTCGGGTGATCGCAGAACGGACAGTGCAGGTACACGGGACCGCCGGGCATGCCGCTTCGTTTCCCTCTCGCTCGGTTGCGCCGGGGGGTCGCCGTGTTCGGCGGACGCACCCCTCACCGGCATTCTCCGCCTTCAACCTAGTATTCGCGGCGCCCGGCGCGGCGTTGCGGCGACAAGAAGGACTTTGACACCGTCCGACAAGAAGTGACGCCCGTCCCTCGCCGCAAGGCGCGCCGTCGGAGGCCTCCGGGCGAGCGAGGTTCTCGGAACAAGCGACGGATGACTTGGCGCCGGCTGCTCGCGCGGTCACGGCGTCCTACAACGGAGGGCCCAGCGTTTCCAGCAGCAACAGGGGCGAGTTCTGCACGCCGATCGGGGCGATCTGGGTGGAAAGCGGGGCGATCGTGAAGTTCTGGTCGCGGGTCAGCGAGATCGACGGCGAGCGATCGTCCATCAGGTCGCGGTCGTCGTTCGTGTGATTCAGTCCGAGAAGGTGGCCGGCCTCGTGCGAGGCGACGTTTCCGATCGCCCGCGCCAGTTGCGAAACCGTCGGCGGCGAAAGAAAGACGCTGTCCGGGTCGAACGCCTCGGTGTAGATGATCGCGTCGTCGCAGCAGTTGATGTTGTACCAGTCGATCGCCTCGGCCTCGCCGAAGATGTCCGGCGCGTATCCGCCGAGGTAAAGCGTCGAGACCCGGGTTTCTTCATCCGGGGTGAATTCATCGCTGGTCAGGACGGACACGTTGAACCGGCTGAAATTGCTGACGACTTCCGCGCGGATCAGGGCCTTGAGTTCCTCGTCGTCGTCCTCATAAACGGCGTTGATGCGGCCTGCGTCGAAAGGGTCCACTTCAACCTCGCCAAGGACCGGCGAATTCACCGTTCCGCCGCGAAAGTCGAGAAACAGCGCCTGCCCCGCGGGCGCCGGAACTTCTTCTCCTTGATCGATCCGCACCTCGACGCGGTAGGTTCCCTCCGCCTCGTCGGAGAATGCGAACGTCGAGGCCGACACCATCACGTAGTAGGGGTCGCCGTCATGCCGGGCGACGTGATCCAGTTCGGCGTCCAGATTGCGGTCGCTGAGGTCGTCGTTGGCGAAAACGATCGCCCCGTCGGCGTCAAACAAGACCAACGAGACATCGAGCGGCGACCCCGGAGTCGTCGCGCTGATGCGGATCCGGTCGCCGGCGGAGACGGGTCCGAGGCTGAACACGTCCACGTCGTCGTCGGTGAGGATCGTCCCCTGCAATGAGGCTTCGCCGTCCTCGCCGAAGACGGAGATGATCGCGGCCTCGAACGAGTCGTTCGGTTCGCCGCGCGTCTTTCCGGTGACGCCGCTGACATCGCCGACATTACCGTCTTCGAGAAAACCGCCGTCACCGGGATCCGCGACCGTCCCGCACCCCAGCAGCACCGCCGCCGCACAGGAAGGCAGCAGGCGCGTGATCCGCGCCGCAAAGCCGCTGAAGCGTCGCCGCGATCGAACAACACTCTCCGTCCGGCCCGGACCTTCCCTCACCCCTCATCCTCCGCGATGGCGCCGCCGGGGCGCAACGCCGATCCGCGGCGCAGCCCCGAAGGCCGCCCATCGTAAGGAGGAAGGAAAAGTCCGGTCAATCCGCTCGGCGCGGTCCGTGACCGCAGGAGCCGAAGTGAAGCCCTGAGCGCGGCAGATCCGGCGAACCGGGCGGGCGCCGCAAAAGCCCCGCGGCGCGACGCATCAGCGCCGTGCGGACCGCCGCCTTCTGCGCCGCCGCGTCCGCCCCTACCGAGTCCGACAGGTACACCGGCGAATTCTGCATGCCGATCAGAAAAACGGTGGGGTGAAGCCCCGCCACCGCGAACGACTGATCGAGCATGAGCTGGGACAGGCTCGCCGTGATGTCCATCAAATCCTCGCTGCCCGAGGTATGCACCAGCCCCAGCAGGTGCCCGATCTCGTGGCTGGCGACGTTGGCGATCGCCTGCGCCATCTCGTCGATCGACGGATTGAGCGGATTGAACGCGGCGAACGTGTCCGTGAAGACGATCGCGTCCTGCCGCACGTCCCCGTTGTACTCATCCACGCTTTCGGCGACCCCGAGCAGCGCGGCGTCGTAGGTTCCGAAATGTATGACCGAGGTCTCCTCGTCCGCGGACGCCCCCTCCGTCGTCGAAACAACCTCGACCTCCAGCCCCGCGAAGTCCTCCCGGACCCGCGCCGTGATCCGCTCGGCAAGGTCCGCCGACGCGCCCGCAAAGGTCGGCGAGATGCCCGCGGCGTCGAAGGCGGGGATGTTGATGTCCGGACGTCCCCCGAACCCGACTTCCTCCGCGCCGTCGAAGTTGAGCAGGATTCTCTGCGGCGTCGGCGACGGAACCGCGGCGCCCGGATCGATCCGCACCGCCAGCGTGTAATCACCGGTCGAGAGCGTGCCCGGCGTCGAGGTCACGACCAGGTACGCATGTGCGCTCGCGCGACGGACGACCACGTCCACGTAGGGCTCCAGCCGGCCCAGGTACGCGTTGCGGCTGTCGTTGACCAGGAGGGAGTGTCCGTTCTCGTCGAAAAACGCGATCGCGGCCTGCAATCCGTCATCCGCGAACACTTCCGCGAGAACCCGGTCGCCGATCTCAACCGGACCCGCGTCGTAGACATCCACGTCATCCGCGCTGTCGATGCGGCCGCGAAGCGTGTAATCCACGCCGACGGGCACCGGCAGAACCTGGGCCAGGGCGAATGACTCATTGTCCGCCACTTCATCGCCCTCAGGTTCCGCGCCCAAGTCAAGCTGCGAGAACGGTTCGACCAGCGACGGATTGTCCGACAACGAGAAATCCCCGCCGCACCCGAGGTTCCCCGCCAGCAGCAGAAGCAGAAACAACACGATCGGCATCGTCCCGAAGCGCCGCTGAAGGTCCGCCAGGCGGTCCGGCTCCTCGCGGAGGATCGCGTCGTCGGTCCACGTCCGATCCCCGCCGCCGCGCCGAGCGTCCGCTCGTTGCTCGTTCGACGATTTCAGGGCGGCATGCACCCGCTCGTTGGCCGGGTCCGGTATGAACGGCCGCTCGATCGCCAGCCCGCTCAAACCGTCCGAAGCGTTTTTCCCGGTTTCCGTCGAATCCGTTGCGACGTCGGCGTCGCACCACGATCGTTCGCGCAAGAGCATCCCGTCACCCTCCTGTTCTGGCTTCCGAATCAGGAGCGCGGGACGGCGCGTCCGCACCGTCCCGCGCCCCGCAAGGAGATGCTTCTTTCCCTGAAGGGGACTCTACAATTCGAGGGTCGCAGGAAGGGGGCGACGCCGGGGGTCGCGCAGAATCGGCGCAGGAAAACCACAAAGGACGGGGGATCAGAGGCACGCGCAGGATCGGCGCGGCAGCGCATGCTCATGCGGACAGGCCGGCCGCCGGGCGCGCAACACCGGAATCCCGGCGCGCAACACCGACATCCTGATGCCGGCGGTCGCAGCCGACTGCCGGGTTTCGATCGGCGAAGATCCTCCGCGCGCCGCGACGTCAACCGCCTTCCGCGTTCCGGTACGCGACGAAGTCCTGCATCAACTGCCGCGTGATCGGACCGGGCTTGCCGTCGCCCACGACCCGACGATCCACGGACGTCACCGGAACGATCTCCGCAGCCGTGCCCGTCGCGAAGATCTCGTCCGCCACGTAAAGGTCGAACTGGATCAGCGCCTTCTCATCGACCGGAAGGTTCCGGCGACGGGCCAGCTCCATCACGACCGCGCGCGTGATGCCGTCGAGAATGCCCGCGCTGGTCGGAGGCGTCGCCAGCCGGTTGTTCTTGACGAGAAACAGGTTGTCGCCGGTGCATTCGGAAATCTGCCCGAGATGATTGAGCAGAATCGCCTCGTCCGCGCCCGCGTCGTTCGCCTCCGCCTTCGCCAGGACGTTGTTGAGATAATTGAGCGACTTGATCCGCGGCGACAGGGCGTGCGGCGGAACGCGGATGCTCGACGACGTGATGCACTTGAGCCCGCGCTGATAAACGTCCGGCGGATACAGCTCGATCTTGTCCGCGATGACGATCAGGCTCGGGCAGGCCGCCTTGTAGATCGAAATCCCCAGCTTGCCCACGCCGCGCGTGCAGAGCAGCCGGATGTAGGCGTCGCCGGTGATGTGGTTGGCCCGCAGCGTCTCGTGCATCGCCTCGGCGATGCCCTCCAGCGGCAGGGGCAGTTCCAGCCGGATCGCCTTCGCGCTGTCCGCGAAGCGCCGCAGATGCTCCCGCTCCTTGAAGATGCGCCCGTTGTAGACCCGGATCCCCTCGAAGATTCCGTCCCCGTAAAGCAGGCCGTGATCGAACACGCTGACTTTCGCCTCGGACGGCGGCGCCAGTTCCCCGTCGATCCAGATCTTCAGGTCTTCACGGGGCGCCATCGAGTTCTTCCGGGCGTTGAGGGGTTCGGGAATCTTCACGCTCATGTTTCGCCTCCTGTCCTCGGTCTTCAGGTTCCCGCGCGCGCCGTGGGCGGTTCCGCGTCCGCGACGACTCGCCCGTCACGTAAGTGTACGCACCGGTGCGCCTGGGCGGCCACGTTCGGATCGTGCGTCACCATCACGATGGTCTGGCCCTGGGCGTTCAGGTCCGAAAGAACCCTCAGGATGCCCCGGCCGGTAGCCTCGTCCAGATTACCTGTCGGCTCGTCCGCCAGCAAGAGGATCGGACGACCGACGATCGCCCGCGCGATCGCCGCCCGCTGCCGCTCCCCGCCGGAAAGCTCTCGAGAACGATGATGCCGGCGCCCCCCCAGACCCACCTTCTCCAGCACCTCCTCGACCGCGCGACGGCTTTCCGCGCGGTTGGACCACCAGCTTCCCAGGCTGTGACGGATCATGCACGGCATCAGCACGTTCTCGAAGACCGTCGCCTCCGGCAGCAGGTGATAAAACTGAAAGACGAATCCGACTTCACGGTTGCGCACCCGCTCGCGCTCCCGCCGCGAGCTTCGGAACACGTCCCGGTCGCGGATCAGCACCCGGCCCGCGTCCGGAAGATCGAGCACCCCCAGAATATGCAGCAGCGTGCTCTTCCCCGATCCCGACGCGCCCATCACCGCGACGAACTCGCCCTCCCGGACGTCCAGCGACGCCCCGCGCAGCACCGGAAGCACGTGCTTCCCCAGCGTGTACGTCTTCTGCACGTTCTCCGCGCAAAGCAGCGGACGCGACGCGCCACGACGATCCGACGCCGTCGCTGCGGCAGATTCTAATGCGCTCGACATCCGACTCCCTTCCGGCTGCTTTGCAACGCTTACTGGGAAGATCCCCGCCGCCGATGCCGGACATCCAGCTCAGCCGGACGACCCGCGCACGCTCCGACTCCGCGACGACCGAACACCCCCACGACGACGGGACGCCCCCGCGCGGCGGCGAGAGTCCCACAACCTTCACCCCGAATCAAGCACGGGCGCAGGATTCTCCAGCGCCCGCCGGAACCCCAAGCCGAGGGCTTCAGTCGGGCGGAATCCGCAGGCGCGTGAGGTCCGGCCGACGGGGCTTCGCCCGCACCGGGATCGGCCCCCCCGTAATGAAGCATTGACCGGTCTGGGAAGCAAAACGCGCGTCCGTCCGCACCGTGCGGACGGACCGACTTCTCAGGGACGAGGCTCGCCGGCGCCGCCGCATCAGGCGGGTGTTACACCGGGTCGCTCCCCGGCTTGCGGAGCGGACCCAGCGCATCCCAGGCCGGGGCGGCGGCTTCGCCGAGATCAAACGTGTTCGCAGGAAGCACGCGGCGATCCCGGAAGCTCTTGAGCACCTGTCCGAGACCGCGCACCCCCACCTCCCGGCTGCGGCGCACCCGCGCCAGGTCGATCTCCAGGGGAATGATCTCCTCGCCGCCGCCCGCGCGATAAAGCGTGACCGCGTCCGGATCAACGACGATCGACTGCCCCACGCCGCCGTCGCCGACGCCGTTGATCTCGAAGACGTAGCATTGCTGCTGCGCCGCCGTGGCGACCGCCATCGCCAGCTCGATGTCGCGGTCGATCGTCGTGGTCATGACCGGATGCACAATGACCTCCGCGCCCATCGCGGCCAGCGCTCGCGCCGCCTCGGGAAACCAGAGGTCATAACAGATCAGCACCCCGAACCGCCCCACGCGCGGCACGTCGAACACGCAAAACGAATCCCCCGCCTCGACACCGGCCTCATAAGGGCGGAAGGGGAACGCCTTCCGATATCGAGCCGCCACCTTGCCCTCGGGGTCGATCACCGAGCACGTGTTGTACACCTTGCCCTCGTGCGACTCGAACATCGAGCCGTTGATGAGCCAGACCTTGTGCTTTGCGGCCGTCTCCTGAAACGTCCGCTCCGCGGGCCCGGGTAGCGGTTGAGCCTTCGCCGTCGAGGGTCCGAACGCCGCCAGCTCCGGAAGCACGATCATCCGCACCTGCGGAAACATGTGCATCGTGTGATCGATCTTCGCGCGGATGCGCGCAAGATTGTCCTCGCGCCCGCTGATCTGCATCTGGATGCCGGCGATGGTGAAGGAAATCATGAGGAATGCGGAATCAAGAAGGCTCAATGCAGACTGCCGGGACATCCCGAGCAACCGCCGGACGCAGGGTTCACGCGCGGACCGGCTGCGACTTCTCCTTTACGACCCCCGCCAGCCTCAGCAGTTCACCTTCAAGGACATCCAGCCCTCGCTTCAGGGGTTCGTCGTGAATCACCAGCGGACACAGGATCCGAACGATGTTTCCGTAAGACCCGGCGGGAACAATGAGCAATCCGCGCTTCTCGCAGGCGTCCGCGAGCTGCTTCACCGCGTCGGTCGCCGGTTTGTTCGGATCGCCGTCAAGCACCAGTTCGATCGCCGTCATCGCCCCCAGCCCGCGCACGTCGCCGATCAGCGGGCAGCGCGCCTGAAGATCGAGGAACCGGTCGCGCAGCACGTTCCCGATCCGCGCCGCGCGCTCGCACAATCCCTCGTCCTCCATCACCTTGATCGTCGCCAGCGCCGCGGCGCAGGAGATCGGATTGCCGCCGTAAGTCCCGCCCAGCGTCCCCGGGGCGCAGGCGTCGAGAACCTCCGCCCGGCCCACCACCGCCGCGATCGGCAGCCCGCCTCCCATCGCCTTCGCCCACGTGGACAGGTCCGGGCGAATCCCCGCGTGCTCGTACGCCGCCCACTTCCCGGTGCGGCAGAACCCGGTCTGAATCTCGTCGATGATGAGCAGGACGCCGTGCTCGTCGCAGATCCGCCGCAGCCCCCGGAGATACTCGAACGGCGCCGGCACGAACCCGCCCTCGCCCTGCACGACCTCGATGAGCACGGCGGCGAGGTCGCCCGGGGCGACGACGTTGACAAACGCCTGCCGCAACCGCGCCAACTCCCGCTCGACGAACGCCGACAGCGTCAACCCGTCGCCGTGGCGGTAGTAATTCGGATACGGAAGACGGTAGACCTCGGGCGCGAAAGGACCGCAGCCCGTTTTGTACCCCACCTTCGAGGTCAGTGAGAGGCACAGCAGCGTTCGCCCGTGAAAGCTCTCGGTGAACGTGAGGATCCCCGCGCGCTTCGTCGCCTGACGCGCGATCTTCACCGCGTTCTCCACCGCCTCCGCGCCGCTGTTGGTGAGGAACACTTTCGTCCGGTCGCCGTGCGGAAAAAGCGCCGCGAGCTTCTCGCACAGCGCGACATACGGCTCGTACGTGGCGACGTGGATGCAGGTGTGCTGGAGCTTCTCGGCCTGCTCCCGGATGGCGCGGAGAACCGGCCCCTGCGAATGTCCGACCGCCATCACGCCGATTCCGGTGGCGAAGTCGATCAGCTCACGCCCGTCGGCGTCCACGACCACCGCCCCGCGGCCCGACTCGACCGACGCCGCAGTCACCCTCGGGACGGCGGCGGGAACGACGGCCGCCCGCCGGGAAAGAAGTTGTTCAGTACGCGTCAACGCATCCGCTCCACCCCCGCACACTTACCGGCCCGCCATCATACCGCTGACGAAGGTCGCGCCCAAGCCGCGCCCTGACCGCGATCAACCGAACACGCGCACGCAGACCACCACCCACACCAGCGTCAACGCGTCCACGACCAGCCCGGCGCCGGCCATCAGACGCAGGGGGATCAGGCGCGTGCCGTAAACGATCGCGTTCGGCGGCGTCGAGATCGGCAGCGCGAAACCCAGGCTCGCCGACAACGCCACCAGCAGGATCATCTGCACCGGCGGGATCCCCGCTTTCTCGGCGAGCGCCGCGGCGATCGGCACCAGCAGTGAAGCCGTGGCGGTATTGCTGGTCAGCTCCGACAGCAGAACCGTCACGCCCGCCAGCGCGAACATCAACGACAGCGGCGGCATCCGCAACGCGACCACGAACCCGGCCAGCGCGTCCGCCGCGCCGCTTGCATCAAGCACTTTTCCGAGGCAAAGTCCGCCGGCGATCAGAAAGAGCGTGTCCCAGTCCAGCGATCGCAAGTCCGCCCGCTCCAGCACGCTCCGCCGATCGGACCCGGACCGCACCACGAAAAGAACCAGCGCCGCCGCCAGCGGAACCAGGCTTTCGGGAAGATAGGTGCGGACCCACTTCTGCGCCTCGTCTTCGGGCGGCGTGAAGCTGACGATCGCACCGGTCATCAACCAGACCACCGCCGCCGCGAGGAACACCCCCACCGCCCAGCGTCTTGCCGCCGCGGCCTGTTCCGCTTTCAGAACACCCCCCTCCAGCACGGCGACGGTCGACGGATGAACCTCCTTGCGGACCTCGAACGAGACCGGTTTCCCGCCTTCGTCGGCCCCTTCCGCGGCGCCTGCCGGCGCCCAGCGGCGGGCGACGCGGAGCACCGCCCACCCGATCAGCGTCGTCCCGATCCAGACCGGAACACCGACCGTCAACCACGTCAGAAAGCTGAATTGCGGCGCGATCTGCTTGATCTGCGCAAAACCGATGAAATTCGGCGCGGTGCCGACGGGCGCGGCCATCCCCCCGAACGTCGAGCCGTAGGACAGCGCCAGCAGCGGCAGCGCCGGGACCGAGGTCTTCCGCGCCAGCGTCACGACGACCGGCAGGAGCATCGCCGTCACCGCCGTGTTGTTCTGCACCGACGAGATCGCTCCCGAAAAAACGCCAGCACCAGCAGACTCAACCGCCCCGCGTCGCCGCCGCCACGGTCGTGGCGCGGGGCGATCAGCCGGTCGAACACCCCGTGCTTTTCCAGCGCCCGCGCCAGAAGAAACGTCCCGAGAAAAAGAAAGACGATCGGATCGCCCCACGCCGAAAGCGCCTCCGTCCACTTCAACACGCCGCACAGCGTCGCCGCGACCGGAATGCCCAGCGCCACCACGCCCAGCGGCGCCGCTTCCCCGATCCACAACACCAGCGCGGCCAGCACGATCCCCGTCGCCCGACGGATCGCCGGGTCCGGATGCCACGGTGCGGCAACGGCGGCGCCGAAAAGCACCACGGAGAGGATCGGCGCGCCGGCCTGCCCGAGTCGGAACATGAGGGCATTCTTCGGCGTGCGTTCGGCTCGTCAATCCGAGACGTCGATCCGCGGCGCGCGGTCACGGTTTTGCGCGCGGGGATTTTTACCGGAAAGACGCCTGACGAACCGGCGACGAAGGCGCGCCGCCGACTTGCCCCACGGCGCCTTTGTCCGGCAGTCTGTCGTGGCGGTCGCGATGCGGGTCGCGCGCGCGATCCCGCCCCCGTCCAGATGACGGGATCAGAAGAACAGCGGCTGATCCAGCCGCAGACCCACGCCGACGCAATGCTGATCGCCGCCGGCCTTGACCTGCGTGCGCACCACCGTGGCGTAGATGCCGTCGTCGAACCCGCAATTCCCGCCGGACGACGCCGACTCCCGGATCAGCACTTCGTAACGCTGTCCGACCGCCAGACCGTATCCGACCGGAACGGTCACGTGCAGTCCCGACTCGCTGATATTGTCGGACTTGTAGGGGCCGATCGCGGCCCCGTCGTCGCGCACCAGCGTCACATCCCACCGCTGATCCGCGCGTGAACAGGTACGACGCTCGTCCAGCAGCGCCGTGGCGGCATCGGATTGAAAGGGCATTCCCGATTCCGCGGGAGGAGGAAGGAAACTGGACATGGCGGAATCCTTTCTAACGAGACTCGTCAGGGCACGGCCCTTAAACGTATCGGGATTTGTACCTACTTCTCTGGAAAACGCAAGTCTTAATACCTCAAGGCGACGCGCGGACGGGACATCCTGTGTCAAGGTTCCGGCGTCGCAACCCCTCGGCAATTCCCGCGCCCGACCTCGGACGTTCGACCCTCGCCTTCCGCTACCGCCTCCCCGTCAATAATCAAGCCTGACTTCCAGTGCAACCGTCTCGTCGTGTCGCCGGATTGACACAGGCATGATAGAGCAACTCCCGACGGCGGAGCGAGGCGGCCGGCACAGCGGGTTCACAATCCGGGCGCCCAAAGATACAGGAATTGCGGCGTCGGCGGCGGCAGCCCCCCCCCGTCAATGCGCAGCAGGTTGATCTCCGGCGCCGAGGGCGGCTGGGCGTAGATCGTCGGCCGGTAGTCGAGCGGACGGTGATAAACGACGACCCGCGCCGCGTCGATCCCGGCTCGCTTCTTCACCGCGTCGATCGTGTCGCGCAGCGTGCCGATCCGATCGATCAGCCCGGCCTGAAGAGCCTGCGGCGCGGTGTACACGCGGCCGTCGGCGAGCGTCCGGACCTGCGCCGCGTCGAGATTCGCGCGCCCCTCATCGACGACTTCGACGAAGCGCGCGTACATGTCGTCCACCATCGCCTGAAAGAGCGCCCGCTCCTCGTCGCGCATCCCCCGGAACGGCGAGCCGGAGTCCTTGTGCGGACCGGAGGTGATCGCGTGGCTGGTCACGCCGATCAGCTTCATCGTCCCCTCGACGTCGAACAACTGCATGATGACGCCGATGCTCCCGGTGACGGTGGTGCGGCACGCCGCGATCTCGTCGCAGGCGCAGGCGATGTAGTAGCCCCCGCTGGCGGCGACGTCCATCAGGTGCGCGACGACGGGTTTCCCCGAAGCCCGGAAGCGGCGGATCTCGTCGTGCATCAGGTCGCTGGCGGTGACGGCGCCGCCGGGCGAGTTGATCCGCAGGACGACGGCCCGGACCGCCCGGTCGCGCCTCGCCTTGTCGAGCTGCTCGGTCAGCAGGCTCACCGGGTGCTCCCCCGCGCTGAACAGTTTCGGCGCCGGGGCGTTGAGGATGATGCCGTCGACGTCGATGACCGCGATCTTGTCGGCGGTCCAGCGCCCGTCGCGGTACAGCTCACGCTCCTCCAGCTCGCGTTCCGTGTCGACGAGCGTGATGAGCAATCCGTCGGGCATGCAGCCGGACAGCATCAGACATCCCAACGTCCACGCCGCGACCCGCGCCGATCGTGTCTTCATCCGTCAACTCCCCGACGCGGGGCGGACCGCAGAAAGCTTCACCCGAGCCGCGCGGCTTCAGCCCGCGCGACGCATCACGCGGGCTGAAACCACGCTCCGAGAAGGCCCATCTTTCTGCGGTTCATCGCAGGAGCCGCAACTCGCTCCGCGCCCCCGTCGCTCGCCTACATACCGCGCGGAACCGTCATTTGCACGCCGACGGAGCGCAAACCCCGGTGCAAACCAATCCGCGCCAGTCAGAAAGCGACCCTCTTACCGAGCCGCGCCCGTCAGCAAGCGGGCGCGCTCATCCTTGCAGGCGGGTCGTGATGCGGCGGGTCAATCCCCGCCGACGAAGACTTTCCCCGCACTGACGTCGAGCATGCGCCGCACGGCGCGCAGGGCGTCGGTCCGCGTCGGCTCGGGCACGTCGATCTCCGGACGCCCGTCGCGCATGCACAGGTAGACCTTCTCGAGGGTGTTCAGCCGCATATACGGGCACAACGCGCAGTTGCACCCGCTGCTGGGTTCCGCCGGGATCAGCTTCGCGTCGGGGCGCGCCCGCCGCATCGGGTGAAGGATCCCCGCCTCCGTCGCCACGATGAACGCCTTCGCCGGAGAGGTTCGCACGAATTGCAGCAGCGAACTGGTCGAGCCGACGTGATCCGCCAGAGTGAGCACCGACTCCTCGCACTCCGGGTGCGCGATCAGCAGCGCGTCCGGATGCTCCGCTTTGAGACGCGCGATCCGGCGCTGCGAGAACTGCTCATGCACGACGCAGAACCCCGGCCACAACACCATGTCGCGCCCGGTCTGCTTCATCACCCACCGCCCCAGATGACGATCCGGAGCGAAGACGATCGGGCGGTCCTTCGGCACGCTGCGGACGATATCGACGGCGTTGGACGAGGTGCAGATCACGTCGGAAAGCGCCTTCACCGCGGCGCTGCAATTGATGTAGGAGATGACGGTGTGCTCCGGATACTGCTTCAGCCACCGCGCGAAGGTCTCCGGCGGGCAGCGGTCGGCCAGCGAACACCCCGCGTCCAGGTCCGGCAGGAGCACGCGCTTCCCGGGGTTGAGAATCTTCGCCGTCTCCGCCATGAAATGAACGCCGCAGAAGACGATGGCGTCGGCCTTCGTCTTCGCCGCTTCCTGCGAAAGCCCGAGACTGTCGCCGACGAAGTCCGCCACGTCCTGGATGTCGCTTTCCTGGTAGTAATGCGCGAGAATGACGGCGTTGAGTTGCCGCTTCAGGCGCCGGATCTCGTCTTCAAGGTCCAGCGTCGGGTCCACGACGCGCGGCGTCATGCCCGAAGCCGTCAGCGGCAGCTCCAGCACGTTCGTTGAACTCATGCGCACATCCTTCCCGATCCCCCGCCGCACGACACGACGAGCGACGCAACCCTGCATCAGGACGTCACCTCACGCCTCACGTATCAAGTCGTCGCCGTTTTTTGTCGTCGCCGTTTGCCGTTTTTTGTCGTCGCCGTCTAAGGATTATAAGCGACCCTCGCCGCCGCGACACCCGTTCCGCAGACGCCGCGACGCGGGTCGGATAAAGACGCTGCTTCAAAACCGAGCCGCGCCCGTAAGGAAGCGTTCCCCACGAAACCGAGCCGCGCCCGTCAGGAAGCGTTCTTTTCCCCGTCCGCACCGGCCGTTTTGCACAACAGCGTCTCCCGAGTCTCCATCCGGCTCCGGTTGCAGGGTGCTGAAATCGCATGAACTTAAGATTTGGCGCGGCCCGAATCTCCACCTGACTCCGGCTGACTCCGGTGCAACACGCTTCGCCTGACCTCGATCAACACGCTTCGCCGACAGCCCCGCAGGATCGTCGGACGCATTCGCCTCAACCCCGACGAATCCGCGCCAACGTCCGAAGAACACGCGCGAACCTCCGTTGTTTTGTCTCAATTCTGAAGAACACGCGCGAACGCCCGAAGAACACGCGTGAACGTTCGAAGAACACACGCGAACGTCTGTTGTTGTGTTTCAATCCCGAAGAACACGCGCCGATGTTCGAAGGACACGCGCGAGCGTCCGTTGTTTTGTTTCAATCCCGAAGAGGGCGCAGGGGTCGCGGATGCGTTGGTCTCAATCCCGAAGGGATTGCGGCCTCCAGCCCAGGGTTGGACGCCGCAGGCGGCCTACCTTGGGTTCGCGGCGATCCACGCCTCGACCAACCCCAACGGGGTTGCACCGGGTTGAAACGGTTGCACCGGGTCGAACGGGTTGCGCCAGATGAAACGGTTGCGGCGGGTTGAAAGGGGTTGCACCAGATGAAACGGTTGCGCCGAGCGGTGCAACCCCTTCGGGGTTGGGTGCGCTTGCCTTCGTCTTCCGTGGGCTGCGCCCACGGCTATTCATGTTGATCCCCTTCGGGGATCGGCGTCGTATTCCCCGGCGGTCAGGCGTCATATTCCCCGAAGGGGAATCACGTGGATAGCCGTGGGTGAAACCCACGGTGGCGTGCGGGGTCAAAACGCGACCCCGGAGGGGTCGAACAACCTGGGTGGATCGTGCGGTGCAACCCCTTCGGGGTTGGGCGCGCTTGCCTTCGTCTTCCGTGGGCTTGCGCCCACGGCTATTCATGTTGATCCCCTTCGGGGATCGGCATCGTATTCCCCGGCCGTCCGGCGTCGAGGTGGGTCGAGGATCGTCGCGCGCCGCGGCGCAACGGAGTCAAAAGGGGACTCAGAAGAACGCTTCCTTACGGGCGCGGCTCGGTTTGCATTACCTGTTTGAAGGCCGCGCTACCGGCAGGACACCGCCACGCAGGTGTCCTCGTAATCGCGGATGCACACGGCTTCGCTGTCCGCCGCGCGGCGGATAAGGGCTTTGCCTCGGCCGGCGGCGTCCGTCCGGAGGCAGGCCTCCCGGTCGACATCGGCGACCACCGTCAGCGACGTGTTGTCGGGCAGCCACGATTTCACGCGAACGACGAGATCGCGCCCCTTACATCTGGCCGACAGTTTCCTGACGTTGCCGGCGTAGGCCGGCGAGAGCAGGAAGGGCAGTCGCAAACCGCCCGCATAACCTGCCCCGATGATCTGCCCGGAATTGTTGACGTCCAAGGCGGCATCCAAGTAATCCCAGCCGCATGCGGAACTAATCAGGTCGTTAAGGTCAAAGGCGATGCCCTCGCGCCAGAGCATCGCGTGACGGGTCGCCGGGTCTTTCTGCTCAAAACCGACGACGACGGCCCGCGATGCGATGCCGAGGGATCGCCCTCCACGGCCGTCCAGCAGGGGAAGGGTCGTCAACCGGCCGTCACGGTCCCACAGGGCAGGCACTTGTGCCCGAACTTCAGGATCGAACGCCCTGCCGCACGCAGTGCCGTCCTCGGCGATGTCCTGCACGTACACCGATTCCTCCAACTCCTCAAGAATCCGCAGCCCGGCGTCTTCGGACCATCGGAAGCCGTGCGTGTTATTGTTGTCATCATACCAGGATCCGACGACTTCGCCGCCGTCGTTGATGCCCTCGGGGTAGCAGTTGCTGGAGTCGTCGGGACACGGAATCTGCTGCATGATCCCGTCGCTCCAGAGAAACGCCGCGAACCTCGTGTCGTCCGAGGCGCGGCCGACGACCTGACCGAGGTTGTTGACGGATGTCGCCCAGCCCTCGTCGCCGCCGAACGTGCCCAGGTCGAGTTGTTCTCCGTTGCGCCAGAGCACCGGGCGCATGTCGCCTGCCGCGTTCTCCGACGCCCCGGCGATCCAGCCGGATTCGTTGTTGTCGTAGGCGTAACTGGTCGGACCTCCCAGGGTTCCGAGGTCGACGGGTTGCAGGTTGCGCCAGAGCGCGGCGTGGGACTCGTAGCGGCCGTACCAGGTGTCTGAGTGCCCGACGATTTCTCCGCGATCATTGATTGCCGCTGCGTCGGCCTCGGCGCCTTCAACCAGCGCGGGCAGGCGAGTGATGACGAACGTTTCCGGCCTCGGGTCGCACTCGACGGCAAAGCACAGGTCCGGATGCTGTTCAACGCAGACCTCGTGCGGACCTTCCTGATTCAACCACCGATGGCGTCCTTTCCCACGGCGGTCGAGGGGGATTCGGACGCAGTCGCCGCCGTCGATGCGGGCGCTGACGAACGAATTCTCCGGCAGGGGGGTCGCGACACGCAGCTCGATCGTCGTACCCCGGAATACGGACACGTCGGCCTCGACAGCCGCTTTCCGGGTTGGGGTGAGCAACCACGGAGCATCGAATTCGCCCGCGTATTCCTGCGTTGCGATCTGGCCGAGGTCGTTCAGACCCGCCCACTCAAAACTCAGTTTGGCGTCCGGGCTGCAAGGCACGAGATCCGCGAGGCGGTGAATCCGCCGGTCGACCCAGATGCAGGCTTCGCCGGTCCAGGCCAGCAGGCTCTCGGCGCCGCCCTGGATCAGACCCTCGTTGTTGATCCGGAAGGCGTAGCTGCTGGCGCCCCCCAGGGTTCCGAGATCATGCATGACGCCGTTCTCCCAGAGGAAGGCGTGTCCGTAGTTTTCGTTGCGCTCGGTCTGGGCGTATCCGACGACCTGGTTGGATTCGTTGACGTCGAGCGCTTCGCCGCCGTTGCCGCCGAGCGTCCCGAGCGCGATAAGGGTGTCCCCCGTCCACAGAAACAGACCGTCGGGGTAGCCGACAAAACGACCGACGATCGAGCCGCGATTGTTGATGGCCCGCGGCGACACCGACCGTCCGAGCAACGTCCGCAAGGCGACGATCTCGTAGTACGGCTCGCCGGGGATCAGCAGGAAGCCGCCCTGGCTGCCCTCCCCGACGATGTGCCCCAGATCATTGATGTCGCGTGCTTCGCGGAACGTCCACCCGCTTCCCGGCGGGACGATATCTTCGAGGTCACTCCAGGTTCCGTCGCGCCACAGGAAGGCGCGTTTCAATCCGTCTTCGGTTTCAAGTTTGCCGACGATTTCGTCGCGGTTGTTGATCGCGGCGGCGAAACTGTCGCCGTCCCACCCGGGCGTGACCGGCACGTACCCGGATTCCCGGCTCCAGTAGAACGCCGAGACGTTCCGGTAGCCGTCGTCGAACACGTTTCCGGCGACATGCCCGGCGTCATTCAGGCTGGTTGGAAAGTGTTCCTGATGAAGGACGGTGGGCATCTCCGTGACGAAGAACGAAGGCGCCTCCGAAGCCCGCAGGGGCGACGCTGCCGCGATCAGCAGTCCGAACCCCGCACACCACCGATATGAAAACCGCCCTGCCTCGAACATTGAAATGCTCCTCTCCTGAATGCGATGAGCGCCACCCAACCCGGGGGCGGCGTGACCGGCGCTCGCGCGACCGGCCTCCCCGCGCCTTTTGATATGTACGCTGGGCGCGGCGGCGGGTTCGACGGTTTTTCCCTTGACCGGTTTATTCATGAGTCTGCCGCACCCTTTGAAGGGCTTCGACCGGGCATCTTGCCGCGGGATGACCGGCGACGGCGTCATGCTGCTTCAATCCCCTGGGGGCATCTGGTGATACCGGGCTTGACAACATATCGTAACGACCCGCGATGAACCACACCGTTGAGAGCGGCGACCCCCCTGGTAAACCCTGGGTACGGTTGTTGCTCCCGGGGTCGGCGGTTCTCGTGTATGCCGTCACATCGGTGTGCCTGCCGCCCGGCGGGACGTGGATCAACGACAACGGGCTGAAGCGGATTCAGGTGCAGGGCGTCATCGCGGCCGGGTATGCCCGGTATGACCTGCCTTGGGCGGGGCGGGGTCTGGATCCGGACGGTCAGTTTGCGCCGGTGCGGCCTCCTTTCGGGTACGTCGTGGACGGGCGGCTTTATGCCCAGTATTCGCCGGTGTTCGCGCTGCTTTCAACCTTTCCTTACCGGGTGTTCGGCGATCGCGGGCTGCTTTTCTGGCCGATGCTGGGGGGGCTGCTGACGCTGCCGGCGGTGGGGCGGTTGGCGCGGATGTGTGCCGAAGGTGACGAGCGTCAGCGCGGACGGGCGCAGGTCGCGGCGTGGGTCATCACGGCGCTGGCGACGCCGATGTGGTTTTACTCGGTGACGTTCTGGGAGATGACGCCGGCGGTGTGCCTGACCACGTGGTCGCTGCTCGGGGTCGCGTCTTATGTGACGCACGGGTCGCCGCGGTATTTGCTCGGGGCGGCGCTGGCGGCGGCTGGAGCGACGTACTTCCGCGATGAGACGGGGTTGTTCGCTCTCGTTGCGGCGTTGATCCTCTTCAGCGCGGGATTCGCGCGAGGGGCGGCGCCGTTGCCGGTCGGGGATCCTGTTGCGGATGCGGCACGGCGCGAAGGCGGCGAGGGCCGGGCAGGCGTGGCGCGGGGCGGCGGAGGCATCGGACGGGTTGGGAGCGGGCTGTTGCCGTCGGGGGCTTTTGTGGTCGTTTTCGCGGCGGGGGCGGCGCCGTTGCTTTTGTTTCAGGCGTGGGCGCTGGACCGTCCGCTGGGGTTTCATTTCGACAGCGGCGGACCGCTCGCCGAGGGGTGGACGGCTTATGTGCAGGATCGCGTGACCGCCGCGCGGCGGCTGCTGATCAACGTGGATCCGGACTTGTTGACGTCTCTGCTTGTGAGCGGCCCGGCGCTGTGGATGTGGGGGCGGGCGTTGATCGGGCGCGTCGGGACTGCGCCGAAGGTTGTTGCGGGGCTCGCCGCGGCGCAGGGGGCGTTGTTGACGGCGTTGTCGTTGTGGCGGGAGCGACCGCTGCACGACTTGCTCGAGTCCAACGGGTTGTTTTCGGCCTCGCCGATCCTGCTGATGGCGTTCGCGGCGGCAAATCCTCTCTCCGCGGCGAGTCCCGCGGCGACGGATGACTCCAGCCGTGGGATGCGACGGATGATCCTCGCGGCGGCAGCGCTTTGCGTCACCGGATATGTGTTGCTGTCCCCGCCGCAGAATACGATCGGAGTCCACTGGGGGTGCCGGTTCATGCTGCCGGCCATCCCGCTGCTTTCGGCGGCGGGGGCGGCGGCGGTCGCTCAGACGTGGGGAGCGTTGGATGGTGGGAGGCGTTCGAATTCGAGCGCGGCGGCGGCGGCAGGGAGAGCGGCGGTCGGGGTTGCGATCGTCGCGTCGATGGCGCTTCAGGGGTACGCGGTCAACCTTCTGCGACACCGATGCCGCTTCAACGCCGCGCTGAACGCCGAGATTCTCTCGCGTCCGCAGGAGGCGATCCTCTGTCGGGACTGGCATGTGCCGCAGGATCTGCACTCGGTGTTCACGGACCGGCGGATCTACCTGGTGGATTCCCCGGAAGAGGAGCGGGCGTTGTGCGATCGCCTCGCCCGCGCCGGTTTCCGCGACGCGCTGGTCATCACGTCGCTGCCCGATCGCGGCGCGGCAGGGGCGGCTTTCACCGTTCTGTGCGACGATCCGCTCAATTTCACCTGCGTGGCGATCGACGTCATACCGCTTTCCTCCGCCGGCGACGGGCGCGGTCCGTGAGACGCCGGATCGTCATTCTCGGTTCCTCGGCGCGCCACGAGACGGATGTTCGCGCGGGCTGAAGCCCGCGGCTCGCGAGCGTTACCGATCCGGGTCCGCATCCCGTCCGGTCCGTCGAGCGAGAACGACCAGGAACATCGGGACGCCGACCAGCGCCGTCACGACGCCGATCGGAAGGATCGTGCCGGACAAGCGCCGCCCGGTGACCGCGGCGGCGGCGCCCATCGCGCTTTGCGCGAGAAAGTCGCACACGATCAGAAAGCCTCCCCCGACCAGCAGCGAGGCGGGCAGGAGGATGCGACAATCCCAGCGGAAGACCCGCCCGGCAAGCTGCGGCACGACCAGCCCGACGAATCCGATCGGACCGCAATGCGCCACGACGGCCGCCGTCGCCAGGGTGCATGCCACGATGCAGATGACCTGAAGCCGGACGACGCGCACGCCGCGCGACAGAGCGAGTTCGTCGCCGAGGCGGTATTGATTCAACGCGGGCGCCGACGCGATCAGCGCCAGCCACGCCGGCGCGACAAAAGGCAGAAGCTCGGCCGTGCGGGCGCTGGTGACGGTGTCGAGCGATCCCATCATCCACCGCACCAGGGCGAAGGTGAGGCGCTCGTCGGACATGAACTGGACGAGAAGCATCATCGCGGAGCAGAACATCCCCAGCGTCACGCCGGCCAGGAGCAACTCGTTGGACGTGAGTCGGCGCGACCTTCGGGCGAAGACAAACACGAGCGCGACCACGGCGAGTCCGCCGAGGAACGCGCAAAGCGTCATCACGGGGATGCCCGCGACGCGCTCCAACATGCCGAACCGCAGGGCGAGCATCGCGCCGAGGGCCCCGCCGGAGGCGACCCCGAGCGTGTAAGGCGTCGCCAGCGGATTGCGGAAGAGCACCTGAAAAGTCGCGCCGCAGGACGCCAGCGTCGCCCCGACGACGAGCGCCAGGAGGCTGCGCGCCAGGCGGTGGTCGAAACCGATGACGCGGGCGTTCAGGACGTAGCGGGCGATCTCGGCGTCGTCGATGCGGCCGTCGGCGTTGAGGTCGGTGCGCGGTTTCGTGAGCAGATGCCGCGGGTCCGGGGGAACGTCGAAGGCGGCGCGCCAGGCGTCGCACCAGCCGACGTAAGCGCGGTCGCTGCCGACGCCGGGACTCAGCACGAGAAGGGCGCCGATCGCCAGCAGGCCGATCACCAGTCTCAGTCGGATTGAACCGTGTTTGCGCATGTCTGTGCGTCGTCCGCCTGCACGACGACCGCCGTCATGGTTCCGTCGCCGCGCCTGACCGGGTCGAACCGGACGCCGAACACGCGGCGAAGCCTCTCGGGGTCCAGCACGTCGCCGGGGACGCCGCTCGCCGCGATCCGACCTCCGACGAGCAGCAGCGCGTGCGTGCAGTGGCGGAGGGCGAGGTTGACGTCGTGAAGGGCGACGACGGCCGCGCCGCTCCCGTCGGCGACGCGATCCTGAACGACGCGCAGGACGTCGATCTGGCAGCGAACGTCCAGCGACGCGGTGGGTTCGTCGAGCACCAGGAGCGGCGCGTCCTGCGCGAGACAGGCGGCCAGGTGAACGCGCTGCGCCTCGCCGCCGGAAAGCGTCGACATGCGGCGGCCGCGAAGCGTTCCGGCGCCGGCGCGGTCCAGCGCGAGCCTCGCCGCCTCGACATCCTCCGCGGACTCGAAGAAGTTCAAGGCGCGGAAGGGATATCGCGCGAGCAGGACCACGTCGAACGCCGTCAGTTCGTAGGTGGGGGGAAGCCGCTGCGGAAGGTAGGTGATGTGGCGGGCGCGTCGCCTCGGGGGGCAGGCGTGGATCGATCGGCCGTTCAAGGCGACCTCGCCTGAAACGGGACGCAGCAGTCCGCAACACAGTTTCAGCAGGGTGGATTTCCCCGCGCCGTTGGGTCCGAGAACGCCCCAGAACTCCCCGGGTCCGACGCGCCAGGAGATCGGACCGAGGAAAGGGCGGTTGCGGGCGAATCCGAAGACGAGATCGTGCAGCGACAACTCCGCAAAGCCCGCGGGGCGAGGATCAGCGAGTGCGGCGGCGTGGCGTTCAGTCGTCATGTGAAGGTCGATTCATGCGGGGCTGAGGCGCCAGCGTAACCTCGACGACGGAAATGAGCGAGCGGAAGGGGGTTGCGTCCTGGTTCGAGTTGGGGCGACCCGGACCGACGCAGCGCCGCGGGGGTCATCGGCGTTGACAGATCGGCGGGCCGGATCGACAATGCGGGGCATGACCTACGAAGAAGCCGTCCGAGCCCTGCCTGATCTTTCCGCACGCATCATTGCGCTGCGGGACTCTCTTTGACTGGCCGAAAAAGCAGGAACAACTGAAGTCCGTTCAAGACCGGATGTCGGCGCCGGGGTTCTGGGACAACCCGGAATCGGCGAAGGAGACGGTCGCGGAGCTGAAGCGGCTCAAGGCGGTGATCGAGCCGGTTGACGCGGCGGCCGCGCGGTTGGAGGAGTTGGACGCGATCGCGGAATTGCTGCGCGAATCCGACGACGAGGAGGTGCGCGTCGAGCTGCTGAAGGGGACGGCGGATTTGATGCGCAAGATGGACGGCATCGAGCTGCTGAACCTCCTGTCGGGCGAGAACGACGCGCGTTACTGCTACTTCAACATTCAGGCCGGGACGGGGGGCGCGGACGCCTGTGACTGGGCGCAGATGCTCCTGCGCATGTACCTGCGGTATTTTGAGAAAAACGAGTACGAGGTCGAGGAGCTGTCGATGCGAGACGGCGAGGAGGCCGGGGTTCAGTCGTGCAGCCTGCTGGTGAAGGCGCCTTACGCTTACGGGCGGTTGTCGGCGGAGACGGGGGTGCATCGCCTGGTGCGGATTTCGCCGTTCTCGGCGCAGGGGAAGCGCGAGACGAGCTTCGCGTCGGTGGACGTGCAGCCGGAGATCGACGACATCGAGATCGAGGTGGACTGGGACAAGGACGTGCGCGAGGACACGTACCGGGCCGGGGGCAAGGGCGGGCAGCACGTCAACAAGACGGCGTCGGCGGTGCGTCTGACGCACTTGCCGACGGGGCTGGTGGCGCAGTGTCAAGGCGAGCGATCGCAGCATAAGAACCGGGCGAGCGCGCGGAAGATGCTGATGTCGCGGCTTTACCTGCTGGAGCAGTCGAAGCGCGACGCGGAGCTGGCGAAGATTTACGGCGAGAAAGGGCAGATCGGGTGGGGGAACGCGATCCGAAGCTACTTTTTGCACCCTGAGCAGCGGGTGAAGGACGCGCGGACCGGGGTGACGGTCGGGGATTCCCAGAGCGTGCTGGACGGCGACATCGACGTTTTCATCGACGCCTACCTGCGGAAGCGCGCGGCGTCTCGGGCGGGCTAGCCCGGGAAGAACACGTTCTCGGGGTCGGGGTTCCGCGCGTGCGCCGGCGGCGGAGCGACGCATGAACGTCCGACTGATCATCGACGGCAACAACCTGCTGCACCTGATGCACGCCTACGCGATGGGGAAACCGATCGGTCGGCTGGCGCTGGCGACGCTGGTGGGGGTTCACTCCGCGAAATCGGGGCGGGACGCGACGATCGTGTTCGACGGTCCGCCGCCGACGGGGGGGTTGGCGCAACAATTCGCGTCGTCCGGAGTGAAGGTCGCCTTCAGCGGGGGACGGACGGCGGATGACGTGATTCTCGACATGCTCAGGAATTCCGGCGCGGGGCGCGGCGTTGACGTGGTGTCGAGCGACCGCGGGGTGCAGGCAGGGGCGCGGGATCTCGGGGCGGGGGTTACGTCATGCGAGACGTTTGCGTCGCTGCTGCTGGCGTCCGGGGAAGGCGGCGGGACGCGGCGCCGGTCTAACCGCCGCCGACCGCCCGTGTCCGACAAAGAGGAGAAGCCCGGGCCGCCTTCGGCGCCGGATACGGAACGCTGGATCAGGGATTTCGGCGCGGAAGGGCTTGAACTCCCGCCGGACTGGCAATTCTGAACCCTGAGCCGGTGTTTGACCGGGGCGGGATCGGTTGCACGCGCCCGCGCGGAACTGTTAAAGTCGAGACGCGTCGCGGTCCGCGCGCCGCCCGACCGCGAGGCACGTCGTCAGGCCCGAACCGGGAAGCGCGGAGAGATGACGAACCCGAGGCGTGCGTGAAAGCGTTGTCGCGAAACATCCTGATCGGTTCAGTCCTGGCGGCTGTCGGGAGCCGGTCGCAATCATCGTTGCACGCCCAGGAAGGCGCGGCAGTTCCTCAACCGCCTCCGGCTTCCGCGCAGGTTCCGCCTCCGGCGTCGGGAGACGCGCCGGCGAACCCGCAGCTTGAGGACTTCCGCAAGAGCATCGTCGAACCTTCGGCGGAATACGGCACGCGCGTGACGGTGGGCGCGCTGCTGGTGCGCGTCGGGACGGAGGAAGCGCTGCGCGTGGCGACCGGGCTGCTCGGCGTCGCCGAGCCGGCGGAGGTTCCGCGGGCGATGTGCGAAGCGATCGCGCGGGCCGGAAGTGAGAATCCCGCGCTGGTGGCGGTTCCGGGATCGGCGGAGCTGGTGGACCGGCTGGCGGTGCTGATCGGGGCGGAGGATCCGGAGCTTCGAGGGAAGGCGGCGGCGGCGCTGGCGGTGATGCCGAGGGCGCTGATGATCACGCGCCTGATCAAGGCCGCGTCGGATGCGCAGGCGCCGGAGTCGCGTCGGCTCGCCGCGCTGGAGGCGCTTGCGCGGCACATTCATCATCGACAGGTGGCCGGGGTGATGATCAGCCTGCTGGATGATCCGTCGGCGGCCGTGTCCGGTCGGGCCCTTGCCGCGCTTCCGCCGGTGGTCCGGTCCCCCGCTCCGACGACGCGCCAGGCGTGGAAGGACTGGTGGAAGTCGAAGGAAGGGATGACCACGGAGGAGTGGCTTCAGGAGCGGGTGGATCTTCTGAGCCAGCGGGTGGGATCGCTGGAAAGCCAGCGGTCGGAGCTTCAGACGGCGCTGGATCGTCAAGGCAGCGCGCTGGCGGCGCGGATCGCGGATCTGCAAAGCGACGTGTACTTCGCGCTTCCGGAGAAAGACCGGGATGCGAAGCTGATCACGTGGTTGTCGGAGACGACGCCGGCGGTGTGCGGCGGAGCGATGCAGTTGGTGCTGCGGCGGATCGGAGAAAGCGGGGGGGCGCCGCCGGACGCGATCCGTGCGGGCGTCCGGCGGCACTTGGATCACCCGTCGGCGGAGGTTCGCCGCCGCGTGCTTCAGATCGTTGGTGCGATCAAGGATCCGCAGGATGCGGGGCTGGTGATCGACCGGCTGGACCGGGAGGCGGACGTCGCCGTGCGGCAGGCGGCGCTGAGCGTGCTGGGGCAGCTCAAGAACCCGGCGGCGGTTCCGGTTCTGGTGGCGGAGATCGGCAACGCGGCCGCGCCGGCGGAGTCGGTGCTGGCGGGGGCGCGGGCGCTGGCGGACGTGGCGTCCGGGGAGTCGGCGCTGGACGCGGAGCGTCTCGCGGCCTGTGTGCAGGCGTTAAAAACGCGGGCGGCGGCGCTGGGCGGAAACGGCAACGGCGCGGCCTACGCGGCGATCATCGAGGCGATGGCGGCGATCGCCGCGCCCGATTTCGAGGCGGAGTTTCTTGCGGCGGTCGATCGGACCGATCCCGCGGTATTGAAGCCCGCGCTGCGCGGCCTGATGAAGGTGAAAAGCCGCGGCAAGCTGTCTCAGGTGCGGGCCCTGACGGCGTCGGCGGACGCCCAGGTTCGTCAAACCGCTTGCGAGGCGCTGGGGACACTGGGGACGGAGGATGCGGACTTGGAGGCGCTGCTTCCGCGGTTGAAGGCGGACGTCGAGGCGCAGGCGGCGGTGCGGGACGCGGCGTGGACGGCGGTCCGAACAATGCTCGATGCACGAACCGGCGCGGAGCAGCTTCGGTGGATCGACCGGCTGGCGGATGTTCCGGCGCAGCAGTCGGCGTACCTGGCGTCGCTGCTGGCGCCGCCGCGGGTCGCTCAGGCGGAACCTGGATTCCTGTCAGCCGTGCGCGAACGCCTTGGGGCGGCATTGATGGCGCAGGGGCGGTGGAGCGAGGCGATCGATCCCTTGCAGGCGTTGTTCGACTCGCTCAGCGCCGAGGACGCGGCGCGCTCGGTGGACGTCGGACTGCACGTCGTGGAGTGCCGGCTGAAGGGCCAGCGGACGGACGGTCTTGCCGCGTTTCTGGAAACGCTGATCCGGCGCTCGCCTGACGCGTCGAGCCGGACGGCGGCGGTCATTCTGGCGTACCTGGATTCGCCGGAGGGGGTGTCCCCGGCATCGGCGGATGCGCTCGAAGCCCAGTTGCGCAGCATCTCGGCGGCGGGTCTGCCCGAAGCGTGGGGGGAGATGATCAAGCGCTTCGACGCCCCGGAGAACCCGCCCGGCGGCGCCAGTCCGTGAAAGCGGCGATCCCTCGGCGGCGGGAATCCGCAGCGCTTCCTCGCCGATCGCATCGCTACCACGCCGCGAGCGACCGCAGGTAGTCAACCGCTTCGGACACGCTGGGGGCGGCGACGCCCGGACGACGCGCCGCGTCATCAATCTCGAGCAGCGCCGCCAGATCCTCGCGCCAGGGACTCCGGAGCAGTTCCTCGCGAAGTCGTCCGCCGAGGGCGCCGTCGCGCAGGCGCCTCGCGGCCGCGTGATGCCGGATGAGAAATTCCGTCCGGGGCGAGATCAGACCGCGCAACGCCTCGACGGCGGATTCGACGTGCCGTGCAGGCTCGATGCCCTTGCCGACGTCATGCAGCAGTGCGGCCTGGAGAAACTCCTCGTCGTAAGGGAACTGCTCCCGGGCGAGATCGAACGCCTGAAGGCTGTGATAAAGAGCGTCGCCTTCCGGGTGATGCTCGGGCTTCTGCTTCACGCCGTCGAGCCGCTGAAGGAGAAGCGCGAAGACGACATAAGGGTCGGCCCAGGTTTCGTCTCCGTTGCGCAGGGCTTCGAGGTCGGCATCGGGGTAGGCGCGGCGGGCAAAGGCTTCGAACTCGCCGACGGTCGCTCCCGTCCGCACGACCGCCGGACCGGCGACGGGCGTCACGTGGACGGCGAGTTGAACCGTCAACTGCGACTGCCGCGCCGTGCGCCCCTGAAAGCGGTAACCCTGCTCGGCGTCGGAAGGCGCGTCTTCGGCGACATAAGCGACGCCGAGCGCGTCGAGGAACCGCCGGACGCCCGCGGGATCGTCGCACGTCACATCCAGCAGAATTGCCGCGCCGGAGGAGCCGGCTCCGGCGTCCGCGCTCACCAGGCGCGGGTCGAACGGCGCGAGTTGCCAGAGCAGTTTCAGCGCGGAAAGATGCGTCTCCCGCTGGTTGGCGGGGCGGTTTTCGCCTTCGCGTTCAAGCGCGAGGGCGTCGACGCAATCGAGGATCTCCCTCGCGCGGGGCACGTTGCGCCGCGTGACGCGATCGGGAAAACCGCTGTCGCGCATCGCCCGGAGACGCGCTTCGGCAAGCCCCTGCTCCTGTCCCTCGTAAAGGAGTCGAGCGGCGTCCTTCGCGATGCGCTGTCGTATGCGCTTGCTCGGCATCGAAAAAGGCGGTGCGGATCCAGCGGTGTCGGACGGCGTCGACCCCGGCGCACCCCTGAGGAGATCATTCCACGTTCGGCGCCGGATTTCAAGACGGCCGTCGCGGCGCGTGCTCGGACGGGGGCGGACGTTGCCGGCGCCGGTGAAGCGTTATGATGTCCCCGCGCGGCGCAACCCGATCGACGGACGGGACGGTCGGTCCGCCTGCCGCGCCGTCTTCGGCGTCCGCTGCGCCGAAAGCTTGCGGCGGTTTCGAGGACCGCCGTTACCGGCGGAGGGGCGCCGTGAGAGGGCCCGAATCTCCGGAATCAGGGGAGAAAACTCCGGAAGATTCGAGCCCGTCAAGCGTCGATGGCGAGAAACACGCGGAATACGAGCCCGCTCAACCCCTCGCAAAAAGAGCAGGAACCCCGCTGATTTTCTCGTTTACTCCGGATCCGTCGGGTCGTTGAACAACGCCGGAAGCTTGATGCTGCCGTGCCCGAACTGCGGGAAACCCGGCGTGCTGGGATCCCCGGGATTCAGATTGCTGGCCGTGTCGTCCGGAGGAAACAGGACCAGCGAGTTAAGGAAATCGAGGATCAACGCGCGCCGCGCCGCGCTGAGCTGAGCGAAGGCGTCGCGGGCCTGCTGCGCTTCGCCGCCGTGCCGCAGGATCACTTCGCTCAGGTTGACGCTTCGACCGTCATGACCGTAAGGCGGCGTGCTGCCCACGCCCCAGAGCGGTTCCGTCATGAACATCGTGGTGACGGCGCCGTCAAAGTGACGCTCGTGGAAGTTGGGCCCCAGGTCATGGCGCTTGAAGTCCGCGTAGAGGTTCCTCACCACGAAGGGCTTGCCCTCGGGGCGCTTGAGCATCGGGAGCCCGCTGCCGTCATCCTGGGCGAGGAACCGCGGCTCGGCGACGGCGAAGAGGCGATTAAACCCCGGCTCGTCCGGCGAGTATCGCGTCTCCACGTCCGCGACGCGTCGGTCATGGTCAATCTTCAGGTCGGGGATGTGGCACTGCGTGCAGCCGATGGCGGCGAAGAGTTCCTGCCCGCTGCGGGCCGTGCGGCTCTGTCGATGAATCGCCGGTTTGAAGTAGTTGAGCAGGTAAAACTCGAAGTGGTCCACGAGGGCTGTGGGGATTTCGTTGACCACGCCGTCGCCGTCCGGATCGTCGGTCTCATTCTGGACCGGCGGCGCTTCGATCCGATCCTCCGATCCGGTCAGCCGCATGCCCGAAGGAGTCACGATGTTGGCGCCGGCGGCTGCGGCTGCGAGGTCCGGGTCCGGCGCTTCCAGCCCCATCTCCGCGTTCAAGGCGCCGACCACGAATTCCCGGATGGAGATGGTCTTCCCCTCGTGGAAAAACGGCCTGACCCGCAGATCCGGATCCACGCCCACCACCCGCGAGGTGTCCAGCGATCCCTTCGCATCCGAGGTGATGAAGCCGAAATCGATTCCTTTGCTGATCAGAGGCAGGGTGATCGTTCTCTCTTCGGCACGGGCTTCCTCGAGGGCCTGGCGGCGGATGCGCCGCAGATCCTGGGTGATTTCGTCCCCCAACATCTCGATCAGCCCCAAACCGAAGAGGTGCGGCGCGTCGCGGCTGTCCGGACGCGTGTACACGTCTCCTCCGAACCCCGCGGCCCCGCGCGGGCGCCCGTGGCAGGAGGCGCAACTGTCGGCCAGTCCCGCGCCGATCGACGGGTCCATCGCGATCTCGCCGATACCGTCCCCCGTGCGGGGACCGTTGCCCTGCGCAAGCGTGAATTTGCGCTGGAAGAGCTGGCGTCCGCGGCGGATGGAGCGGAACGGGTCGCGCTCGATCAGGAAGATCGAGGAGTCCGGGGTCATGACGTCGCCGCGGCCTGCGCCGATCTGCTCTTCGAGCGACTTGGCGATGCCCGAACGGGCAGGATTGGGCGTTTGCGTCATGTCCGTCAATTGCGCCAACGCCCTTGGGCATGCGACGGCGAGGATTCCCCCGGCGATCAACCCGGTTAGCGCAAAGCGCCCATCAGCCCTCTTTGAATTCCTCATGTTGGTTGTTCCTTTCGTACCTTGAGACTCTGAGTAAACTGTCGGCGTCCACGCGACGCCGGCGGGCTTGCTTGCGCGATAGAACGCTCTGCGCTGCGGCGCAAGACACAGGTTACGCGGGTTGGACAGGCCCCGGCGGGCCGCACAGGCTTCATCAATGGAAGGCCGCCTTCTCGCATCGCAGGGGTGGAAGTGCAGATGAAATGTCTCAGCAAGAGGCGTGCCGGCGTTCCTTGCGGCGGACCTGTTTCGCGGTCGGGCGGTCGGTATCATGCCGTTGACAAAGTGAATTCGCAGACTTGAGCACGGTAAGGGCGGTTGCGCAGGCGCCTTTCGACTCGCAGGGTGCGGTCGAGCGGCTTCAGGCTGCGTTATTCTACGCAGGGATCCTTCCTGCGGATTTCAAGGGATGATCATGGCTTATCTCTCCGGGAAAACAGCAGAAGAGTCGGGGTTTGCGCGCATCCTTTACGAAAAGCACGCGCGGCAGCGCGGTCGCGCCACCGTCACGATCAACCGCCCCGAGGTGTACAACGCCTTCGACGGGCTGACGCTGACGGAGATGGCCGCGGCGTTTCATGACGCGGCGCTGGACGACACGGTCGCGGTGCTCGTCCTGACCGGCGCGGGGGACAAGGCGTTCTGCACCGGGGCGGACCTGAAGGAGCAGCAGGAGCAGTGCGTCGGCCGACCGCAGGCGTACTGGAAGTGGATGGGCGCGTTCATCGACGCTCATGACCGCCTTCGCAACATCGGCAAGCCGACCGTGGCGCGCCTCAACGGGATGACCGTCGGCGGCGGAAACGAATTCAACATGGCGTGCGACCTGGCGGTGGCCGCGGACGATGTCTACATCCGCCAGGTCGGAACGGCGCGCGGAAGCGTGCCCGCAGGAGGCGCCACGCAGTGGCTGCCGATGATCGTCGGCGACCGCCGGGCGCGGGAGATCCTGTTCCTGTGCGAGGAGATTCCCGCGGCCAAGGCGCTGGAGTGGGGGCTGGTCAACGAAGTCGTCCCGCGCTCGCGCCTGGATGTGGCGGTGGACGCGATGTGCGGGAAGCTGATCAACAAGCTGCCGGGGTGCATCCGGTACACGAAGCAGCAACTCAACTTCTGGCGCGACTTCTCGTGGAGCATGACGATCGGGCACGCCCGGGACTGGCTGGCGCTGAACAACCTGACGCATGAGACGCGCGAAGGGATTTCCGCGTTCAACGAGAAGCGCCCCGTGGATTACACCGCGGTGCGCCGCGGGCTTGCATGACCCGGGTCGGCGTCCGCGGAGAACGGCGCTCCGGCGCGGAGAACGGCGCTCCGCCTTGACTTCACCGCCCGGACATCGCAGAATCCCTCGCCCGGTCCGCGGCGAGACCGACCGGGATGGCGTTCAAGGAGAGGTGCCGGAGCGGCTGATCGGGCTGGTTTCGAAAACCAGTGTGCGGGCAACTGCACCGGGGGTTCGAATCCCCCCCTCTCCGTGTCGCTTTCACACGCCCGCACCGGCATCCTTCAGGCGGGCTTATGAAAGTCGCGTCGCCGGGATCGGGGCTGAATCCGGTCGGACGACCGACCGGTGCTGCCGGACCAGATCCGCCGGAACCCGACGCCTTCATCTCGCCGTGCCGCGCCGGCTGCTCACCGTTGCCGCGGAGCGCCAACCTTCCGGTCCGCCGTTACAGACACATCCGATTCACAATTCACGACGGGAAGGCAAAATGAGGGACAAAGGGACGAAGGGCCCCGATCCCCGATCCACGCCGCGCTCCGACGCAAATCGCGGCCGGGGTGCCACCCAACGCCGTGAACTAAAAATGCCCGCGTGTGTCACAAAGAGCTTGGAAAACCGAGGGTTTTTGCGCCCCCGTGCCTGCGCAACCGGGCGGACAAACTGTGGGTTCCTCCGCGGAAATACGACTTCGGGCGTTAAGGATTCGGGCAGGAGCAACCGCGGAATCCGCAGGATTTCCCGAGAAAGTCGAGCCTCGGCGGTCGCGCAAACGGCCCGAAAATGCGCGACCGCGAGCGATATGTAACGGGTTGTGGGATAAGGCGTTAACATTGATTGTGTGCCGGTTTGGTTCACGGCGTTGCGTGCTGGGCTGTTGTCTGACGCCCCTTCCGGGGCTACGACACTCGAATGACACCCGAATGACACTCGAATGACACTCGAATGACACTCGGCCGTGCCACCCGGCCGGACGACGCGGGGCTTTGGGGGCGGGAGCGTCGCGGTCGTTGCCTGTTCCCTGTTGCCTGTTGCCTGCTGCTTGTTCCCGATTGCCTGTTCCCTATTGCCTGTTCCCTATTGCCTGTTGCCTGTTCCCTGCTGCCTGTTCCCTGCTGAACGCTTCCTGACGGGCGCGGCTCGGGTTTGAAACAGCGTCATAGTCTTCGTCGAACGTCACAAACCAAAACCACACGCCGTTTCCCATAGCGCGTTTCAACTGATCCAGTGCGATGCGCCACTGGGGGCGATGCACGACGTCGTCCGGAATGCCGGCTTTGCGACACCGCGCCCGGTCGTTCGACCATTCCTCGGGCAAAAACAAATCGCTGGCCAGCACGGCATTGAACGGATTCGTCGGAAGGTTGTCGCTGTTGAACGGATTCGTCGGATCGTTGTCGCTGTTAAACGGACTCGTCGGAGGGTTGTCGCTATACAACAGATGTTGACCGACGACACCGTTGTCCACTTTCCCCGTCTCGCCGCACCCCTGCCGCCGCACCCCTGCCGCCGCACCCCCGGCGTCATCCGACCCTGCTTGGCATGGCCGCAGGCGTCGAACACGCCGATGGCCCGCTCGCTGCCGTGACGATCGCACCTGATCCGCAGTCATTGCCGAGTCTCCTGATCGACTGTTCAGGAGCGCGCGCCCCAAAAACCGCATGCATCAGAAACATCGGGCGGATCCCCTCTCAAACTTGAGCCTAAATGGCGCTGTCATGCTAGTCACCACCGATATCCCGGGGGCGGGCCAGTCTACTTTTCAAGAGGAGTTATTTAGCGACTCTCGTCGTCGTTTTCGACGAGATCGACCTGCACATCGTACCGCCCGATGCGGACATGATCGAGCGGCGCCAGCCGGGCGCGGGCCACGCGCTCGCCGTTGACGAACGTCCCGTTCCGGCTGGACAGATCCTCGACGACCCACCCCTCGTTCGTCCAGCGCATGCGGCAATGATGACGCGAGGCGCTGACCTCGGGCAGCAGGAACAGCGCTGTCCGGCTGTGCCCAAGGATGAAGCTCGTCGGCGCAAGCGCGGTAAAGGTCTTCTCGGGAGCCGCGGGTCCGCGCCGCACGTTCAGCCGCAGGGCGGACAGCGCCGCGACATCGGGGTCCGTCGGCAGATCGTCTTCGAGTCGGAAGCGGTGCCCCCCCACGTCAAACTCGTCGCTCGGCGACAGCTCCGCCTCCGTCCGGCGCTCCTCATTCACGAGCAGCAACGCCGTGTGACCCAGCGTGGTCTGCCCGGCCTCGATCCGCCACAACGCGCCGTCCGACCGCATTCGGACATGAACCGGGGAGACGCGGGCGGACTCGAGTCCGATCGTACACTCCGAGCGGCGTCCGATCGTGACGGATCGGTCCGGATCGAGAGAAAACGTCCGCCCGACGTGCTGGGGACCGGCAACGAGTTTGAGTCGAAAGTCGTGCATCACGAGGTCGGGTGCGAGTTGGTGGCGGCGTTCCTGCCCGCGAGGTTGAACGTCAGGTTGGCGCGGTCCTTGATGACGCCGGGAAACGCCAGCACCCGGTTGTGCATCACCGCGTACACGCCGGGCGGCAGCAGGCGGCAGGCAAGCAGGGTCTCCGTCACGTTCTGGATCGAGTCCGAGTCGCGCATCTCGAGCGGCTTCATCGCGCCCGTCAGGACGACCGGCACGCGCAGGTCCGGAAGCTCCCGGAACAGGAGTTCGCCCGTAACGGTCAGCGTGTCCGTGCCGTGGACGATCATGATCGCGTCGGAGCCGGATACATGACGCCGCACCGCCCCCAGGACATGCTCCCGGTCCTCGTCGGTCATGTGCAGCGAGTCCTTCGAGAAGAGATGATCGTAGGTAATGCGCAAATCCGGCAGACGCAGCATCGCCACCAGCGCCGGCACGTTCGATGACCGGTTCAGCAGCGCCCCACCGGCTTCGTCATACGTCTTCTCGATCGTGCCGCCGGTCGTGATGATCGTGATCCGCGTGCGCCCCTGTGTCATCGGCCCTCCCCCGCCCGTCCCTGTTCCGCGTTGATCTTATCCTCGATCTCTCGCCGTTGCAGCGGGCCGGACCGCGGCCGGCGCGAGAACCGGCGCGTCAACCGTGGACCGGGTCGGGAGACTCCTCCGGCGGCGGCGGCGTGACGTATTTCGCAAAGGGCGACGCCCCGAACGATCGAGCCGTCCGCTCCTCGCCCAGCAGCATCGTCAGCGGCGTTCGCAGCAGGATGCGCAGATCCAGCCGCAACGAACACCGCCGGACGTACGCCACATCATAAAGGATCCGCTCGTTCCACGGCCGCGAGGCGCTGCTGTAAATCTGGGCCAGGCCCGTCAGCCCCGGCCTCACCAGCAGGCGCTGGCGCTGAAAGATGGTGTACCTCGCGGCTTGATCGGGCAGCGTCGGACGCGGACCGACGATCGACATGTCGCCGAGCAGAACGTTGAACAATTGCGGAAGTTCGTCGAGCTTGAACCGCCGCAGAACCCGCCCGACCGGCGTGATGTCGGGGTGCTCCAGCGGGACGAGTTCCTTCGCGTCCGGACGACGATCGGCGCGCATCGTGCGGAACTTGAAAAGCCGGAAAGTCCGACCGTCGCGCCCCGCGCGCTCCTGCACGAACAACGCGGGGCCGCGGCTCGTAAGCCGGATCAGAACCGCGCACGCCAGCAGCAGCGGGGCGCCGACAAGCACGAGCAGGCCAGCGACCGCCACATCGACGGCGCGCTTGAGCCTTCTTACGTAGACCGTCGTCGGAACCGATGCGCCTTCGTTCATCTCGCGGGCGAAGCTTACTCGATCCCCCGGAAATCGCGCG